>CALLAF010000018.1 GCA_938002605.1 uncultured Paracoccaceae bacterium | reverse complement strand
CATAAGCCGGGCAATATGGCCGTGCTGATCCAATCACCGAAGGTGGGTCTACGGTCGTTGGAGGATGCGGTCGCCGAAGGCAGTTAAGCAATCACAGGTTGTATCTCTAAATGGATGGCGCCACATCTTTTTGTGGCGCCATCCTTGTTTTTTATAAACAATTTTAAACGTCTACCCCCCATTATTGGGGGGTTTGCGCCTGTGGATAAATATTTAATAGTTATCGTGTTGTTCTTGCAGAGAGAAACAACATTGTAATTAGTTAAGGAACCGATAAATGGGCCACGAGTGGATTCTCGATGTTATCATCGATCTGCAGCGATATGCGCAAACACATCAACTTTCCGCGTTAGAAGCACAGCTTGAAAATGCGGCAGCTTCCGCTAGGTTTGAAATGAACCGTATGATTGAGAGTGCGCTTTTTTCAACGCAAGGGGAAAAAACTGGAACTGAACAGCTTTCTGCAAACGTTGGAACAAGCGGAAGCGCTTGAACAAATCCAAGATTTAACCGTTCAGCTGCGCGATATGTTCGCCGTGGACCACATGGTTTATCATTGGGTAAGTGCAGATGGTGAGCAATACGGGTTTGGCACGTATGACCCTATTTGGGCCAAACATTATGTTGAAAACGACTATATCCGTATCGACCCTGTTATCGTCGGATGCTTTCAACGGTTTCACCCAGTTGACTGGCGCCAATTAGATTGGTCATCGCGTGCGGCAAAAGCGTTCCGAAAAGATGCGATTGCACATGGTGTCGGCAATCAGGGCTTTTCATTCCCGATCCGCGGGCCCAATGGGCAGCTTGCTTTGTTGACCACATCACACACAACCGATGACGCAAGTTGGGATGATTTTGTTCAATCGAATCAACGCGAATGGATATTGATCGCACACTTCTTGAATAGAAAGGTGCTATCGCTTGCCGCGCAGCGACGGCCAGAACCGATACGTCAGCTGTCCCCGCGCGAAGTTGAGGCGCTGACATTTCTTGGAATGGGCCATGGGCGCGCGCAAGTTTCTGAATTGCTAAATATTTCTGAACATACATTGCGCGCCTATATTGAAAGCGCGCGGTTTAAACTGGGTGCGCTCAATACGACCCACGCCGTCGCACGCGCGGTTGGTGAAGGGCTGATTGTTGTCGGTGGTGCCGCCCGCGAGGCCAGCGGTGGCTGGCCCGGTCGCGAAGATGAATAGCGCTGCGGTGCAGCAATTTGTTAACAACTCATTAATGTCACGTACGCGCGGTTAACGAACTACCCGCGCGCGCGCCTTTACCCTTGAGCTATCCAATCATGCTGAAGGGGAATTTTTATGTTGCGCTATATCTACGGGAATGACTTGGCCCGGTTACCAGTATTAAAACACACTATGCACCGTGATCGGGCCGTGCAATTTGCAGAGCGGCTCCGCTGGGCGGTAACCGTTGACGAAAACGGGGAAGAACACGACGAATATGATGCAATGAACCCGCTTTATGTCATCTGGGAAAACGCAGATGGCACCCATGGTGGGTCGATGCGGTTCTTGCCGACCAGCGAACGCACGATGGTCAATGATCATTTTTCGAATCTATTGAACGGTGAACGGATCGAAAGCCCCTATATCTGGGAGTGCACGCGCTTTGTTCTTGGTCAACAGGCCACCCCCCGTGTCGCTGCGGCAATGATGCTTGCGGGCGGCGAATTGATGCGCGCTTTTTCGTTAACACATCTTCTGGGCGTCTTTGATCCGCGTATGGTGCGCATTTACAACATGATTGGCGCCTCGCCAGAGGTATTAGGCAGCGCTGGGACAGGCCGCGATAAGATCAGCGTCGGTCTTTGGCCTTTTCGCCCCGAAGACCGCGCCCGCGTGTTGCGCCGCGCGCAGGTCACGTCTGATCAGTCCGAGGCCTGGTTCGACCTATCGTTCGGGCAATCTATTCAGGCGATGCAAAAGGTGGCGTAATCCGCTGGCACGCCCGCGATAGCGCAGGTAGTGTCGCGGCATGAACGCACCAGCCATTACATTCTCTGACGATCAGGCCGAGGCTTGGGATAACGTCGCAGCCGCATTACGCCAGTCAGGCGTGGATTTGGACGACAGTTTGCTGACGCCGCCCGGATCAGAAAAATCGTCTGTCATGGCGGTTATCGGTAAGGCTGGGTCTGGCAAAACCATGTTACTGGCCCAGCTATACAAGGCGCTTGAAGAAGCCGGCGTTGATGTGGTGTCGGGTGATTGGGAAGGGCGCAAGCGCAAGGATCGGCGCACTTTGGCGATTTTGGCCCCGACAAACAAAGCCGCTAGCGTGTTGCGTAACCGGGGTGTTCCGGCGACGACGATCCACCGCATTCTTTATACGCCAATGTACGATCCCGAATACGAAAAAATCGCGGAATGGCTGGCCGGGCAGGGCGACCGCCCCGAAATCGAAGGGTTGACAGATGTGGCGCTGGATCGCGCCTATGCGTCCTATCAGGTCAATAGCTCTGTTCCTGCAGCATTGGCGGCCGCCGGTCTGCGTGGCAGCGATTTTATTACCGGATGGAAGCGCCGCGAAGACCCATTGGACATAGGGTTCGTCGACGAAAGCTCTATGTTGGACGAAAAGCAGTTCGAAGACCTGCAAGAAATTTTCCCGACGCTCATTCTGTTTGGCGACCCAGCGCAGCTGCCTCCGGTGAAATCATCTGGCGGGATGGTATTTGAAACCCTGCCAGCGAAACATGTGCAGACCCTGAACCGCATCCACCGCCAAGATGCAGGCAACCCGATCCTTGATCTTGCCCATGCGCTGGCCGATCCGATGGTGGATTTTTACGCGTTCGAACGCATGGTTGCAGAGGCCGCAAAGACAGATGAACGTGTGGTAATGGCCCAACGCGTCGAAGCGGATTTGATGGCCCGTTCGCCCTGTTTGGTCTGGCGCAACGCGACCCGTATCCGGTTGATCCATGCCTTTCGCGCAGCCTTTGGTGCGCCGGGTGATGAATTGCTTGCGGGTGAGCCGCTGATTTGTGACGGGATTGAACTGCCGCTCAAGCATCGCAAAAAGCGGCTTGATCTTGAGGCTCGTGGGCTGATCAAGGGCGCGCAAGTCATCTACCTTGGGCCGGGCCGGAAACCCGGATTTTCTCGCCTGCATGTAATGGGCGCAGAAGACCCGCAAGTCAGTGCGGCCAGCATCGTGAAGATTGAACAAGAGGGCGATGAAGAACCGTTTATCCCCTTTGCCGCACGGATGGGGGCGACGTTCTTGCACGGCGCTGCGGTTACAATTCACAAGGCGCAGGGGTCTCAATGGGATACGGTACAAGTATTCGCTCCTGACATCGAAATTGCCAGCCGTATGGGCCGGGTCGAGGCGGGGCAGCCCCTGTGGAAACGGTTGGCCTATGTCGCGATTACCCGCGCCGAAAACCAATTGCGCTGGGTCGTGCGCAACCGCTTAGCCCGGCCCGAAGGCACGCTACGTGTCGACGATTTGGCGGTGCCCGACGCGCCTTTCTCTCTGGTCAGCGAAGACGTGTAAGCGGACCTAGCGTCGGATCATTCCAAAGATGGCTGATGCGCCCCATCCTGCCCCAATCGCAATTGCAAGCGACATTAGCGCATAGATCAGCGATTGATTATGCGCGAGGTTATAAAGCCAGCGTTCTAGCCCTACTTTTCGGACCGGAATTTCGGTGATGTATTCATCAATAACTCGGCCATTGCGGGTCAGGAATATCCGCGTCTCATAGATGCCCTCGGTCAGGTTCGCGGGTAGGGTAATCGCAGTGCGAAACAACGTATCTTGTTCAAGGTCAACCGCGCCTTCAAGCCGTTGATACAGCCCTTCATCTGTACGAATGCGGATCAGCGCATTCATAAAGGCGACGCTATCGCTGACCTGCCCACCGATGGCCCGAATTTTACGGGGCGCGGTGATCCGGTATTGCAGATCTTCGACATGGTGCAGCACGTCGCGCATCGGCGCTGATGTAGCGACGGCATAAAATGACGGTGCAGCGTCGACTTCGACTTCATCGGTGTTGATCCAAATGCCTGCGCGTCGGTCTTTGCGCCAAATATCAACAGGCATGTCGGGGCCTGCGATGGTGACGATGACGCCCAATTCGCTTTTGTCAGGGATCGGCGTTTCACGCCTGACCGCCCCAAACACAAGGATATCAGACCCTTCAAAGGTGGCTGTAATCGCGACCTGATCGTGTGATAGGCCCAGCACAATTTCTTCTTCCGCTAATGCGGGGAAGGCCAGCAAAATCATGAAGATGACCAACCGGATCATAGTGCCCCCGCCGTCAGCGAATACAATTCGGTTGGCTGAATAAGCAAATCGATGGCCAGTTTAATACAGACGCCCAAGACGAGTGTGGCCAGCAGAATGCGCAATTGCTCTGCCTTCATCCGAACACCCCAGCGGGTGCCAAACTGCGCCCCAATCACGCCGCCGATCAGCAGCAGCAACGCTAAGACCACATCAACTGTGTGGTTGGTGGTGGCGTGCAGCACGGTGGTAAACCCGGCAACAAAGATGATTTGGAACAGCGACGTCCCAATCACAACCTTGGTCGGCATACCCAGCAAATAGATCATCGCGGGCACCATAATGAACCCGCCACCGACACCCATAATTGCGGCCAGAACACCGACCAAGACACCAACCAGCAAAGGGGGTACGACTGAAATATAGAGACCCGAAACCCGAAATTTCATCTTAAAGGGCAGATTGTGAACCCAGTTGTGTTTGCGCCGCACGACACGGGCACCGGGCCGGTTGGCGCGGCGGATAGCGTTCAAGCTTTCCACAAACATCAGCGCGCCAATCACGCCAAGAAATAGCACATAACAAAGCTGCACAAGCAGATCGACTTGGCCAAGGGAACGCAAGAAATTAAACAACAGGACCCCAAGCGCAGAGCCAGCAAGCCCGCCAACAAGCAGCACCGTTCCCATCTTCATATCAACGGTTTTGCGCTTAAGATGCGCAAGAAGCGCAGAAAACGACGAGGCGACAACTTGGTTCGTGCTGGTCGCAACTGCGACTGCTGGTGGGATGCCGATAAAAAACAACAGCGGGGTGATCAAAAAACCGCCGCCGACCCCAAACATCCCTGACAAAATCCCAACAAGCCCGCCGATCCCCAAAAGAAGAAAGGCGTTCACCGAGATTTCGGCGATGGGAAGGTAAACTTGCATAAGCTGTTCCGGGCGGTTTTATACCTACACAAACGGTTTCACGCGTGACTGTCAAACCGTCGGGGGCAGATAATGGACCGGCGGTGCGGAATTGCAGCGTTGGCGCTAACAGCCAGACGGTTTTGGACCTAAGCCAATCCGCGCAGGTAACCGCGCAAAACTTTTTCAAGTTTGGCAGCGCCGATGGGGGCCATGGCTTTGGTGTGTTCATGGCTGATAGATTCGTCGCTCATTCCGGCGGCCATGTTGGTAATCGTGGAAATCGCTGCGGCTTTTAGTCCCAAGAACCGGGCGAGGATCACCTCGGGCACCGTTGACATGCCGACGGCATCGGCCCCTAGCAGTTTGATTGCGCGAATTTCGGCAGGCGTTTCAAACGATGGCCCAGAATACCATGCGTAGATCCCGTCAGCCATATCAACATCTGCCGCGTCAGAGGCAGCACGCAGGGCCGTCCGGATGTCCGGATCGTAGGCGTCTTTCATCGGCACAAACCGTGCGTCGGTCGGTTCGCCGATGAGCGGGTTCAACCCTGAAAAATTGATATGGTCTGACAAGCACATGATCGATCCAGTTGGCATGTCCGGGACCATCGAACCCGCCGCATTAGTTGCGATCATTTGGTCCGCACCAAGTGCGCGTAACACCTCAAGCGGCAGGCGCATCGCATCTGCCTTGCCGCTTTCATAGTAATGCGCGCGTCCGCCAAAGACCGCGACGCGCACACCTTCAAGATCACCGATCACAAGGTTCGGGTTGTGCCCAGATACGCCCGCATGTGGAAACCCCGGCAAATCGCCATAAGGGATCGCGACACCCTCAACCGCATCAGCAATATGCCCAAGGCCAGAGCCAAGGATCAGGCCAACGTGCACGGGGGCGTCACCAGCCAGCGCGCGAATCTGTGCTGCAAGCGTATCAGCGTTCTTTGACATAGGCCTGTCCACCAGCCTTGGGACCTGTTGCCTTGCCGACAAAGCCAGTCAACACAACAACCAAGATAAACGGCAACACGTCCAATAGCTGTCCGTTGAGCGCAAATCCAATGACTTCTTCAACCACGTCGGACCGCAGGGCCATCGCCTGTAGGAAGCCAAACAAGATGCATGAAGACAGCGCATACCAAGGACGCCATTTGGCAAAGATCAACGCCGCCAGCGCGATATAGCCACGCCCTGCGCTCATGTCTTTGGTGAAACCCGCTTGCAGCGCAGTTGCCAGATAGGCGCCAGCAATACCGCAAAGCACGCCGCAAATCGCCACGGCAGCGAACCGTAGCCCAACCACAGATACCCCAGCGGTATCTACCGCCGCGGGGTTTTCACCAACCGCGCGTAGCCGCAGGCCAAAGCGGGTACGGTAAAGCACCCACCACGTCACCGGCACAAGCAAAAGGGCCAGATAGACAAGGATCGTATGCCCCGAAATCAATTCGTAATAAACTTGGCCAAGAAGGGGAACATCGCGTAGCTGCTCTGCAAAGGGCAGCGTAATCGGTTCGAACCGCGCATCACCCGATAGTTGCGGTGTACGCCCGCCTTGGCTGAACCAGCTTTGTGCAACGACAACGGTCAACCCGGCCGCCAAAAAGTTAATCGCGACCCCGGAAATTAGTTGGTTGCCCCGAAACGTGATTGAGGCCAAGCCATGCACGATCGACAGTGCCATCGACGCGCCAATCCCGGCAAGAAGCCCAAGCCAAACATTGCCCGTGACCGATGCAATTGCTGCCGATAAAAACGCAGCGGCAAGCATTTTACCCTCTAGCCCGATATCAAAAATTCCGGCCCGTTCGGAATAGAGACCAGCCAAACAAGCCAGCAAAAGCGGGGTCGCTAGACGCAGGGTTGCGTCTAGCATCTGCAAGAGGGTCGCAAAGTCCATTTAGGCAACTTTCTCCATCAAGAAGGGGAAGAGCGCAAAGAAGCGATCCGCTACTTCCGGGTTCCGGCGCAGGGCATCTTCGGCCTCTGCCTGCGAAATATCGACAGCTTGGGTTTTGTCGCGGCGCAAGAAGAACTGCAGCCCCAGCATTGCTTCAAAGCGGTCGTCGGTGATGAACGGGTCATGCGGGATGCGGCGCATCACGGCTTCGTTCGGGCGGAAAACGCTTGCGGGTTTTTGCAGCGCAAGCAGCGCCACCAAATGCGGCGGCACATCGCCACCGGGTGTTTGTGCAATCACGTGGTGGATCCACATATGTAGCTCTTCCATCGTGATCATACCTAACGCAAGACAGCTGAGCACAAAGCCCAGATCTGCGCCGGTGTCGTCATCGACACCTATTTTAAAGGGTCCTGCCATCATTTTATGCTCTCCTCAATGATAGAAATAGCCGCTCGAGCGGCATGCGCACCATATTGTCTAGTGCACCCGTAAAGAGGATCACCAATGCCTGTATTACGATGATCAGCTCACGGGGGATCGACGTCCATAGGGCGAGTTCTGCGCCGCCTTGATATAGAAAGCCGAAAAGAAGGGCCGCCAACATTACCCCGAAAGGATGGTTGCGACCCATGAGCGCGACGGCGATGCCAATAAAGCCAGCGCCCTCTGCTGCGTTCAGGACCAGCCGTTCGGCCTCGCCCTGTACGTTGTTGATGGCCATCATTCCGGCAAGCGCGCCAGAGATTAACATGGTGACCATAATAATTTTTGTGGGGTTAATGCCTGCGTATTTCGCGGCGGATTCAGATTCCCCAAATGACCGAATTTCGTAACCCAAACGCGTGCGCCAGACTAAGGCCCAGACAAATACACAGGCTGCAATCGCAACGAAGAATGTCACGTTTGCGGGCGCGCCACGGAAAAACGTGGTTTCGCCAAAGTTAAACATGTCTTGGAAGGACGGCAGATGTGTCGGTTCTGGAAATTTTGCGGTTGCAGGTTCCATACCGGGTGCCTTCAGCGCGCCGATCAAAAAGTAGTTGAGCAGTGCCGCCGCGATAAAGTTGAACATGATTGTGGTAATCACGATGTGGCTGCCGCGCTTGGCCTGCAAAAACGCAGGAATTGCGGCCCATGCTGCACCAAATAGGGCGGCTGCTGCGGCGGCACCTAGCAGCGCAATTGTCCAATGCGGCCAAGGGATATAAAGACAGATTAATGCAACGCCAAGACCACCCAAAAGCGCCTGACCTTCACCACCGATGTTGAACAGCTTTGCCTGCGACGCAATCGCAACGGCTAGACCGGTAAAGATAAAGTTGGTAGCATAGTAAATCGTGTAGCCCCAGCCGTAGGTTGACCCCAACGCCCCATCCACCATCAGTTTCAGTGCAGCCCAAGGGTTTTCGCCGATCGCAAGAATAACCAGTGCAGACAGAATGGCAGCAAGCAGGATCGAGATCACAGGGATCAGGATCACGTCCGCCCATTTTGGCATCGCGTCCATCAGGAATCGCCTCCTGTCATCCCGGCCATCAGAAGGCCGAGTTCTTTTTCGTCTGTATTTTGAGGCATCCGCTCGCCCATTATTTTTCCGTCAAACATAACAGCGATCCGATCAGAGAGCGACAAAATCTCTTCTAACTCGACCGAAACAAGCAAAATTGCCTTACCCTGATCCCGAAGTGCAACAATTTGCTGGTGAATGAATTCAATCGCGCCGATGTCCACGCCGCGCGTTGGCTGGCCGATCAATAGCAAATCTGGGTTGCGCTCAATCTCGCGGGCGAGAACGATTTTCTGCTGGTTGCCTCCCGAAAAGCTTTTGGCGGCAAGGTTCGGATCAGGCGGGCGCACGTCAAAACGGCCCATTTTTTCTTCGGTGTCGCGTTTAAGCGCGGCGTTATCCATGAACAGCGCGTTCTTTTGATAGGCCGCGTCGTGGTGATACCCGAACCCGGTGTTTTCCCAGGCGTGGAAATCCATGATCAGGCCTTCGCGTTGCCGATCTTCGGGCACATGGGCGATGCCACGTGCGCGGCGGCTTTGGCCGTCCGATTTCGTGCCTGTCAGGTCAATTGGCTCGCCGTTCATCAGGATGCTGCCAGTGGCGTTTTCATACCCGCCGAGCACTTCAAGCAATTCAGATTGCCCGTTGCCTGCAACACCTGCGATGCCCAGAATTTCGCCTGCATGGACGTCAAAGTTGATACCCTTTACCCGGTGAACACCTTTGTCGTCGGTCACGTTCAGGTCTTTGACCTCAAGGATCTTACGCCCGATTTGCGCAGGCGCTTTGTCCACGCGCAGCAAGACTTTGCGCCCAACCATCAGCTCGGCCAGATGTGGCGGGTTCGTTTCAGATGTTTTAACGGTGGCAGTCATTTCGCCACGGCGCATAACGCTTACTGTATCTGTGATATCCATGATTTCGCGCAGTTTATGCGTAATCAAAATGATGGTTTTACCTTCGCGGCGCAGGTTTTCTAAGATTCGGAAGAGGTGGTCGGCCTCGGCGGGGGTCAGCACGCCGGTCGGTTCATCCAAGATCAGAATGTCGGCCTTGCGGTACAGTGCCTTAAGGATCTCAACCCGTTGCTGCATGCCCACGCCCACGTCTTGGATCACGGCATCTGGATCGACATTTAGTTCATATTCGTCGGCAAGGCTTTTCAGTTCGCGGCGCGCACGGGCAAGCGATGGTTTCAAAAGCCCGGAATCCTCGGCACCAAGCACGATGTTTTCAAGCACCGTAAAATTTTCAACCAGTTTAAAGTGCTGGAACACCATTCCGATGCCCGCAGCGATGGCCGCCTGACTATCGGTAATATTTTTCTTTTCGCCGCCGATAAACACCTCACCAGCGTCGGCTTTGTAGAACCCATATAGGATCGACATCAGCGTTGATTTGCCCGCGCCGTTTTCCCCGATGATCCCGTGGATCGTGCCCGGCATCACGCGGATCGAGATGTCTTTATTAGCTTGCACAGGGCCAAAGGCCTTGGAAATACCTTTGAGTTCAATCGCTGGGGCAGTGTCGGACATAGGATACCTGTCTGGAAATAGGAGGGGCCGCGCAACTGTAGCCGCGCGGCCCCGAATTTGTATAGCCTAATGCGTTTGCTTAGAAATCAAGCGCGGGGCAGGTTTCGTCGGTTGAGTAATCATGCACGGCCAATTCGCCAGATTCGATTGCAGCCGCAGCTGCATAAGCGGCGGCAAGCACGTCATAGCCAACGATGTTTTCGTTGTTCGCGTCCATTGCAAAACCAACACCGTGGTTGGCAACGCTCATCACGTTAAATCCAGTTTCCATGTCTGGGCCGTCTGACATTGCGTCATAAACCGCAAGGTCCACGCGTTTCATCATTGATGTCAGAACCATGCCTGGGTGCAGGTGGTTTTGGTTCGCGTCAACACCGATAGACAGGATGCCTTCATCAGCGGCTGTCTGCAAAACACCAACGCCTGTGCCGCCAGCGGCAGCAAACACAACGTCAGCGCCTTGGCTGATTTGTGCCAGTGTCAGCTCAGAGCCTTTTACCGGGTCATTCCACGCCGCAGGTGTCGTGCCTGTCATGTTTGAAATGACTGTGACGTCGGGGTTCGCTGCCAACGCGCCTTGGGCGTAGCCACATGCGAATTTGCGGATCAGCGGAATATCCATGCCGCCGACGAATGACACTGTGTCCGTTTCTGATGACAGCGCAGCCATCATCCCAACAAGGTAAGAACCTTCGTGTTCGTTAAAGACAACGGAACGGACGTTTGGCGCGTCAACAACCATGTCGATGATGGTAAATGCGGTGTCTGGGTAGTCGGCTGCAACTTCGGCCAGCGGTGTCGCCCATGAAAAGCCAGCCATCACGATTGGGTTTGCACCAGATTCGGCAAAGCGACGGATCGCCTGTTCGCGCTGCGCGTCAGATTGGATTTCAACTTCAGCGTATGTGCCGCCGGTTTCAGCTGCCCAACGCTCGGCACCATTATATGCGCTTTCGTTGAATGATTTGTCGAATTTACCACCCAGATCAAACAGGATCGCGGGGTCAGCGGCAGCAGCGCCAGCTGTCAAAGCGACGGTCGCCGCAGCGCCAAAGAGTTTTTGTGTAAGGGTCATTATGGTCTCCCAAGTCTTTATGTGAGGCATTTTTGGCGCGATGCGCCGCCCCTATGAATTTGTCGAGCCGATCTTAACGTCGGTCCATCAACAGATAAGGCCCTGACTAACGCGGAAGATCAACAGGTTTTTCAATGATTGAACGATCATTGCCAATACAATGGGGTCAAAATCAGGGGGTTACGCAGGGTTAATCGCGCTAAAGTTGTTTTTGTAGCACGAGGGCGGCAATAGGTGCCCCATCTTTGGGCGTATAATAATTTGGGCGCCGGCCCACTTGGGCATAACTAGCCTTTGTATAAAGGGAAATCGCCGCGTGGTTATTCTCTGCCACTTCGAGAAATACGGTGGTTGCGCCCGATTTTTGGGCAGATACTTCAGCCCGTAACAGGATCTGCGCGGCATACCCTTTGCGCCGCTGATCCGGGGCCGTCGCAATTGTAAGCACTTCGGCTTCGTCTAATGTCACCCTCAGTAAGGCAAAGCAAAATTCTTGCGCACAAAGAATCGCGCCGGGTTGTTTTAGCAGGCTTGTGAACTCGCCCTCGGACCACGCGCGTGTTTGGGTAAACGCTGCTGCATGCAGCTGGGCAAGCGCCAGCGGTGTCATGTCAGAATTTTGGGTGCTGGGTCACGCGGAGGCGCGGCATCCGCAGGCCGCAGATAAAGCGGCGCGGGGCGAGCGGTATTCGAATGCATCCGCGCGCGGGCTAATTTGGCGATACCAACGATATAGGGCGCTTGTGCGGCAACGGGTCGCCATCCCATCAACGCGCCAACTTCGGCTGCGGCATCGCCACAGACCTGCGGCTCTGCCTTCGCTGGCAGCTCAGGCATTTCATCTGCGCGCATATCGCACAGCGCGGGTTTTGTTGTCGGCCCATTGCAAAACCCTTGCATATAGACCCGCCCACGCGGCGCGCGCAGGCATGACGCGATAACCCCGGAAAGGCCGTAAACTTGGGCCTCAAGCGTTGAAACGCCAATCGCAGGCTTTCCAAGACCAAGCGACAGGCCACGCGCGGCGGCAACGCTGATCCGGATGCCTGTAAAATTGCCGGGCCCAATGCCAACGCCGATGGCATCGATATCTGCCCATGTGCGCCCTTCGGCAGCTAATACTTCGTTCACCATCGGCATCAAATGTTCAGCTTGGCCTTTGGCCATCTCATCGATGCGGGTGACAACCCGGTCGCCCAACAACAAAGCGGCGGCGCAATGCGCCGCCGATGTATCAAAAGCAATGATTGTCGGCTTAGGCGGCAACGGGGCGCACCTCGACCACCTCGGGGATATAGTGACGCAGCAGGTTTTCAATGCCCATTTTCAACGTCAATGTGGACGATGGGCAACCTGCGCAGGCACCTTGCATGTGCAGGTAAACGATACCGCGGTCAAAGCCGTGGAACGTGATATCGCCGCCGTCCTGGGCCACAGCAGGGCGCACGCGGGTGTCTAGCAGTTCTTTGATCTGATCGACGATTTCGCCGTCTTCGCCTGCATGTTCCGCGTGACCGCTGGCTGGGGCGTGGTCGTCGGCCATGACGGGTTGACCTGATTGGTAGTGCTCCATGATCGCGCCCAAAATTCCGGGCTTAATATGGTCCCATTCGACATCATCGGCCTTTGTCACAGTCACAAAATCATTGCCAAAGAAAACGCCGGTCACTTTACCTGCCGCAAAGATACGCTTTGCTAGCGGAGAATTCTCGGCAGCTTCGACGCTTGGAAAATCGGCAGTGCCCGCGTCCAGCACGTTCTGGCCGGGCAAGAACTTCAGTGTTGCGGGGTTGGGCGTAGATTCTGTCTGAATGAACATCGGTCAAACCTTTTTTGTCAGGGCTATGATATGCGCCTTGGGCTCGCGCGTGTCAAGGTTTGGAATGGTTCTAAACTAGGTGATGGCCTCAAGCCGCTCTTTTGACAGATCACCGGGCACAATGGTGATCGGAATCGGCAGGCTGCCGGATTGACGGGTGAGCTGCGTGACCAGCGGACCGGGCCCTTTGTTATCCGTGCCAGCACCCAAGACTAAGACGCCGATTTCAGGGTCTTCAGTGACTTGGTTTATGATCTCTACGATAGGTTCGCCTTCGCGGATTATTAGCTCTGGGTGCACATTTTGACGGTCACGCATCCATTTGGCAAAGACTTCGTAATGCACTTCGATACGTTCGCGGGTCTCGGCACGCATGATTTCTGCCACGCCAATCCAATGGTTAAATTCATCCGGGGGGATGACGGATAAGATCGCTACACCGCCACCCGTCGACGAAGCACGCATGGCGGCAAAGCGCATCGCATTCAGGCATTCACGACTATCATCAAGTACAACCAAGAACTTACGCATGTTCAGTATTCTCCCGTTCCGGGGATATTGGCGCATTGCTTGCATAGTGGCAACGGTTTTGAACGGACCGTCAGAATTGGCGTTCGATGCCGGGGGGACATCGAACGCCGTGATGACCAAGCGTCTAACAGGGGCGGGACGTAACGCTTTGGGCCGGGCGCGAAGTGCGAATCGATGCGCGCAGCCCCATGGTCGCCCTGCCGCGATTCATTTTTGTGACAACAGCCTATCCGCGCAACAGCCCGACGATGTCATAGGTTTGTTTGAGAATCGGTTCAGCGATGGCGCGCGCTTTGTCGGCGCCTGCGGCCAAGGTGCGGTCGATTTCTGCCGGATCATCCATCAGCCGCGCCATTTCTTCGGAAATGGGCGAGAGCTTGGCGACCGCCAAATCGGCAAGTGCGGGCTTGAATGTGCCCCAACCCGCGCCGGGATATTGCGCGATGACGGCTTCGGGGGTGGTGTCATCCAAGGCAGCGTAGATTTCGACCAGATTGCGGGCCTCGGGGCGGCTGGCCAATCCTTCGACCGTTTCGGGCAGCGGTTCGGGGTCTGTTTTCGCCTTTTTGAACTTTTTCGCGATTTTGTCGGCATCGTCGGTCATGTTGATGCGTTCCATATCGCTTTCGCCGGATTTCGACATTTTCTTGGTGCCGTCACGCAGATTCATAATCCGCATGGCGGGGCCTTCGATCACGGGTTCTGTGGCCGGAAAGAAATCGACCTTATAGTCATGGTTAAACTTAGCCGCGATATCGCGGGTCAGTTCAACATGCTGCTTTTGGTCTTCGCCAACGGGTACGTGGGTGGCGTGATATAACAAAATATCTGCGGCCATCAGCGAAGGGTATGCGTATAGGCCCAATGACACTTTTTCAGCGTTGCTGCCTGCCTTGTCTTTGAACTGGGTCATGCGGTTCATCCAGCCAACACGCGCCACGCAGTTGAAAATCCAGCCAAGTTCCGCGTGTGCGGCGACTTGGCTTTGGTTGAACAGGATCGACTGTGACGGATCAAGCCCGGCAGCTAAATAGCCGGCGGCGACCTCGCGGGTCATATGGGCCAGTTCCTTGGGGTCCTGCCAGACGGTGATCGCATGCATATCGACCACGCAATAGATGGTTTCCATCTGGCCCTGCATGCCCACAAACCGTTTGATCGCGCCAAGATAGTTGCCAAGCGTCAGCCCGCCAGAGGGTTTGATTCCAGAAAAAACGCGAGGCGTGAATGTTGTATCTGTCATTGTGCAAATGTCCGGGCTGGATTTCAGGGCAGGGGTCGCATACCCATGCCAGACAGACCCGTCAACTTCAACATCTCAAGGCTATATGATGAAACCCGAAAGTCCAATCAATGCTATTCCGCCCATCATCATTGTGTTGGCACTGGCGATTATTGGGGTCGAGGCCGTTTTGCAGCTTGCTGATGTAGGGATCGTCGGCGGGCAACGCGGTGTTGGCTGGCGTTTGGACGCGATCCAAACATACGGATTTTCTAGTGCTGTCTTAGACCGCGTTATGATAAACAATGACTATTCAGCGACTTTGCTTGCGAGGTTTGTGACCTATCCGTTTATCAACACGGGTCTCACGCAGATGGCGTTTTGCGCGGCGCTGACATTGGCCTTGGGCAAGTTCACGGCAGAGTTTTACGGCGGGGTTAAAATCCTTGTGCTTTATGGTGTTACCGCCGTAGTTGGGGCCATCGCGTTTGGATTGATCGCCCCAAATAACTACCCGTTGATTGGGGGCTTTCCGCCTGTTTACGGGCTGATCGGGGCTTATACTTATGCGCTTTGGCTGAATCTTAGGGCGATGGGCGAAAACCAGTTGAAGGCGTTTCGCCTGATTGCTGTGTTGCTTGGCTTGCAACTGGTATTCGGGCTGATTTTTGATACCGGCTATGGCTGGGTCGCGGAATTATCTGCGTTTATCGTCGGCTTTGCACTGTCGCTTTTGCTTGCGCCCGGTGGGTGGGCGGCATTCTTGCGCCGGATGCGGCAGCGATCCTAGCGGCGCAAACTGCGTTTGAATTCAGCGATCTTGAACGCACCTACCATGTGCCCAATTCCGAAATAGCTGATGATCCCGGTCCCAACGAGGAGCAACAGCGCCCCGTAACGCAGTGTTGCCACTTCAAAGTGGGGCGCAAGTACGAAAGCGGTGAGCCAAAGAATAGCACCCATCCCTATCGATGCGCCCAAAATACGTGGTAACCGTCGCTTGAACCGCGCATCAAAATGCGCCGCCCCATCCATATCACGCGCACCGTTCCACAAAAGCAGCACCGTCGCCCAACCGGTCAATGTGGTCCCAATGGCGGCGGCGATATAGCCGATGTAAGGGGCCAGCCCAATCGCGAGCCCCGCATTCAACACAAGTGCGACCAGCGCGTAGTAGAAGGGGCGTTTGGTATCTTCCCGGGCGAAAAACAGCGGGTTAAGCGTTTTTTGCATTACGAACGCGGGCAGCCCCAACCCGTAGATTGCAACGGCAATGGCGGTCGCGGCGGTATCGGTCGTGTCAAACGCGCCGCGTTCAAAAAGGACGCTGACCAGCTGTGTGGGGATCACCATTAGCGCGACGGCTGCCGGGATGGTAAGTGCGAGACTGATTTCGCAAGCCCGGTTAAACGCGTTTTGCCCCCCTTCGGTGTCGCCTGCGCGCAAACGGCGGGACAGATCAGGAAGTAGGACAACACCAATCGCGATGCCCACAACGCCAAGCGGCAGTTGATACAGGCGATCCGCATAGTTCAGCCAAGCCACTGCACCGTCAAAAAAACTGGCAACTTGGCGACCAACCAACAGGTTGATTTGCACGACCCCACCCGCAAGTGCAGCAGGGGCGGCGATGATTGCGAGGCGTTTCAATTCAGGTGTCATCTTTGGACGTCGCAGCCGCAGCGGGAACCCCGCCCGCGCTGCCGCCCACCAGACCAGTGCCATTTGCGCAATGCCGGCAACGGGCACCGCCATTGCAAGTGCGGTGCCAACTGCGTGGCTTTGTGCCTCTTGCGTGCTGCTGCCCCACATGGCTGTCCCAATGATGGCGATTAAAAAGATCACATTCAGCAAAACGGGGGCCGCAGCGGCAGCCATAAACCGGCCCGTTGCATTTAAAACCCCCGACAACAGGGCGGCCAATGAGATGAATAAGATATAGGGAAAGGTAAATCGCCCGTAGGCCACTGCCAAATCAAACCGGGCATCCCCGATAAACCCGCTGGCCATCGCGGTGACCAGCAAAGGCATAAAGATAATGCCAAGGATCGTGAATCCGGTGAGCACGACGGTCATCCCGACAAAGGCATCTTGGGCAAATTGATGCGCGCCGTTATCGCCTTCGAGTTTTTTGGAAAACATCGGAACAAAGGCCATGTTGAACGCGCCTTCGGCGAAAAAGCGACGAAACAGATTGGGCAATGAAAATGCGACCAAAAATGCCTCGGCCACGGGGCCGGTCCCAAGAAAGGCCGCGATCATGATGTCACGCACAAAGCCTAGCAACCGGCTGGCCAGCGTCCAAATTCCGACGGTGAAAAAGCCAGACATCAGACGGATAGGTTTCATTTATGCGCCCGCTCTGCGCCTTGTTCGATGGCTTCGCGCAGCTTGCGTTCTAGGGTGGCGCGTTTGGTGTCAGAATAGAATTTCAACCCAACCATGTCTTTAACATAGAACGTATCAACAACCTGTTCGCCGTAGGTCGCGATCACGGCGCTGGCGATATAGACATAGCTATTGGCCAAAGTCCGGGTCAGATCATAAAGCAGGCCGGGACGGTCACGCGATTCAACTTCGATGATCGTGTAAATTTCGGACCCATCGTTATCAAATGTGATATTGGTCGGAACCTTAAATGCGCGTTCGCGTTTTTTGATTTTATCTTTGCTGACAAGCGCATCGCGGGCAACGACATCGCCACTTAGCGTTTTAGAAATCATCTGTTGCAGGCGCGGCAGGCGCGATTCTTCGTAGGGGTTTCCGTCGTTGTCTTGAATCCAGAATACCGCCGTAACGTAGCCGTCTTTTGACGTATAGCTGCTTGCATCGACGACATTGGCACCCACAAGCGCCAGCGCCCCGGTCATCCGGCTAAACAGCCCCGGATGATCGACCATGGCAAAGCATGTGCGCGTGGCGTCGCGATCTTCGTCCAGCATCAGATCAAGCCGCAATTCATCATCCGAAATACCGCGCAACAGGTTCGCAAATGTCACATGGCTGGCCAAAGGCATGCCCTGCCAATAGGGGCCATAGTGGCGCGCGATTTCGGTTTTGATGTCCTTTGCGGGCCAATCCGCAAGCGCAGTGCGCAGTGCGCGTTTTGCCTCTGCTTCGCGGGTTTCGCGATTCAAATCCTCAAGCCCGTTTTGAAGCGCACTTTTGGTAGCTTTATAAAGGTTGCGGATCAGCACCGCTTTCCAGTTGTTCCATGTGCCGGGCCCAACCCCGCGGATATCGCAGACCGTCAGCACCGTCAGTAGATCAAGCCGTTCCACCGATTTCACGGCCTTTGCAAAGCCGCGCACGGTGCGCGGTTCCGAAATATCGCGTTTTTGCGCCACATCCGACATCAGCAGGTGATAACGGATCAACCATTCGACGGTCTCGCATTCCTTCTTATTTAATCCCAACCTTGGGGCCACTTTGCGGGCAATCTGCGCGCCTAGAATAGAGTGATCTTCTTTCTGCCCCTTGCCGATATCGTGCAACAAAAGCGCGATATATAACACTTTGCGGTTGATACCGCGTTCCAATATCCCTGAGGCGACAGGAAGCTCTTCGATCAGCTCTTTGCGTTCGATCTGGGCAAGATTGCTGATACATTGGATCGTGTGTTCATCGACGGTGTAGTGGTGATACATATTGAACTGCATCATCGCGACGATTGGCGCAAATTCGGGAATGAAGGCGTCAAGCACCCCAAGTTCGTTCATCCGGCGCAGCGCGCGTTCGGGGTTCCCGTGCTTCAATAAAAGATCAAGAAAAATGCGCCGTGCCTCGCGGTTTTGGCGTAAATCATCATCGATCTGTGCTAGGTTCGCTGCGATCAACCGCATGGCGTCCGGGTGCAGTAAAGTGCCTGTGCGCAAAGCCTCTTCAAAGATACGCAGCATGTTAACTTTGTCCGCGAAAAACGCGTCTTCGTCTGCGATTGTCAGGCGGTTTTGCTTAATTGCATAAGGCGCTTTGGCCTTTTTACGGCGTCCGAAAAGCCGAAGCAGCATAGGTTCCGGCTTGGTATGGGTTGCCTCAAGCGCGGTAAGAAAGATGCGGGTCAACTCGCCGACACGGTTGGCCTGTCGGAAATAGGCCTGCATGAAATGTTCTACCGCGCGGCGTCCGCCGTGATCGGTGTAACCCATTGCATTCGCGACCTCGACCTGAAGATCAAATGTCAGCTGATCTGTGGCGCGTTTGGTGATCAGATGCATGTGGCAACGCACGGCCCACAAAAAATCAGCGGCGGTGACAAATGTTTCGAATTCTTCCGTTGAAAAAACACCAAGCTCTACAAGCTCGGACGCTTTTTTGACGTCGTAGATATACTTACTGATCCAGTACAAAGATTGCAGGTCGCGCAGGCCGCCTTTGCCTTCCTTGACGTTTGGTTCAACAACATAGCGCTGTCCACCTTGCTTGCGATGGCGCTCTGCGCGTTCCTCAAGCTTGGCTTCGATAAATTCCCCGGCTGTGTTCTTAAATAGGTCTTCCCAAAGCTGTTCACCCAAGTGTTCTGCCAGCGGGGCATCGCCCGCGATATAGCGATATTCAACTAGTGAGGTGCGGATTGTGTAATCTTCGCGGGCCAAACGCACGCAATCTTTGACGGTGCGGCTGGCATGCCCGACCTTCAGTTTCAGGTCCCACAGTATGTAAAGCATGGATTCGATCACGCTTTCGGCCCAGGGGGTCATTTTGTACGGCGTCAAAAACAAAAGATCGACGTCCGATTCGGGGGCCATTTCGCCGCGCCCATATCCGCCAACCGCGATGAGCGACAGCTTTTCACCTTGGGTTGGGTTGGGCAGCGGGTGCAACCGTTGTGTTGACACCTCAAGCACCAATGTCACGATTTGATCGGTCAGCCAGCTATACGCGTGTGTCGCGGGTCTGGCTGCAAAAGGTTGAGCACAAAGAGCGTTCGCAATCGCAGTACGCCCATTTTTTCGTGCCGCAGATAAAATGCGCACGGTTTCTGCGCGCACTTCTTTTTCAGACTGCGCGGCATTGATTGCCTCGGTCAGGTCGGCGCCGACTTGGACGTGATCGAAAATAGTAGACGCCGGACAGATCAAACTATCCGGCGTGCTTTGGTGTGGTTCGGCTGGGTGGTCAGAGACCGGCGTTGCCAAAACTGCGTGGGGCTTGTTCAAGGATGATCACCTGATTTTCTTGAATGGTTGCGATGGCCAATGCGCGCTGGTTAAGCCCGTTTGGTAGCAAGCGGAAGACACCCGATGTGCCACGGAACCCCTGCGGACTGGTGAGTGCGGCTTTGGTCAGAGCTTCTGTATTTCCTGCGGCGACCAGTGCGCCGATCGCTGCGATTCCGTCATAGGCCAGACCTGCGAGCGGGTGCGGGGCTTGGCCGTAGGTTGCTGAATAGCGGTTGGCGAACAAAGTCGCTGTGGATTGATCCGGCATCGCAAACAGACCGCCTTGCACGCCCGGCAGTGCATAAAGCTGCGGGACCGTATCCCAACGTGTTAGCCCGATAAAGTTCACATTGTCGCTCATACCTGCGTCAGGCAATGCGGTCGCGATAATCGGAAGATCAGCCGTGGCGCCAGCAGTGGTGAACACGGCTTGCGCCCCAGAACTGCGCACGCTTGAGACAATGCGCCGTGTCGATGTAAAGATACCTTGTTGTGACAAGGGGTAGCTTTCCATGCCGACAACTTGGCCGCCGTTATTTTGGACGGCTTGCGCAATGGCTTGGCTGCCGACTTGGCCTGCAGGGTCATCGCCGTAAGCAATCAGATAGCGGTTAATCCCGGTGCGGGTGCCATATTGTACCAGACGGTTGGCCGTATTTTCAAATGTTGCGCCCAGTACAAACACGTTGCCGCCTGCGATGCTGGTCGTGTTCGAGAACGACAAGACGTTCACATTGCGCCCCGCGACGGCCACACCAACGGCGTTCGCAGCTTCACTATAAAGCGGCCCAAGGATAATTTTGGCACCATCATTGACGGCTGTTACAGCCGCATTGGCCGCAGTGGCTGGATCGCCTGCGGTGCTATAAACACGCAGCTCAATTGTCGCGCCTTCTAGGTCCGCGATTGCAAGACGCGCGGCATTTTCAAGGTTCTGCGCAAGGAAATCATCACTGCCCGTGCCAGACCCGCGCGGTACCAAAAGCGCCACAGGCACCGGATCGCCAGGGTCGATGTCTTGCCCAACATTGGCGTTCGGATCGACGGTAACGTCACAGGCCGCCAACCAAAGCAAAGCGGTAAAAGCGAAAAAACGTGCAACAAGCTGACGTGCACTACTGTATTGGGCGAACATTTGCGGTATCCCTCCAGGATCGGGCGCTGGTCTGAATTTGGTGTCAACGCCATTTAGCCGCCATCATAAAGCAGGGGACACGCGGGTCTAGGTATGAATTTCATTAACAAGCCACTCTCTGCAGGTCTTTACTTTGTCGCTACCCCGATTGGGTCAGCACGCGACATGACGTTGCGCGGCCTCGATATCCTTGCCAGTGCTGATTTAATTGCCGCCGAAGACACACGCACAGCCCGCAAACTGATGGAAATCCACGGTGTGCCGCTGAACGGGCGCAAGGTTGTGGCCTTTCATGACCACAGTGGCGAAGGCGCGGTCGCGCGACTGGTGAGCGACATTCAGGATGGAAAGTCAGTCGCTTACGTCTCTGAGGCGGGAACGCCATTGGTCGCTGACCCGGGATATGAGCTCGGCGTTGCTGCGATTGCAGCAGGGCTTTTTGTGACGGCTGCACCGGGCGCATCCGCGGTTTTGGCCGCGCTTACCGTGTCTGGGCTGCCAACGGACCGATTCGCCTTTGTTGGTTTCTTACCTGCGGCAAAGCAACAACGCGAAACCGAGATTGCGGCGCTGCGCGATGTGCCGTTTACGTTGGTTTTTTATGAAAGCCCCAAACGCGTTGGTGAAATGTTAGGGAATTTGCGCGATGTTTTAGGGGGGGATCGGCAGGCCGTTGTTTGCCGCGAACTGACAAAGAAATTTGAAGAAACGCAGCGCGGAACCTTGATGGAATTGGCAGATGCCTTTGATGGGCGTGCAGTGAAAGGCGAATTGGTTGTGCTGGTTGGGCGTGCCGGGGCGACTGATGTCGCTGAATTGGACGTCGAAGACGCGCTGCGTGAAGCGATGCAAACGATGCGGGTGAAAGACGCAGCGACGGTCGTGGCCGGTGCGTTGGGCCTGCCGCGCAGGCAGGTTTATCAGACCGCGCTTGGTATGAAGGATGATGAGTGACGGGACAAACCGGATATCACGCAGGGCTTGCGGCTGAAGCGATTGTCGCACGCGATTATGTGCGGCGCAATCACCGGGTTGCCGGTGAACGCTGGTGCGGCCAAAGCGGTGAAATTGATTTGATTTGCCGCCACGGCGACACGGTTGTTTTTGTCGAAGTTAAGAAAAGCCGTAGTTTCGCGCGCGCGGCGACCCGGCTGAGCCGCAAACAAATGGACCGTATTTGTGGCAGCGCTTCCGAATTTTTGGCTGGCGAACCGCGAGGGCAACTCACTGATGTGCGCTTTGATTTGGCGTTGGTCGACGCGGTTGGTTGCGTGAAAGTGATTGAAAACGCATTCATGGAAACATGACTGCCCATTGCACTAGGTCGGGGCCTGCGCCATGTATCAGGCAACACTAGATGCAAAGAGGTTGCCCCATGTCGCTGAAAATTGCTTTCCAAATGGACCCGATCGGCCCGATCGATATCGACGCCGACAGCACGTTTCGGATCGCCGAAGAAGCACAAGCGCGCGGCCATACGCTATTTTACTATACCCCGGATAAATTGGCTTACGATCAGGGACGTGTGACCGCGCGCGGTTGGCCGCTCACGGTGCAGCGCATCAAAGGTGATCACGCGATTTTGGGCGACGAACAAACCGTCGATTTGGCGGATTTTGACGTGGTTTGGCTGCGCCAAGACCCGCCATTTGACATGGGATATATCACGACGACGCATATTCTGGATATGGTCCACCCGAAAACACTTGTGGTCAACGACCCGTTTTGGGTGCGCAATTATCCCGAAAAACTGCTGGTGCTGGGCTTCCCAGATCTCACGCCTCCAACGATGATCGCGCGTGATCTTGATACGTTACGTGGGTTTCGCGAAGAGCATGGCGATGTCATCCTAAAACCGCTTTATGGCAATGGCGGCGCGGGTGTGTTCAAGCTTGCACATGCTGATAGCAACCTTGCCTCATTACATGAATTGTTCAGCGGGATTAACCGCGAGCCGTTGATCATGCAAAAATTCCTGCCCGCTGTCAGCAAGGGCGATAAACGTGTGATTATTGTGGATGGTGAACCAGTTGGCGCGATCAATCGCGTGCCTGCAAAAGGCGAAACGCGCTCTAACATGCATGTCGGTGGGCGCCCCGAGAAGGTTGACCTGACCGATCGTGACCGCGAAATCTGCGCCAAAATTGGCCCGCTTTTGCGCGAAAAAGGCCAAGTTTTTGTAGGCATTGATGTGATCGGTGATTGGCTCACTGAAATCAACGTGACCTCGCCTACTGGCATTCAAGAACTTGAACGTTTTGATGGCGTCAATATCGCGGAAAAAATCTGGCAAGCTATTGAGGCACGAAAGGCCAGCTGATTTGCGTCTAAGATTGCTTAATCTTGGGCTGCGCTTTTTTGTGCGGCCCATGCTGGGGCTTTCAAAGTCGCCGACGCGGGCAAAACGGGCATTTGATCTTCTTGGGCCTCGGCTTTTTCGGGGACCGCCGCTTATTTGTCACCTGCAAGAGGCGCTAAATGATTTGACCCTTCATTGGGTCAGTGTCGGTCCGGTGGAACCCCGGCGCGTCATCCTGTATTTGCACGGCGGCGCCTATTTTGCCGGAAGCGGAACAGCCTATCGCGGGTTGCTTGGGCATATATCAAAACTGACAGGGGTGCGTGTTTGCGCCCCTGATTATAGGTTATTGCAAGACGCCCCATTTCCGGCTGCGTTTGACGATGCACTTGCCGCATGGGGCGCGTTAATCGCCAAAGGCTATCGGCCCAAAGATATCATAATTGGCGGCGACAGCGCTGGTGGCGGATTGATGTTGGCGTTGCTTGCGCATCTGGTCGCGCAAGGTGACCATCCGTGCGCCGCATTCGCGATGTCCCCTTGGACTGACTTAACCCTAAGCGGCCCCAGCTTGCAGACAAAATCCGAAGTGTTGTTGCCAGTGCCCCGGATGGAGGAAGTCGTCGATCGGTATCTTTGTGGGGCGGATCGCGCCGATCCGCGTGCATCGCCACTATTCGCGCAGTTTGCCGGCGCGCCCCGGGTTCTGATTCAGGTCGGAAGCAATGAAGCTTTGCGCGATGACGCTGTGCGTATGGCAGATGTTTTGGGTGGCGCTGCAACGCTAAAGATTTGGGAGGATGTCCCGCATGTTTGGCAAATGTTTGTCGGATATATTCCACAAGCGCGCGCAGCCTTGATGGAAATTGCGCGATTTGTTCAGGCTTCATTCGAAAGGGACAGCCGGTAGCTGACTGCCTCGGCCACATGGGGTTTGCGTACTTCGTTTGATCCGTCCAAATCGGCGATGGTGCGCGCGACCCGCAGCACCCGGTGGTAGCCCCGCGCCGATAACCCAAATCGTTCCGCGACTTTCAGCAGCAAATCGCGCCCGTCAGCGTCTGGGGTTGCGATTTCTTCAAGCACGTTTCCTTCGGCGTCCGCGTTTACGCGCATTTTGGCATGCCCCGAAAACCGCGCTGATTGCAGTTCGCGCGCTATTGCCACGCGCGCGGCGATTGTTTCGGAACTATCGCCATCTTGAGGCAAGTCGAGGTCAGTGAACGCGACGGGCGGGACTTCGATGCGCAGATCAAACCGGTCCATCAACGGCCCAGATATCCGCCCCAAATAATCGTCGCCACATAGCGGCACCCGCGTGCAGGCGCGGGCGGGGTCAGACAGGTATCCGCATTTGCAGGGGTTCGCAGCCGCGACGAGCATAAACCGGCAGGGATAACGCACATGCGCATTGGCGCGGGCCACGACCACTTCGCCTGTTTCAATTGGCTGGCGCAGCGTTTCGAGCACGGTGCGCGCAAATTCGGGGAATTCATCCATGAACAAAACGCCGTTGTGGGCAAGGCTGATTTCACCGGGTTTGGCGGTGCGCCCTCCGCCGACGATTGCGGCCATGGACGCGGTGTGATGCGGTTCGCGAAACGGGCATTCGCGGTTGATGCCGCCTTCGTCCAGCAGGCCTGACAGCGAATGGATCATCGATGTCTCTAGGGCCTCGACAGGGGTAAGCGGCGGCAGAATACCCGGAATGCGCGCGGCGAGCATGGATTTTCCTGATCCAGGCGACCCTACCATGATCAGATGGTGGCGCCCGGCTGCTGCAATTTCAAGCGCGCGTTTGGCGCGCTCTTGGCCTTTGACCTCTGACAGGTCGCGCATGTTTGCGGGGCGGTGCACTTCGCCCGGTTCAGATGGTGCAAGCACTGATTGTCCGGTGAAATGCCGGACCACATCCGCCAATGTACGCGGCGCGATCACATTTGCGGCCCCGACCCAAGCGGCCTCTGGCCCGCAGGCGTGTGGGCATAACAATGTGCGGTCTTCTTCGGCGGCGGCCATCGCTGCGGGCAGCGCGCCAACCACGGGAACAAGTGTTCCATCAAGCGATAGTTCCCCTAAGGCCACGGTTTGGGCCGCTTGATCTGACGGGATGATTTCAAGCGCCGCAAGAAGCGCGAGCGCAATCGGTAAGTCGAAATGTGATCCTTCTTTGGGCAGGTCGGCAGGGGATAGGTTGACGGTGATCCGTTTCGACGGCAACGCAATGGCCATGGCGGTTAGGGCCGCGCGGACCCTTTCGCGCGCTTCTGATACCGCTTTGTCAGGTAGCCCAACGATTGAAAACGCTGGGATGCCCGGGCTGACGGCGCATTGCACCTCGACTAACCGGGCATCGATCCCCTCAAATGCTACTGTATAGGCCTGTGCGACCATGACCATGCTCCGCTTTTGGTTAACGGTTACGTGGTCGTGGTTTACGAATGGTTAAGATTCGTCGCCGGGCCAAGGTTTGCGGCCAAGATCCATCGGATAAGGCCAGGGATCATAGGTTTCAGATTGCGACGCTTCGCGCCACGCCAAAAACGCAGGGTCATTGAGGTGGGCGTCAATATAAGCCTGCGCGGTCGGGCTGGCAGGTAAATCATAGGTCGTCATGCGTAGTGCGACCGGTGCATAAAATACGTCGGCTAGCGAGTATTCGCCAAAAAGCCACGGCCCATTTTGCCCGTGCCGCGACCGTGCCAGCGCCCAAAGTTCCTCGATACGCGCGACGTCGGCAAGCACTGCATCTGATGGTTCAAAACCATCCCAGACATGGGTGATCATATTCGGGCAGGCATCGCGTAGCGCCATAAACCCAGAATGCATTTCATGGGTAATGGTGCGCGCCAACGCCCGCGCTGCGCCATCGCTGGGGTAAAGGTTCACCTCTGGGTGCCTTTCAACCAGCGTTTCCCCCATCGCCAGACTATCAGTCAGCACATAGCCTTCGGGGGTTTGCATCGCGGGTACTGTGCGTGCCGGGGCAAGATGAGCCAGTTCTTCCCGGTATGTGCCCGCGTAAAGCCCAACAATGTTGGTGTTATAATCTAGCCCGAATTTTTCGAGCATTAGCCAGCCGCGAAGCGACCAACTGCTAAAGGTGCGATCACCGATGTAAAGTTGATAAGTCATGGCGCAAGGTTAGCGCGCTATCGTCATTTCGCAAAACCACAATATGTGACCCATCCCATCACGCTAAGTGATTAATCGGCCCAATCGTCCACCCCTGCGGTCCATACGACATTTGCGTGATCGACAGGTTGTCAATGTGATGTCCCATTGCTTCATAGGCGGTGCTGCCGCTTGCCCGCTGAATTTGCGTCATGATGACGCCGATATGAGCGGTGATAATGATGTCTTGGCCCCTGTGCCGCGCTATCAAATTATCAACGACCGCGTTCACCCGTGCAGCGACCGCATTCCAGCTTTCGCCATCTGGCGCGCATAAATCGCCGGGGGTTTCCCAAAATGCACGGCTGAGGGCAGGATCACGGGCCGCGACCTGCGAAAAATGCAATCCGTCCCATGCGCCGAAATTGAATTCGCGCAGGTCCGGGTGGTCAGGCAATCGGGTGCGGTTCCGCCCGATTGCATCCGCCGTGGTCGATGCGCGGATGAGGTCAGAGGCGATCACCACTGCGTCTGTAGGCAAGTGATCCGCAACCCGCTCAATCAGGGCTTGATCAGATAGATCCGCAGGCACATCGCGCCAGCCTACAAAGTTTTTTTCATGGGTAGGCCCGTGGCGCACCCACCACAGCCGGGTCACGGTAAATGCCCCTTTAGCACCATTGGCAGGCCGGCCATCACCACCACAACAAGATCCGCCTTGGCGGCGATTTGTTGGTTCAATTGGCCTTGGGCATTGCGGAAACGGCGCGACAGCGCGTTGTCGGGCACGATGCCTTGGCCGACTTCGTTTGACACGATCACGATGGGAGCCGGGCAGGCGTCAATCGCGGCCAGCAACGCGGCGGTTCGTTGTGGGACGTTGTGTTCGCCAATAACAAGGTTCGTCAGCCAAAGTGTCGCGCAATCGATCAACACGGCGGCGTCATTGGTGACCGTGTCCAGCGCCTTTGCAACTTCAATTGGTTCTTCGATGGTTGTCCAATGTTCACCACGCTGATCACGGTGGCGCGCAACCTTATCCGCCATTTCATCATCGTATACTTGCGCGGTTGCGACATAGATTTGTCGCAGCTCAGTAGCCTGCACAAGATTTTCAGCAAAGGCCGATTTACCAGAGGCCGCCCCGCCAAGAACAAGTGAAAGTTTAGGCAACATTCCAGCGCATCCCAAATGATCAATATTGCGACTGACCTAGCACATATTTGCGCGTTGGCGCACCTCCTTATGTCAGTGGTGTCATTGTGTTTCGGGTGGAAACTGCCCTAAGTTCACGGCGATAGATCAGCGGAGACAACGGATGTTGACGGATAAACATATTTTGCTCATTGTTGGGGGCGGCGTTGCCGCGTTTAAATCCTTGGATTTGTTGCGGCGTCTGCGCGAACAAGGCGCAACGGTGACCCCGGTACTGACAAAGGCGGGCGCAGAATTTGTCACGCCGCTGAGCCTCTCGGCGTTATCAGCCAGCAAAGTCTATCAAGATTTGTTCGATCTGACCGATGAGGCCGAAATGGGCCATATCGAATTGTCGCGTGCGGCTGATTTGATTGTTGTGGCTCCGGCCACGGCGGATTTGATGGCGAAAATGGCGCAGGGTTTGGCGAATGATTTGGCGTCGACGCTGCTATTGGCCACGGATAAGCGCGTGCTTATTGCCCCTTCGATGAATGTGCGCATGTGGGACCACCCCGCGACGCAGCGCAATTTGGCGACCCTGCAAGGTGACGGCGTCTTGGTTGTTGGGCCGGACGAAGGTGCGATGGCTTGCGGCGAATTTGGGCCGGGTCGCTTGGCTGAAACTCCTGATATTATTGCCGCGATTGATGCTGCTTTGTCTGATGGGCCGTTGAAGGGTAAACATATCCTCGTTACCTCCGGCCCAACGCATGAACCGATTGATCCAGTGCGCTATATCGCGAACAGATCGTCAGGTGCGCAAGGCACTGCGATTGCAAAGGCGCTAGTCGCGCTGGGCGCGGAAGTGACTTTTGTGACCGGTCCGGCGGATGTTGCCCCACCTGCGAATGTTCGTGTCGTCCCTGTGCAAACAGCCAAACAAATGCTGGATGCCGTCAATGCAGCCCCAGATGCAGATGTTGCCGTATTTGCAGCTGCAGTCGCCGATTGGCATGTGGCAAATGCGGGTGACAGTAAGATTAAGAAGGATAAATCCGGCCTGCCAAAACTGGAGTTCGCGGAAAACCCTGACATTTTGGCAACCGTGTCGCAGATGAAAACGGGCCGCCCTGCGTTGGTCGTCGGTTTTGCCGCTGAAACCGATGACGTGATCGCGAATGCCACTGCGAAACGTCTGCGCAAAGGGTGCGATTGGATACTGGCCAATGATGTGTCCCCTGAAACCGGGATCATGGGTGGGTCTGAAAATGACGTGACCTTGATCACTGCGGATGGTGCCGAAGACTGGCCGCGCATGTCTAAAGACGCCACCGCTGCCGCATTGGCCGACCGTATCGCAAAGGCCATCACGTGACACCAGAAATTGCAATCCAATGGGACGAAGGGGCTGATGTTGGTCTTGGCCTGCCATCTTATGAAACCCCCGGCGCTGCGGGGGCCGATCTGCGCGCGAACCATGCGGATAAGCGCGCGATTGAATTGCCGCCGGGACGCCGCGTTTTGGTGCCGACAGGGCTGCGTATGGCAATCCCGCAAGGGTTTGAGGTGCAAATCAGGCCGCGATCGGGCCTTGCCCTGAAGCATGGCATTGGTTTGGTAAACAGCCCCGGCACGATTGATAGTGACTATCGCGGCCCTGTCGGGATCATTCTGATCAATTGGGGCCAAGATTATTTTACCATTCAGCACGGGATGCGTATTGCGCAGATGGTCGTCGCCCCTGTGGTGCAATCTCGGTTTAAACCTGTCGCGATGCTTGATTTGACCACGCGTGGCGCGGGTGGGTTTGGGTCTACCGGCCTATGATGATGGTCGGCTCAATGGCGTTGGCCCTTTGGGCGATCACGACCTTTATGGGCGCGCCCATGCGCGTGCGTTGGGCCATGCTTGGGCTTTTGGTCAGCGCAGTCATTTTGGTGCATCTGCTTTTGCCTGTTGGGCATCCGTTGCGCATGGCCACGGGCGGAGACGCACGGTTTTGGGCGCTGTTTGTCGTGTTTGGAATAATGGTCGCAGGTTATCGGAATTTGCTTGGCAGGTTAAAGGCGCGTGCGCCCGGACATGACACACCCACACAAACCCCGGACAGTTTTTCTGACACCGAATTGAACCGCTACGCACGTCACATCATGCTGCGCGAGGTCGGTGGACCGGGACAAAAGGCGCTGCGCGATGCCCGTGTTTTGGTTGTTGGGGCAGGGGGGCTTGGCGCGCCTGCATTGCAATACTTGGCGGCGGCCGGGGTCGGCACAATTGGTGTGATTGATGATGATCTTGTCGAAAACACCAATCTACAACGTCAAGTCATTCACCAAGACCGTAATATCGGGATGCCCAAAGTGCATTCCGCCGCCGACGCCATGCGCGCGCAAAACCCATTTGTTACGGTGAACCCTTATCACCGTCGCCTGACCGAAGAAGTCGCGCGCGACCTGTGCGCTGATTACGACCTGATCTTGGATGGCACCGATAATTTCGACACCCGCTATCTGGTTAACCGTACGGCTGTGGCGCTGGGTAAGCCACTGATCGCGGCTGCGCTGACGCAGTGGGAAGGGCAGATCAGCCTTTATGACCCATCGTCGGGTGGCCCTTGCTACGCCTGTATTTTCCCAACAGCGCCGGACCCTGCATTGGTGCCAAGTTGCGCCGAAGCTGGGGTGATTGGCCCATTACCCGGCGTGATCGGCGCGATGATGGCAGTTGAGGCGGTCAAAAAAATCACGGGCGCAGGCGATGGATTGGCGGGGCGATTGCTGATTTATGATGCGCTTTATGCCCAAACGCGGATCATTGCGATCAAGCCGCGCGCAGATTGCGCCGTATGCGGTGGCAAGGGCTTGCAGGTTCCGGGTTGACGGGCCTAGGCTGCTTTTCAAATCAAACGGATTGGAGATTTCGATGAAAACGCTCGCGACACTTGCCCTTACGCTTTGTGCAACCACCGCATTGGCCGATGGCCACCTGCCTGATCTGGATGGCCGCGAGATTGTTGTTGTCACGGAAAACGCCTACCCGCCGCTGCAGTTTATTGATGGTGACGGCAATGCCGTGGGCTGGGAATATGACGCGATGGCGGAAATCGCGACACGGCTGAACGCCACGATTACCTATGAAAACATCAGCTGGGATGCGATGATCCCGGCCGTATCAGGTGCGCAGTTTGATATCGGCATGACGGGAATCACGATCCGCGAAGACCGGGCAGAGATCGTTGATTTCTCGGAAAGCTATATGACCTCTGAAATGGTGATTCTGGTGCGTGGCGACGAAGACCGCTTTGATGATGCGGCGGGCTTTGCTGCTGATCCTGATCTGTTGATGGCTGCGCAGCCGGGCACGACGCCGTTTTATGTGGGTGTTTACGACGTGTTGGACGGCGATGAGGCCAACCCGCGTATTCAATTGATGGAAACATTTGGGGCCACCGTGCAGGCGTTGCGCGTCGGCGATGTCGACTTGATATTGACCGATGGCACCGCTGGGAACGGCTATGTCGAAGCCTCTGACGGCGGGTTGAAGATTATTGGTGAAAAGCTCGGGACCGAAGATTTCGGTTTTATCTTCCCAAAAGGCTCTGATCTGGTTGACCCGATCAACGCCGCAATTGCGGATATGATGGCTGACGGCACGATTGATGCGCTCAACACGCGCTGGTTCCTTGACTATAAGCTTGGCGAATAAGCGCAGGGTTCTTCTCGTTGCACCCTAACCCCACGGGCAAAGCTGACTTTCCTTATTGGCTGGTCGCAGTGATTGCGATCGGCCTTTACTTGTTTTGGCAGGTCTTTACGGATGACACCTATTCCAAGGTGCTGAATACATTGCGTAAAGGGATTTGGGTGACGGTCTATGTCACGTTGATTGCCTATGCGATGGCCTGTTTGCTGGGGCTTGTGTTGGCGCTGGCGGCCTTGTCGCGGTCAATCATCTTGCGCCAGATCGCACGGTTTTACATCGAAATTATGCGCGGCGTGCCGATTATCGTGCTACTGCTTTATGTGGCCTTTGTTTTGGCGCCCGGGCTGGTGATGGCATGGAATTGGGCGGCCGATTTGGTCGGGCTTGACCCTATCCGCACCCGTGATTTTTCGCTACTCTGGCGCGCGATTATCGCACTGACGCTGGCCTATGCATCCTTCTTGGCCGAGGTGTTTCGCGCCGGGCTGCAATCTGTCGATATCGGGCAGATCGAGGCTGCAGAGGCGCTTGGCCTGAACCGCTGGCAACGGTTCAGGCATATCGTATTCCCGCAAGCCTTGCGCACAATCCTTCCCCCGCTTGGCAATGATTTTGTTGCGATGCTCAAGGATTCGAGCCTTGTTTCCGTGTTGGGCGTGACGGATGTGACGCAATTGGGCAAGGTCACGGCGGCGGGAAATTTTCGCTATTTCGAAACCTATAACGTGGTCGCCTTGGTTTATCTGACGATGACAATCAGCCTATCGATTGCGTTGCGCCGATTTGAAAAACGTATGCGCCACCGCTCGTAATTATGTGCTGCACAGCATATCTATCCAGTAAAGGAGATCACCATGACCAACCCGCTGCTGAGCAATTGGGATACCCCGTTTGGATTGCCCCCGTTTGACCAAATTTCCGACGCCGATTTTGCGCCCGCCGTTGATGTGGCCCTAAGCCAATCGCGCGCCAATATCGCAGCGATTGCGGAAAATACCGACCGGCCGACGTTCGACAACACGATTACCGCGTTAGAGACGGCCGATGAATTGCTGGGGCGCGTTTTAGGCGCATTTTATGCGTTGGCAGGGGCAGACAGCAATGCAGCACGCGAGGAATTGCAACGTGATTTTGCGCCCAAGCTAAGCGCATACGCCTCTGAAGTCTCAGAAAATAAAGCGCTTTTTGCGCGAGTGGAAACCCTTTGGAACCAGCGTGAAACGCTTGATCTGACGGATGAACAGCAACGCGTGCTCATGTTGACGCACCGTGGGTTTGTCCGTTCCGGGGCGCAATTGTCCGGGGATGATGCGACCGCGTTGCGCGAAGCCAAGTCACGGCTTTCTGTCTTGGGTACGGATTTCATGCAAAACCTCTTGGCGGATGAACGCAGTTGGTTCTTGCCTTTGGGGGCCGATGATCTGGCAGGCCTGCCAGATTTTGTGATCGCGACGGCCAAGGCGGCCGGTGTTGAAAAAGAGGCTGACGTGCCCGTTGTCACCCTGTCACGTTCTTTGATCGTGTCGTTCTTGCAGTTCTCAGATCGGCGCGATCTGCGTGAAAAAGCCTATGAGGCTTGGTGCGCACGCGGGGCTAATGGCGGCGAAACGGACAACCGGGCGCTGGCGGCTGAAACGCTGAAGCTGCGCGAAACACGCGCGAAGCTACTTGGCTATGATAATTTTGCGAATTTTAAGCTGGAAACCGAAATGGCTGGCACACCCGCTGCGGTGAATGATTTGTTAATGCAGGTTTGGGCACCGGCCAAAGCCGCTGCCGAAGCTGACGCCCAAGTGCTCACCAAGATGTTGCATGCTGATGGTTTTGACGGGCCATTGGAGCCATGGGACTGGCGCTATTATTCTGAAAAGCGCCGCAAGGAATTGCATGATTTGGATGAGGCGGAGCTGAAGCCCTACCTGCAACTTGACCGGATGATTGAAGCCGCGTTTTCCTGCGCGACCCGGTTGTTTGGGCTGGAGTTCGCGCCGTTAGCGGGGCCGACTTATCATCCCGATGTGCGTATGTGGGAGGTCACGCGCGACGGTGTGCATGTCGCCGTGTTCATCGGTGACTATTTCGCGCGCGGCTCAAAACGATCGGGTGCGTGGTGTTCTGCTATGCGGGTGCAAACCCGTATCGGCGGCGATATCCGCCCGCATGTTGTGAACGTCTGTAACTTTGCCAAGCCAGAAGAAGGCAAGCCAGCGCTCTTGTCTTATGATGACGCGCGGACCTTATTTCATGAATTTGGCCATGCTTTGCACCAAATGTTGTCGGATGTAACCTATGAGAGCATTAGCGGCACTTCGGTGGCACGCGATTTTGTGGAACTGCCCAGCCAGCTATATGAACATTGGCTCGAGGTGCCGGAGGTGCTTGCAGAGTTTGCGACCCATGCGGATACGGGTGCGCCGATGCCGCAGGATTTATTAGACCGCATGTTGGGTGCTGCGACCTATGATATGGGGTTTCAGACGGTGGAATATGTGGCCTCGGCGCTGGTTGATCTGGCGTTTCACAACGGCCCAGCCCCGGCTGATCCGATGCAGAAACAAGCGCAGGTTTTGGAACAAATCGGCATGCCGCATGCGATCCGCATGCGCCACGCCACCCCGCATTTTGCACATGTATTCGCAGGCGACGGCTATTCGAGCGGCTACTATAGCTACATGTGGTCCGAGGTTATGGACGCCGATGCGTTTGACGCATTCGAAGAGGTCGGTGATCCGTTTGATCCGGACACGGCGAAGCGTTTGGAAGAAACCGTGCTATCGTCGGGCGGGTCAGTGGACGCCGCAGAACTTTACATTGCTTTCCGGGGGCGTTTGCCGGGGGTGGATGCGCTTCTGAAAGGGCGAGGGTTGGCGGGGTCAACGTAGGGTGGATCAAGATCCACCTTACGGGCGTGGATCGTCTGGGTGTTTTTCGACGCCAATTGGGTCTTTGTGGATCAACACATCTGCTTGCGGATAGGCGGCCACAATCGCCCGGCGGAGCGCCGCCCCTTTTGCGTGGGCATCACTGAGCGATTGCGTACCATCAAGTTCGATATGAATATTCACAAACACCCGGCTACCTGCAACGCGGGTCTTAAGGTCATGATAGCCTTCGATACCCTCGCAGGCATCCGCGATTGCGCAAATGCCGCGGATCATCGCAGGATCGGCCTGCCGATCCATCAGTGCATCCCACGCACCCTTGCCGATTCGAAGCGCACCAACAGCCAGTAGGGCTGCCGCGCCCAGTGCGACCACGCTATCAATCTGCCCAAGCCCCAAACTGGCCGAGGCCCATAGCGCAAAGATCGCGCCGAAATTGGGGATCAGATCGCCCAGATAATGCAGGCTGTCGGCTTGCACGACTTTATTGCCAGTCTTTGCTGCGACCCGCCGTTGCCAAATCACAAGCCCAAGCGTGACCACGATGGAAAACACCATCACGCCGATCCCTTGGGCTTCGTGTTCGGGCAAGGTGACATTGTCATCAAGCAGCCGCAGAATCGCGGCCGTGGCAATGACTCCGGCTGAGATCAGGATAAAAAGAGATTGCCCAAGCGCCGCTAAGTCCTCGGCGGAGGTATGGCCAAAATTATGGTCGTCATCGGCCGGTTTTGCAGCGTAGGCGATTGCAGCCAAGCCCCCAAGCGACATCATCAAATCCATCGCACTATCTGCGAGTGTCGCGGCGATTGACAGTGACCCGGTTTGCCCAAGGGCCCAGAGTTTGGCAATCACCAAGACCAACGCCACTGCAACGGATAGCAATCCGGCAGAAAGGTTCAGGCGGGTGGCATGGGTGTCGGGCATGTTTGCGTGCTATGCGGTTTCCTGAATGATCGCAAGCGCGACCTAATCCCTGATTTCCACATCAGACACGCCCCAGATCATCGTTTTTGGGGCCCAGCCGTCGTAGCCGCCCGCGCTGATTTCACACCATGATGGGGTGCAATTGCCCAGGCGCGCGATCACCCCGTGTTCAAGGACGGCGCGTGTACTCGCATCCTCAGAAGGGCTCGTGCGCAGCGGCGTGTCATCGCCGCTGATCAACACGGTGCGGACACCCGATAGCATTGTGTAATGCACCCAGCCGCCTTGGCCGTCGCGGTCAATCACCCGGCGCCAATGACCATATTCCGCGATTACTTGCAGAGGCATGTTGCGGCGTTGAAAAACCCAGTCGATCCGGTGCGACAACGATGGACCGCGCCGCACGTTTGCCTCGGATGCCTTAAGCGAGACAAACCTCGGTAGCGGTAGGTTTGTTTCAGGGCCAAGTGCGGGGGCGTCGTTGGCCTCTTGCGCGGTCAGTAAACCGGCGCTGAACCCGCAGACAAGCACAGCCACATGAAACACCCTAAGCCATCGCCGTAAATTGCCCATCGTTTACCTTACAACTGCTCAAAATATGGCGCGCGGTTCTTGTGCTGCGCGTCCCTTTGGCGCAACCTGCCACGGAATGCGGAAATTGGAAAGTCACGGGAGGCGCCCCATGCCAGGCAAGCGAATAAGTGTTGTTGTGACGCGACGGTTACCCGACGTTGTTGAAACGCGGATGAAAGAATTGTTCGATGTGACCTTGCGTGATGACGATACACCAATGACCCAAGATGAATTGGCTGCGGCAATGGCAACGACCGAAGTGTTGGTCGCGACGATTGCCGATCAAATTGATGCAAAACTGCTGGCGCGGGCGGGGCCCAATTTGCGGTTGATCGCGAATTATGGGGCAGGTGTCGACAATATTGATGTGGCAACAGCGCGCGAACGTGGCATTCATGTCTCGAACACGCCGGGTGTGGTGACCGAAGATACGGCCGATATGGTCATGGCGCTGATTTTGGGCGTCACGCGTCGGTTGGCCGAAGGGCTGCGGTTGGCCCAATCAAACGATTGGCAGGGCTGGTCGCCAACGGCGATGATGGGCGGCCGCATTCGGGGGCGTCGTTTGGGCATTCTTGGGATGGGTCGGATTGGGCAGGCGGTGGCGCGCCGCGCAAGCGCCTTTGGCATGCAGGTGCATTACCACAACCGCAAACGCCTACGCCCCGAGATTGAAGAGGCATTAGACGCCACATATTGGGAAAGCCTTGATCAGATGGTGGCGCGGATGGATGTTATTTCGATCAACTGCCCGCATACGCCTTCAACCTTCCATTTGATGAACGCGCGGCGTTTGAAACTTATGAAACCTGATGCGGTGATTGTGAATACCTCGCGCGGCGAGGTAATCGATGAAAATGCGCTGACACGGATGCTCCGGGCCGGTGAAATTGCAGGCGCCGGGTTAGATGTGTTTGAGCGGGGGAATGAAATAAACCCACGCCTGAAGGAATTGCCCAACGCGATTTTGCTGCCACATATGGGGTCAGCAACCGTCGAGGGCCGTATTGAAATGGGCGAGAAGGTGATCGTGAACATCAAAACCTTTGCTGATGGTCACCGCCCGCCCGATTTGGTTGTGCCCGCAATGCTATAGCGTTAGCGTTGCAAAAGAAATTACATTAAAGGATGGGTCGCAATGCGATTGATGATGCCGCTTATTGGGCTGTTGATGCTGGTTGTTGCAGCGGCGATTGTCTTTACCTTCAAAATTGTATGGGACGAACACGTCTTCCAGCAGCGCCTGGTCAGTATCGAGGTCACCGCGCCTGATGGTTGGCAGGTCGTCCCCTATGAAACAGCACATGGCGAAACGATCGTCGGAGAACCTTTGGCTGCGCCAGATGCGCTCGCGACAACGACACAGCGCATTTTACGTGGTCTTGACGATGTGAATGGCGATCCTTTGAAGGGGGCGGTTTGGTCATTTTTGAACGGTCAAGAAAGCGTGGTCATGCGTATGGAGTTCGCACCGCACCGCCCGCCCCGGAACAATATTTTCGCGCAATTGTCTCAGGCGTCCGCTGGTGCCCCCCCGCCCAATCTTGACGTTGATGTTGCGACAATTCACGGGATTAACCTGATTGCAAAGCCGCGTATTTCGATGACGCCCGATTCAGATATTCCTGAACCAGTGAATTACCGTCGTCTTCAAATGCGCTTTGGAGATCAGGAAATTGACGAGGTGCTTGACGTCACTTTGATCACCAATGCCAGCGACGCGGCTGTGGCGAATGCATTGATGCAGGTCGATCTCGCGCGTGCGCATGGTTTGCTGGATACGCCTGACCCGGCATTTGACCAATCTGCAGGGGTTGTGACGCCCAACCAGCAACCTTTGGCGTCGACAGCACCGCCGCCTTCCCTTGCCTTTGTTGCAGCAGAAATGCTTGAAAACGGGGAGGATCTTGGCGATCCTTGGATGGATGTTTTGACGCGGATCAAAGGGGCTGAAATCGCGGATTGGGAGAGCCTGATTGCGCTGTACCCGGATGACATTGCGCAAATTCCGCTCCCGCTATTCGAATTGCTTGATGATGGGTCCCAAGAAAATGCGGCGCGGTATTTTGCGGCCCGTATGCGTGCGAGCGACAGAACCTGGAATGACCACGAACATTACATTTTGGGCAAAATCATCAATCCGGAAAGCAGCCAAGCTGATCTTGCTGACTATCTGACCGGGTCACCGGATGTGGCTGATGATGTTATCGCGCTCATTCTGCAACTGCCCGAAGAGGGTGCTGAGGCCGCAGCGGACGCTGGGCCCGAGACGGGGCAAACGACTGGAACACAAGGAGCGAACACCATTCTTCAGTCCGACAATTGCAGGGTTGAGAACGGCATCCGGCGCTGTACGGTCGACGGAAATTAATTCGTAGAATCTTAAATGAAAAAATAGCAATTTTTTTCATATTGTCGTAATTGTATGATGAGAGGTCGGATGGTTCGCTCAATATTGGGCGGTTCGGCGCAATCTAATTGCAACACGTGGAAAAGGGATTCGGGCTTATGAAAACGCATGTCAAAGCATTGGTCGTCGGCGGCGGCGCCGTTGGGACATCAATCGCATATCACTTGGCAAAGGCAGGGTGGGATGATGTCATGTTGCTGGAACGCGACGAGCTGACATCGGGATCAACCTGGCATGCCGCGGGCCTGCTGCCCTATTTCAACATGTCCTACGCCTCCAGCCACATCCATGACTATTCGATCAAATTCTATAAAACGCTTGAAGAAGAAACAGGATTGAACCCCGGGTTTTCCGTTGTCGGGAACCTGCGCATGGCGCAGTCTCAGGCGCGTATGGATGAATATATGCTTTACGCCTCGACGGCGGAAACTGTTGATATTCCTTACGAATGGATGACCCCTGACCAGATCCGCGAACGTTGGCCGTTGGTCCGTACCGAAGATTTGGTCGGTGCGATTTTCCATCCAACTGACGGTTATATCAACCCGGCTGATGTGACGATGGCGATGGCCAAAGGGGCCCGTCAGCGCGGTGTCACGATTGAACGCCGCTGGCAGGTTGATGGCTATCACTGGACTGGGGACCACTGGGATGTGACCTGTACCAAGATGGTAGAGAAGGGTGGAAACCTAGTCCCGTCAGACGAACAGATTGTCATCCACGCCGAACATGTTGTGACCGCAACAGGTAACCACGCACAGCGCACGGCTAAGCTGCTGGGGATCAAAACCCCCGCGATTCCAGTTGAGCACCAGTTCATCGTCACCGAACCCGATCCGGCCCTTGTTGAATGGCGCAAACAGCACGGCGAACATCCCGTTTTGCGTGATGTTGATGCCCGCTGGTACGTCCGCGAGGAACGCGGTGGCTGGATTTTGGGGCCTTATGAAGACGGCGCACCTTCGCGTTTCCGCTACGGGGTCCCGGATAGCTTCCGTGCGGATCTTTTCCCGCTGAACCTTGAACGGATCGAACAAGAATACATGGACTTTATCCACCGTATTCCATCTACCGAAGAGGTCGGTCTGAAGGATGATTTCAACGGCCCGATTTGCTACACACCCGACGGTAACCCGCTGATCGGTCCAGCACCGGGCCTGCGTAATATGTGGCTGGCCGAAGGGTTCTCGTTTGGGATCACTGCGGGCGGTGGTGCAGGCTATTACCTCGCACAAATGATGGTCGAAGGCGAAGCCGAGATCGACATGGCGTCACTCGACCCCAAACGTTACGGCGATTGGATGACGTCAGAATATGCGACTGCCAAGAACGAAGAAACCTATCCGTTCCTTCTAAAATTGCACTGGCCAGATGAAGAACGCCCTGCAGCCCGCCCGCTGCGCACATCGCCTGCCTACGACCGTCAAGCCAAACGCGGCGCGCAATTTGGGCAGGTCAATGGCTGGGAACGCCCGAACTATTACGGCCCAGTTGATGCGCCGCAAAACTATGACGAAGAAACCAATTCGTTCCGTCGTGGCGGCTGGTGGCAGCATGCTGTGGACGAAGCAAAGGCGATCCGCGAAGGTGTTGGTCTAATTGACGCAACGGCCTTTACCAAGCACATCGTCAAAGGGCCGGGCGCCGAAGGCTTTCTTGATTGGATCACGACCAATAAATTGCCGAAAGTTGGCCGGATTAACCTGACCTATGCGCTCACGTCTGCAGGCACGACGCGCACGGAATACACAATTGTGCGGCTCAAGGATGATGAATTTTATCTGGTCTCTGCGGGGGCATGGACAGCCTATGATTCCGATTACCTGCGCAAAGCGATCGAAGACAAAGAGGATGAATTTGGCCGGATCGAAGTTCAAGATGTCACCACCCAATGGGGCGTCTTTGCCATTGCCGGGCCCAAGGCACGTGATGTGTTGAAGTCGGTGATCTGCGACCCAGAGCCTGAAACTGCGCTGTCGAACAAGCGGTTCCCATGGCTGTCTGCGCGCCAAATCGAACTGGGCATGTGTCCGGTTAATGCGATCCGCGTGGCCTATACGGGCGAACTGGGTTGGGAACTGCATCACCCGATGGAAATGCAGAATTACCTGTTCGATCTGCTTGAAAAAGCGGGGGCCGACCACGGGATGAAGCTGGTCGGTGCACGTGCACAAAACTGGCTGCGGCAGGAAAAATCATACCGGGCCTTCGGCACCGAGCTGGGCCGTGATGCGACCCCACTTGAGGCGGACCTGCCACGGTTTGTTGATCTTTCCAAAGACTTCCAAGGCAAAGCCGCGATGGAAAAAATTGGTGTGCGGTCAACTTGCGTGACCCTGCTCATTGATGGCCCAGATGATGCGGACCCATGGGGCCGTGAGGCGCTGTATGATATGGATGGGACCCGTGTTGGGCGTCTGACCTCTGGTGGTTATTCCGTCGCTTTTGGGAAATC
>CALLAF010000017.1 GCA_938002605.1 uncultured Paracoccaceae bacterium | reverse complement strand
CAACAAAGTGATCGAGGTCGAAAATCTGCAAAAGGCCTATGGTGACAAGCTTCTGATTGAAGATCTGACCTTCGCCCTGCCCCCGGGTGGCATTGTCGGGGTGATCGGACCCAACGGCGCGGGTAAATCCACGCTCTTTGGGATGCTCACCGGGCAAATCGAACCTGACGAAGGGTCCGTCACATTTGGCGACACCGTGAAGCTTTCTTACGTGGATCAGTCACGCGATGCACTGTCCGATGATACCACCGTCTGGGAAGAAATCAGCGGCGGCGCGGAAATCATCGAACTGGGCGATGCGTCTATGAACAGCCGCGCCTATTGCTCGGCTTTTAACTTTAAGGGCGGCGATCAGCAGAAAAAAGTCAGCCTGCTGTCAGGTGGTGAACGAAACCGCGTGCATATGGCGAAATTGCTGAAATCCGGCGGTAACGTGCTGCTGCTCGATGAACCTACCAACGATCTCGACGTCGAAACGCTCCGCGCGCTTGAAGACGCGCTGGTCGATTTCGCAGGCTGCGCCGTGGTCATCTCGCACGACCGCTTCTTCCTCGACCGGATCTGCACACACATCCTCGCATTCGAAGGCGACGCCCACGTCGAATGGTTCCAAGGCGCGTTTTCCGACTACGAAGAAGACAAAAAATCACGGCTCGGCGCGGACGCGCTGGAACCCAAACGGATGAAGCATAAGAAATTCGTACGTTAAACGTCGGATTGCCTCGCAATCCGACGGGTGCGCGAAAGCGATTGCGCAGCAATTGCGGGCGCACAGCGTGAGATAATTGGGGGCGGTCTTAGGGCCACCCTTTGGCAATTGGGGCAGAACCCTACTTGATTCATCTTGGAACAAGTAAAACTTGTGAGGGTTTTTCAATGCCCGTTCAGCGAACGAAGCGGACTTAGGTTATTTCCTCAAACATCACGTCAGTTCTCAGAACGAACTTCTCTCCACTTATGATCGTGTCACCTCGGTGAGAAAGCGGATGGTGAAAGAAAAGTGCCTTCCCTGTCTTTGGTGCAATTGTGAAATCTTTGAAAACGTGCGGTGAGAAGACATCGGCAAAGGATGTTCCACCTCCCTCACAACCTTCATTAAGATATATCATCATCGTGAACATGCTGCGCTGGCCTGATAACGCTTGATATTCGCCATCTTGGTGCCAATCGAAAAACTGATCCGGCGAATAGCGGTAAACGCGAAACCTTTCGTTTAAGCCAACCGCGCGATGTCCTTTGAATGTCTCTGAAAACAGTGATTTCGCATTACCCCAAAGCAACTTGGCTAGATTAGCATCATCAACAATGACCCGATCATTGTTCCGGATTTCTTGTGTGACGCTTGTCCCGCGTTCGGTTGTGATCGTTGCCGCATCAAAGCCAATGTCATTTGCTCGCGCAACGATTTGATCGCAAAAGTCTGGCGTTCCGAAATCTGGAACTTCAAAAACAAGGTGTTTTAAGCAAGGTGGAATCGTCATCGTCCATCTCCATATACAGTGCAAATAAGGGGCGTTCGTTGAATCGCTTCGCAATCAACGATGAGAGCCCCTTAGAAGAGCGGAGTGGCATGACCACGGAAGAGAAATGGGCAATAGATCCATCTGGGCTCTCTGCCAGAGATGTCAGCTTTTTTCAACCATTTTGCATATGCAGCATCGGTCAATTTGGGCTCATAGAAGACATTCACTGTAGTCACAAAATGCCGCCAAACCTCCAAGTGCAGCCCCTGACCGGGGGCTGCCCGACCTATCGGTCGGGCAAGACATCTTGTTCCACATCCGCTCCAAAACTCTTAGGTTGCTCACCCCGTTCTACGGCCTCTCGGTCTAATCGGTTCAGGATTTTCATCTGGGCATAGATCGCCTCTTCTACCTGCAAGGCTTCACCAATTTTCATATTGGCCCATAGGCCCAGTATCCGGCTGATCCGCGCCTGATACCCCGGCCCCATCGCGCGGTAGAATTTCGCGACGCTTTCGTCCAGTCGCAGCGTGATCTTCACCTTAGGTTCTTCCACGTCCAGATCATGTTCCAGCGTGTGCCACGCCAGCGGCACCTTATCGCGCAACTCTAACGACAGGTCAGTCTGATCGATGCTTTCCTCATACAGATAGCGCATCATTTTTTGACGTGCGATCCGTTCGGCTTTGGTCATGCGTGGCATTGGCTCCTCCTACCCTGCAAGCATAAATTAGGCGAGTTAAATTACCCAAAAACAACCGTGCGCCAGTGTCCGACGCGATGCCGACAAAGTGCCGATACATGTCTGACGCAAATATTTTACTTGATTTATGAGGTCTAAGGTCCCACATGGGGATTGCAGACGTTATCCAACTCGACCCGCTGTTTTCCTATCCGGCTACAGTCTATCGATCTTGCACTGACTCAGCCAAGCCGTCGCAATTCTGCGGATGGCATTGATATATAAAGGAAAACACGATGGCTACTGGCACCGTGAAATGGTTCAACACAACTAAAGGCTTTGGCTTTATCGCTCCTGATGGTGGTTCTAAGGACGTATTCGTCCACATCTCCGCTGTTGAACGTTCAGGCCTGACAGGTCTGCGCGATGATCAAAAAGTAACTTTTGACATCGAAGCTGGCCGCGACGGCCGCGAATCTGCGGTTAACCTCGCACTCGCATAAGCGATTATTAAGAATTATGTGGCACGCGAAATGACGCGTGTCACAGCCCACGCACGCAACTTATCGCTGTGCAATACACGTTTTCCCAAAATTGTTGATTTTGTCGCATAGTCTGCCATGATTGCCCTGCGACGTTAAATTATCGACCACTGTCTGCTTTTCGGCCCAGTCCATCGATCAATCTTTGACCGCGCCAAACCGCTGCAGTTCCGCGAGCGGATGATATTGAAGGAAGACAAGGACATGGCTTCAGGCACTGTCAAATGGTTCAACACCACAAAAGGCTACGGCTTTATCGCGCCCGATGGCGGGTCTAAGGACGTATTTGTTCACATTTCTGCTGTCGAGCGCTCGGGCCTAACGGGTTTGCGCGACGATCAAAAAGTTAATTTTGATATTGAAGCAGGCCGTGACGGGCGCGAAAGCGCGGTTAACCTCACGGTCGCTGACTAAACGCGTTCATATACCAAATATCCAAAGGGCACCCATTTTGTGGTGCCCTTTTTGCGCACTAGGCCACGCCACGCCCGGCGGCCCAAACCGATTGCACAAGCGGCAGGTCGTTCACAACGGCAAAACGCATGACATCCGCACGTTTACCAATCGCGAGCATGCCACGATCATCAAGATGTACCTTTTGAGCGGGCGCAGATGTCACGGTCGCCAATCCCCGCGCCCAGTTCCCCCAGATCTGCGCGACTTTCGCAGCACCCAGCAATAGCGCCGCAGGAACGTAATCGGACGACAGAATGTCCAGCCGGTCCAATCGCGCCAATTCATGCGCTGCGACATTGCCAGAATGCGATCCGCCCCGCACAAGGTTCGGCGCGCCCATGATCGTGGCAATCCCAACGTCATGACAGGCATTTGCGGCCTCAACAGTCGTTGGAAATTCCGCCAATGTGATGCCATGGGCGTGGCTGGTGGCCACCTGCGTTGCTGTTGTATCATCATGGCTGGCCAAGGTCGCACCATAGCGCTGTGCGGCGGCAACAGCGGCCGCTTCATGGTCGTGGCCCAGACGCGCCTGCAACGCTGTTAAGAACTCAACATAAGCCGGAAACTCTGACCGGTCCATATTGTGTTTCCCGCAGACATAATCCTCGTATTTCTGCAGGTCGCTAAACTGGCGTTGCCCCGGTGTGTGATCCATCAACGACACGATTCCAATACGGTCGGCTTCGCCAAATTCGGCCAATTCTTCGACCAATGTCTCTGAACATATCTCGGCCCTAAGATGAATATGATGACTGATTTTCAACACGCCTAAATCGCGCATTTGTAGAATTTCATCGGCCATTTGGCGCGCGTATTTGCCATACCGTTTCCCGTTTCCCGACACGATAGAACCAACCCGGATCGCATCATACACTGTGGTAATTCCACAGCCCGCCAATTCACGGTCATGCGCCACAATGGCAGCGCGATGCGGCCAATCGACCTTGGGCCGAGGGCTAATATGGCGTTCAAGATTATCCGTGTGCAGCTCAATCATACCGGGGCTGACAAAATCGCCGCCGCAGTCGATTGCCCCGTTGGTCACCTGCGCACCCTGCGCGATATCCGTAATAGTATCGCCCTGCATTTTCAGGCTACCGGTAATCACCTCATCGGCAAGAATGATCTGGGCATTGGCGAGGATTGTTTCATCTGTCATGGATCTGTCACGCTACCTTGGCAAAGAGTGGGATATGTTTGAACGATACGCAATTTTCTACACCCCGCCGCCCGGCCCACTTGCAGATTTCTGCTCCGCTTGGCTGGGCTGGGATAATCGGGCGGGGCGCGCATGCCCCCATCCGCAAATCGCTGACTTTGATGTGGCAGCGCTGACGCTGGTGCCGCGCAAATACGGCATCCATGCAACGCTCAAGGCGCCATTTCGGCTGGCCGCCGGTTACAGCCCCGACGATCTGGCAGATGCGACGGCAGCGCTGGCCGTGACAATGCCCGCCTTCAGCTTGGCCGGGCTGGCGCTGAAACATCATCGCGGGTTCTTGGCGTTGCGCCCGCGCGGTGACGTCACCGTGCTGAACGCATTCACGCAATCGATCATTGAGACGCTTGATCCATTCCGCGCCCCTGCCCCACCAGATGAACTGGCCCGTCGTCGCAAGGCCAACCTGACCGACCGGCAAGAAGCCAATTTGATGGCTTGGGGCTACCCCTATGTAGACGCCGATTTCCATTTCCACCTGACCCTGTCGGGGCGCATCGACCCAGGCTTGGGCGCGGATGTAACCGACGCGCTGGCGCCGCATCTGCTGCCGCTTGTGCCGCGCCCGTTTCCGATCAATCAGATTTCGCTGATGGGCGAGGACGCTGCGGGTATGTTCCATGAAGTCCATCGTTATGACCTGTCGGGGTAAAGCAGGTTCAAGACTGCACTGACCGTAAAATCGAGCGTCCCACTATTGTCGATCTCATGCGCATGTATCCCATCAGGCAGCGCGAAACTTGCGCGGTCCAATCGGCCTGCCACTTGCTCTACCGTCTCGCGGCCACGCGCCAGCAGCCGCTTTTCCAACACGTCGCGCGATGCTGTCAGCGCAATAAACGCGGTATGCGCGAAACGCTCCTGTGCGGCGATCAACTGTGCACGTGACAGGTTCGCCAACACGTCTTGCCCGGATGCAAGCACATCATCTACGCCCACGGGGATGCCATAGCGCAGCCCATGTGCAGGCCACGATAGGGCAAATTTACCTGCGGCTTCCATTGCTGAAAACTGCGTCTCGGTCACACCGTCAAAATCTTCGCCACCTGCTTCACTGGGCCGCGTGATCACACGGCGCACCGGTACAAGCCGGGGTTCAGCCGCTGCCATCGCGTGCATGACGCTGTCTTTGCCAACGCCAGATGGGCCAACAACGCAGATGAAACGCCCGGTCACGCCGCCGCCTTTGGGGTAAAACCAGTCACATCAATCTCGCGGTCACACACGCGGTCACGGGCGGCTTCATCATGAAAAATTCCGATAATTGCAGCACCGCGCGCCTTAGCTTCTTCAATCATGGTCATCACGACTTCACGGTTTTTGCCGTCAAGGCTCGCGGTCGGCTCATCCAGCAACAAGGCTGGATAGTTATAGGCAAACCCACGCGCAATATTCACGCGTTGCTGTTCGCCGCCAGAAAACGTCGTCGGGCTAAGCGCCCAAAGCCGTTCGGGGATATTCAGATTTTCAAGCAAGACCTGCGCACGCGCCAAGGCCGCACCGCGTTCAACCCCGGTTGCCAACAAAGGATCAGCCACAACCTCGACCGTCGGGACACGCGGCACGACACGCAAAAACTGACTGACATAACCCAATGTATAACGGCGCAACTGCAATATTTCGCGCGGCGCTGCCGTGGCCACATCCACATCGTCGATCATGATCCGACCAGCAGCAGCCAAATAGTTCCCGTAAATCATCCGCATCAGCGTTGATTTGCCAGAGCCAGATTGCCCAACCAACGCGACGCATTCGCCAGGTGCCACCTGGAGCGACGCGCCCGTCATCACCGGGATTGTCGCGGCACCTTGATTATGCAAGGTGAACGACTTTGATACGTTCTCGATACTGATCATCGTGTAATCCTTCTTCAAACCTGCAGCACCGACGACACCAACAGCTGGGTATACCCATGCTGCGGATCGTCGAGCACTTGATCAGTCAGGCCGGTTTCAACGACATGCCCGTCCTTCATGACCATCAACCGATCGGCAAGCAGGCGGACAACAGCCAAATCATGGGTGACGATAATCGCGCTGAGGTTCATTTCACGCACTAAGCCGCGCAGCAGGTCCAACAAGCGGGCCTGCACAGACACGTCCAAGCCACCCGTCGGTTCATCCATGAACACGAGGCGCGGTCCGGTCACCAAGTTCCGCGCGATCTGCAAGCGTTGCTGCATACCACCCGAAAACGCGGTGGGGCGGTCATCAACGCGGTCGGCATTAATCTCAACCCGACCAAGCCAATCTGTCGCCTGTTCGCGGATATCGCCATAGTGACGTGCCCCAACAGCCATCAGCCGTTCGCCCACATTGCCGCCAGCACTTACGTTCATGCGCAGCCCATCACGCGCATGTTGGTGCACAAAGGCCCAATCCGTGCGCGAAAGCATCCGCCGTTCTGGTTCAGACATCGTGACCGTGTCACACATGCCATTTGTGCGGGTATCAAAATTCACCGCGCCAGTATCCGGCGCAAGATGCCCCGCGAGACAATTCAAAAGGGTCGACTTGCCAGATCCACTTTCACCTACGATGCCCATAACTTCGCCGGGATACAGATCAAACGACACGTCTTTGCACCCAATCCGGTGGCCGTAGAACTTAGAAATTCCATCAACATTCAACAACGGGCTCATGCCGCATCCTCCGCATAAGGAACGCCTTGCGCGCCGATGTGCCCGGCTTTACGCCGCGAACAACAGTAATCCGTGTCTGAACACATAAACATCCGCCCGCCCGCATCATCAACGATCAACTCATCAAGATAGCTGTCGGTGCTGCCGCATAGATCACAAGCATGGTCCGCTTTGCTGGCTTCAAACGGGTAATCTTCAAAATCGAGGCTAACAACATCTGTGTAAGGCGGCACCGCATAAATGCGTTGTTCACGGCCCGCACCAAACAGCTGGATGCCCGCCATATTGAGCTTCGGGTTGTCAAACTTCGGGATCGGGGACGGGTCCATTACATAACGGCCTTCAACCTTCACCGGGTACGCGTAGGATGTCGCAATCGCGCCGTGCTGCGAGATATCTTCATAAAGCTTCACATGCATCAGCCCGTATTCTTCTAGCGCGTGCATCTTGCGGGTCTCAACCTCGGATGGTTCCAAAAACCGGAGCGGTTCCGGAATAGGCACCTGATAGACCAAAATCTGGTCCTCACGCAGGTCCTGTTCTGGGATACGGTGGCGGGTCTGGATGACGCTGGCCTCGCCCGTGGCTTCGGTCACGGCGACATCGGCGGTCTTTTCAAAAAAACGGCGGATCGACACGGCGTTCGTCGTGTCATCAGCGCCTTGGTCTATGACCTTAAACGTATCTTCAGGGGTCAAAACTGCCGCTGAAACCTGCACGCCGCCCGTTCCCCAACCATAAGGCATCGGCATTTCGCGGCTCGCGAATGGCACCTGATACCCCGGTATCGCCAACCCCTTAAGGATCGCGCGGCGGATCATGCGCTTGGTTTGTTCGTCCAGATACGCAAAGTTATAGTCAGACATGCGCAACACCCCATATCATCTTGCTCAAAATACTCTCGCCGAAGGCATTGGCGCCTGCGCCAAATCGCGGGTTCATTCTGCCGCCTCCTGCATTGCTTGCGCTTCGCGGCGCAACTTGCGGATCAGTTCCAGTTCTGATTGAAAATCAACGTAATGGGGCAGTTTGATATGCTCCAAGAACCCCGTCGCTTGGATATTGTCCGCGTGATAAAGCACAAATTCCTCGTCTTGCGCAGGCGCACCAACATTGTCTTCGCCCAGTTCTTTCCAGCGCAACGCACGGTCAACCAACGCCATCGAAATCGCTTTGCGTTCGGTCATACCAAACACCAAACCATAGCCGCGCGTGAACTGTGGCGGCTCTGTTTTAGAGCCTTGGAATTGATTGACGGTTTCACATTCAGTCAATGTGACCTCGCCAATATCAACGGCAAATCCCAACTCGGGGATATCCATCTCAACAGGCACTGCTCCAATCCGCAGTTCAGCGACAAAGGCGTGGTTGCGGGCGTAGCCGCGTTGCGTCGAATAGGCCATGCCAAGGATGAAGCCTTCGTCGCCACGGGTTAGCGATTGTAGGCGCAGGGCACGGCTTGCGGGCAGCTCAAGCGGCGCGCGCGTCAGATCATCGGGGGTTTCGGGACCAGCCGGTTCATCTTGAATCAAGTTTTCACGGTCCAAAAACGACATGATATGTGGGGTCTCGCCGGTTGGCGTATCTGCCGTTTGCACTTGAGGTGCCTCCCCATCTGCGGCCAGTTTGAAATCTAGCAAACGGTGCGTGTAGTCAAACGTCGGTCCAAGCACCTGCCCGCCCGGCGCGTCCTTAAACGTCGCTGATACCCGCCGGTCACAGGCCATTTTTTCGGTATCGACGGATTCGGACCCACCAAAACGCGGCAAAGTTGTGCGGTAAGCACGGATCAAAAAGATCGCTTCGATCAGATCACCGCGCGACTGCTTGATCGCAAGCGCGGCCAAGTCGGGATCATAAAGCGATCCTTCCGCCATCACCCGGTTCACGGCCAGCGCCAACTGTTCGCGAATTTGCGCCACAGACAATTCAGCAACAGATGTATCCCCGCGCCGTTCTTCGGCAAGCCAAGCATGGGCGTTATCAATCGCCTTTTCGCCACCCTTTACTGCAACATACATTTAAGAAACCTTTGTCGTACGCGGCAAAGCGGCAAGTTCGCTTTGGCAGGTGAAAATGAAATCGAGCCCCAATGGAAACAGCAACGCATTGTTCTGAAAGGCTGCAACATCAGGCAAAGAAAGCGTCGCCATGTCCTTAATCCCCGGTCCGCACAACGTGGCACCCGTGGTGCTCAAATGCGCGGTTTCCACAATCAAAGTAGCCGACCGATCGGGGAATTCAGACGTACCAATCGAAAAGTCATGCAGCGGCAAATCATCCCATGCGCCCACCGCAAACGCGGCGTTCTTGGCCGTCGTAATTGGCGCACTTGTATGAAAAGTGATCCATGCGCGTACATCATCAGTGTCAAATGCGGGCGTCAGGAAAACCGGCGTTTCGGGATCACACATCGTCAGCAAGACGACCCCTGCCGCGATTGACAACGGCTTAGGCGGTTGTGCCCCTGCCACTTTATTGATTGTGCCGGGCTGTGCCGTGGCCGTCATAATCTGGCGAAACGCGCGCGCTGCATCAATTGGAGCATCGCCGAACCCGCCTTCTAGAATTGCGGCCTGCATCAATCTTCTCCTCGAACCATAGTAAAGAAATCGACCTTTGTTGCGGCAGCTTTCGCCGCGCGGGCCTGCTTTGCCGTTTCTGCGATATTGCGCAGCGGTGCCAAAACGGTCGCTTCCACCTGTGCGGCCAAATCCGTTTGCATCAGCGCGTCGACTTGGGCGGCAATTTCGGCCTTTTTCTTATCGCGTCCCTGCACATAAGCGTGACCAACGGCCCCGCTGCCGAGCGTCACGGAACAACGTGTCACCGTCATTTCGCCCAAGTTAAATGCAGCACCAACGGCGCCCGCACGCCCGCGCACCATCACGCCACCGATTTCAGGAGCGCGCAAAAACCGAAAGTCGGGCAAGATATTTGCCTTGGCCCAGATATCGGCCAGAACGCCAGCATCGGATTTCGCCAAAAGGCTCATCCATGTTTTGCGCGCAGCGTTTGGATCGTTCATTTCTGCCATCTAGACACCTTGTGTGTTTGTCTAAATTAATATACAACTAGACAAATATTAGGCCATGTCATTCGTGACTGGCAATCCCTTATGATGTGAAACTTTTGTGACGCCATGGCCCGTACCGCTATTTGGACTTCAATCAGCACCGCGCTGACAAACGATATCGCCGAAGGGCGCTATGCCCCCGGTGACAAGCTCCCGACCGAGGCCGCCCTATCGGCGCGCTTTGGTGTGAACCGTCATACGGTACGGCGCGCACTTGCCGCGATGGCGAATGACGGTCTAGTCCATGCGCGGCGCGGCGCCGGGGTGTTTGTGGCGTTGACGCCAACAGATTACCCGATTGGCCGTCGTGTCCGGTTTCACCAAAACCTGACTGCGGCGGGCCGCGCGCCTGCAAAGCAAATCCTTGCGCTTGAAACCCGTGCGGCCGACGCGCGCGAGGCCGAAGCCCTCGCCATTCGCGCGGGGGAGCAAGTGCATGTCTATGACGGGTTATCCTTGGCCGATAACCAACCTATCGCGCTGTTTCGCAGCATCTTTCCGGCAGTGCGGTTCCCAGATTTATGCGACCACATCGCCGAGACCAATTCCGTGACCGCTGCGCTGAAACGACAGGGTATCTGCGACTATACCCGCGCAACCACCCGATTGACCGCAAAACAGGCGAACGCGACGCAAGCATTGCATTTACGCATTGCAGAAGGGGCGCCAATATTGCGGTCTGTCGGGATCAACGTCGATCCAGAAAATGCCCCCATTGAATTTGGGCATACCTGGTTTGCAGGCGATCGTGTCACCCTAACTGTTAACAATTCATAAATATAACTGTCATACGGGCGATACATCAGCGCGTCATAATGGGGTAAAACAACCTAAAGGCGATACCCTATGACACCCCCGATTGCATTCTTGTCCATGACTGGCGCGCAAGTTTTGCGCGACGGTCGCATTGAAACCGGCAATATATCGGTGCGTGAAGGTTTCATGCGCGATGACCCAATCGGTGGCGGCCCCAGCATCAATCTCGCGGGATACTACATCCTTCCGGGCATTATTGACCTGCATGGCGATGCGTTCGAACACCATCTTGCCCCTCGCCCGACGGCACCTTTCCCGATGGCGTTTGGACTTGCCGGAACGGATCGCGACGCCGCAGCGAATGGCGTCACCACGGCCTGGATGGCGCAAAGCTGGTCATGGGAAGGCGGCGGGCGTGGTCCCGACTTTGCCGAAGACTTTATGCAGGCGCACGCAGATTACCGCGATCAGATGTTAACTGACCTGCGTATCCAAATCCGCTGCGAAACCCACACGGTCGACACCCAAGATCGGCTGATTGCCGCGATTGAAAGCTATGGCATCGACTACGTGATCTTCAATAATCACCTCGACGAGGCGTTGGAAATCGCGAAAACCCACCCTGATCGGATTGCCGCATGGGCAGCCCGCGCTGGGCGCACAGCGGCTGAACATGTCGCGCTGGTCGAAGCAACCCGCGATCAAAGCGAACAGGTTCCGCGCTACCTTTGCAATCTTGCCGCGGCTTTTGACCGGCTTGCCGTGCGCTATGGCAGCCATGATGACCCCGACGGGCGCACCCGCGAATATTACTCTATGATCGGGGCAAAAATTTGCGAATTCCCAACCCAGCGCGCCGCTGCCGCACTGGCGAACACTTGGGCTGACCCTGTTATCATGGGCGCACCCAATGTCGTGCGCGGCGGTTCCCAGTCAGGGAATATCGCCGCTGTCACATTGATCCGCGATGGGCTTTGTGATGCGCTCGTGTCTGATTATCACTACCCAACATTAGCACAGTCGGCCTTTGCACTTGCTGACGCGGATGTTGTTGATTTGGCCAAAGCATGGGCGATGATTTCAACCCGGCCAGCCCGTATTATGGGCCTTGGGGATCGCGGTGTTATTGCGGATGGGAAACGCGCGGATTTGACCATTATCAATGCCACAACCCGTCAGGTTGAAGGCACGTTGGCTGCTGGCCGTTGGTCACACCTGTCGGCGGGCCTCGCACATCGGTTGACCCAAGCAGCACCGCGGTTGCGGGTCGCTGCCGAATAGTCAGGCGTATTTTTCAAGAAAGGCTTCGGCCTTGAGCCCCCGGAAATCATCCAGTGCTGCACGCAGGCGGTCATGCGGCCAGTCCCACCACGCAAGTGCCATCATCCTGTCGGCGACATCATCCGTGAACCGCGCGCGTAGCGGTACCGCAGGAATACCCGCGACAATCATATAGGGTGGCACATCTTTGGTTACGATGGCACCGCCCGCGACAACGCAGCCGTGCCCAAGCGTGACCTCTGGCCGGATTTGTGCACCGTGTCCGATCCAAGTATCATGACCAATCACAGCACGCCGGGACCTGCGATGCGCAAACCAGTCTTCATCATGTGCCGCATCGTCAAAATAATCGGCAGAGCGATAGTGGAAATGGTGTTGGCTTGCCTTATCCATCGGGTGGTCTGTCGCGCCGATGCGCACGTAGCTGGCGATGTTCGCGAACATGCCAATTTCAGCGTTCGCAATATCGGCAAAGCGGTCGCAGTAAGAATAGTCGCCCATATGGCTATGCGCCATGCGGGTGCTGCGCCCGATCTCGGTATAGCGGCCAAATGTCGTGTCGGAGATTTCGCAATCAGGGTGAATGAATGGCGTGTCCGCCGTTAATCGCGCCATATCAAAAATCTCGCTCTGTGCCGTTCCATTTGAAGAATTTTCCGGTGTCCGCCAAATTCAACCGCGTGGCCAGCGCCCAGATACCGTCTGCGACCTCGGCCGGGTCAAGATCAGCATCTGCGCCTCCCATATCGGTCCGTACCCAGCCCGGATCAACAAGCGCCACCGCGATCCCGCGCGGCTGTAGATCCGTCGCAAGCCCTTGCATCACCTTGTTCACCGCAGCCTTTGAGGAACGGTAAGCGATGCGGTCTGACTTTGCATATCCCATCCACGCCATTTGGCTAGAAACGGTTAGGATGCGGGGCGCATTGCTTTGCCCCAGCTGTGGCAGGCAGGCGTTGCTGACGGCAAGTGGACCGGCCACATTCACGGCAAATGTTTCTGCCATCCCGGCATAATCCATATCCGTTGTCGATTGTCTGTTCGGCCCGATGATCCCCGCGTTATTGATAACAATATCAATTGGGCCTGCGATCTGCCTGACAGCAGTGGTCACAGCTTCGGGATCGGTTACATCAAAAACAATGTCACCTCCGCGCCCCGGGCGGGTGGCACGGATCACATCCGCACCGGTCTTTGCCGCGACCATGCAAAGCGCGGCCCCTATGCCGCGGTTTGCCCCTGTAACCAGAACGCGCGTCAATGACCACCCTCGTCACCTTTGATCAGTTTACTGCGCAACCAGCCCGAGAATGTATCCATCATCATGACCATAACGATAATCAGGACGATGTAATATGTCACCTCTTCCCAGTCTTTTTGGGTGCTAATGGCTTGGGTCAACAAGAGCCCAATCCCACCACCTGTAATCGCGCCGATAATCGTGGCCGACCGCGTGTTGGATTCAAGGTAGTACAAAACTTGGCTGAGCAGCACGGGCGTGATCTGCGGGATCACCCCGAAACGGTAACGCTGTAGTGGCTTGGCCCCTGTCGAGGTGATGCCTTCAATTTGCTTACCATCGACGTTCTCCAATGCTTCCGAGAACATTTTGCCGAACGATCCGGTATCTGTCAGCAAAATCGCCAGCGACCCCGTCATTGGCCCCGGCCCAAAGGCGCGTGACAGTACAATCGTCCAGATCAACCCGTCCACGCCGCGCAAGAAATCAAACACACGGCGCGCTGCAAACCGGACCCCGCCCAGCGGGGTAAAGTTTTTGGCCGCCAAAAACCCAAGTGGCAGAGCGATGATTGCAGCGCCAAAGGTTCCCAAGAACGCCATCAAGATCGTTTCAAACAGCGCCCATGCAACATCTGCGTGACGCCACATTTTGTTCGCCCAAAAGTCAGACCAGATTGCACCTGCTTCACCATTCGCAGCATGGCTTAACAACGTGCCAAAGCCCATCCCGTGATACGGGCTGTCGAGCGTGAAGAAAAACAATTCCCATCCCATCGCGTAACGGAATACTTCGGAACGGTTTCGCGTCACGGTCAAGCGCCCGGCGTCCGTCGTGATTGACAAGCGGTTCTTTGATGCGTTGATCCATTCGGGCACAGTTTCCGTGGGAAGTACCGCATTCACACCGCTACGACCGGGTTCGGTCACGATCAACCCATAGCCGGGGATGTCATAGGTGACTTGGGTTTCACCAAACGTGACGATGTGACCATCGCCCAAGTCGATCAGGGTCTCAGTGCCCAAAGAAACCCACTCTGGGCTGGCACCTTCGGCGTAGCGGCCCTTGCGTTCGCCCTCAATCGCGATGCTCACACCGCCATCGCGGTTATCGCGGGTTACATGGGTTTTGTAGCTATAGGCGTCGGATACCAAAGTACGCGTGTTCTCTAGGCTGACCCGTTCGGCAAGCCCACCCATATCAAAGGCCACAAAGATATACGCGAAATAGGCAAGAATAACTGCGGGGACAGCGAAACCCATCAGACGTTTGCGTTGAAAATTTGTGGCCGTAGAGGCCTGAAGCGATGCCATGCTCATGCGTGGATCTCCCCTTTTGCGGACCCGTGGGTCAGACGATTGCGCAGATAGCTTGACGTTTGATCGACAACGACGATGGTAAAGAACAACAGCAAGAAAATGGCAGCTGCCTCATCGAATTTACCCTGTCCCCAGCTCATGGTGTTACGCAGATCATAGCCGATACCACCTGCCCCCACGAACCCAAGGATTGCAGAGGCGCGGATGTTAATTTCAAAACGCAAGAGTCCGTAGCTCAGATAGTTCGGGGCCACCTGCGGGATCACACCCAGCCACATGCGTTGGGTCCAGCCTGCGCCGACAGATTCGAGCCCTTCAACAGGCATAAGCGAGGCGTTTTCATTAACTTCGGAAAACAGTTTTCCAAGCGCGCCGACGGTGTGCAGCGCAATCGCAATCATCGCGGGCACAGGGCCACCGCCCAGCAAAAAGATGAGCACAAGCGCGATTACAATTTCGGGCACCGCGCGCAGCACGTCCAAGACGCGGCGTAACGGGCCAATCATCCATGGCACCGGGGCAAGACCGCGTGTCACCAGCAGCGACATCACCAACCCTAAAAGACCACCAAGCAAAGTCGACGCGGCCGCAATGTTGATCGTCTCAATCAGTGAGGGCAAGTATTTTAGGAAATATCCGTGTAGCAATTCTGCACGTGAATAAGCCTCGCCAATCACGTCGGCAGGAAAGTCCAACAACATCGGCAGCCCGTTCCAGAACCCACCTGCGTTACGGTCATTTGCCGTGGCAAAGCCCCCCAGCATCAATGCGATAAAAACGACCAGTAGGATTGTGTTCATAATCCGTTTTTGTCGGACCTGCGCCATATAATCGGTCTGGATCGCCGAAGTCGAAAGCTCTGCCATGTTGGGGGGACCTTGCTGATAAAATTACAGGCCCCGGTGGGAATACCGGGACCTGCAGAACTTCATGAAATGCGCTTAGTTCGATTTCGCAATACGAGCTGCAACGATCGACGTATATGCGTCATGCGTAATTGGGTCGAAGCCAAGGCTTTCGCCGGCGGCAACGCCATATGCACAATCTGGGTCAACGTCATGCAGCGCATCAACCAACGCAGTCATTTTGTCTTTAACGTCCTGTGGCAGTTCAGAACGCAGAACAATCGGACCCTCTGGGATCGGCGCAGAACGCCAGATTTCAACCAGATCGTTCATGTCGATCAGACCAGCATCAACCGCTTTGCGCAGCGCGCCAGAGTTGTAGCCGTCTTCCCATTCGCCTTGGCCGTCGGCCCAAGTCACACCACCGTCAACGTCGCCGTTGTTCACAGCAACGATTGTTTGCTCGTGACCGCCAGTGAATTTCACTTCACCAAAGTAATCGCCAGATTCCATTGTCGCGCCAGTTTGCTGCGGGATTTCAATGGATGGGATCAGGTAGCCAGAAGTTGAGTTTGGATCACCAAAGCCAAATGTGCGGCCCTGCATGTCTTCAAGCGACGTGATGCCGCTGTCTGCGCGTGCGAAACCGATTGAGTGGTAGCCGTAAGAGCCATCAAGGTTGATCTTAACCAATACAGGCTCAACAGCGTTTTCATCTTGGATATAGATCGCAGCGTATGAAGACGCGCCCATCCATGCCATGTCCAATGTGCCGCCCAGAAGGCCTTGGATAACACCGTTATAATCCGCAGGCGCGAACAATTTGGTTTCAACGCCCAGCTCTTCTTCGGTGTAAGCGCGCAGACACTCGTATGAGTTCATACGGTCTTGTGCGTTTTCGCCGCCCAAGATGCCGATACGGAATTCATTGATAGTGTCGTCAGCAAATGCGGCACCAGTCAAAGATGTTGTCGCAAGCGCGGCAGCAATCAATTTTTTCATTGGTCTTCTCTCTTCGTGAAACGCCCCGAACAGCCGGGGCTTTGGGGGGTTAATAGTTACGATCAGACGCTTTCGGCGATATTCGCGAGCTTGGCGACTTCTTCGTTCAGGGTCTCGATCTGCGTTGATGTCGCAGCTTCCGAGAATGTTTCATCCGCGCCGTAAATATCGCGGGCGGCACCAGTGGTAAGCTGATCTGGCGTTCCATCAAACACGATCCGGCCCGCATGCATCCCGATCACCCGGTCGCAATAACGGCGTGCGGTATCAAGCGTGTGCAAGTTGGCGATGACCATGCGGCCGTCTTGTTCGTGAATGTCACGCAAGGATTGCATCACCACCTGCGCGTTCAACGGATCAAGCGAAGCAATGGGTTCATCCGCCAGAATAATCTTCGGATCTTGCATCAAAGCGCGCGCAATGGCGACGCGCTGTTGCTGACCGCCAGAAAGCGCCTCTGCGCGCTTTGGCGCATGTTCGGCGATACCGAGCCGATCAAGGATTTCAATCGCGCGATGGATATCTTCGGTCGGGTAAAGATTAAACATCGTAGTAAACGTAGACCGGCGGTTCAGAGTGCCGTGCAACACATTGGATACAACATCCATACGCGGCACCAGATTGAACTGCTGAAAGATCATTGCGCACTGCGATTGCCAATTGCGCTTGGCCGCACCGCGCAACTGCGTCACGTCCTGCCCCTCAAACATGATGGCGCCAGATGTTGCGTCCGTCAGACGGTTCAGCGTGCGCAAAAGGGTCGATTTCCCCGCGCCAGAGCGCCCGATGATCCCTATCATTACGGGCTTATCAACGACGATATTAGCCGCATCCACGGCTTTGTTTTGGCCAAAGGCCTTCGTCAGATTTTCAATTTCCAGCATCAAGGCTCTCCAAAGTCTCGTGCTGTTTGGACTTACCTCTTTGCAGTTTTGTTAAAGATTAGTGAAAGTTTTGTGACGAGGAGTGATGGCGCGCCAACCCTGAGAGACGGGTTAGGCGAAGACGTTCATATTGAGTGCGCGCAATCCTCGGCATTTCCCACCTACCCGTCGGCTATACTGTTGATTGTGCTAACACGACAGTGCACACTCTGGATAAGTTACATTCCGGAGTTTTAATAATGTATACTATTTCAGGTGTTTCGGCGCTTTTTCTATCGGCTTTATTGGTTATTCCATCGGTTGGCCGCGCGCAAACTACATCGGAAATCATCACGCATTTTGAAGAGAAAGCAGCCGATAACCCGGAAATTTCTCAATATCTGCGGGGGCTTGCGCAAGGAACCAGAAATGGCCGGACCGAAAGCTTGCTACGGTCTCTTGTCCGAGACTTAATCGAGGTTTCCCCCTCAGGTGAATTGACCCAAGTAGACATCGAGAGAAAGCGCCAAATCGATACTGCGAGTGCCAGAGGTAATCAAATTGGTCGACTTCTTGCGTATGATCTAAATGGTGATGGCGCAATTGATCACGATGAACGCGCTCTTCACTCTGCGCGGGCATCAGTTGATGTGGAATTACTTTTCATTCAAGGTGACACCGACGCCGACGGCACAGTCAGTTTTCCAGAAATACTTGCATATGTTGCAACGCAGAGCACTCAGTCCGCCAGACGGCCCAACTACACGAACATGATGCTATTTGATATCGACAACGATGGCATCGTCCGCACAAGTGATCTCACTCTGGCACTTGATGCGTTGGAGGAAAGTGGCGAAAATCTCTCATCCCAACAAAGACGATCACCCGCACAGCAAGCTGCGCGCTGTACTGCCCCAAAACCGCCTGAGGGATCAGAAATCATCGTGCTTAGCGCGTACGAAGGGGCCGCGCTGTCGACCGTCAGTGTCGTCGGCATGGATAATGTAACCCACGTCGGTAAGATTATCGTCGAAGAGGGTGACGCGCCGTTTTACCTTTTCCTCGTCTCACATGCCAACATGATTTGGGAGATAACGGGCGACACTGATCGGATCGCTACTGTTGTCGTCCAAGAGGGCATCCGTGGTGGCGGTGGCGTTGTTGGCGTTCCCCGGGACAACGTACACTTCGTCGAACGCCAGAGCTGTATGAGCCGGATCAGCAGTGTCGAAGGTGGTGAAGGCATCATCGCCTACAGGCAAATTGCACGAAACCTTGAACATGACCCCGATCATATGCTGGCACATTACTCAATTGGATCAATCTCGTTGCCCTCTGGACAGGGCGTGCACGAAGATGGTGAAGGGACTGACATCATCATATATGACGGCAAGCGCTATGAACTCGGCCCTAACGGGCCGCGCGCCATTGACGAAGCCGAAGGGCAATTGCCCGGCAATAGCCCATATGGCGCCCAACAGGCTTACCGTTCGATGCTGCGCTTCAGCCCGGGCGGTATTCGTAGTTTTGACGTTAAGGATGTTATCGCCTCAGGCGAAGCCGAAGCCTACGATGTCATGCCACAGCAAGCGGGTTTGCTACAGCTGTTGTTAGAGGGGCAAGCAACATACACTAGAGATGGTTTTTACCTGATTACGGCGCCCATTGCGCGCTACCCTGCGGGACTAGCGGGCGCACATTCCGTTAAATTCATGATCGCCGAAGGCACGCCCATGCCCGAAGGTTCACCCGGGCATTCCGCCGTATATCTCGCTGAAACAGGCGAATGCATATCTGGCGCGGTTTGTCGCTAATGCCTTGATTATCGCGACGCGGTTTCATTAGAGAGCCCGTAAGCGCGACGCGGCCATACGACACACTGCTTCGATATTGTTGCCATCCGGGTCTAAAACAAAGGCACCGTAATAATGGTCGTGATAATGTGGGCGTAGCCCCGGTTTTCCGTTATCTTTGCCGCCTGCTGCGATTGCGGCCGCATAAAAGCCATCCACCTGCTGTCGGCTTTCGGCGGTAAAGGCAAAATGGACAGGTGGTTTTTGCGCTGCGCCTTCGCTTAGCCAGAAACGAGGGCGCTCTTTGCCGAACCCGCCAACCTTGATCCCTCCTGTGTGTTCCAGCGGGACCGTATACAGTAGCGATGCACCTAAGGGTGCCAAGGCGTATTTATAAAATGCAACGGCTGTTTCGTAATTCGAAACACTTATTCCTGAATGGTCGATCATGGACTTACCTTGTTTCGGGAGGACATCTGCAGTTTTCAAACAAAAAGGCCCCGCATTTGCGAGGCCTTTTGATCGTTACTCTCCGCCGGACAGGCCCCCGGCAATATCAGGCGATCCGTCCAAATCCTCGGGCAATAGCAAGTTCAAGACAATTGCGATGAACGCGGATGGCAACAAACCTGACGTCATCAAGATGCGCAGCGTGTCAGGCAGGTATTGCACGGCCTTTGGTTCCAATTGCAAACCAAGGCCAATCGACAACGAAATTGCGAAAATAACCATGTTGCGACGGTTCCAGTCGACTTCGGACAGCATGGAAACGCCGGCGGCAACAACCATACCGAACATGACAATCACGCCGCCGCCCAAAACTTCGATCGGGATTGTGTTGATCACCGCGCCTACCTTGGGAACCAACCCGCAAAGGATCAAAAAGATCGCACCGATGGTTACAACGTGGCGGCTCATCAGGCGGGTCATCGCGATAAGCCCCACGTTTTGACTAAACGATGTGTTCGGGAAACCGCCAAATACACCAGCCAAAGCTGAACCAAAGCCGTCCGCAAATGTCGCACCTTGAATTTCGGTATCGGTTGCTTCGCGCCCCGCGCCGCCTTTGGTGATCCCGGTCACATCGCCGACGGTTTCGATCGCCGATACGAATGCCATCAGACAAAATCCGATGATCGCTGCTGCGCTCAATTCGAACCCGTATTTGAATGGCATTGGCGCTGCGAAATAGGCCGCATTGCCCACTTTTGCCACGATACCAAAGTCGCCACCAAAGCTGATCATCCCAAAAATAAGCGCATAAATATAACCAACAATCAGGCCAATCACGACAGCAGAGATTGAAAGCATTCCTTTGGCAAAGAACTTAAGCGCAAGCGTAACAAAGATCACTGTCAGCGCAGCACCCCAGTTCAACAGGCTGCCATATTCTGGGCTGTTCACTGCGGGTACGCCTCCAGCGGCATATTGGATGCCGACCTTCACCAAAGCCAAACCAATCATGACCACAACCAACCCAGTAACAAGCGGTGGTAGCGCAAAACGAATTTTGCCAATCACAGTGCCGAGCAATGCGTGGAACAAACCACCAATCAGCACCCCGGTGAACAAGGCGGGCAAGGCATCGACACCTTTACCGGCGACAAGCGGGATCATGATCGGAATAAAGGCAAATGATGTACCCTGCACGATAGGCAACCGCGCACCAACAGGCCCCATACCGATGGTTTGGAACAATGTCGCGATGCCCGCAAATAGCATCGACATCTGGATCATATAGGTCATATCGGGGAAGCCTTGCGCCCCAGCCTCTGATCCAAAACCGAAGCCCGCGGCCCCGGCAATAATAATCGCAGGTGTCACGTTCGATACGAACATCGCCAAGACGTGTTGGATACCAAGTGGGATCGCTTTGGCGACCCCGGGAAAATAGTCTGGGTCGCGCAGTTGTTCTGGCGTCCCGATGGAGGAATCTGTCATGTGTTTTGTCCCTGTTGGATTGCCGGTCTTAGCGCCGGTCAATCATTAAAAGTTCACGCGGTAAGGTGTGTCGAATGTGTGCTCCTCTAGGTTTGCGCCATCACCAATCCGGTCGACGACAGCGAATAGGCCGGGACCGGACAGGGGTGTCAAAACCCCGTGCCACGTCCCGCGATGAAAATTGATGCCCTCTCCGGGGGCTGTAACAAAGGCATGCGGCTGTAAATCTGCATCTGCGACGATGACCAAAAACGGATCCATGCTCATCGGGATAAACGCCTGAGATCCTGCGGGGTGGCGTTCAATTAGATCAAACTCATAGGGCAGTGCCCGCAATTTAGACCTGAACAAGCTGATCCCAACCCGCCCGTCAGTCACATCAACCCGAGCCCGGTCATGAAACCGGCCACAAAGCCCCGCGTTGATCACCTTATCTGGGTCACCATCACAATTCAGCACATCGCCGTAAGGTTCAAATGCGGCCTGCGTCAGCGGGGATATGATGATTTCGCGGCTCATCTGGGCAGCATATCCGTCAACCGGTGCAGGGCAATCCGTTCAACCTGATAGCAAGCCTGCGCAAATTCGGTTTCTTCGTCATTGTGCAGCCGTTCCTGCATTGCGGCAGTAATGGACGCTTTGTCATGATCGCGGACAGCGATGATGAAGGGAAAGCCAAATTTTGCGGTATAGGCTGCGTTGCCGGTCTCGAAAACGGCGCGCTCAGCGTCGGTCAGCGCATCCAGCCCTGCGCTGGCTTGCTCGGCGGTGCTTTCCGCCGTCAGCCGTTTGGCCGCAGCCAACTTACCCGCCAAATCTGGGTGCGCAGTTAGAACGCGCATCCGTTCATCATGGGTTGCCGATCGGAACATACGCGCCATCGCGTTTTGCAGCCCTACAGCAGTGTCATGTGCGGGCCCAAGCTCCAGATCAAAGGCGCGCTCCGCAATCCAAGGCGAATGTTCAAACACACTGCCATAGGTCTGCACAAATTCATCGCGGCCCATCTGGGACGGGCGCGCAAACCGTTGATGCGGGTGCTGGGCCGCCCAATGATCGGCGATCTGTTCGCGGGTGGCAAACCAGACATCATCATGGCTTTGCGCATATTCGATAAATTGGCGCAGTGCCTCGACCCGACCGGGCCGCCCAATCAGGCGGCAATGCAACCCAATCGACAGCATGCGCCCGCCTTCACGGTAAAGCGCGTCAAAGCTGGCCTTAAGGTAGTCAAAAAACTGTGCCCCGCTATTGAACCCTTGCGGCGTTGCAAAACGCATATCATTCGCATCAAGCGTATAGGGCACGATCAACTGGTCGGCTTTGTCAAACTCTGACCAATAGGGGACATCATCAGCATAGGTATCCGCCACATAGGCGAATTGCCCGGTTTCGGCAGCCAAGCGCACGGTATTTTCGGAACAGCGGCCCGTGTACCACCCGCGCGGTGGTTCGCCAACGACTTCGGTGTGAAGGCGGATCGCTTCAGCCATATCGGCGCGCTCAACATCTTCGGGGGCGTCTTTATATTCGATCCATTTGAGCCCATGACTGGCGATTTCCCAGTCAGCATCTTTCATCGCCGCGACCTGTTCAGGACTGCGCGCAAGCGCGGTCGCCACGCCGTAAACAGTCACGGGCAGGTTGGCCATCAATCGGTGCAAACGCCAGAACCCGGCACGGCTGCCGTATTCATAGATGCTTTCCATATTCCAATGGCGTTGCCCCGGCCATTGTGCCGCCCCAACGATTTCGGACAAAAACGCTTCTGATGCGGCATCGCCATGCAGCACGTTGTTTTCGCCGCCCTCTTCGTAATTTAGGACAATTTGTACAGCGATACGCGCACCGTTCGGCCAATTTGCCGCCGGTGGGTGCGCCCCATAGCCAATCATGTCACGCGGATATCTTTGCACCAGTGTCTCCTATTTCGTTTCTATGTTTATCCCAATGAATTCAATAATTTTTCAAATTATTCATGAAAGTCTTTCGGCAGTTCGGATAGCATCACCGATCCGGTCAGTCATAAACTCCATGAATAGGCGCGTTTTAGGATCCTGGTGGCGGCGGTGGGTATAGTGACACGACATTTGCACAGGGACCGGCGGTGTGGCCTGCCCAACAACGACCAATGTGCCATTTGCCAAATGTTCCGCGACTTCGAACAGAGGTTTCATCGCAATACCTTGCCCCGCCAGCGCCCAGTCAATCAGCACATCGCCGTCATCGCTTTCAAGTCGGCCGCTGACACGAAACCGCTGCGGCCCATTTTCTGTCTGCAACCGCCACTGAAATTCTGGTGCTCCGGGAAATCTAAGGTTCAAGCACTCATGCTTACCTTGGACAAGTGCCGCCCCGTCATCAGGGCGCCCGCGCGCCGCGATATAATCGGGTGAGGCCACCATAACCCGCGCGACATCGGAAATTTTACGCTGCCGCAACGCACTATCTGCCGCCTGTCCCAAGTGAAACGCGAGGTCGAGACCTTCGGCCGTCATGTCTACGGTACGATCCGTCATCCGCAAACGCACGTCGATCAGCGGGTACTGCGTGGTGAATGCAGGCACATGTGGCGCAATCAAACGGCGTCCGACGCCCAAAGGTGCCGCAACATGCAAAAGCCCCTTGGGGTTTTCCGTCAAATCAGACACCTGCCCTTCGGCATAGGCCACCGCATCCAGAACGGAACACGCGCCGCCATAAAAAGCTTTGCCTTGCGCGGTTGGGGTCAGGCTGCGGGTGGTCCGCTGAAACAGGCGGACAGAAAGATGATCCTCAAGTTGCGAAATCCGGGCAGAGGTCACCGCAGGCGAAATCCGCAGGTCACGCCCCGCGGCCGACATCGACCCCAGCTCATAGACACGCACAAAGGTTCGGATATTTTCGAGATAGGACATTATTCTGCAATTTTTGATAGAGCTTGGCAGTATCAGGGAATACAAGAAAAGCAGCCCGTTGGCTAGACTAGCGCAAAAAGAGGGATCACGCATGTACGATATCGCAATTCTTTGGGACTGGTTGGCCTTTGCTGTGCGCTGGTTGCACGTCATCACGGCAATCGCGTGGATCGGGTCGAGCTTTTATTTTATCGCGCTCGATCTGTCCCTAAACCGCGATATCGACGGGCCGGCCGACGGCGAAGAATGGCAGGTTCATGGGGGCGGTTTTTACCACATCCAAAAGTATCTGGTTGCCCCCGCCGAGATGCCCGAACACCTGACATGGTTCAAATGGGAAAGCTACGCGACTTGGCTGTCTGGGGCCGCAATGCTGGCCGTCGTCTATTGGGTCGGGGCCGAACTTTACCTCATCGATCCGGCCAAGGCTGACCTTGCCGTCTGGCAGGCTGTATTTATCTCGGCGGCGTCCCTAGCCGTGGGTTGGGTTATCTATGACTACCTTTGCAAATCGCCGCTTGGGGACACGCCGACCGCGCTGATGGTACTACTTTTTGTACTGCTGGTCGCGATGTCTTGGGGGTACAACCAAATCTTTACGGGGCGCGCGGCGCTGCTGCATTTGGGGGCGTTTACCGCAACGATCATGACCGCCAATGTGTTTGTGATCATCATGCCCAACCAGCGGATCGTTGTCGCCGACCTCAAGGCCGGGCGCACACCCGACCCCAAATACGGCAAAATCGCAAAGCTCCGGTCAACACATAACAACTATCTAACTCTGCCTGTGATCTTCTTAATGCTGTCCAACCATTACCCGCTGGCCTTTGGCACACAATACGCGTGGATCATCGCTGCATTGGTATTTTTGATGGGGGTCACAATCCGCCATTATTTTAATTCCATGCATGCGCGCAAAGGCAAACCAAGCTGGACTTGGGCGGTCACGGTGATTTTGTTTATCATCATTGCGTGGTTATCGACCCAGCGCGGTCATGAGACCTATGAAGAGGCAGAGGCGCGCGATCTGACACCCTATGAGCAACAGTTCGCAAGCGTCGAGGGCTACGCAGAAGTCCATGACATCGTGCTTGGTCGCTGCTCAATGTGCCACGCGCGCGAACCCTTCTGGGGCAATATGCAAACCGCGCCCAAAGGCGTGTTCTTGGAAACCACCGGTGACATCACCAAACATGCGCGCCAAATCTATCTGCAAGCTGGGGTAAGCCACGCAATGCCGCCAGCCAATATCACGCAAATCCCGATCGAGGACCGCGAAAAGCTAATCGCGTGGTATCGCGAAGGATCGTAGGGTGGATCTTGATCCACCTGCCCTAAAAGCGAATTTCAAACACCGCACCCGGCCCGTCGACAAGATCAATCTCCGCCCCATGCGCCTGTAGCATGCGCCGCACAATCGCCAGCCCCATACCCGTCCCGCCATTATCGCGACGTGTCGTAAAGAACGGATCAAATACGCGGCTCCGGTTGCCTTTCGAAATACCTGGCCCATTGTCGCTTACCCTGATTTGATCAGCGCCAGCAGCAATATCTATCTGCGTCGCGCCATGTGCATGGGCGTTGCCGATCAGATGGGTCATCACCACAGTAATCAACGCTGCTGGGAGGGGGATCTGTGCGTCTTGGGTGACAACCACACCGGGCCCCGCGACCACATCAGACAGGCGGCAACTACCACGCGGCATCGGGTCTTGCGCTTGGGCCAGCGCGCGTTGCCCATCAAGCAGGGCCTGCATCCGGTCGACCGCTGCCATAATATTCCCAAGCATCTTCGCCCGGTCTGCGGGGGCAAGGGTTGGATCATCCAGCAGTTCGGCGGCCCCACGCACCACCGTCAACGGCGACTTGAATTCATGGGTGACGTGATCGGCATATGACCGCAACACCGCCTCGCGCCCTTGTAAGGTTTGGGTCATCGCAATTACGGATTGGCCCAGTTTCGAAAATTCAGGTGTCCCAAAGTGCACGGGCACGTTGCTGCCCCCCTCTGATTGCGCATAATCGGTAATTGCGCGCACCGGGCGCAGCACCAACCGCCACAATAGAAAGCCCAAGATCGCAGTTGCCGCGAAGGCCATCCACCCAATCATCCACGCCGTTTCGGCCCAGCCAAGCACCCCGCCCGCGACCCGAAAATAGCCGATCCCGACCAAAGGGAGAAAAAAGACCGCCGCCAATGGCCCGCCCAGCACTAAGGCCAACGGTGGGCGCCATTTTGCATTCACACGCCGCGACATGCGCCCATCCGAATACCAACGCCGTGCACCGTTTCGATCGCGTCCGAACAGCCTGCAGCCGTCAGCTTGGCCCGCAAATTACGCAAATGGCTGTCCATCGTGCGGTCAGACACATGTACATTGGTCCCGTAGATTTGATCGACCAGTTGGGGGCGCGACATCACATTGTCAGGGCGGCGCATCAGGTGCAGGGCCAGTTCCATTTCACGAGCTGTCAACGTCACTGGTGCATCATTGACATGACAAAGGTGACGCTCTGGATCAAGGCTTAGCAATCCGCGCCGCATCACTGCCTGCTGAGGCGCGTTTGCGCCGCTACGCTTGACGATGGCCCGGACCCGCGCCACCAATTCACGCGGTGAAAACGGTTTTGACACATAGTCATCTGCGCCCAATTCAAGCCCCACGACCCGGTCGATTTCATCCGCTTGGGCAGTCAAGAACAGGACGGGCACCTGCGATACCTTGCGCAATTCGCGACACACCGACAGCCCGTCCATTTCGGGCATACCAATATCAAGCACGATCAAATCGGGGTTCAGGCTATGGGCTGCTTCCAATGCGGCACGCCCATCTGCGGCCTCGGCCACAGCAAATCCCGCCTGCCCCAAGGCAATGCGCAAAACATCCCGAATTTGCGCGTCATCATCTGCGATCAAGATCATCCTAAGCTCTCCTTGTATCCCAAACTACGCAATGCGCGCGATTTGCGATAGGCTATTCATCATCAAGCCACCACGCGTCTTTGGAAAGCTTTCTGGGGATGCCGCGAATAATCATGTCCTACCTCTTTTTCTCTGCTTTGATGCAGGTCTAAAAAGGCGGGGTGCATATGATCCCGGTGGTTTGTGCAGATTTCGTGCAGGGATTAGCCTGCGCAAGCATCCCGAATGGCGCGGATATTTGCGCCATATGGCGCAGGGTTAATGACGCTCCCGCCTCGGAACACGGCAGAACCCGCAACCAACACATCTGCGCCCGCAGCGGCAACAAGCGGTGCAGTTGTCGGATCAACGCCGCCGTCAATCTCAATATGAATCGGACGGTCGCCAATCATCGCGCGCAGCGCACGCACTTTGTCCACTTGGGAATGAATAAACTTCTGCCCACCGAACCCGGGGTTCACCGTCATCACGCAAACCAAATCCACCATATCAAGCAGGTATTCTACCGCGCTGGCCGGAGTGCCAGGGTTCAGCGCAACACCCGCCTTGGCCCCTGCAGCACGGATCGCCTGCAAGGTGCGGTGAATATGCGGGCCTGCTTCGACATGGGCGGTAATCACATCGGCACCGGCCTGCGCAAAAGCGTCGATATACGGGTCAACAGGCGCAATCATCAGATGCACATCCATCACCCCCTTAATATGCGGTCGAATCGCCGCACAGGTTGCTGGGCCAAAGGTAATATTGGGCACAAAATGCCCGTCCATCACGTCCACATGCACCCAATCCGCGCCTTGGGCTTCGATTGCAGCACATTCCATGCCGAAATTCGCAAAATCAGCCGACAAGATCGACGGTGCAATTTTCAAAGAACGATCGAATGACATGTGGTTCCCTCGTGTTGATTATTTGCCAGCAGATAACGCGCACCGCACCAATTGTCACGTCACGAAGATATATGCTGCAACGCAGCAAAACCTGTGCTATTCGGAGGTATGGCCAATGTTTTGCGGTACAAAGATATACTCCACGATGGGGCGCAGATTCACCTGACGCGCGCCACGTTGACGTCGCAACGCCCCAAGGCCTTACATTCGCACGATTTTTTTGAAGCCTTCTGGGTGCAAAACGGCCAAGTGCGCCACCATACGCCCGATAGAATCACGACCTTGCACGAAGGTGATCTTTGCTGTTTGCAGCCCGGCCAAACCCATGCGCTACAAGGTCGCGGCGAACATGCGCTGGTCGTGTCGCTGTGCATTCATCCGGCCACAATCACCGCATTGGCGGACCGCCACCCAGACCTGAACGGTCATCTTTTTTGGGCAGATGCGCCGCTGGTCCAGCATCACCGCGATATCCGGCAATTGGCGACACTTAACCACGCTGCTGTTGCGTTAGAACGCAGCGACCGAAGCGCTTTGCAAGCCGAAGCGTTTTTGCTGCCGCTTTGTGCGGAACTCACAGCGGAGCAGGGGCCAACATCCGCGCCGGGGTGGCTTAACGATGCCTGCCAAGCCGCCAAAGATCCCGACGTATTCCGTGGGGGCGCCGCAGGGTTCGTAGCCTTAACCGGCAAGGCACACCCCCATGTCAGCCGCTGCATGCGCAAATACTATGGTCAGACCCCATCGGATTTCGTGAACAGCTTGCGCATGGCCCACGCCGCGCGCGCATTGATCACCGATAGCGACCCGATCAGCGTGATTGCTGCTGATGTTGGCATTCCCAATATGTCGCATTTTCATAAATTGTTTCGTGCGGCCCATAGGCTTACCCCATTACAATACCGTCAAAGCTTTCAGCGCCAGTTGGTGCAGCCGCAAACCTCGTAAAGCAAAAAGTGTTTTGATCGTTTGATCAAAACTTGCCATTTAGGGTCCGAACTGTCAGTCTTACATGGCAATGCAGGAGGCCCCCTTGCAATCTACTTATTCCCATACCTTGCACCAACTTCCACAGGTGCAAGAACAACGTAACGACGGCATGCCACTTGACCTTGATTGGGTCATGGCTGTGCAGGCAAACACATCCGCGATTGAACGGCGCGCCAAGACCCTTCCGGGGCGGCGCAGCGTCAAAAAGGATTACCAAGCGGCATGGCTGTGCAAAGCAATCAGCCTGATTGATCTGACCACCCTATCGGGTGACGATAGCGAAGGACGCGTGCGCAGGCTTTGCGCCAAGGCCCGCCAACCTGTGCGCACGGATATTCTGGATCAGTTGGGTATGACCGGGCTGACCACAGGGGCCGTTTGTGTCTATCACGATATGGTCGAAACGGCTGTTACGGCGCTGGATGGGTCCGGAATTCCGGTTGCGGCTGTTTCAACCGGGTTTCCTGCTGGCCTGTCTCCGTTTCACCTGCGCATCGCCGAAATTGGCGAAAGCGTAAAAGCAGGTGCTGCAGAAATCGACATCGTGATTTCCCGCCGGCACGTGCTGACCGGCAATTGGCAGGCGCTTTATGATGAAATGAAAGCGATGCGCGAAGCCTGCGGCGACGCCCATGTCAAAGCCATCCTTGCCACCGGCGAGCTGGGCACATTGCGTAACGTCGCCCGTGCATCATTGGTTTGCATGATGGCGGGGGCCGATTTCATTAAAACGTCAACGGGCAAAGAACCCGTCAATGCCACCCTGCCCGTCACCCTGACCATGATCCGCGCGATCCGCGATTATCAGGACCGTACTGGGATCAAAGTTGGGTACAAACCTGCGGGCGGCATTTCCAAAGCCAAAGACGCGCTTGTCTATCTTTCCATGATGAAAGACGAACTAGGCGACCGCTGGCTACAACCCGATCTTTTCCGTTTCGGTGCCTCGTCCTTGCTGGGCGACATTGAACGGCAGCTCGAACATCATGTCACAGGTGCCTATTCCGCATCCTGGCGGCACGCGATTGGATAAGTTCATGAACGATTTCCTTTCAATCGTCGCAAGTCCAGAAGTGCTGTTAGTTTTCGTGGTGACGGTCTGCATAGCCATTCTGGTACTGCGGCAAATAAAATCTCATCGACTAATATGCGACCAGCTACCTGAAGAACAACAGCAGCTCTTTCAAAATCAATACGCGCGCCGCGCAGATCGCGCTACAATGCCGAAAACGCTAGAAGAATATGCAAAGTCTTCAGACAAAATGAAACGCACAATTTCAATTTGGGTTCCAATCCAGTTGCTGGCTTTCACGCCGCTTCTTTACTCCCTTTACGATCGGTATGCATTCCAATGACCATCAAAGAAATCTTCGACACTATGGACTATGGCCCAGCCCCTGAAAGCAGCAAAGAAGCGCTGCAATGGATTGCTGATCGTGGTGGCATCGCGGGCCATTATATTGATGGCAAATGGGGTGCGTTGCGCGATGATTTTGCATCCAACAATCCCGCTACGGGTGAAAAGCTGGCAGGCGTGACCAAAGGCACAGCTGATGAAGTCGCCGCTGCCGTCAAAGCCGCCCGCAAAGCCCAGCCTGCTTGGGCAAAATCGGGCCATAATCGTGCGCGCGTTCTTTATGCGATTGCCCGTCTTTTGCAAAAACACAGCCGTCTTTTGGCGGTTATGGAAACGCTTGATAACGGCAAACCTATCCGCGAAAGCCGCGATATTGATGTGCCGTTGGCCATCCGGCACTTTTACCACCACGCGGGCTTTGCCCAGTTGATGGACGATGAATTGCCAGATCGCGAGGCCTTGGGCGTTTGTGGTCAGATTATCCCATGGAATTTCCCGCTGCTGATGCTCGCGTGGAAAATCGCGCCGGCGATGGCGATGGGCAATACGGTCGTGTTGAAACCTGCCGAATACACATCACTAACCGCCATGGTCTTTGCCGATATCTGCACCCAAGCAGGCGTACCACCAGGCGTCGTGAACATTGTGACGGGTGATGGCGATACCGGGGCCGCCTTGGTCAATGCTGATGTCGATAAAATCGCCTTTACCGGGTCCACCGAAGTGGGCCGCAAAATTCGCGAAGCAACGGCCGGATCAGGTAAAGCACTCTCATTGGAACTGGGCGGAAAATCCCCCTACATCGTGTTTGAAGACGCCGATATCGACAGCGCGGTCGAAGGGCTGGTTGATGCGATCTGGTTCAATCAGGGTCAGGTTTGCTGCGCCGGGTCGCGACTATTGGTACAAGAAGGCATCGCGGATCGTTTCTATGCCAAGCTTAAATCGCGTATGGACGGATTGCGCATCGGCAACCCATTGGACAAATGCATCGACGTAGGCGCGATTGTGGACCCGGTCCAACACGCGCAGATCACTGCGAAGGTTGACGCAAATACCGAAGGCGAAACCTATCAAATCGCGGCCCCCGAGGGATGTTTCTATCCGCCAACTTTGATCACCGGATTGTCGTCGGCATCCACGCTAATGCAAGAAGAAATCTTTGGCCCTGTGCTGGCTGCAACGACCTTCCGCACGCCTGCCGAGGCTGTCGAAATTGCGAACAACACCCGCTACGGGCTGGCGGCTTCGGTCTGGTCTGAGAACATCAACCTCGCGCTTGATATCGCGCCCAAGCTGGTATCGGGCATCGTCTGGATCAATGGCACTAACATGATGGATGCGGCGGCCGGGTTCGGCGGCCTACGCGAAAGCGGGTTCGGTCGCGAAGGCGGCTGGGAAGGGCTGGCAGGATATACGAAACCCAAAGCAACTGCCAAACCGGTCAAACTCGCGACACCGTTTGCAGGCGCGGATAGCGCAACGGCGGACCCATTGGACCGCACCGCAAAATTCTACATCGGCGGCAAACAAGCCCGCCCCGACGGCGGCTACTCAAAACCCATCTACGACGCCAAAGGCGCATTGCTTGGCCATGTCGGGATCGGCAACCGCAAGGATGTCCGCAACGCAGTTGAAGCCTGTAACGCCGCCAAAGGCTGGTCCAAAACGACCGGGCATTTGCGCGCACAAATTCTGTATTACATCGCCGAAAACTTATCAGCGCGTGGAGATGAATTTGCCGCACGGATCAACGCGCTTACGGGCGGCAAATCCGGCGCGACTGAGGTCGACACCTCCATTCAGACCTTGTTCACCTACGCTGCTTGGGCCGATAAATACGATGGCCAAGCGCACGGTGTACCGATCCGTGGTGTCGCGCTGGCGATGAAAGAATGTGTCGGGAATATCGGCATCTTATGTGATGACACACCGCTGTCCGGGCTGATCGGAACGCTTGCGCCTGCTATCGCGATGGGCAACCGCGCGGTGCTGATCCCAAGTGCCGCCTACCCGCTTGCTGCCACTGATTTCTATCAAGTGTTGGAAACATCCGACGTGCCTGCAGGCGTGGTGAATATCATCACAGGCGATCACGCGGAACTGGCACCGGAATTGGCGGGCCACATGGACGTAGACGCCGTATGGTCATTTTCAAGCAGTGATGTGAGCGGCGCGATTGAGCACGCGAGCGCAGGAAATCTGAAGCGGACTTGGGTGAACAACGGGCAGGCCATGGCCCCAAGCGCCCACGACTATCTTCAAGCCGCAACAGAAGTGAAAAATATCTGGATTCCTTACGGCGAATAGCGCCGTAAGGACCCGCTATTTTTTGCTGCGCCACGTATCCAACCAACGGGTAATGCGGCCTTTGCGGGCAGCAACGCCTGCTTGGACTTCGTCTACGCGGTGGCCTGCGCTGTCCAAAATGGGATCGACGGTCCGCTCGCGGAATTGTTCCCATAACTTGCGCACAAAGACGATGCCAACGATCAGAAATAGAAAGAACGCAATATTGAAATACGGCACCGGGCGATAATCCGGGCCGGATACCTCTTTGACGGAAATTGCATTTGGATAGAGCGTCAGAAACGGAATGCGCCAACCATAATGCGTAATCGATACCCATTGTTCCGGATCAGCGCTTAACGCCTGCACTTCGGCTTCGAGGTTAGAGGAATCGAACTTAAAGTAAGGCGGCCATATCCAGCCAGTATCCTCGTTCCGGTAAACCATCAGGCCTTCACCCGAACGGATCAGGCCCAACAAATATGTCCGCTTTCGTTCAGTATTGATCAGGCGAATGTCGCGAATTGCGCCTTCGCTCTCTCCGGCATCAGTCTGTGCATAGAAATATCTCTGGAAGCTCGATAGCGTCACGATCCGATCAGACAACCCCGTAATACGCACCACGTCATGTTGCGGCAAAACGTAGTGCAGCAATAGGCCGAACACGATAAACACAAAAACCCGAAACCCGATTTTTAACTTTTTCATGGCGTTTCCTTAGTTTGTGTTAACGAGATATACAGTCACGATGACAGCAACCGTCGGCAAAATATAAACCAGCCCAATCAGCTTGGGCCGCAGTGAATTATTATAGGCTGTCATGCCTGTCTCGACATAGGCATCGCGCGCGGCATGATCAATATTGCCAGCGTTATCCGCATCATATTCTTTCTCAAGCCGTTCACGCCGCACAGACCGCGAATAAAGCGCAATCATCCAATACAGCACTGTCATCGCAAAAAGGCCAAACACGATCAATCTAACAAAAGCCATTAGCTTCTCCTTCCCACGGCCCCCCAGGGGCCGACACGGGTAATTAGGTCGGGTTGCCGTTTGGCGCGCGGCTCTTCCATCGGGGCTTCGTGACCAAACAATGCTTCTCGGGTGCCAGCTTTATCGACTTGATATTCACGATCAAGGAAATCAGCGACATAGGTGCGCTTTTCATCGGCCCATGTGGCGTAGGCACGATAGAACACCTCTTTATGGCAGATAAACAGCTGGCGAATGTCCAGCGGAGTGAGTTCAGCCAATAGCATATTAACCAGATCCGCATCCGCGTGTGGTTTGGCGCGCAGGGTGTAGAAATAAGCGGGATGCTCTGATGTAATCTTTGGCCATGGCCCGTCTTCTTCGGCCCAACGGACAAGTGCCGCCAACCCTTGCCATGCTTCTGGCAAAAGCGCCGCATACTGGCGCCCAAGCCTGCGCAGGTCACGCCGGGTCGCCCCGGTGAGGTTTTCACCCATGGTTGCCGCGACTTCCATCACGATAAAATCCATCTTTTGATGCAAAATCGCGGCGGCATCGACACCACGCGCATCAATGATCGATTCAACCAAATCATTAAGTTTTAGAAATTTCGCAATAGCCGAGCGGTCGTTCAAGTCGAAGGTGAAATCAATGGGCAGCTTGCCTAGATCATCCTTATCGGTTGCAACAATCGCCGCAGGGTGTTCAACACCACGAAACAAATAGATGCCGCCAAACAAATCGGTCCAAAAATTTTCTTGGTCAAACTCCATCTGCTTGAGGTGTACAGGGTTACGCATCACATCGCCGGTTTGTTTGGCCATACCGATCATCTCAGCAATCAGCACATCATCGAACCAAGCGTCCTGTTCAGTCTTGAACTGGTCGATCTTCCTGCCCAGCTTATCAGCCATAGCGACAGTGCCGGTAGTTGTGTCGGCCTCGATCTTGACCTTGCGAATATCAAAAAGCCGGACAGGGTTGTCCGCCAAATAGACCGAATTCACTAATTCACCCGCGACGGCATCGCGCGTTGTCAGCGCAAATAGCTCTGCCCGGTTTTCAGTGATGAATTGCTTGAGAATGCCGCGTGCGGTCGAAAACTTTGCGTTCAGCAAAGGCGCCCCGGCTTGTTCGGTCGTCAGTAGAATAAACTGACGGTTCACACCTGCATGGTTCAGGTAAAGCGGGTCATCAAATTCATCACCGATCTCGGGGCTGTAACCTGAAATATCAAGATGAAACACATCTTGCTGCGTTTCTTTACCTGTAAGGTGTTTGAGCGCACGATTATAGCGTTCCACCAATACCGGACTATCCACCCGGATCAGGTTCCCAAACATCAGACCTTTTTCAATCAGTCGGTGCATGTCAGCGCCTTACCTACCATGTTTTATTCACCCATCTGCGCGGAAGTGCCGCCACCGAAAGCACCATAATTGGCCCCCAGATGATCACCGACATCAAGCCAAGCCGTCCAAAGAAGGTGACGTTTGCAGCCCAGCCCTCTGATACGACCTGTGCAAATGGCGCGCCCTGCCAAATGTAGAGCCCAACAAAGAAACATCCCGCAATCACGAACAGCAAAACCGACGACAAAAATGCATTGAACAGCAGCGGCATTACGCCCTCGGGTAGCACCTGCGCCAATAGGCGCGGCACGGCAAGTCCCAATACGGCAATCAGCAGCGCCGGAAGGAATAAGCTGTCGGCAAAAACATCACCCATGGTCACATGTCCAAGTCACGATTTGTTCCCTAGATAGCGTTTTTTCGCCTCTTCTTGGCGGCCAAAATCGCGGACCATGTTTTCAATCGCGACTTCGTCGGATTTATCGGCATAGCGGAATTCACTATCGGCGTAGCGGTTGATTTCTTGCACGACCATATCGACCGTGATCGGCACCCGCAGATCGGAAATCATTGCCTTTTTGGTATCGTAATCTTTGAACATGAAAAGATCGGGGTCTTCCATCCATTCGTCTGGCAATTCAAAATCCATCGCGCGCACCTTCACCGCGTCTGTGATGTTCTTGATTGCGCGGCCGGTAAAGCGCGGGTCGGCTTCTTGAATCGCCTTTAGGTAAGTGCCCATTTTGGCGATAGTATCCAACGCGCCGATTTCGGACGACACCCGATCATAGACATTCAGCAGGCCAATTTCCTTTGGCCGCGCGTGACCTTCAAACGAGGCCGCGACTGCTTTCTTAATCTCTTGCGCGCTAAAGACTTCATGTGCGCCCACGGGGATATCGTGGTTTTTACCCATCAACAGATACAGGATGTCGATATAGTCATCGCGTGTCTGCGGCCCATCCACAAGGAACCGCGCACCGGCACGTTGACGCAGCGCATCATCGACGTTTTCAGGATAGTTTGAGAACATCCCAAACGTACAGTTGCCACGCACAACAGTATTCGCGCCCGCGAAGCTTTCCATCAGCACGGCGGTGATTTCCAACTGCCCGGCGGATGATTGGCGGTCGCCGCGTTTGCCAGCAAGCTGATCGATGTCGTCAATCGTGCCAAAGCCAATCACATGCGGATCAAGCACGTTGTTGATGAACGCTTTCGCATTTTGACCTGATTTACCCTGATAGCTGTCGATATTATCGGTCGAAAGGTTTTGATAGCGGAACGGGTAACCCGCGACCTGGCAATAGTCATTCACCAAGCCCGCCATCATCTGGATCAGCGTGGTTTTCCCGGTCCCCGGTTTCCCATCACCCATAAAGGTAAAGATAAACCCACCAAGCTCCGCAAACGGGTTCAGCTTGCGATCAAAATCATAGGCCATCACCATCTTGGCCAGTTTCATCGCCTGATATTTCGCAATGTGGTTGCCGACGACCTCGTTCGGTTTTTTGAAGGTCATGGTCAAGGCCGACCCTTTGGCTTTGCGGGCCGGGGTAAAACCTTGGATCGTGAAATCATCCGCCTCAACCCGCCAGCTGGCAGCATTGAACGACGCCATATGCGCGGCGGTACTGGCGCGCTGCGCAACCCGTTCCATCAACTGTTCGCAATAGGCCAACATGGTCGCGATCATCGTGGGCTCATCCTTGGCGAACTGACCCAATTTTTGATCCAACTCCCAAATCGCACCGTGCAGCGCCAATGGCGCATTGTCGGTCAGAACCTCGTCCACGGCACCCACGTCAACGCTGGCCTCCGTGCCGTGGCTGGCCAAAAGGAACGAGGTCGCATTGGCAAATGTATACAGCGCGATCAGGCTTTCCGCTGCCAGATATTCGGTAAATTCAACCGACCGTTCTGCGGGTAAACGCCCCTCAAGGTTAATACGTTTCAGTTCAGTCAGCGGGGTTTGATCGGAATAGGCATCTGCAACGGTCAAGGCGATCGACATCGCACGGCGCAGCGCATGCGCGACAGAGGCTTGCGCAGGTGATGTCAGCGGATCATCATCATCGGTTTCCGCCAACCGGTCGAGCAGGCGCACACCACCCGAAGGCGTCGATGTACGCGACAAAAGCCCCGGCGTGGTTGACCGGAACCGCCGCCGCGTAGCGGCAACATCGGGTGATTTTTCCGGCGCTTCCAGCGATAGCCGCGCTTTGGCCAAACGCGGGCTATGGTCCAAATGCATCAACATTTCGGCCACAGGAATATAGTGTTTGCGAATATCGTCTTCACGCAGTTCCATCTGATCGCTTGGCTGGCTCATAATTCTAATTCCAATTCGTTTCGTTCAAAAACTTACCGATAGCTTAACACACGCCCATTATCGCTGACGACGAACTTGCGCACGTCGTGAAAACCCGGTGGGTTGCGTTCGGCCAGCGCCTGATAGGGGCGTTCGGGCATGATCAGGGATCGTTCCATATTTGTTGCGCCAAGGTTAGATCCGCCCTGTTCAAACACATCACGCGCAAAAATCTGGCGCTCCACGGATCCAAACCAACCCGATTTCACGTGTTCAACGCGTTCGGCGACCAGTTCTTCTTCGGTCCAGACCAGCGCCCAATCTTCGCCCACGGGTGAATTGGCAGCCTCTAACACTTCGCGCAATGGCCCGGACTGGCGCGTAAAGGCGTTGCTATACATCGGGCCGATGTGAAAACGGCGCAGGCGTGTGGGGTGCAGGTCGTCAAAATCTTCATCAAAACCTTTGGCAATGGTCAGCAGCTTTAACCCTGCCACTGATTGCGCCATCAGATGCGCTTGGGCCTCTGGCCAGCGGCGTTCATCCTTGGGCAGACCCGTGCGGCCTGTGTCCTCTAGGTCCATCAAGTAGATCGTGGGCAGGTTAATTTGGCTATCATAAACGGCCCAATGCACCTGAAATACGCGGCGGTCGCCCTTGTTTTTCACCCAAACAGCCTGCGGATCATTGCGGGCCCAAAACTGATCGCCACGCATCAATTCGTCGTAATAGAGCCGTTGCGACAGCGCATATTGCAGCTTTGTCGGGATTTCTTGTTCGCCCAAAATCACCCGCACCATCTGATCCTTCAGATCATCCGTGCTTGGCATTGATGCCAGATGGCGTTCCGCCTGAAGCGCATCATTCGCCATTTCTAACAGCTCTTGATAGACGGGAAACCCGCTATCGACCCGATCAAACGTCAGCTTGCCCGCATGGGCAAACCGCCCTGAGAAATGGTATTTATGCGCCAGCGCCGTGAAGGTCCAATTCAGCCCAACAAGGTAGTGCGCCAAGGCTTCGATATCGCGGCGCGAAAAACGCCCTTCGGCCTCCATCGTCGCGGCAACCTTGGTCAGATAGCCGGTGATCCGCTGAAACTTACCAAAATACCGCCGCGTGACGCGGGTATCTTCAAGTTTGATGTGATCGGCTTGGAGGTTAGTCATTCTTCATTCCCCTGCGTCGCCACCAAACACCAATCGAAGATACAACCGCAAATATTGCCATCGCGATCACGATATCGACCAAGAGCGGTCCATAATAAACAACCAAGATGCCCGCGATTAGCACAACTGTCGTCGCCCACGACCACCATTTATCAGCGCGACCAAAGTAAAGTGCTAATACGTCAGCAATCATGCGACGCATTTATTCATTCAGCCCCATACTGATTGCTGTCGTGCTTTTCGACGATGGTTTGGAAACGGCGCATGAAACGTTCGTCGGCTTTCGCCTTTTGCTCAAGCACTTCGCGGGCGAATACCATGTGGTCTTCGTGGGCTTCCATCATGTCGGCCATCCGGCCCGTTGTGGCGGCGCCGATGGCAGCCATCGCGGTTTGGGCTTCTTGGTCTGTTTTCACGCCGATTTCGTTGATCTTATGCGCCACGTCTTGTTGTTGCGCGGTTTTCAACGATTTGGACAGGGCATCATAGAGCACGACGCGCTGTTTGGTGTCTGTTTGCAATTTATTGATCAGCACCATCTGCGTCGCCGCTTGGTTCTGCAAACTGTCGATCCAGGTTTTGCCCTTTTCGATATAGCGTTCAAGCGTCTGAGATTTGGCCAGTTTCACTTGCTCGGCCTGCACCATTTCATTGTATTTTGAATTGAGGCCAGCAAGCTCTGTTTCGAGCTTGGTGCGCGCGGCCGCGTCTTGTTCAACAGAAATTTTGCCTTCGAGCGTGATGATCTGCGGATCAATCGCCAAAATATCAGCACGGACAGCTTCAAGTTCACCCACAACCGCTTCGCGTTCATCCAGTGTGCCAGCAAGGTTGCGTTCAACGCTGACCTTCTGTTCGTTCAACACTGTTAGCTGCCCTTCAAGCAGTTTCATGATCACGTCAGATTTGCTGATCAGGTCCTGCAATTTGTCGTCGATAGACGCGGTGCGCATGCGTTCTTGGCGCATGCTTTCAGACTTACCTTTGCTGAAAATACCAATGAACGTTTCCATCCCGGTTTTATTGCGCATTTCCTCAAAGTCTTTGGAAAACGCAGAGGTGACATCGTCCAGCCCCATGATCAGTTCCGCGATATTCGCGTTCATCAGGTCGGTATGGGCGTGCACATCTTCGAGGCTCGCGTTTTCGATATCAACGGCGATATCCGTTCCCTCAGCCATCTTGGTGCGTGCTGTTTCAATCCGGCTGGTCAATTCTGAAATCTTGCTTTGCGCGGCAGCAACCTGCGCTTGCGATTCTTGAATTTGGGTTTGAAAATCGGCCATTAAAATATCCCTCGTTTATTATGCGTTAACAGTTACATAAGTACGCCAACGTCAATTTTCAAATGCGCTCCTGACGGTGCGCATCTTTTCGATATGAATTCTTACAAGACCAGCGCGTAAAATAAAGCACTTATGCGTCGTCAAAAATCGGCGGGTGATCAAGCGCTGCGGCTTCTTCACCAAGCAAATCTTCGGCCGGAATAATCTTTGGTGGCAATTCAATGCCGCGCTCATAATTCTCTGGGTCAACCCGCATCGATTCCTCAGGGCCGCGAATATGGACCTTCATCGGTACTTCGATCTGATCGAAAAGGTGGATGACGTCTTGATTAAACATCCGAATACAGCCCGCAGACCCAGAGTTCCCAATAGATTCAAGGTCGTTTGTCCCGTGGATGCGGTAATAGGTGTCGCGTGACCCGCGGAACAAATAGAGCGCGCGCGCACCTAGCGGGCTGCGTAGCCCCCCCGGAATGCCCGCGGCCAGATCGCCATATACTTCGGGTTCGGTGCGCAGCATGTTCGCGGTTGGTGTCCAGCCGGGCCACTGCCGCTTAATACGAATGGTCGCGTTCCCGCGGATCGATTTGCCAGCGCGGCCTACGCCGACAGGGTAGCGTGTCGTCGTCCCATCTTCGCGCACGTGGTACAAGAATTTCGCATAAGGATCTACGTCGAGCGTATTGCCAGGCTGTTCCCCATTATATATCCCTGAAACCCGGCGATTTACCCCTTGCAGATACTCTGACGGGATGCCCGGCAAGCGGTACCCAGCATCTTCGATCGGGCCGTAACCCTCGACAAAGTCTCCGGGCTGAGGCATCGCCTCATCTTCAGATAATTGTGGTGAACAGGCCGCGGCGGTGCTGGCCAACATCATCGCACCAAATGCGCGGCGGGAAAGAATCGTCATGGGTTGCATGTAATCACCTAGTATTTCGCTTCACCCGTCTTAACACCCTGGCCTAGGAAGACAAAATAGCCGCAAGCAGATTCTCGCGATAGCATGACAAATCGTGACAATCGCGCAATGTCTGGTCAACGCGCTGATGCGTTAATGTCCGGACCGTTGCCAAAGTTTCCAGCTAGAGAATTTAGTACCGGCAGCATTTGAAACCTACCTCGCCGATACTAAATTGGTCATCGAACGTCGCTATCCAACAACGTTAAAATCAGGGCCATACGGATATTGCGTGATGTCTTCGTTCCCTTGATCGGTGATGAACAAGATATCATGTTCGCGGTAACCGCCTGCGCCCGGTGCACCTTCGGGAATGGTCAACATTGGCTCCATCGAGATCACCATGCCGGGTTCAAGCACGGTGTCGATATCTTCGCGCAATTCAAGCCCCGGTTCGCGCCCGTAATAATGCGACAGCACCCCGAACGAATGCCCATATCCAAAGGTGCGGTATTGCAGCAGATCGCGTTCTTCAAAGAAGGCGTTGATCTTGTGTGTTACCTCTGCGCAAGAGGCGCCCGGAACCAGCAATGACATCCCGTATTCATGGGCGGCAACGTTGGCATCCCAGATGGCGCGGCTGGCGTCATCGACTTCGCCCACGAACAAGGTCCGTTCAAGCGCGGTATAGTAGCCCGAAATCATCGGAAATGTGTTTAGCGATAGAATATCCCCGCGCTGCAACACACGTGAAGTGACCGGGTTATGTGCGCCATCGGTGTTGATCCCCGACTGAAACCACACCCAGGTATCACGGTATTCTGCATCCGGGAATTGTTTGGCGATTTCCATTTCCATCGCGTCACGGCCCGCCATCGCGACATCAATTTCGCGCGTGCCCGGCTTGACCGCATCTCGGATTGCAAAGCCGCCAACATCCGCGACTGCGGCACCGGCGCGGATCAACTCCAATTCGGCCTGCGATTTATGCATGCGCTGGAGCATTGTCGCGGGCGCAATATCTGTTACGGCGGATGGGGCCATGAAAGAAGTGAGCTTGCCATGCTGCAGCATGCTCAAATGATCGGCCTCAAAACCGACATGGCGGCCAGTACCAGTGACCGACAGAATAGCGCGCCAATAATTGTCACGCTCCCAATCGGTATAGGTGATGTTGTCGCCATAGCAGCGCCGCCAAGGCTGCGCGGCATCAATGCCCGCGCTGATGGTAACGCAATCTGTGTCGGTCACGACCAAACCGTATGGGCGGCCAAAGGCACAATAAAGAAAGCCTGAATAATAGGCGATATTGTGCATCGAGGTGAAAACGGCGGCTTCAACGCCAAGTGAGTTCATCGTTTGACGTAAAGCTGCAAGGCGTGCCTCATATTCAGCAGGGGCAAAAGGCAGCACTTGGGCGCCTTGGTGAAAACGGTAAAATTGGGGACGTGTCGTCATGTCAGACCCTCGTAAAAAGGTCCCGGCGTTCAGGACATCAAAAAAGAATCACAACGACGCCATCGTTGCCTGTGAATCGGTAGGGATGCGGCCATAACAAATCAATAAATATCGCCATCAGGGGCGTATTCAGCATAAATTACGTAATTAAAAACTTTGTTACGGTCTTTTTTTTGTCAAATTGTCACCGTATCGACTACAACTTAAGCATCATTGGTAGATTGTCGGTATCTCGCGGCGCTCGGGCTTGAGATGCGGGAGCAAGAACAAAGACAGAAGGTAGAAGTTAGTTTCATGAACTATTTATCCACATGCACACAGCGTCTGATGGCGTCATCCATCCTCGCAATCGCCACTTTGGCGGCCCCAACGCTTGCCATCGCTGAAGATGTCACACTGACGTCGCACGACGGTGCAATCAACATCACTGGCGAGCTTCTCGACTTCGTAGACGGAAACTATGTCATTGAATCTGGCTTCGGTCCAATTCGGGTCGCCGCCGATCAGGTCGATTGCGCTGGCAACGCCTGCCCAAGCGCTCAGGCTGGTCCTGTCACTTGGGATGTTTCAGTTTGGGGACGCCCGCGCGCCTTCACTGAGGGTGTCGAAAAGCTTGCAGAATTGGTTTCCGAAAAAACGGGTGGCGAATTCACTTTGAACATCGATTACGGCGGGTTGGCCCAAAGTAACCGTAACTTGGATGGAATCGCCGCAGGTGATTTCGAGATGGCACAGTTTTGCGCAGGTTATCACCCCGAAAAGAACCCATCCCTTATGGTTCTCGAATTACCATTTCTTGGCGTAGAAACGCTTGAGCAAGAGGTTGCTGTTTCGCTGGCCGTTTATGACCATCCTGCCGTAAAGGAAGATCTCGCACGCTGGAATGCCACTATTCTCATGCCGACCCCATTGCCGCAGCAGAACTTGATCGGCGCTGGCTTTCCGCCAACATCGCTTGCCAGCTTTGAGGGGATGAATATTCGTGCGACAGGCGGTATTGGTGACACGATCGCGTCTTTGGGTGGCATCGTTGCAAACATTCCAGCACCGGAAGTAGCGCGCGCAATGGAAACTGGCTACGTCGACGCCGTGAGCTTTGCACCGCACGCGCATATGGCATTTGGCACCGTCGATAACGCCACTTGGTGGACAACAAACCTCAACCCCGGCACCGTTAACTGCCCAGTGGTTGCAAATACAGACGCGCTAAACAGCCTCAGCCCTGAATTCCGTGACGCACTGATGTCGTCTATTGACGGTGCTATCGACCACTACCTTGCGAGCTATAACGGTAAGACGATGGATGCTTGGCTACCTGCATTGCGTGAGCGTGGGATTATGGAATTGACCATTAACCAAGAAATCATGTCATCAATCATTGCGAATGTTGCTGAACCCACTGCAGCAAAATGGATCGCAGATAGCACTGCTGCAGGTCTGCCTGCGCAAGAAATCTACGACCTGCTGCAAGATACGATTGCGCAAACGAACTAAAAACAAAGGTCTGCGGGGGATCTCAGTTTCCCCGCAGACCGTTTTTATGACCCCGACCTATCTCCCATCCGGATATTCAGCGGGACCTTTTATCTCAAGCTTATTTCCGAACGGGTCAAATATATAGAATGAATGGCCCACACCGCGCGCGCCACCATGCTGCGCCTCGCGGTCAATCGTGACCGCATGCGCTGCTAAATGCGCACGCATTTCAGCCGGGGCAAATGGCGACGTCGCGATACACACATGATCCACATTGCGGCCACCGGCCACTGGCGGCACCGCGCTTGACGCGCCCGGATGCGTTACATCCCACAAAACAATCAACGCAGCACCCGCCCAGACCTGCTCCATCCCCATCGATGGATAGGAATAGCCAGATACACAGCCCAGCACATCGTGATAAAACGCAAGCGCCCTGGGCATGTCATCAATGATGAAAACAACATGATCGATCCCGACCAGAGAAAAAGGCGGGGTGCTCATGTGATATCCCAGACTGGACACCACGGCCCGTTGACCAAACGCATACCGCGTTCAAGCTGCGCGATCTGCTGCAATTCTTCGGCCGAAAGCTGCAACTGTCCCGCGGCGAAGTTTTCGCGGATGCGTGCTGGGTTCCCCGAAGACGGTATCACGATGTGTCCTTCTGCCAACAACCATGCCAGCGCCACCTGACTGGCCGTTGCCCCATGGTTCGCTGCGATCCCTGCCAGCACAGGGTCATCAGCCACAGCCCCGCGTGCAAGCGGTGAAAACGCTGTTAGAGCGATGCCGTTTGCTCGGCAAAAATCGACGATCGGCGCGTTTTGCATAAACACATGTAGTTCGACCTGATTTGTCAGGATCGACCGGTCACCAAGTAGTTCCACGGCACGGTCCATGTAGCGCTTCGTGAAATTCGACACACCGATATTGCGACACAACCCAGCATCATAAACCGCTGCAAACTGGGCCATATAGTCTTCGATTTCAAATTCATCGTTGATCGAGGGATAATGCAGCAGCAAGAGATCCACCGGGCCAACGCCTAATTTTTCAAGCGATGCCTCGACATGGGGACGCACCTGACCAGGGCCAAAGCTTTCGGGGGCAACTTTGGTGGTGACCCACAGCTCTTCACGCGGCAGATCAAAATCTGCAATCGCGCGGCCAACATGTTCTTCGTTCTCATATCCCTCAGCCCCGTCAATATGACGGTAGCCCGCCTCTAACGCAGCTAGCGTTCCGTCATAGGCAGCTTCACCCGGTCTATTCCAGGTTCCGTAACCAATATTTGGTATGGTTTTCATGCGATATCCTCCCGCGTGTCGCGAAACTATATCGATTACGAAGGGTAAACCAAGTCCCGATTTCTGGTCAGTCTAGCCGTGCGCCCAGATCAAGCCCACGCAACACGTCTTCGGCTGACATGGCTTTTTTGCCCTGACGCTGAGCACGCGTGATCGTCACGGCCCCTGTGCCACAAGCGATAGTAAACCCATCAAGAACGATACCCGGGGCAGCATCACCAGCCGCGCAGATGCTGGCAAGCAGCTTAACCCGTTCACCCGCAACATCACACCACGCGCCGGGAAACGGGGACAGACCACGGATCAAACGGTCAACCTGTGTGGCTGGCTTTGTCCAATCGACGCGCGCTTCTGCCTTGTCGATCTTGGCCGCATAGGTCACGCCTTCGTCGGGTTGAATTTGCGGGGTTAGCTGATCCAATTGACCAAGTGCTTTAACAATTGACGCGGCACCCAAATCCGACAGGCGGTCATGCAATGCACCGGTCGTTTCGTCGGCGCCAATATCAAGCGTTTCACGCAGCAAAACTGGCCCCGTATCCAGTCCGGCTTCCATCTGCATAATGCAAACACCTGTCTGTGCGTCCCCCGCCATGATCGCACGGTGAATCGGCGCAGCACCCCGCCAACGCGGCAAAAGCGAGGCATGGATATTCAAACAGCCAAGGCGCGGCGCATCCAAGATCACCTGCGGCAAGATCAGCCCATAGGCCACAACGACAGCAATATCAGCGTTCAACGCCGCAAAAGAAGCCTGTTCATCCGCAGATTTAAGAGAGACCGGATACCGCACCTCAAGTCCCAGTGCTTCTGCCCTATTTTGCACAGGGCTTGGCCTATCCTTTTTTCCGCGTCCCGCCGGGCGCGGCGGTTGGCAATAGACGGCAGCGATTTCATGACCAGCCGCGACCAAAGCATCCAGCACCGGTACGGAAAAATCCGGCGTTCCCATAAAGGTAATTTTCATCGCGTAGCCCTGTCTGTCTTTGCGTCAGAGCTACGCCACTTCCTGATCCGCTGCAAATAGCAATGCGATCTTATTGGGATAAGATCATCCCGCCTTGCTCAATAACATCATCGACACCTGTGTGCGTTATCGTCACTGCGCCAATGATGTGCTCACCGTTTGGTCCAACGATCAGGCCTGTATAGGTGCCTGCGTTCGCCACCAAGCCGCCGGTATTTAAATCACCTCCGGTCGTGGTTCCTTCAAACGCACCATCAATCAAACCGGTTAAGTCCAACGCAATATCGTTCGCGGCAATCGTTTCATCTAGTACCCTGTTTGTAATAGCACCTGAGACAGCATAGTCCCCAAAATCAACCTCAATTTGAACAAGGCCAGTGACTGAACTAGGGTTCAAATCACGTGTACCTTCGACAACGATGCCACCGTAGGTTCCGCCGTATGTAACCGCACCGGTTTCGCTCCCGTCCGGCAAAACGGTTGTGCCCGTGCGTATTAACTGTGCACCGTTGTCGGCGATGATCACCTCGCCACCGTCAACCGTACCGCGCAAAAGATAGCCTTCGGTCGAATTCAAATACACGCTGAACTCTGCGGGAACGCCAGCAATCGAATCGGGATAGTAAAACCACCCGGCATTTGGGACCAAGCGCTGAACACGGTCCGACGTCGGCTGGTAGATGTATTCGTAATTCGCTGCATCCCCGGTGCGCATCGTCACGCTTCCGACCTCTTGTTGCGCCGGTGGTTCAGTTGTGGTGCTACATGCGCTCAGACTGGCAGCACACAGACCAGTCGCCACTGATAGACGTAAAAATTGCATCACTTTTAATCCCAAAACTATTGTTCCAATGGAGTTTCGCCCCTTTTTGGGACGCGCAAAGCGGAAACACCGCTGACGTTACGTTAACCAATAGATCTAATAGTTCAATATTGAAGCGTAGATCGCCCACCTATTGCCGGTTCAGCTTGCGTGCTTTCTTGATCAACATGTCGCGTTTCATCTTTGTCAGATGATCAAAAAACATCTTGCCCGCCAAATGATCGATTTGGTGCTGTACAGAGGTCGCCCACAGGCCGACAAAATCACGGTCCTCAGACACGCCATGTTCATTCAAGAACCGCACTGTAACGGCACGTGGGCGCGAAATTTTAGCCCAGACACCGGGTAAATTGGGCGAACCTTCTTCGTGATCTCGCAGCGAAACGCTCGCATGTAGTACTTCTGGGTTCGCCATGCGCACGGCCTGCCCGCGTGTCTCAGACGCATCGACGACTGCAAGCGCTTGTCCGATACCAAGTTGCGGCGCTGCAAGCCCAACACCGGGCATCGTGTCCATGGCCAAAATCATCTCATCCCAGATCGCGCGGGTTTCATCAGTGATCTCAAGCACAGGCTGGGCTGCGGTACGTAATGCAACGTTTGGCCAAGCGACATAAGGACGGTGTATCATGTCTCTAGCCCCGATTGCGTAATCAGTACGCCGTTGAGATGGTCCAGCTCATGACAGGCACAAATCGCCTGCATACCGTCAAACCTTGCTGAGTTTTCGGTGCCATTTAGACCTTGCCACTTCATGTCAATCCACACAGGACGCGAAACGTCAAAGCTACGATCAGGGATGGAAAGACAGCCTTCAGGGCCGACCTTGGTCTCGTCTGATTGCGCTGTGATCTGCGGGTTCACAAACACCAACGGGGTCGGCTTTGCCTCTTTCCAGGTCACGTCCGTCACAAATATGCGCTGGCTTACCCCCACCTGCGGTGCGGCCAATCCGCGCCCCGGCGCGGCATACATCGTGTCCAACATATCATTGGCGAGCTGCGCTAACGCCGGGTCAAAACCCGTAACTGGCGCGGCCACTGCGTATAAAACGTCATCGCCCAGAAACCGCAGGTCTAGCACGGCCATAACCCTAGCCCCGCGCCATTTCGCGTTTGAGCTTTTGCATCTTGCGCGTGATCATCTGGCGTTTGAGCGGTTTGAGATAGTCGATAAACAGCTTTCCATCCAAATGGTCGATCTCATGTTGCACGCAAGTCGCCCAGAGCCCATCAAACTTTTCGCGCTGGGTCTTTCCGTCAAGGGTCATCCATTCGACTTCGACCTCGGCCGGGCGTTCGACTTCGGCATATTGGTCCGGGATCGACAGGCACCCTTCATCATAGACGTTACGATCTTCTGACGACCAGACCACCTGCGGGTTGATCAAAACCATTGGCTCTGGCGTTGCGTCTTCTTCTTTTGCGCAATCCATCACGATCATACGCAGCATCTTTGCAACCTGCGGCGCAGCCAAACCGATACCGGGCGCGTCATACATGGTTTCCAACATGTCATCGGCCAAACGCCGAATGTCATCGGACACCGAAGCAACAGGATCTGTCACCTTCTTGAGCCGCGGGTCAGGGTGAATAAGGATATTTCTAACTGTCATGTCGGTGATCTAATCTGTCTGCCGATGTATCGCAAGCAAAGGGTACAATATCGCCCTTGCAACAGGTCGTTCATCTGCGCCAACGTGCAGCAAAAGCAAAAGGACAAGCCTATGACATTCGACACCCCCATTGATCGCCGCAATACCCACTGTGTCAAATGGGATGCGATGGAAGACATCTTTGGCGTCTCTCCGGATGATGGGCTTGCGATGTGGGTTGCTGATATGGAATTTCGCGCGGCCGACCCAATCCAAAAAGCCCTTCAGGACATGGTCGATCACGGAGTTTACGGCTATTTCGGCGACGAAAGCAAATATCGCAGTGCCATTCAATGGTGGATGAAAGAACGCCACGGTTGGGCGATTGACCCTAGCTGGATTTTCACGACACATGGGCTGGTTAACGGCACCGGTCTTTGCATAGACGCCTTTACGCAGCCCGGCGATGGCGTTGTCCTGTTTACCCCCGTTTATCACGCCTTTGCCCGCGTCATTCATGCTGCTAATCGCCAAGTCGTTGAATGCGAGCTGGTCAATAACGACGGCCGCTACGAGATGGATTTTGACGCCTATGATGCGCAAATGCTTGGCAACGAACGTATGCTAATCCTGTGTTCGCCACATAACCCGGGTGGTCGGGTTTGGACCAAGGATGAACTTGAAGCTGTCGCCGCCTTTGCCAAGCGCCACGACCTGATCCTTGTGTCCGATGAAATTCACCATGATCTAACCATGCCCGGTCAAACCCATATCCCGATGCCATTGATCGATGGAATCGCGGACCGTTTGGTGATGATGACCGCCACCACCAAAACCTTTAACATTGCAGGTAGCCATTCTGGGAATGTGATCATTGCCGATCCAGATCTGCGGGCAAAGTTTGCGGGCCGCATGGCCGCACTTGGCATTTCACCCAACAGCTTTGGGCTGCACATGGCGACAGCGGCCTATTCACCCGCAGGTGCGGCTTGGGTAGATGCGCTGCGCACATACCTGAATGAAAATCGCAAAATCTTTGACGCCGGCATCAATGCGATCCCCGGATTGCGGTCAATGGAGCTCGAATCAACGTATTTGGCTTGGGTCGATTTCAAAGATACGGGCATGAGCCACGAAGAATTCACAGCGCGCGTTGAAAAAACAGCCAAGATCGCCGCGAACCACGGGCCAAGCTTCGGCGCGGGCGGCGATAGCTTTTTGCGCTTCAACCTTGGGGCACCCCGCGCGCAAATCGAAGAGGCCGTCGCGCGGATGCAAAAGGCGTTTAAAGATCTGCAGTAAAGAAAAACTAACGCTCCAGCAGACCTGCTGGGGCGAATTCCGGCATCACATAATCTGCGGCGGGCCCATCGGTAACCGGCCGCAACCATTTGAATTCAAACACGCGTTCATTGTCTTCGGCCACCGATGACACCACCAAACATTGGTACAAATGTTTTGGACCGTCATAGATATCAACATGCCCGCGTAGCCGGTCAGACCCGGATAGGTCCAACGCGAACCCGCCGTCCCAAAACCTGCGAATACGGTAGGTGTCATCGCCGTCATGCACCGACAAACGGTCTTTTCGTTTCAACGCAGCTTTACGCGCCTCTTCAAGACCCTGACGTACTGCTTCTGGCAAAAACTCATACATATTCATCCTCCACCTGCGCCTCTAGCATGCGCAGACAATGGTAAACATCAAGTTACGATTTATAAAATCGATATTTTAGGGCTTAAACCGTACGTTCCGGGCGCAACACATGAGGCTTCGTCGCATCATAAAGCGCGGAATCAGGGAACCCATGCGTTTCCCCCAGAGCAGGGCCAACAAGGATCAACGCTGTGCGCGTCAGCTTCGCAGGCCGTACTTTTGCGCGGATATCCTTGAGCGTACCACGAATAATCATTTGATCTGGCCAACCGACGCGGTAAACAACTGCAACAGCGCAATCTTCACCATAATGTGGGGTCAGTTCACGCTCAATCTCACGTAGCGCACGAATACCGAGATGGATCGCCAAAGTCGCGCCAGTCTGCGCGAAATTAGCAAGCGTCTCACCTGCCGGCATGCCGGTCGATTGCATTGAAACACGTGTCAAAACGATTGATTGCGTGACCTCTGGTACGGTTAACTCAGTCCCTAACGCAGCAGCAGCCGCCGCATATGCAGGTACGCCCGGGATAATCTCATAATCAATGCCATCGGCCTTCAAACGCCGAATTTGTTCAGCGATTGCGCCATAAAGCGATGGATCACCGGAATGGACACGTGCTACGTTCTTGCCTTCAGCATGCGCTGCCACAATTTGTGCGTGGGTTTCTTCAAGGACCATCGGGGCCGTATCCATGACCAGCGCACCTTCGGGGGCGCAAGCGACAACGGCCTCCGGAACCAAAGACCCCGCGTATAGGCACACAGGGCATTCCCCAATCACCCGCGCGGCCTTGAGCGTCAATAGTTCAGGATCACCAGGACCTGCACCGATAAAATAAACTGTCATTTTCGTCTCCTTGGGATGGCGGGTGGGGCGCCTTTCGCAATCGCGAAAAAGCGTCACTCCGCCAGATCACCATCAATTTTGCGCGCATAACCACGCGGGGTGTACATACGTGGGCCCGTGCCCATTTGCGCCAGTTTTGAATGTGACGATCCGATCAGCACGACGGTCAACATATCAACTTCATCGACCTGCAATTCATCCAAACGGCGATAGCGCACGTGTTCCTCGGGTCGTCCCAGTGACGACGCAAGCATCACAGGCGTGTCTGCGGGGCGATGTTGCAACAAGATGTCACGTGCCTCGGCTAACAACGTGCGGCGGCGCATAGACACCGGGTTATAAAACGCGATCACAAAATCGCCTTCGGCTGCGGCTTTCAACCGCTTCACAATATCTTCGCGCGGTGTCAGCAGGTCTGACAGAGAGATCGCACAAAAATCATGGCCCAACGGCGCGCCTGCCCGCGCAGCAGCCCCTTGCAAAGCGCTGACACCCGGCGAACACTGCACTTCAACCCGACGGGCTGCGTCGGACACGCCCATCTGTTCTGGGCCGCGATCCAGCAACTCAAACACCAGCGCGCCCATCGCATAAATCCCGGCATCGCCGGAGCAAACCAGCGCGACATTCTTGCCTTTGCCCGCTTGTTCCAGCGCATAGCGACAGCGATCTTCTTCGCCACCAAGCGGGAAATCGGACCGTTCTTTGCCAATCGCCAATGGCCCAAGCAAATCAATGTAAAGCCCGTAACCAACCAGTTCTTCGGCGTCAGACACAAGCTTGGACACTTCGGGCGTGCGCCATGTCGCCTGCCCAGGACCGATACCGACGATTGACAACTTACCACGCGCCCGTCCCTGCATCTGGGTAATCGGCTCTTCTGCACGGGCCACGGCGCAGGTGGTGTTTGCGGTTTTACTTTTTGCGACGGACAATTCCGCGCCCGCCCCCGCTGCGGCCAGCGCTGCCCCTTCGGATACACCATGGCAGCCAACCTCGGCGAAAACGACATCAGATGGGTTCGCAAGGCGGGGGGTTTCGGCCTCTAACTCCACTGCGGTGAACACACGTAACGGCACACCCAATCGCGCGGCCACGTCGATAATCGCGGGTTCATCCGCCTTCAAATCAATCGACGCCACGCAAGCAATCGCACCGGGGGCCACATCTGCCGCTTCAAGCGCCCCTAAAACATGGTCCCACATTTCTTGCGGGTCCGCATTGCGCGCACAGCCCAATCCAAGCGCAAACCGCTGCGGGTGGTAGACAAGCTTATCTGGGCCGCCTGCACTGCTAGCTTCGGTCACGAGTATCTCAACCTCGCCGCCATCGGGCAATGCGACATCAAACAAGTCTTCGTCGGTAAAAGTCACACCACCACCGCCAAGCAATGCCGCCATCACAGATTTCGCGTCTTGCGGATTGTGCAAACGGTAGCCTGCGGGCGGTTCATCCAAGGCCACGCCAAGCGCGACATCACCCGCCGTGGTTACAGCGGCCTCGCCGCCCAAAGCATCAGCAATTTGACGCGCCAAGCGGTTCGCGCCGCGGTGACCACCCAGCAATGAGACCACGACACCGCCATCATCTGACACGGAAACAACAGGCGGTTCCGTGGTTTTATCCGCCAGAAGCGGGGCCACGGCGCGGATCAAAATACCCGATGCACAAACCCCAATGATCGGCACGCCCGCCGCGAAAAGATCGCGCGCATGATCAAGTGCGTTAGGAAAAAACGCATCGGCCTTTGTGACACGGTCCGCGCGCCCGTGAACTTGCGCCCCGATGGCTGCGGCGACGCGGTGCGCGGTGGCTTCACCAGATTGGGACAACGCCAGAACGACAGGTTTCAAAGCCATGGATCGGCCCCTTTTGTAAGCAAAATCATAGAAAAATACGGGGCCTTTTCTGGGGCCTCAGACAGTGGCAGCACGACTTCTTGCGGCAATGTTGCGCGTTCCACATAGGTGGCTTGATCGGTCAGCCCAAGATCAGCGATCACGGCGCGAATCTTTGCGATATGCCGTCCGACCTTCATGATCACGACACTTTCGGCCCCATCGATACGGCTGCGCAATTCGTCAGAGGGCAGCGGCCCCGGCAGGACTGTCAGCCGCTCATTGCGCGCAGCCAGCGGCATGCCCGCACGCGCGGCACAGGCGGTGATTGATGTCACACCGGGCACGACTTCGACCCGATACTGTCCTGACAGACGTGCGTACAAATACATAAAAGAACCGTAGAAAAACGGGTCACCTTCGCAAAGGCAGACAACATCTTGGCCAGCATCAAGTGCCGCCGCGATCTGCGCGGCCCCTTGATCATAGGCCGCTTGCGCAGGGGCCCGTTCAACCGTCATGGGCACGTCCATGATGATTTCTTGTGCGCCCGGCGCAATCAAATCAGCAGCAATCGCGCGGGCAAAACTATCGCCACCCGCCAGCGACGGGTATGCGATCACGCCTGTGTTTTCAATCAGCCGCGCCGCGCGCAAGGTCATCAAGTCTGTCGCACCGGGCCCCAGCCCGACACCATACAAAATCCCAGTCATCGTTTCACAAGGCTCCACTGTGTGACGGGCATCGCTGGACGCCAACCAGTCAGCCGCCCGACAGGCTCTGCCCGGTGCGTTGCGATTTTCACCAAATCACCGCCGTATTCTTTGTGAAGCGCAATCAACATAGCTTCGCTTTCAAGCGTGACGGCATTTGCCACCAAACGCCCCAACGGGCGCAGCGCAGCCCATGCCGTTGTGAAAGTTTCAACGCTCAGGCCACCGCCGATAAAGATCGCATCTGGGGCATCAAGTCCAGCCAGTGCCTCTGGTACGGTGCCATCAACCAACGCCAGCTTTGGTGCGCCAAGCGCCAGCGCATTCGCTGCCGCCATGCTGCGCCGATCAGCGCGCGGTTCAATTCCGATCGCCCGCGCATAGCGCGCCGCGCGCATCCATTCGATAGCAACCGACCCGCAACCCGACCCGATATCCCACAACAGCGCGCCGCGCATCGGCATGAGCTTGGCGACAGTAGCTGCGCGCACCTCTTGCTTGGTCATGGTGCCGTCGGACTGAAACAGATTATCCGCGAGCCCCGGCACACGCGGCAAAAGCGCCGCATCAGGGGCAGCAATACATTCAACGGCCAACGTATTGAACGCGGGCACCGTGTGATGCCAATCTTCGGCAATGCCGTCAAACCGTGCTTCGTCTTTGCCACCCATCGCGGCCAGAACCGACATGCGCGATTTACCAAAGCCCCGTTCAGTCAAAAACGCGGCGATTTGCGCTGGCGTCTCTGCCCCGGTGGTCAGCACCAACAGCCGGGCATCCGGCTGGATAAAGGCGATCATTTGTTCAACCGGGCGCCCGTGAACAGTCAAAGTTTCAACATCTGGTAGAGACCAGCCCATGCGCGCCGCTGCTAATTGAAACGCCGAGAGTTGCGGGTGGTAGATGATTTCTGACGGATCAATCGCCCGCCCTATACGCGCCCCAACTGAAAACCACAGCGGATCACCCGTGACCAAGATCACCGCACGGCGTCCGCGCAATCCATTAATCGTGTCAACCATCGCATCAAACGGCGAAGGCCATGCAATCTGTTGGGCATGTTTGTTCGCGGCAAGCGCGTGATGGCGTTTGCCACCAATGATCACTTCGGCGGCCGCGACCACGGCGCGGGTCGCCGGGGTCAGCCCATCCAATCCGTCCTCACCAATACCGACGATATGCAACCAAGGTTCAGCCATCTTCGGGCAACCCTGCCGCCAGCGCATTCACCGCAGCCGAAGCAATCGCAGACCCGCCGCGCCGCCCGCGCAGCGCGACGTAATCGCAACCACGTGGGTTCGCGGCCAATTCGGCCTTGCTTTCTGCAGCCCCAACAAACCCCACAGGGAACCCAAGGATAACAGCCGGTTTGGGCCAACCAGCGTCTAGCAATTCAAGCAAGTGAAACAAGGCTGTTGGCGCATTGCCAATGGCCACAACAGCGCCTTCAAGGTGCTCTTGCCACAGCTCTACAGCCGCTGCTGACCGCGTATTGCCAATGTCGGCAGCTCGGGCGGGAACACCGTCACGGTTCAAGGTCACAATGACATCATTATTTGCGGGCAGGTAACGACGGATAATGCCCGCCCCAACCATTTCGCAATCGCACAGGATCGGCGCGCCAGCCTGCAAGGCCGCGTGACCCCTAGCATAAGCATCCGCAGAAAACGCCAAACGATCTGCGACCTCAACCATGCCGCAGGCGTGAATGACCCGCGTGATCAAAGGACGCATATCAGGCGCGAAACGCTCCAACCGTGCCTCTGCGCGCACGGTAGCGAAGCTTTGCGCGTAAATCGCGTTTGGGTCTTTTTCATAAGGGCGCATAATCAGGGTTTCGCCGGTGATTTACGCGCACTTTCAGGGCCATGCGGGTGATCAGCATGCGGATAGACTGCGTGATGATGATCGTGGTCGTGATCATGATGGTGGTGGTGATGTGTATGATCATGGTGGTGATCATGATGGTGGTGATCGTGATCGTGCGTCGCTTCTAACCGGCACATCCCGGTACAGAATAGATCACACAACTGGCAATCGGACACGTTTGACCCAGGCGCATTGGCCCCTTGGCCTTCGACGTGGTGGTGGTGGCTTTCTTGAACCGCGCCGACCTCGGCCTCAAAGCCAAGAACTTGGGTCCGGTATTTGCACAAAACGCAGGTGGGTGGGGGCACTGCACCAAAGGCAGGATGGCTGCGTTCTTCGACAGAGATCGCGTGGTTTTTACCGTCTTCAAGCGCGAGCACCTGGCTGCGATAGCCGCAAATCCCGCAATTGGGTGGCGGTGTGTCGCTGTTTTGCTCCATGATCCGTTCGGCAAAGGTTTCAAGCACCTTTGGGTGATCACCCAAGTAACCAGCTTTGACGAAGTCGATCCCCGGATGTTCAGCCGCGACCTGATCGGTGAAACCGTAAATCCGGTCGATCAAAATACCTGAGAATAAGAAATAGGGGAAAACGATAACCCGCTTATAGGGCAACATCGCAACATGTGTCAGACAGGGCTCGACCAACGGGAAGGTCACACCAGAATAGCCGACCTCGCACCAACCAAAGCCCATGCCCTCTTGTAGCATGCGCGCGACCTTGGACACATTACCATTGGCATCCGGGTCGGATGCGCCGCGCCCAATCACAACCAAACAGGTTTCCGTCAGTGGCAGCGCACCATGATCTGCATTGGCTTGATCGACGGCTTCTTGGATGCGGTCAGCAGCGGCAGCGATCATCTTGGGATCAACACCCAGTTCGCGGCCATAGCTGACCTTGACACCATGTTTGGTCGCATAGGTGTTCAACACAGTTGGGATATCGTTTTTCGCGTGCATCGCCGCAAACAACATCCCCGGTACCGCCAAAATCTGTTCGCAACCCGCATCACGCAAACGGTCCAGCCCGTCACGGATCACAGGGTTCGCAAATTCGAGATAGCCATAGTCTGTCAGCCAATCATCCGGCAGATAGGCGGGTAGTTTTTCGGCTAGCGTCGCAAATTCATCCACGGCGGACTGGCTGCGCGACCCGTGGCCGCAGATCATGACCCCGGTTTTCATGCAGCTTCGCCTTCAGGCTCTTCTTCGGCTTCTTCGACGTTTTCTTTTTCTTTCTTGCCTTTTGCCGCGCCCCAAAGTGCCGCCAAACCAGCCAACCCGATCGCGATGCCCGCTGCCCAATGGTCGTGGCCAGCTGCTTCGGCCCAATGACCGGGATGGGCCGCTGCGGCGGAACCGGTCATAACTAGGATTGACGTTAACAATAGGCGCATCTGATCTCTCCGTTGTGGGTTCATGACCAGAGGTCCCGCAAAAATGCAGGATTTGACGACGTGGTGCTTTGGTCCCCTTTTTGGGTCGACCGCCGCGCCTCCAACCGTTCTGGCCCTGAAAGGGCTTCGTCTGGGGATTCGTATAAGGCGCGCGCGCGGTCGGAGCAATCAGATAAGCGGCGATTAATGATTGATCCGCGGCATCAAGAATACTCGGCCGTATCGGCGGCAACGGCCTCTTGCATTTCGCGCAGGAAATCCGGATCGGCCGCATGCACACGGTTCCATGTTGGAATAAACGGCGTTTCATGCGGGTTTTCTAAGAAAAACTGCCCCGCGCGCATGATGTTTTCTGCGAATAGTTCGATGGATCGTTCTTCGGCGTGGCGGTCAATCGTCAGCCCGTTCATTTCGGCGTCGTTATAATAAGCTTCAAGCAAATCTAGCGCGCTGCGATAGTATGTCGCTTTCAGCGTCCGGAACACATTGGCGGTAAAGACTGTGCCATCTGCGGCCAGTTTACGGAAAATGGCTTTGCAAATATCAATCGACATCCGGTTCAACCCGGCAGCAGCATCTTCGGGGCTAAGATCTTGGTGCTTGTGGTCGTAGGCATCGGCGATTTCGACCTGACACACGGCTTTCGGCGCAAGGTTGCGCCATGCCTCTGACAAAACCCCAATTTCAAGACCCCAATCAGAAGGGATACGCAAATCGGGCAATATATTTGTACGCATCGCAAATTCGCCCGACAGCGGATAGCGAAAGCTGCGCAGGTAATCGATGTAATCGCGATCCCCGATCACCCGCTTTAACGCGATCAACAAAGGGCTGACCAACAGACGCGTCACCCGCCCGTTCAGTTTGTCATTGCCGATACGGGCGTAATATCCTTTAGCGACCTGATAGGGGAACGTGGGGTTCGCGACCGGATACACCAACCGCGCAAGCATATCATTGGTATAGGTTAAAATATCACAATCGTGGATCGCCATCACCGCACTATCCTGACACCCAATCAAATATCCCAACGACGCCCAAACATTCTTGCCTTTGCCCTGTTCCGTCGGTGCGAGACCCAGATCAGCAAGCCGCGTTTCAAGCGCTTTCATGCGGGGGCTGTCGTTCCAAATCACCACGTGGTTTTGGTTCAATCCCTCAAAGAATTTCTTTGCATGGCGAAACTGGTCTTCAGTCGCACGATCAAGCCCGATGATAATGCGGTGCAAATAGGTGACTTTCGACAGTTCGGCCAAAATATTGGGCATCGCGTCGGTTTCAAGTTCCGAATAGAGGCAGGGCAAAATCAAAGACATCTTACGCGTCTGCGCAAAGGTCTCTAACGCATAGGTCATATCGGCATCCGATCGCGTGCGCAGATTGTGCAGCGTTGCGATGTTTCCGTTTTGATGAAAATCAACCATGCGGGAGTTCTCTTTCTTAGTCTAAGTTAAGCCGTTGAAGAATGGACAGAACGGCGGCGTTCCAACCGATGGGGCCGGGCTGCTCTGTTCTGATGATGTTCGCTGATGGCTCGCCCGGCAATGGGGGCAAGGGTGCGCGCGACGGGTTGGCGATCACAACGCTATAGTCGGCGGCGCCCAGCATTTCGATGTCATTCGGTGCATCGCCCAGCGCGATCGTGTGCTGCGGTTTATAGGTGTCGATGACTTGCGCCATGCCGTCGGCCTTGGTCGCGCCGAATGACAGGGTTAAGAAACGGCCACCTTCGCGAGCAAAAACGCCGTGATCTGCGAGCGCGGAAATAAATGTGGTGCGGCTTGCGCTACCGCCAGACCAAAGGCCCGGTTCCGAATAGGCGCGCGATTTTGCGTCCACGGCACCGGCAAGGCTTAACCCCGTGACCTGCGCGATACGCGCAGCATCCATATCACCGAACCCTTCGAATGGCGCGCGCAATTGCACGGGAATCCCGTTCAAGGTATCGCGCAGGCGTGCATAGTCATCGGCGGTATGTTCCATCCCCAACAGGCCTGCGCCATTTTCAACAATCGCAGGCGTTCCGACAATATCCAAATCCGATTGAATTTTTGCAATCTCAACCGCCGTTTTACTGCTAGATAAAATCAGAGGCGCATTAATCCGGCGAAGCGCGGCCAATGCGGGTGCAGCCGCAGACCATGCATAGGTATCATGATCCAACAATGTCCCGTCGAGATCGGAAAAAACGACCAGTGAAGTAGCTGCCTTCATGTTTTTAGCTTCATCGTTGCAGCGCCGGGATGCAACCCCACGCAAGAAGATATTTTGCAGATGCAGCATTTGGTTTGTGCAATTACGCACGCACCCTGCGCCCAAAGCGGCATAGGTTTGTGCACAGACTTCGGCTACCAAGATGATACGCAAAGGTAAGGACGGAACAATGGGCCAATTGATCGACGGGGTGTGGCAAGACACTTGGTACGACACCAAAACAACGGGCGGCGCATTTGTACGTTCAACCACGGCGTTTCGCAATTGGATCACACCCGATGGCAGTGCTGGCCCATCAGGGTCTGACGGGTTCAGCGCGCAAAGCGGGCGCTATCATCTATATGTTTCTCATGCTTGCCCTTGGGCGCACCGCACAATGGTCTTTCGCGCGATCAAGGGGCTGACCGAACATATATCCGTATCAGTCGTACATCCCGACATGCTGTCAGATGGCTGGACCTTTGCAAGCGATTTCGACGGGGCAACCGGCGACACGTTGTTCGACGCCCCTTTCGCCCGCGACATTTACCTAAAGGCAGACCCAACCATTTCAGGCCGCGTCACTGTCCCAATCCTGTGGGACAAGCAACGCGGTACAATCGTGTCGAACGAATCCGAAGAAATCATCCGCATGTTCAACAGCGCCTTCGACGGCATCACTGGCAACACGGATGATTATTGGCCCGGCGACCTACGTGACGCCATCCAACAGGTGAATGCCCGAATCTATGACACAGTGAATAACGGGGTGTATAAAGCCGGGTTCGCCACCACCCAGTCTGCCTATGATGCCGCCATTGGGCCGCTTTTCGACAACTTAGAGTGGCTGGAACAACGCCTGTCGACACAGCGCTATCTGATGGGGGACCGCCTGACAGAGGCCGATTGGCGGCTTTGGACGACACTTATCCGTTTCGATGCGGTTTATCATTTGCACTTTAAATGTAACCGCAAACGGATCATCGACTATCCAAATCTGATGGGGTTCACCCGCGAATTATATCAATGGGGCGGTGTCGCAGCGACCGTCGATATGGACCACATCGTAAGACATTATCATTATAGCCATGACACGATTAACCCTAACCGCATTATCCCGATCAACCCTGTGATTGATTTTAATGCGCCGCATTGCCGGGGTTAGGCTGGCCATAGTGTTCAACAATCGCAGCAAGGTCATTGGGCGATGTCGTGCTTTCGATAAAGGCGCGGGCATTAGGGCTGTGGTTAAAAATTGAACCATCTGAAAAGAAGGACGTGTTAGTTACGAATACGACGTTCGCGTTTGGCTGGCGATAGTTGGCAACATCTGCCACGGCCAACGCGCTGCCTTCACGTAATACGAGATCAAGCACAATCACGTCGAACACTTGGTCTTCCAACGCAGAAATCGCCCCCTCGCCTGATTGTACCAGTGTTACTTTCGCGCGCAAACGCTCAAGGTGCTGTTTCCACAGCCTCCCTAAGTTAATGTCACTTTGCGCAATAAGGACGTGCATGAAGTCTCCGGTCATCAGGTTTTCTAAATCGTTTCAACACATCCAAAATTAATTTCAAATGCGGTTGTCGACAAGTCGTCTCAATTCCCTAACGAATGGTTAACAGCTTTTAAGAACCTATACCAAAAGACAGTCATTTTCACGAAACCTTGAACAACGAGCGAATTTCCGCTTGAAGTACAGTTACCAACACACAGGCAAACCGAATGACAACTTGGATCACGATCTGCGACACCTGCAAGCGCGAAGGCTGGGACGCCAGCGAACAGGAACATACCGATGGCGAACGGCTCGCGACATTGATCGAAGCAACGGCAACGGGTCTAACTGATGTAAAAACCCGCCGGGTTTCGTGTTTGATGGGATGCAAGCGCGGGTGCAACATCGCGATCCAGGCAGATGGAAAGCTGAATTATACCCTTGGTGAATTCGAACCTAACGAAGAAGCAGCCTCCGGGATTGTCGCCTATGCGCTATCGCATAGCGCCAGCGAGACAGGGCAAGTACCTTACCGCGACTGGCCGCAATCCATCAAAGGGCATTTTGTAACCCGTCACCCACCGCTTCCGGATACAGAATGACCCAACAACGCGACCACGGCGGGGGCATTGATGCAGCGATCGCGGCCTATGGAGGAACGCGTGCCGGCTGGCTTGACCTATCAACCGGAATAAACCCGGTGCCCTATCCGCTTCCGCGGCTTCCAGATGATGTTTGGACAGCATTGCCGGATCAGGCCGCGTTTGCGCGGCTCTATGCCCTTGCGCGCAGCTATTGGAACATTCCTAAAGACGCCGCGATGATTGGCGCGACAGGCGCGTCGGCGATTATTGCAGCCTTGCCCCACGCGCTTAACGGTCAGAACGTCCATATCCCCGGCCCCACCTACAATGAACACGGCGCGGCATTTCAAGCCGCAGGTTGGACGATGGATGCGCCGCATGACGCGATGGTCGCGGTGCATCCGAACAATCCCGATGGGCACGAATGGCCCGAAGCAAACCTGAACACGCCGATCACAATCATCGACGAAAGCTTCGGCGATGTTGCACCCGAAAAATCGCTGATCCATCTGGCAACCCGCCCCGGCACCGTGGTGCTAAAAAGCTTTGGCAAATTTTGGGGCTTAGCGGGCCTTCGGCTAGGGTTTGCGATTGGGGATCCTGCGATAATTGCGAAACTGACCGATCTTTTGGGACCTTGGCAAATATCCGGCCCCGCGTTGGCCATTGGTGCCGAAGCATTGGCTGACCCCGCGTGGGCGGATGAAACGCGCGCACGACTTGCGGGAGATGCAGATCGGCTTGACCAACTGCTGATCCGAAACGGGGCAGAGATTTGGGGGGGCACCACCCTGTTTCGGCTCTACAAAGTCAAAGACGCCAGCGCCGCGCAGAAACAGCTTGCGCAGCATCATGTCTGGTCACGCACATTCCCCTATGCGCCCGATTGGCTTCGCCTTGGGCTACCTGCCCCCAATCGCTGGGCGCAATTGGAAGCCGCGTTTTGATCCTTGTTTGCGGCATGATCTTGGATGCTATCTTGGGCGAGCCACGCGTGATTTGGTCACGCATCACGCATCCCGCGATTCTGATGGGTCAGGTGATTGGGTGGTGCGACAGGACCTTTAACGCGGGTCACTACCGCCGCGTGAAGGGCACCATCGTCATGGCCGTTTTATGTATCGCGGCCTATTTCCTTGGAAAAGGGATCGCGGCGGTTCCAACCGCGACCCTTGACGTATTGATTATCGCAGCACTTTTGGCGCAAAAATCACTGGTCCAACATGTACGCGCAGTGGCCGACGCGCTTCGGCTTTCTGTCGGTGATGCGCGCATGACCGTCGCAATGATTGTTGGGCGCGATACAGCGCAAATGGACCAAAGTTCCGTTGCGCGATCCGCAATAGAAAGCGCATCCGAAAACCTGTCAGACGGGGTCATCGCGCCTGCATTCTGGTTCGCAGTAGGTGGGTTACCCGGCCTACTGGTCTATAAAATTACCAATACGGCGGATAGTATGATCGGCTACCGCACCCCGAGACATGCCGACTTTGGCTGGGCCGCGGCACGATTTGACGATCTGCTTAACCTCGTTCCCGCGCGGTTTACTGCGCTGATGATCTGGGTCGTCACCAACCGAACGCACGCGCGCGCAATCTTGGTAGAAGCACCCCGGCACCGCTCGCCCAACGCAGGTTGGCCAGAGGCTGCAATGGCGCATGGGCTAGACATCGCGCTCAGCGGACCGCGCAGCTATGAGGGGAAGATGCAAGATTTTCCATATGTCAACCACGACGGGGCACGGGATCTAACACCCTGCGACATCGACCGCGCGGTTACTGTGCTGTGGCGAACATGGGGGCTTGCGCTCTTGTGCGCGGCAATAACAACGATATTCTAACGCCGTAGGGTGGATCTTGATCCACCCCGTTTCTCAGGACCACCGCAAATGCCAGACCACAAACCCAAAATTTCCGAACGCCATAAACAGCTGTTACGGCGTGTGCTGCTTGGGGTCATTGTGATTGCAGTGTTCGGCATATTGATCTTTGGGGTCCGCGCTGCAAATTCATCACGGGCATGGCACAATGCGCCCCCCGAAGACATCGCGGGCTGGATGACCCCGCGCTATGTTGTTCTATCACAACATGTGCCGCGCCACGTAATCGAAGACGTCATCGCCTTGGACGGTGACGTGGCACGACACAAAATCACCCTTGAAGACATCGCGTTGAACCAAGGCCTAGATACCGCCCAACTGATCGCCCAGCTCGAAGCTGCAATCCAAGATTTTAGGGGCAGCCAAGGTGATTGATTTCTTCTTTGGGCTGGTCGCGACTTGGGGGCTCGTGGTCATTGGGGCATCGGCCTATTTTTCATGCCTCGCGGTCCCCGTGCCAACCTTTGCCGTAATGTTGTCAGGCGGGGCCTTTGCAGCGGCGGGGGATTTGGTCTTGTGGCAGGTTTTGGCGGTCGCCTATATCGCAGCCATATGTGGCGACCAGACCGGGTTTCAACTGGGGCGGCTCGGCGGTCGCTGGCTCGATTCGCGTTTGGCCACACGACCAAACCGGGCTGCGCTTTTCGCGCGTGCACAACAAATCGTTGACCGCTGGGGAAGCATCGGTGTCTTCTTTAGCACTTGGGCTACTGCCCCGCTTGGGCCGTGGGTCAATTTTGCGGCGGGTGCCGCGCGGTTCAACCCCTGGAAGTTTCTCATCTGGGACACGCTTGGAGAGGCAATCTGGGTCTCCGGCTATGTGATGTTGGGCTACTACTTCGCAGCAAACCTTGATGCATTGACCACTTTAGTCAACGATTGGGCATGGTTACTCACCGCGATAAGCCTTGTGATTGCGGCAAGTTTCTTCCTATTGCGCCAATCGAAACAAGGATAACGTTTGCACCTCTGATGTGCGCTGCTAACCTACGTGCACCACATAGGAGAACACTAAATGCGCCTAGCAATCGCCCTGTCCCTCATGGCCAGCACCGCCACCGCCCAAACATGCGGCGGCCCTGTTGATGCCTTTATCGCTGACATAAAATCCGAAGCCATCGCCAACGGCGTGACCGCCGCAAATGCGGACAGCTTTTTTCAAGGGGCACAGATCGAACAATCCGTTTTGAACGCGGATCGCTCTCAGGGTGTATTTCAAAAAGACTTCGTCAGCTTTTCACGCTCTTTGATCTCGCAAAACCGTATCGACAACGGCCGCGCCAATGCAGACCGCTATGACGCCACTTTCACCGAAATTGAATCGCGTTTTGGCGTCCCGCGCGGCGTGCTTCTCGCGTTTTGGGCCTTCGAGACCGATTACGGTCAAGTCCAAGGGAACTTCAATACCCGCAATGCTCTGCTGACGCTCGCTCATGATTGTCGGCGCCCAGAGCTATTCCGCCCGCAACTGCTTGCCGCGCTTGAACTGTACCAACGTGGCGGGATGGATCCGGCCAACACCACCGGCGCATGGGCGGGCGAAATTGGGCAGGTGCAAATGCTGCCGCTTGATATTATTGAACGCGGCATGGACGGCGATGGTGACGGGCTGGTAACGCTCAAGACCTCGGCGCCTGATGCGCTCATGTCTGGCGCAAACGTACTTTCGGCGCTTGGCTGGCGCGCGAATGAACCATGGCTGCAAGAAATCATCGTACCCGACGATCTTGATTGGTCACTGACCGGTTTGAACCATAAATCACGGGTCAGCGACTGGGAAGCGGCCGGTATCACCGCGCGCGAGGGATCGCTTGGCGCTTCAACCCTGCAAGCTTCGGTGCTTTTGCCCATGGGCCGCGACGGGCCCGCGTTCCTCGCCTATCCGAACTTTGACGTCTATTTTGAATGGAACAAGAGCTTTGTCTATGTGACCACCGCGGCCTATTTCGCGACGCGCCTGTCAGGGGCTTCTGTTTATGACGTGGGCAACCCATCAAACCCACTGAGCGGACCGCAAATGCAGCGTTTGCAAGAAAGATTGTCGGCACGCGGCCACGATGTTGGCGGTATTGACGGAATCCTTGGCGCAATGACCCGCGCTGCGGTACAGTCAGAACAGCAACGGCTTGGCCTACCTGCGGACGCATGGCCAACACTTGAGCTTTTGAACCAACTCTAAGGAAACCGATGCGCCGTTTTGTCAAATCCCTAACCCTGCTGATTATCATTGGGGTTGGGGCGTTTTTGACCTTTGCGCCTGGGTATGTCGAAAATAAGCGCAATGCAGTCACCGCACACGCGCCCTATGTGATTAGCACGCGCGCCCAAGATCTTCACGACAGTCTGATCATTGGCGATTGGCATGCGGATAGCTTGCTATGGAAACGTAGCTTGCTTGATCGTGCCGATCGCGGTCAGGTTGATCTCCCACGTCTGCTTGACGGAAACGTCACGATTCAAATGTTCACCGCCGTCACCAAAAGCCCGGCGGGCCAAAACATCCAGTCCAACGAAACAGACGCGTTCGACAATATCACTCCACTTGTGATCGGGCAGATGTGGCCGCCGCGCACTTGGAACAGTCTGCTTGAACGGGCACTGTATCAAGCAGAACGGCTACACCGCTATGCGGCGGCATCGGGCGGGCAGCTCAGGGTCATCAAAACCCGTGCCGACCTTGATCAATTGCTATCCGACCGCGCCGATGGGCAACAGGTCGTTGGTGGTTTGCTTGGGATCGAAGGCGCGCACCCATTACTGGGCGACATCAGAAACCTCGATAAACTCGAAGCCGCCGGGCACCGCATGATCGCGCTGCAACACTTTTTTGACAACGCGCTCGGCGGATCACTACATGGGGTTGGGAACCATGGGCTCACCGATTTTGGGCGCCAAGTCGTCGCCGAAGTCGAAGCCCGCGATCTAATTTTAGACCTTGCGCATTCATCCCCACAGGTCGTGCGCGACGTGATCGCAATGACCGATATGCCGCTCGTGGTCAGCCATACAGGCATCCATTCTGTCTGCGCGGTAAAACGCAATTATCCGGATGAACTTATGCAAGACATTGCCGCAACAGGTGGGGTGATCGCAATTGGATATTGGGCGAATGCCGTCTGCGACCCCACCCCCGCAGGTATTGCCACGGCAATCACAGCAGCAATCGCCTTACTTGGCGAAGATCACGTATCCCTTGGGTCTGATTTTGACGGCTCTGTCGCAACTACGTTTGACGTTTCTGAACTTGCAGTACTGACCCAAGCATTAATCGACGCGGGGCTCAGCGACGCACAAATTAGCAAAGTCATGGGCGGAAATATGGTGCGCGTGCTGCGTGAACGGCTACCTCAATAGTGCTGTGTCACCCCATTGCGCCGCAACCATTTCCACCCGCGCAAGCCCCCCATCGCAAGGATCACCGCAAGTGTTGGAACAATCAAACGCGCAGCTTCGGCCAGCATAACCTGCCAATGAAACCCAAGTACGATGACGGTCAAAAACCGCCACATGACCTGCAACAGAAAAAAGGTCACACTTAGGAACGCGGCAATCGGGGCCCATGCCGTACATGCGGCACGGATACGAAACGCGAGCGACACAAACAAAACCGCGAAAACGGCGGCGATCACCTGCGCCCAGTGCTGATCAATGACGGCAACCAATGCAAAGGTATTAAGCCCTACTAAAAAGAGCGGCAAGCCAGACATTTTCACCGCATAGGCAGCAGATTCTTCGTCTATGACTGGCATCCAAAAACCAAAGACTGCCCCTTGCTGTTTCACCAAAAATCTAACTCCGTATATGTGGGATGGCGGGCGGGGCGCATTGCGCAGCAATAGCGCCGCTTGCCATCAGGCAACCATCGCGGCGGCCTTCTTCAGGTCAACCGAAACCAGTTGCGACACACCCTGTTCACCCATGGTGACGCCAAACAGCCGGTCCATTCGGCTCATGGTGACAGCGTGGTGCGTAATGATCAAAAACCGCGTGTCGGTGCGGCGACACATTTCATCCAGTAGGTCACAGAACCGGGTCACATTGGCATCGTCCAATGGGGCGTCGACCTCATCAAGCACACAGATCGGGGCCGGATTCGCCAAGAACACCGCAAAGATCAATGCAAGCGCTGTCAGCGTTTGTTCACCACCAGATAGCAGCGATAAGGTGCTCAGCTTTTTGCCCGGCGGCTGGCACATGATCTCTAACCCAGCCTCAAGCGGATCATCCGATTCCACCAGTACCAGCTTGGCCTCCCCCCCGCCGAACAAATGCGTAAACAGCAACCCAAAGTTGTCATTGACCTGTTCAAACGCCGTCAACAGCCGTTCACGCCCTTCTTTGTTCAGGCTTGCGATGCCAGACCGCAGCGCCGCAATCGCCGCTTCAAGGTCCGCCTTTTCAGAGACCAATTCATCATGCTCAACTTGCACTTCTTTGGCGTCTTCTTCGGCACGCAAGTTCACAGCCCCCAGACTATCGCGCTGGCGTTTCAACGCATTGACCTGCGCCTCAACCGCATCGGACGCGGGCATGTCTTCGACTGAAACTTCAAGGCTCTCAAGCAGCTTTTCCGGTGTGACCTCTTGGGCCTCCATGATCCGCTCGGCGGCATAACCCACCGTTTCACGCGCAGCATCTGCACGCGCTTCTGACCGCGCGCGCGCTTCGCGTGCTTCGGATGCCAATCGCTCTGCATCGCGTTCAAGATGGCCCGCATCGCGAAGGGCGGTATCCGCTGCCACCAGCTTATCCGCCGCGGCCTTGCGCCGCACTTCGGCTTCATCAATTGCATCGGCCAGTTCAGACCGTTTCGCGGCGATTTCTTCAGGGGCGGTTGTTGCTTCGGCCAGTTCGGCTTCTGATGTGGTCTTGCGTTCGGCCAATTCAGCGCTGCGTTTATTGGCGGTTTCCAACCGGTATTTCCAACCGCTCACATCCTTGGTGATCTGCTGTGATCGTTTCAGGCGCGCCTCGCCTTCGCGGCGCACCTCATCATGCGCAGAACGGTGCGACATCATTGTGATCCGCGCGGCTTCGACAGTCAATTTCACGTCTTCCACAGAGGCGCGGGCGTCGTCCAAATTGCCCAGCGCGGCCGCAGCCGTTTCCGCTTCGGCAAGCGCTTTGCGCGCGTTCAGCGCTTCTTCTTCGTGCCGGGCGAGCGCAAGGCCAAGACTTTCCTGCTTGCCTTGGCTCAGGTTGCGGTCCGCCTCAGCGCGGCTCGCGGCGCGATTTGCGTCGGCAACCATGCGGTCTGCGTCGCGGCGCGCCGCACGCGCGGCCTGATCAGCCTCGGTCTGTTGTTTCAACAGTGCGGTCAGCGTTTCATGCGCTTGCGCCGCGCCAATTGCGGTACCCGATGCTTCTTCCAGATCACGCTTCAGATCGGTAAGCCGGTTCAACTGTTGCAACCGCAAAGCCGCAGCCGAAGGTGCATCTTCGGCCCCCGCGCGGAACCCGTCCCATCGCCACAAATCACCTTCGACCGAAACCAACCGCTGACCGGGTTTCAAGTCCGCCTGCAAACGCGGCCCATCGGCTGCATCCACCAGCCCTACCTGCGCCATACGGCGGGCCAAGACTGCGGGAACGCTCACATAATTAGTCAACGCGCTGACCCCTTCGGGCAATAGCTGCGGCACCGCATAGCTGGGCAAAAGCGCCCAGCCGGATTTCGCTGCGGCGTCAATTTCTGGCGCGCGCAAATCATCCGCAAGCGCTGCGCCAAGCGCCTTCTCGTAACCGCCCTGCACCTGCAAAAGATCCAGCACATGCCCGCCCTCGGCAGTATCTCGTTCCACCAGTTTCGCCAATGCGCCGACTTCGGCACGCAGCGCGTTTGCTTCGCCTTCTGCCGCAGAGCGCATCGCGCGTGCTTCGCTTTCGCGGGTTTGGGTTGCCGCGCGGGCGGCTTCGGCCTCTGTCAGGGCGATATCCGCCGCTTCTGCAACGCGCACCGCGGTTTTTTCGGCTTCACCTGCCGCTGCAAAATCGGCCTCCGCCTTGGTCAAAGCTTCTGCTGCTTCTTGCATCGCAGCCTTTGCGCGTGTGGCTTCGGCTTCGTTCTTTTCCATCGTCGTACGATTATCAGCGACCAACCGTTGCGCCGATTGGTGCCGGGCCGCAAGCCGCGCGACATCTTCGGTCAATTGCGCCAAATCTGATTCGCGTTTTTCAAGCACTTGTGCTGCATCGCTGGCCGCGGCTTGCGCCTCTTGCAGGCGCGCGTCATGGCCATCACCCGCTTTTGCGATCTCGCGTGCTTCCCATTCTAGACGTTCAATGGTTTCGCCCGCGTCTTTGTTCAACCCGCTTTCGCGCTCCATGTCGCGCCCCAACTGGTCGATCCGCGCACGCAGGGTTTCGATCATTTCAAGCGCGCGGTCTTCTTGGTCTTTGAGCGTATCACGCTGAACCTGCAAACGCTGCAACACAGCAGCGGCGATGGCTTCTTCTTCGCGCAACGGCGGCAAGGCATCCTCGCTGGTGCCACGTGATTTGGCTGCCTCGCGGGCGGCTTTTTCTGCTTGCGCGGCGGCAGTTGTCCGTTCGCGCAATTGTGCTGACGCTGCTAGCATCGCCTCATCCGCCTCTTTCCAACGACGAAACAGTAGCATCCCTTCGGCGCGGCGCAGATTATCACCAATTTCACGATAACGTGCCGCCTGCCGAGCCTGCCGGGCGAGCTGGCCCAATTGCGCCGCCAATTGTTCGATCACATCGTCAACGCGGGTCAGGTTGGTTTCTGCCCCTTTCAACTTCAGCTCTGCCTCATGGCGGCGTTGATACAGGCCCGAGATCCCAGCAGCTTCCTCCAAAATCCGGCGACGGGCCTTGGGCTTGGCGTTGATCAGTTCTGAAATCATACCCTGACGCACCAGCGCCGGGGAATGCGCCCCTGTGGAGGCGTCTGCAAAGAGCATCTGCACGTCGCGTGCCCGCACATCTTTTGCGCCCACCTTATAGGCAGATCCCGCATCACGGGTAATCCGGCGGATAACCTCAAGCTGATCATTATCGTTAAACGACGCCGGCGCGAGCCGTTCACCGTTATCAATGACCAAGGAAACTTCGGCAAAATTGCGCGCAGGGCGTGATGACGCCCCAGCAAAAATCACGTCTTCCATCCCGCTGCCGCGCATGGATTTCGCGCGGTTTTCGCCCATCACCCAGCGCAGCGCCTCAAGCAGGTTCGATTTGCCACAGCCGTTTGGCCCCACAACACCCGTCAAACCATCCGCGATGATAAGATCGGTGGGGTCTACAAAGCTTTTAAAGCCGTTCAGACGCAATTTACTAAAGCGCAAAGGGCAATCCCTGTGATTCCTTTATATCAAAACCATGAGCGCCCGACACGCGACCTGTCAACGATGCAGACGCAGGATGTGCCAACATCGCACGACTTATCCACAAGATATTGCGCCCACATGAGATACAACACCCCGAACGGCGCGCAACGACCGCCAAATGTCGCATTCTGCCTTGACGTAACCGGGTCCACCAGCGCACATACATAGGGCACGGTTCCCCGTTGATGCCAAGCATCTGGGGATGAAATGGGAATGTGGAAAGGTCGATCCGAACCGGAGACCCCATGCCACAGCCGCCCCCGCGACTGTATGCGGAGAGTGTCTTGTTACAACGCCACTGGGGAAACCCGGGAAGGCAGCAAGACGCATCGACCCGCAAGCCAGGAGACCAGCCTTGCATCATATCGTAACGGCCGTCGGGGATGACGGCAAAGCAAGGATAGAACTATGCATATCGAACCTGGAATTGTCACGGGCGCTAAAATCGCGCTTTCTTACGCCACTGCTGCGGGCGCAACCGCGTATTCCGTAAAACTTATCTGGGAAAGCCTGCGTGAACGCGGTGCTGTATCGCTCATCGCGCGCGCAGCCATTGCAACAATTGCCGTCTTTATTTTCTTTGAACTGCTGCCACATATGGCCGTCGGCGTTTCCGAAGTACACCTGATCATGGGGTCAACATTACTGCTCATGCTAGGCACCGCACCTGCGGCCATCGGTCTTGCTGCGGGGTTGCTCATTCAGGGCCTGTTCTTTGCCCCGTTTGATCTGCCACAATACGGCATGAACCTGACAACCTTGCTAGTGCCGCTGCTTGGCCTGCACGCGCTGACCAAAAACGTCATCGCCAAAGGCACTGCTTATGTCGACCTAAGCTATAAACAAGCGCTCGCAATGTCCGCAACTTACCAAGGCGGGATCGTGGCTTGGGTTGCGTTCTGGGCTTTCTACGGCCAAGGTTTCGGCGCTGAAAACCTCGCTTCTGTCGGGACATTTGGTGCTGCTTACATGACCGTCGTCTTGCTCGAACCGCTTGTCGATCTTGCAGTTCTGGCCGGTGCCAAAGCCCTGCGCGGCTTTGAAAAAAGCGGTCTCGTTACGCCACGCCTTTACGCCGCTTAGGCGCGCCAATCAAAACATGTCATATGACGGTCCCTTGGGGCCGTCATTCCGTTTGGAAACACCCTAGCAGGAGCAACCCAATGCCCGCAAAAATCCCCGCTACAGTTGTCACCGGTTTTCTTGGCGCTGGTAAAACAACGCTGATCCGCCACATGCTCCAAAACGCCCAAGGCAAGCGCATCGCGTTGATCATTAATGAATTTGGCGATCTTGGCGTTGATGGTGACATCCTCAAAGGCTGCGGCATCGAGACCTGCACCGAAGATGATATTGTTGAACTCTCAAACGGCTGTATCTGCTGCACTGTCGCCGATGATTTCATCCCGACAATGGAAGCGCTGCTCGCGCGTGACGAAAAGCCTGACCACATTGTCATCGAGACCTCTGGGCTGGCACTGCCACAACCGCTGATCCGCGCGTTCAACTGGCCCGATATATCCACCAAAGTCACCGTCGATGGCGTCGTTACTGTCGTCGATGGGCGCGCTGTCCAAGATGGCCAGTTTGCCCATAATGTCGCTGCTGTTGACGCGCTGCGCGCCCAGGATGAAAACCTCGATCACGAAACCCCATTGTCAGAACTCTTCGAAGATCAAGTCGCCTGCGCGGATATGATCGTTGTTAATAAGGCCGACCTATTGTCCGAAACAGAGGCCGAGACATTAACCGGCAAGCTCAAATCCGAAAGCCGGGATGGTGTGCAGGTGATCAAGGCTTCCATGGGCGCGCTGCCCGTTGATGTCCTACTGGGTCAAGGGATCGGCGCCGAATCCGATCTTTCTGCGCGGCACGAAGTCCATCACCACCATCATCACCATGATGATGACGACCACGATGATCACGATCACGATCACGATCATGAACACAGCCACGGCCATGATGAATTTGAAAGTTTCATCGTCACACGTGGCGAGATCGCGGATGCGCCCGCATTCGCCGCCCAAGTTGCCGATGTCATCCGCGCCAATAACATCCTGCGCCTCAAAGGTTTTGTCGCGGTCACCGGCAAACCAATGCGCCAGACCCTGCAGGCGGTTGGCCCACGCGTCGACACCTACTTCGACCAACCCTTTGGGGATGCTCCGCGCGAAACCCGACTTGTCGTCATCGGCGAAGCAGGTCTGGACCACGCAGCAATCACGGCAGCGCTGCAAGCATGATCATCATCGCACGCACAGACCCTCATCATCCACAGGCGACAGCTTTGCTCCGGCAAAGCCACGCATTGATGGCATCTCTGTTTCCGCCCGAAGACAACTATTACCTCGAAATCGACGATCTAGTTGCAGATAATATCTACTTTTTTACTGCCCGGATCGGCGATCAGATTTTAGGTACCGGTGCGCTGAAGGTTTACGGTGACTACGGCGAAGTCAAATCCATGTTTGTGGACCCGGACGCACGCGGCAAAGGGATTGCGGACGCGCTGATGCGCCAAATCGAAGATCAAGCAATAGAACTAAAACTGCCCGAGATTAAGCTTGAAACAGGCAACCTGCTACACGCAGCACACAAGCTCTATGCGCGCCACGGCTTTGACGTTTGCGGCCCGTTTGGCGATTACGAGACCGCCAATAGCTCGATCTTTATGGAAAAGCGGCTGTGACGCTACTTTTTCTCAGCGGCTTTTTTCATCCGGGCCAACAAAGCGGCCTTATCTTCGCGCGCGCCAAACGGCTTTTTGCGCGAACCATGCGCGTTATGCTCTGTGTACTTTGGGGCGTTTTTGCCCAATTTCGGCGCGCCTGCGGCTTTGTAATCCATGGTTTTGACCTCTTGTTCAGACAGGCACTAACACGCGGGATTCGTAAATGCACCTTCTAGCGGCGACACCGGGGGCAATCTCTGACGGATCTGAACCTGTCGATCTTGGCCAAACCCCTGCTGATGTGGTGATCATCTCAGCCGCAGATACCGAATTGGCTGCATTATCCGAAGCACGCGCACTAATGGACAATCCACCGAGCCTGCGATTAGCGAATATGATGCACCTGCAACACCCGATGTCGGTGGATCTGCATCTTGACGATTGCGCAACGAAATCGCGGCTCGTGATCGCACGCATTTTGGGCGGCGCAGGCTATTGGAAATACGGGCTAACGCAATACGCGGCACGTTTGCATGATGCGGGCATCCCTTTTGTCGCCCTGCCCGGCGACGACAAACCCGATCAAGAGTTACGCGAACTCTCGACGGTCTCGGGCACCGATTACGACGCGCTTTGGTCGTATTTTGTCGAAGGCGGCCCGCAAAACAGCGGCAACCTACTGAGCTATGCGCGCGCGATGTTAGACGGGTCAGAAAAACCCGCCGCCGCCAGCCCATTGTTACGCGCAGGGGTCTATTGGCCCGGTGCCGGAATCGCCGATAGCGCGGCCGCGCAAGCCGATTGGACGACGGACGCGCCAATCGTGCCGATCATCTTCTATCGCGCACTTGTCCAAGGCGGCGGGCTGAACCCAATCAACAGGCTCACCCGCAGCCTCATGCGCGCAGGGTTGAACCCTTTGCCGATCTTCGTGGCCTCGCTCAAAGACCCGATCAGCCGCGCCACGTTGGATCAACTGTTCGCGGCCCACCCGCCAGATGTCATCTTAAACTGTACAGCGTTCGCCGTGGGCAGCCCCCATGACGGTGACGACAGCCCTACAAACCCACTACTTGCCAACCATGCGCCGGTCTTTCAGGTGATCCTTTCGGGCGCAGACGAAGCCTCATGGCGAGACGGTTTGCACGGGCTGACAGCACGCGACATTGCCATGAACGTGGCCCTCCCCGAAGTTGACGGGCGCATCTTGTCCCGCGCTGTCAGCTTTAAAGGCGAAGCCTTCTTTGATGACGCCACCCAATGCCCCATCGCATCCTACCAAGCCCTAGGCGACCGCATTGATTTCACCAGCCAACTTGCGCGCAATTGGGCAAACCTGCGCCGTACCAAACCCGCAGAGCAAAAAACGGCCCTGATCCTCGCCAACTACCCCAACAAAGACGGGCGGCTGGCCAATGGGGTCGGGCTCGATACGCCCGCCGCCACGGTACATGTGCTGAACCTGCTCAAATCATCCGGGCATCAGGTCACACCACCCGCCGATAGCGCTGCAATGATGCAAACCATCATGCTGGGACCAACCAACTGGTTGACAGATCGGGCCGACAAAGAGGGCGGTGAATTCCTGCCGCTCGACATCTACCGGCAATATTTTGACGCGCTGCCGTGGGAGATAAAGGACCAAATCACATCGCGCTGGGGGCAACCTGCAGACGACCCCTTCATCACATCGCGAAAAATACTCCCGCCGGAGGCGCAAAAGGGCTTTGCCCTTTCAATCCATCGCTATGGCAGTGCAGTCGTTGGTCTTCAGCCGGCACGGGGGTATAATATCGACCCCACCGAAACATTCCATTCTCCCGATCTCGTTCCGCCCCATAACTACCTCGCCTTCTATTTTTGGTTGCGCAACCACTGGGGCGCGGATGCCATCGTGCATATGGGCAAACACGGAAACCTCGAATGGCTCCCCGGGAAAGCTGTTGCCCTATCCGAAACCTGCTGGCCCGAAGCCGTCTTTGGACCCACGCCCCACATCTACCCATTTATCGTCAACGACCCGGGTGAAGGAACGCAAGCCAAACGGCGCACATCTGCCGTCATTATCGACCATCTGACACCGCCGCTGACGCGGGCCGAAAGCTATGGACCCATGCGCGATCTCGAAGCTTTGGTCGATGAATACTACGAGGCCGCAGGCGTCGATCCGCGCCGCATCACCCATCTGCGCAAAGAAATCCTATCACTTTCCGAGGTTACAGGCCTGTCAAAGGATGCCGGGTTTACAGGGGACAGCGACGGTGATCTGGGCAAGCTAGATGCCTACCTGTGTGACCTCAAAGAAGCGCAAATTCGCGATGGGCTCCACATCTTTGGGCAATCACCCACAGGGCAACAAGAACGCGATCTGGCGATTGCCCTGGCAAGGGTGCCACGCGGAGACGGGGTGGGCAAGAACGCCTCGCTGTTGCGCGCGCTTGCCGATGACCTAAGCCTTAATATCGACCCGCTAGATTGCGACTTAGGCGCACTGGCGACAGTCAAACCGCCTGCGCTCATGAATGATGATGCATGGCGAACAAATGGCGACACGGTGGAACGGCTCGAATCATTGTGCCAGCGCGGGCTGCGGGACGGCGGGTGGGGCGATGCGGGGTTCACCCCGCGAGCGGCACAAGCCGTTCTAGATGAAATTTTGGGTTCCATCTTGCCCACCATCCAGGGCTGCGGCCCTGCCGAAGGGGCGGGGCTCCTCAGCGCCCTCTCGGGGCACTTCGTCGCCCCGGGCCCGTCGGGTGCGCCAACCCGAGGACGTTTAGATGTGCTGCCAACTGGGCGCAATTTCTATAGTGTGGATAGCCGGGCCGTCCCGACCCCAACCGCTTGGGCACTTGGCTGGAAATCCGCAAGCCTGCTGATTGAAAAACATCTGCAAGACCACGGCGATTGGCCGCGCAGCCTGCTGGTGACGGCATGGGGCACGGCCAATATGCGCACCGGCGGCGATGATATCGCACAGGCTTTGGCCCTTATGGGGGTAAAGCCCAAATGGGACAGCGCCAACCGCCGCGTTACAGGGTTTGAAATCCTGCCCCAATCCATCCTCGGGCGTCCGCGTGTCGATGTCACGTTGCGCATCTCTGGTTTTTTCCGTGACGCTTTCCCGCAATTGATCGCACTTGTCGACAGCGCCGCGCGGGCCGTACAGGCACTTGATGAACCCGCCGACGTCAACCCCGCAGCTGCCCGCGCCAAAACAGGTGACACTCAAGCCCGCGTCTTTGGATCAAAACCCGGTGCTTATGGGGCCGGGCTACAGGCCTTGATTGACGAACGCATCTGGGCCGATAAATCCGACTTTGCAGAAGCCTACCTTGAATGGGGCAGCTATGCCTACGGCGCCGGTGAAGACGGGCGCAAAGACCGTGCCGCCTTTGAAACCCGGCTATCTCAGGTCGAGGCCACAGTCCAAAACCAAGACAACCGCGAGCACGACATCCTAGATAGCGACGACTATTATCAATTCGAAGGTGGGGCCGCTGCTGCAATCAGCACATTGCAGGGCCAAGACCGGCCCATCTATCACAACGATCATTCGCGCCCGGAGCGCCCGGTGATTCGAACGCTCGACGATGAAATCGGGAGGGTTGTGCGCAGCCGCGTGGTAAACCCCAAATGGATCGATGGGGTCAAACGCCACGGTTACAAAGGCGCGTTCGAAATCGCGGCAACGGTGGATTATCTGTTTGCCTTTGCCGCGACCACAGGGGCCGTTCAAAACCACCACTTTGATCTGGTCGAGGACGCGTTCATCAACGATGATGATACGCGTTCATTTATTGCTGATGCAAACGCCCCGGCCCTGCGTGAGATTGCGCAGCGCCTGCAAGAGGCAATCGACCGTGAACTTTGGCACCCCAAATCCAATTCCGCGCGCGCACGGATTGCTGCGGTTATAGATGAGGCCCCTTAATACATTTCATACTTGACATGTATTGCGGAATGAGTCACCTCTAATACATTCCATATTTGAAATGTATGCTATGGAGACTCAAAATGGCACATCAAAATGCACGTCCGGCGGACAGCTATTCGCCACTTTACTTTCTAGCCTCGCTCGGCGCGGGCGGGTTAGCCGTCACGTTTTTTATGTACTTGATGTTCTGGGTGCCGCACCCAGGCCAACCCGTACCCGTCTTTGAAGACATCTTGCGCGCTTGGTCTGCTGGCAGCGCTGGTATGAAGGTCGCGATTTTAGTGGCCGTCACCGGGATCGCGGGTTTCGCATTTTTGAACATCAAATCGTTGATCTGGAACCTGTCCCAACTGTCACAGTTCAAAAAGACCGAAAGCTACGCAAAGCTGTGCGAAACAAATGCAGAAACCCAGCTTCTCGCCATGCCGTTTGCCTTGGCGATGACCGTAAACGTTGGCTTCATTCTGGGCCTCGTCTTTGTTCCATCCCTATGGGGCGCGGTTGAGTATATGTTCCCTATGGCATTGCTGGCCTTTGCGGCTATCGGCACCTTGGCGCTGGCCCAGATTGGTCGCTTCTTGGGACGTATCTTGTCCGAAGGCGGCATTTTTGACGTCACTGCGCATAACTCTTTTGCACAACTTCTGCCTGCCTTTGCGCTTGCGATGGTCGCCGTTGGCCTTTCTTCGCCCGCCGCGATGAGCCAGGTTCCCCTAACCGTTGGGACAAGCCTTGTTCTTTCGACCGCCATGGGCACGGTTGCCGCACTTTATGCTGCAATCGCTGCAATCACCGCGTTCAATTCAATGCTGCACTTTGGCACCGCCAAAGAAAGCGGACCAACATTGATGGTTGTCGTACCGTTATTGACCGTACTTGGCATTATGATGCTACGTCAAAACCACGGGCTGCACACAACATTTGACGTTCATGTCACGAACGCCGAGACACTCGTGCTGCTGACAAAAATTCTTGCCGTGCAATTTGCCTTTGCGCTGATGGGGCTGATTGTCCTGCGTCGCCAAGGCTACGCTGATGCGTTCTTGCGCGGGGAAGGCAATTCACCGGGTTCTTACGCGTTGGTTTGTCCCGGCGTTGCGCTCTCTGTGATGATGCACTTTTGGATCAACAAAGGGCTTGTCGCAACTGGTTTGATCGTAAAGTTTGGCACTGCTTTCTGGGTACTTAGTGCGGCAGCACTGATGTTCCAATTCGCGATGGTTGGACTGGTGCTATACCTGAACCGTCGGCACTTTGGCCGGGTCGAAAGCCAGCCAATGGTTCCGGCTGAATAAAAACAAAACCGGGCGGTACGCTCTGTACCGCCCGTCGTCATGCGGGTACTGTCTTTTCAAAAGAGGAGCCCGCAATGACCGAAGACACCGACCGTCACGCAATGAAAATGGCCAAGAAAAAAGTCGCCCGCGACAAAATCATGGCCACAAAGACTGATCAAAAGGGTTTGGTCATCGTGCACACGGGCAAGGGTAAGGGCAAATCCTCTGCCGCGTTTGGCATGATTTTTCGCTGCATTGCACATGACATGAAATGCGCGGTCGTACAGTTCATCAAGGGGGGCATGTCCACCGGAGAACGCGATCTGATCTTAGCCAAGTTTTCGGACACCTGCGCGTTCCACACAATGGGCGAAGGGTTTACTTGGGAAACCCAAGACAAATCACGCGACACCGAAATGGCGCAGGCCGCTTGGGCCAAGGCCAAAGAGCTCATCGTGGACGAAACCAATCACATGGTGCTCTTGGATGAAATCAACATCGCCATCCGCTATGACTATGTCAGCGCCGAAGAGGTTGTGGCATTCTTGCGTGATCATAAGCCACCAATGACCCATGTCGTGCTCACGGGCCGCAACGCCCACGAAGACTTGATCGAAATGGCTGACCTTGTGACGGAAATGGAACTGGTTAAACACCCGTTCCGATCAGGGATCAAAGCGCAAATCGGCGTGGAATTTTAAGGCAGAAAAGCGCGCCAAATTGCCACGAACGCTGCGCAATACGTAAATGTGACTTGATCCAAACGGCTTAGCGCTTATGTAACAGGATCATGACACATGCGCTTAACCTTTTGCCAAATAGTCTTGTCGCGAGCGGCGTGCAGCGTGCTGTCTATTTTCACCCTACGGATCGGACCAAACTGATCAAAGTACTGAAGCCGCACAGCAATATGCCGCGTCGCAACAATTTCAACGGCATCGTTGATCGTTGGTTTCCAAGCACGCGCTTGCGCCAGATCCGAAAAGAATACAGTGAATACCTAAGGGTCATGTTGGGCCACCCTGAACCTGAATTTCGGGCGCCCATGTCGCATATGTTTGGGTTCGTCAGCACGAATATCGGGCTCGGGTGCCTGACAGAAAGTGTGTTGAACGCAGATGGGACGCTTGGCCAGACGTTGGGCGCAAAGGTCAAAGCGCAAACACTAAGCGATCATGACATTGATTTGCTGAACGACACAATCGCGCGCATCTTTGCCAATGACATCCGTGCCAGCGATATGAACCCAAATAATTTTGTCTTCGGCCACCGTGATAACGGCGATGGGCCAGGGCAGGAAGAATGCGTTCTTGTTGACGGTTTTGGGGACATCCACGCAATTCCGGTGCGATCTATGGCCAAATGGTCAAATCGGATCGGCCTCAACGACAGCTGCGAACGGCTTGCCCGCAATACGAAACTTACTTGGCATAAAAATACGCTGCGGTTCTCGCGTTGATGATCACCTTGCGCTAGGTTGCGGCAACTGACCCAACAAGGCGCATCCAAATGCCAATCCACCGTGTGCTAACTGAATTTGGTATGGGCACCAGCCTGCGCCGCCAAGACTATACCCAAGCGGCGCGGCGTGGTCTGCAAGACGCACTTTGGCATAACTCAATCAATATGGCGGAACTATTTGGTTTTCCGAAAGAGGCAATGTTGATCGACGTCCAGATCGCCGTGCAAGCGCCCGACCGGGTGGATACCAACGCTCTGTTAGATATCTTTCCCTATGGGCAACCGACGATCAATGTCACCAAAGGCGGGCTTGATATTGCGCGCCCTGATGGCAACCCAACTGTGATTGCCAACGTCGCGATTAACGTCAGCTTTGATATGGTGCCCAGATGACAGACCAACGTGTGATTATCGAAATGGGTATGGGAAATGACCTACACGGGATGGATTACCAAAAGGCCGCCGCTCGCGCGATCGAAGACGCGATCCGCCATTCGACTTTACCCATTTTTCAAAGCATCGGTCTAGAAACCGACGCCATGCGGGTTCAAGTCACCATCGGCGTGCAGGAACCCGACAAGATAGACACCGCTGCACTGGTCGCCAAACTGCCGCGAGGGCGCGCAACCGTGTCGGCAGTCCATGGCGGAATGAATGTCCCCAACCCTGAAACGGGGGATACAGCCGTTATTGCGACTGCCGCCGTCGAAGCATTTCTGCCCAGCCAAGCCAACAAATGGGTGCAAGGCTGATGCAACTGACCCAAGCCCACCGCGACGCCCTGAACGATGTCTTGCAATGGCGGCGGGATGTCCGGCATTTTAGTACCGAACCGGTCCCTGAGGATGTGCTCGCGCGATTGCGCGCCGCAATGGATCTGGCCCCATCTGTGGGCAATGCAAGGCCGTGGCGGGTACTGCATGTAACGACCCCGGCCCTACGCGCAAAAATCATCGCAAATTTTGAGAAAGCCAACGCAGAAGCCGCCGAAATCTATGATGATGACACACGTGCATCCTACGCGGGCTTGAAACTTGCCGGGTTACGCGACGCGCCTGTGCATTTGGCCGTGTTTACAGAAAACCAACCTGTCGAGGGGCGCGGCCTTGGCCGCCAAACCATGCCTGAAATGCTGTGCTATTCCAGCGTTACGGCGATCTATACGCTTTGGTTGGCGGCACGGGCCGAAAACCTAGGGCTTGGGTGGGTTTCCATCCTTGATCCACAGGCGGTTTCGCAGACATTGGGCGTGCCAGATCATTGGCAATTGACCGGATATTTATGTCTGGGCAAAGCCGCGTTTGATACGGACACCCCTCTTTTGCACGACAAGAAATGGCAAGAAAACACGCCAACCCGCTGGCACGAAATCTAGCAAGATTGGGCTTGGCAGCCCAGCCCTAGCAATCAACGTCACCGTCGCATACAACAAACGAACGACAGCAAAGAAAGAAACGTTATGGCACGACGTGGTGCGGGTGGATCAGACGGCGGAACCGGTAGCTTCTTGATCGGTGTGATTATGATCATCGGGGGCGGCTACCTGCTGCTAAGCGGCATTGTCGTGCGGCCCAATTTCGGCTTTGGCTCGCGCGTGTTTGGCATTGGTGGTGTGCCCATCACATCGGGAATGGTCTTTATTCCGTTCATGTTTGGCGTCGGCATGGTGTTTTATAACGCCAAAAATTGGATCGGTTGGATCCTTGCCGGGGGATCGATGATTGCGCTTATATTTGGCGTCATCGCAAATATGACATTGCAGCTCGAACGGATGAGCGCTTTTGATCTGATCGTCATCCTCGTACTGCTTGTGGGCGGGATCGGGTTGTTTTTGCGATCCCTCCGGGCAGGTTAGCGCCGCCCCGGCGGCATCCGTTCTTTCCACAGACCGCGCACCTCCTCGGCCGCCATACGCTTTACCGCAACTTCTGCGTTCCTGATTTCTTCATAGGCTTCCTGCTTTTGAAGGTAGGCTAGAACCGCGACCGCGCATTGCAGGCTGAAAATCCAGATCCAATAAAGAACGATCAGCGTCAACAACGCCCACCCCTGCCAAGTCGCGAGCGAAATGTCTTCGAAACCCGTCTTGCCCGTGGTTTTCAAGACGCCAATTTGAGCATCGACGTAGCCAATTAGTTCGGCAACAAACGCGACAAGCGGTGCAACAAAGTATGAGCTGCAAGAGGCGAGCAAGACGACGACAAACACAGATAGGAAACTTGTGCCCGCGCCCATAAACGGGGTGTGCATACTACCGTTTGCATCACGTCCGATAGATGCTCCTGCGAGTGGAACCAAGAGTAGCGCGCGCACCGCCGCGATCACCAATGCCACCAAGATTATGACCGGCCATGCAATTCTACCGCTACCTGAAAACACGTCAAAAATCTCCTGTTCGGAACTGGTCTCAGTAAGCATGCTCAGATCCGCAAGCGTCAGCGGCGAGACCAGCAGGAACAGCGCAAATCCCGCAGATATCAAGATGATACCAAGCAAGCTTTCAAACAGCCCATAGCCCAATGCGGGCAGGACCATTTTACCATAACCATCGCGCACAATCACTCCACGCGCCTGTAATCCAAGCCGCGTACCAACCATTGTTGGGACAACTGACATCATCGCCGACATGACAGCGAAGAGCACCAGAAAGCCCGCGACAGGGAAATACGCAAACAACGACATGATTATGAGGGCTATCGACGGAAAGAAAATCAGCGATGTCAGAAACCAGATCACAAACATGACCGAAAAGACAGCGAGCGCCAGACCAACAAAAGGTAAGACGATTGTCATCCGCCAAAGGATCGCAAAGGAAAATGGAATGGCACGCAAGACTAGCATAATAACCCTAACAAATTACTAACCGAGAACATCTAATGGCTTATCCTTAATCACCCTTTGTTGGTCAATCGCAATTGCATGCATAGGGTGTGTTTTTTATCTCAATACCCCAAGGCACAACCGTCTTTGCGCGGGTCGCTGCCTGCCTCTAGAACGCCATCATCATGGATCATAATTGCCTGCGACCCGCCGATAGCGGTTTCAGGTGTCTGTAGTTTATGGCCCAAATCGCGCAGCGCTGCTTTTACGCTATCCGCATAACCATTTTCGACATTCAGCCTATCGCCATCCGCAAACAGGCGCGGCGCATCCATTGCCTCTTGGGGCGACAATCCAAAATCGGTCAGGTTGCTGACAAACCTTGCATGCCCGGTTGATTGATAGGCACCACCCATCACGCCAAACGGCATATAGGGTTTCCCGTCTCTTTTCAGCAGCCCCGGAATGATCGTGTGCATGGGGCGTTTGCCACCCCCCACCTCGTTGGGGTGCCCCTTTTCGAGCGTGAACCCCGCACCGCGGTTTTGAAACAGCACCCCGTATTCATCCGACGCAATGCCAGACCCAAAGGAATGAAACACAGAATAGATCAAGGACACGCACATCCGGTCTTTATCGACCACAGTGATATAGATCGTATCCTTATGCACAGATTCCGTGAGCGGGGCGGCGGCGGGCATTGCCTTTTGTGGGTCAATCAGTGCGGTCAGTTTTGCTGCGGTTTCGGGTGCCATCATGTAATCGGCGCGCGTTGTATGATCGGGATCCGCGATAAACCGATTGCGCGCGTCATAGGCAAGCTTGGTCGCTTCGGCCTCGATATGCGCGCGCTCAGCGCCCCACGGGTCCATGCCAGCAATGTCGAAATGCTTGAGGATATTGAGCAGCAAGATCGCCGTCGCCCCCTGCCCATTAGGCGGGTGTTCACACAGCTCTAACCCGCCGTAACCACCCGAAATCGGATCGGTGTATTCACAGCCGACATTCGCGAAATCATCCAGCGTATGGGTGCCGCCCAAAGCGTTCAGGCTCTTGATCATATCTTCGGCTACCGCGCCTTCGTAGAAACCAGCGCGGCCTTCCATCGCGACTTCGCGCAGGACCTTGGCTTGGCCGGGCGCGCGGAACATCTGGCCGGGTTGCGGCACCTCGCCGTTCAAAAGAAACAGATCACGCGCGCGCCCTGATAGGTTCCCCGCCCCCTGCGCCCAGTCAGACGCGACACGCGGTGCGACGGGCACACCCGCTTCAGCGTAATGAATTGCTGGGGCAAGCGCGGCCTTAATGCCCAGTTTACCCCAATCCTTAGAAAGGCGGCAAAATGCATCAACGGCACCGGGGATGGTGACGGCATCGACACTATACGGCGCGACAACCGGCCCTTTGGCGCGCAAAGCATCAGCGTCAATCCCGGCTGGTGCACGGCCTGATCCGTTCAGTGCGACAACGCGGTCTTCGCCCGGCGGGGTCAGTAGCACGAAACAATCGCCGCCAATCCCTGTCATTTGCGGTTCACAAATCCCCAGCAACACGGCACCTGCAATCGCAGCGTCAACCGCATTGCCCCCGGCTTCAAGCATCTGGATCGCGACTTTGGCCGCCAATGGGTGCGATGTCGCAGCCATTCCGTTGGTTGCGTAAACAGCCGAGCGGCCGGGTAAGTGAAAATCGCGCATAAAGTCCCCCTAGAATTACCTGCACACGGTACGCAAAATTGTAGCGTGTGCAACGGGTCTTGCCCCGGAAAGCGCATCACGCTAGGTCCGCGTATAAGCCCAGACAAAGGAATATCACCGATGCGCGTCGACTATGATTTACTTGCAAAAACAATTGCCGCGCTGACGGAAGGTGAAACAGATCACGTCGCGTTGATGGCCACAATCGCCTGCGAAGTTCATCACAGCGACGCTCGTTTCGACTGGACCGGCTTTTACCGGGTGACCACCCCGGAATTGCTGAAAATTGGCCCCTACCAAGGCGGCCACGGCTGTTTGACAATTCCTTTTTCACGCGGCGTATGCGGCGCGGCAGCGCGCAGCGGCGAAACGCAGCTTGTGCCGGATGTCGATGCATTCGCGGATCACATTGCTTGCGCCAGCAGCACCCGTTCGGAACTGGTCATTCCGGTGTTTGGCGGCACGCAAAACCTCATTGCGGTGTTCGACATCGACAGCAATCAGCCCGATGCATTCGATACAAACGACGCGACAGCATTGACTGCCATCTTAAAGCAAGCATTCGCCTCCAGCTAAAGATTGCGTTTTTCGCGCGCGCGGCTAGCATGGCGATCTGAATGCCGCCAAGGGAAGCCCATGAACACAACACCCAAAACACTGGGCGCTGATCTGCGCGCATTGCGCAAGGCGCGCGGCATTACGCTCATCGATCTCGCGACTGCGCTGGACCGTTCGGTCGGATGGTTAAGTCAGGTTGAACGCGACATCTCGGTCCCTTCAATCGCCGATTTGAACAGGATTGCGACGATACTGGACACCACGCTTGCGAGCTTGGTCCAAACCGATGCTGACCCTGCCGACGATGGGATCATCGTGCGCGCAAACGCCCGACGTCCCATGCGCAACGGCACCAAAGGGCTGACCGAAGGCCTGCTGTCACCCGATCTCACCGATAGTTTTGAAGTCATCCATTCGCGATTTGAACCTGGATCGCAGCTCGCGGCCCCCTTGCAACGTGACACCCAAGAGATCGGCTATGTCATCAGTGGGCAACTGAATATTTGGGTGAATGACGTGCATTACACATTGTCCGCAGGTGATAGTTTTCGACTACGCGGTGAAATGTACCGCTGGGAAAACCAAGGCGCGTCCGCATGCGAAATGATCTGGGTGATCTCGCCTCCGGTTTATTGATCTAACAATTTCCTAAAATCCGGAACGATTTCGCGTGACCGAATCGCCCGTTCGTGAAATTATTTGGTAAAATTTCATATCAAGGTCACCGCAATGTCTCACCTTCCTAAATCAGCGCGTGTTGTTATCGTCGGCGGCGGCGTTATCGGCTGTTCTGTTGCTTACCACTTGGCCAAACTGGGCTGGAAAGACATTGTTCTGCTGGAACGCAAGCAGCTGACTTCTGGTACCACATGGCATGCCGCTGGCCTAATTGCACAATTGCGTGCGACCGCGAATATGACCAAGCTCGCGAAGTATTCCCAAGAGCTATACGGTAACCTAGAGGCCGAAACAGGCGTCGCGACAGGGTTCAAACGCAATGGGTCGATTACCGTCGCATTGACCGACGCCCGCCGCGAAGAGATTTTCCGTCAGGCCGCAATGGCACGTGCCTTTGGCGTCGAGGTCGCTGAAATTAGCCCTGCAGAGGTCAAAGACCGTTATGAACACCTAAATATTAACGATGTAAAAGCTGGGGTTTATCTACCGCTAGACGGGCAAGGTGACCCGGGCAATATTGCTCTCGCACTGGCGAAAGGCGCGCGCATGAATGGCGCGACCATCGCTGAACACACCAAAGTCACTAAGGTCAACCGCACCGGTCGCAAGGTCACATCGGTGGATTGGGAAACGGCTGATGCCCGCGGCACAATCGCCTGCGATATGGTGGTTAACTGTGCGGGCATGTGGGGGCATGAGGTTGGCAAAATGATGGGCAGCAATGTGCCGCTACATGCTTGCGAACACTTCTATATCGTAACCGAAAACATTCCAAACCTCAGCCAGCTTCCGGTGCTGCGCGTCCCTGATGAATGCGCCTATTACAAAGAAGACGCCGGGAAAATATTGTTGGGTGCGTTTGAGCCGAATGCGAAACCATGGGGCATGGATGGCATCGCGGATGATTTCGAATTTGATCAACTGCCCGAAGATTTTGATCATTTTGAGCCGATCTTGGAATCAGCGGTAAACCGTCTCCCGCTCTTGGCAGAGGCTGGCATCCATACGTTCTTTAACGGCCCCGAGAGCTTTACCCCTGACGACGCGTACCATCTTGGCCAAGCCCCGGAGATGGACAATGTTTGGGTGGCCGCCGGGTTCAACTCAATTGGTATCCAATCCGCCGGTGGCGCGGGCATGGCGCTGGCCCAATGGATGGACACAGGCGCAAAGCCGTTTGATCTGGGCGATGTCGACATCGCGCGTATGCAGCCGTTTCAGGGCAATAAAACCTATCTGTTTGAACGGTCCAAAGAAACGCTGGGGCTGCTTTATGCGGATCACTATCCGTTCCGTCAAAAGGCAACCGCGCGCGGCATTCGGCGCAGCCCGCTGCACCAACACCTATTGGACCAAGGTGCTGTAATGGGCGAGCTTGCCGGATGGGAACGCGCCAATTGGTTTGCGACCCCCGGACAAAAGCCTGCCTATGAATACTCATGGAAACGGCAAAATTTTTTTAGCAATGTCGCAACCGAGGTCGCGGCATTGCGCACAAATGTTGGCATGTACGATATGTCTTCATTCGGTAAGATCCGCGTCGAAGGCCCCGATGCCACCGCATTCCTAAACCATATCAGCGGCGGGCAAATGGATGTCCCGGTCGGTAAAATTACCTATACGCAATTTCTAAACCACGCTGGCGGGATCGAGGCCGATGTCACGGTGACCCGTCTATCCGAGATCGCTTTTCTCGTTGTCACCCCTGCGGCAACACGTCTGGCGGATCAGGTTTGGATGCAGCGGAACTTGGGCACACTTAACGCGGTGATCACTGACGTCACCGCATCAGAGGCTGTGATCGCCGTCATGGGGCCGAACGCGCGCAAACTGCTGCAAGCCGTTTCGCCTAATGATTTCTCAAACGATGCGAACCCATTTGGCACCGCGCAAGAGGTTGAGATCGGCATGGGGCTCGCTCGGGTCCATCGCGTAACCTATGTGGGTGAGCTGGGCTGGGAAGTTTACGTCTCTGCTGATATGGCCGCACATGTGTTTGAAACGCTGCTTGCGGCGGGGCAGGACATGGATGCCAAGCTATGCGGTATGCATATGATGGATGCCGCACGCCTTGAAAAAGGGTTTCGGCACTTTGGACATGACATCACCTGCGAGGATCACGTGCTTGAGGCCGGGTTGGGCTTTGCCGTAAAGACTGACAAACCCGATTTCATTGGCCGTGACGCGGTGCTGCAAAAGCGTGAATCCGGGCTACTGACCCGTTTGGTACAGTTCAAACTGACCGATCCAGAACCGCTGCTTTACCATAACGAACCAATCCTGCGCGATGGCGAAACCGTCGGTTATCTGTCGTCGGGCGGATACGGGCATCATCTAGGGGCCGCAATAGGTATGGGCTATGTGCCATGCAAAGGCGAAACCGCCGCAGAGATGCTGGGCAGTTCCTTTGAAATTGACGTCATGGGTACGCGGGTCAATGCCGAGGCACAGTTGCGCCCGTTCTACGATCCCAAGGGCGATCGCACGAAAGCTTAACTCAGCAAAGCGCCCAACCGTTTGATGCCTTCGTTTATCGTGGCTTCATCTGGTAGGGAGAAATTCAGACGGATAGTGTTACCACCCGACCCATCAGCGTGAAATGCGCGGCCTGGCACAAAGGCAACGCGCTGTGTCTCAAGCGATTTAGCTAGCAACGCCGCCCCATCAATATCGTCCGGCAAGGTCAACCAAATGAACATACCCCCTTCGGGCTTGGTCCACTCGACCCCATTGGGCATATATTGCATAAGCGCGTTTAGCATATAATTACGCCGCTTCTTGTAGGTATCTCGCAATTTTTTCACATGATCATGAAAGATTGATCGCGCCACAGTGTTGATCGCAATCTGATTAATCGTTGGCGAATGCAAGTCCGACGCCTGTTTCATCAGCACCAATTGCGCAACGACAGGCTGCGCGGCGCAGACCCAACCAACACGTAGGCCCGGCGCAAGCGTTTTTGAAAAACTACCGCAATAGATCGTGCGGCATGCATTGATATCGCCTTTTCGCACGATCTCGAGCGCAAGCACGGGCGGGATCGGATCACCATCATAGCGCAGCGATTGATAGGCCGCGTCTTCAATCAACGCGATGCCCAGATCTTCGCCTAGGTCCAGCAAGGTTTCGCGCCCGGCTCGGTCGATCGTCTCGCCTGTCGGGTTCGCAAAATCAACCGATGCATAGGCAAATTTTACCCGCCCTCCATGATCGGCTGCGCGTTGCGCGTAGTCTTCAGCGGGGCGATTGCTGAGCAAGTTCAGCCGGTCATAGCGGGGTTCATAAGCGTTGAACGCGCCCAGTGCGCCTAAATAGGTCGGCCAATTCACTAGCGCCGTGTCCCCGGGCGACAAAAACAATTTTCCTAAGTAATCCAACCCCTGCTGCGACCCGGATGTGATCAAAATATTGTCGCGGGTACAGGGCACACCCAGCTTTTGCATTTGCTCCGCAATCCAGTCACGCAGCGGCGGATAACCTTCACTAGCAGAGTATTGCAGGGCTTCGGAATGCATGTCGGGGCCAAGCGCACTTGCAAATGCATCTTGAAATGCGGAGGTGGGAAACAGCTTGGGGTCTGGAATGCCTCCCGCAAAGGAAATGATGTCGGGCTGATCCAGCAATTTTAGTAGCTCGCGGATTTCGGAGGCACTCATCCGTTCCATCCGCGATGCAAATATTTGGTCCCACATATGCTGATTCCCCTTTTGACAGAGCGGCATATTGGCACAAGAAATATTTAAGTCAACAAGGCTGACCTAAACCCCGCGCGATTGCCGCGCGGGGTTTGCTCTTTACTCGCTCTGATTAACCGGGCTCAGCGCGTTGAGCCCTTTGAGGATATCAATCGCATAGGCCATTTGGTAGTCATCCTCGCGCAATTGCGCGGCAGCTTCGGCGCGCGCGCGATCCTCTTCGATCTGGCGAATTTCATCTTCGGTCAGACTGTCGTTATCCAACGCCCCGCGCAAAGATGCCTCTGTGCGTTGATTGCGCGTTTCTTCCTCTTCCTCGTCGTTTGGCTGCGGACGCGGCTGTTCGACGATAATGTCAGGGGAAATGCCCAAGGATTGAATAGAGCGCCCGGACGGCGTGTAATAGCGCGCTGTAGTTAGGCGCATCGCGCCATCGCTGCTCAGCGGAATCACCGTCTGCACAGACCCTTTCCCAAACGAATTGGTCCCAACCACGATGGCCCGGCGGTGATCTTGCAACGCACCGGCCACAATTTCAGAGGCCGAGGCAGAGCCCCCGTTCACCAAAACCACAATCGGTTTCCCTTGGGCTAAGTCGCCTTCTGTCGCGTTGAAACGATCACCGTCAGCGGCCTCGCGGCCCCGCGTAGAAACGATTTCACCCGCATTCAAAAACGCGTCCGATACGTAGATCGCTTGATTCAGCAATCCGCCGGGGTTGTTGCGTAAATCCAAGATAAACCCGTCAACATTGTCGATACCGCCCGCCTCAGAAATCTGTTCTTCGATCCCTTCGCTGAGGTTTGGATAGGTTTGTTCGTTGAATGTCGTAATCCGCAAAACAACGGCTTTACCTTCAGTGCGGCTGCGCACGGCAGTCATCTTAATGGTGTCGCGAATGATGGACACGTCGAACGGTTCAACCTCGCCTTCACGCACGACAGTGATAATGATTTCGGCACCTACAGGTCCGCGCATCAGATCAACGGCCTCATCAAGCGTGAGTCCCATCACGCTTTCGCCGTCAACAGCCGTGATGAAATCACCAGCCAAAATCCCTGCCGCATCGGCAGGTGTTCCATCCATGGGCGATACGACTTTGACCCAGCCGTCTTCTTGGGTGACTTCAATCCCCAACCCGCCAAATTCACCGCGTGTGCTGATCCGCATGTCGGCTGCATCTTCGGCAGACATATAGCTTGAATGCGGATCAAGCGATGTCAGCATCCCGTTAATCGCGGCTTCGATCAGCTCTTTGTCGTCCACATCTTGAACATAGTCAGAACGAATCCGTTCAAAGATATCGCCAAACAGATCGAGCTGTTCGTAGACGCTGCCAGATGTTTGAGCATCTTGCGCAACAAGCGGCCCTGCGACCTGAACAGTCGTGACCAGACCAAGGGCAGCGCCCCCAAGGGCGGCTAATACTAGTTTTTTCATTCCACGTCCTATGTCTATTCCAGCGCGAACCATGCATCTGGGCTTACCGAACTCTGCCCGTCCCTGACCTCAAGATAAAGGGGGTGCGTGCTTGCTTCGCCGTCATCGCCCACATTTTCAGTCAAAATACCGTTAACTTCTGTCGCATTCCGCCCCATAGTCCCAAGCGGCGTCCCCGCAGGCACGATTTGCCCGGCACTGCCATAAAGTGTCTCAAGCCCTGCAAAGATAAACACAACATCAGGTGCGGGTTCTAAAACGATCACATTCAAATCCCCCAAAAGAGGCCCGACATAAAGGATCGTTGCATCAACAGGTGCGGTGACCAGGGCCTGCGCCGCCGTCGCAATATAGATGCCTGCGTCGTCGCCACTTTGTGGTTGTACGATGCCCGAAACGGGCAAAGGCAAGTTTCCCTGCTTTGTAAGCTCGGTCTCGCTATCTGGCAGATAGGCCACAAGCGCATCCGCAAACGCATCCAGCGTTTCAGACCCCGACATCAGGAGTGCAATTTGCACAGGGTCATCTTCGAACCGTATAGGTAAATCTGTGCGCGCCGAAATCGCATGGCCCAATGAGGACCGTGCAGATTGCGCGCCTTGCATCCCCGCCGTGAGCGTATCCGTGGTTTCCTGCCGCAACACGCGCAGGTCTTGCACCTGCGCTATTTGAGCACGCAAATCATCTGCCGCGACCTTAAGCGATTGCGTCACATCTACCGCCAACATCCCCGCGCGCACCGTATCAATGGGTGACTGCGGTTGGCTCCGCGACACAGGTCGCGGCGTTTTCGACATCGTCGCAAGCGTCCCAACCAAGGCACCCAATTCCGCACGGCGTGCGTCCAAATCAGCGGTCAGCGCGGTTTCTTGCGCCTGTAACTGCCGCAGCCCAGAGCGCGCGGCGGCCAACCCGGCCTCGTAGGCTTGCACGGTCTGGGTCAAGGCCGCAATCTGATCACGCGCATCGCCTGCTGTCTCTAGCCGCGCCTGCGCGGCTTGCAATTGCGCCATTGCGTCGCGCGCAGCCGTGTCAGCCGATTGCCCGAACACAGGTGCGGCCAGACAGATCAAGAATGCAACGAGTTTCATTTTTGGATCAATGTGCGTCCGGTCATCTCGGGCGGCAATTCTAGTCCCATCAGATCAAGGATCGTCGGCGCCAAATCGGCCAAACGCCCATCACGCAATGTGGCCCCATCAGGCCCGCCGACCAGCGCCACAGGCACAGGGTTGAGCGTATGCGCCGTGTGCGCCCCACCAGTTTCAGGATCGATCATCGTTTCGCAATTGCCGTGATCGGCGGTCACGATCATCGCGCCACCAGCGGCCTTAAGTGCCGTCAACACCTGCCCAAGCCCGCGATCAACAGATTCGCAAGCCTTAATCGCCGCATCCAAATCGCCCGTGTGACCAACCATATCGGGGTTTGCATAGTTCGTAACGATCATGTCGTAGCCGTCACCAATCGCTTTAACGAATGCCTCGGTCACTTCGCCTGACGACATTTCAGGTTGCAGATCATAGGTCGCAACCTTGGGTGATTTGGGCATAAAGCGGTCTTCGCCCGGCGCAGGTTCTTCGATCCCACCATTGAGGAAAAACGTCACATGCGGGTACTTTTCAGTTTCGGCCAGCCGGAACTGACGCAACCCGTGTTTGGCCACCCAAGCCCCCAGTGTGTTTTGGATATCGCGTTTGGGGAATACGGTTTCAAACCAATCATCGTGACGATCCGAATAGCTGACCATGCCGAGCAAAGCCGCCAATGCAGGCTGCGGACGGACAAACCCGTCGAATGCTGGCTCCGCGATGGCGGCAAGGATTTCGCGCGCGCGATCCGAACGGAAGTTCAAACAAAACAGCCCGTCGCCTGCCGCAAACCCGGCGTAATCGCCAATCACTGTTGCCGGGATAAACTCATCCGTTTTGCCATTCACATAAGCCGCATCGATTGCCGCTTGTGGTGTTTCCGTCTGCGCGCCCTGCCCTTTCACCATCGTGTCATAGGCCGTTTGCACGCGGTCCCAGCGATTGTCGCGGTCCATCGCAAAGTAGCGGCCGATCACCGTGACAATCTGCGCAGAAGCCGGAAGACCCGCCTGCAAAATCTTCATAAACTCTTTGGCCGAAGACGGGGCCACATCGCGCCCATCTGTGATCGCATGGATCACCGCCGGCACACCCGCATCATCCAATGCTTTGGCCGCGGCGATAATATGTTCGACATGCCCATGCACGCCGCCATCTGACACAACGCCCATCAAATGCGCGCGTCCGCCGGATGCTTTCATCTTGGCGATAAATGCTTGCAAAGCCTCGGCCTGCGCGAATGTGCCGTCTTCGATCGCCAGTTCGATCTGGCCCAAATCCATCGCCACAACACGGCCCGCGCCGATATTGGTATGGCCGACCTCGGAATTGCCCATCTGGCCGCCGGGCAGTCCCGCATCACGGCCATGGGTCAACAGTTGCGCATGCGGCCCCTGCATGATCGCGTCGAAATTAGGGGTATTGGCCAATTTGGGCGCATTGCCGACCGGATCATCACGCAGCCCCCAACCATCAAGAATACACAAGACAACGGGTTTGGGTGCAGACATGGGAAATCTCCGATTTGATGTTACGGCAGGTTTAGCGCAGGTCGGCGGCAAACAAAATACGAATTGAATGCTAGACTGCTTTGATCGCCCATAGGTTCACGGGTTTCGAACTACTTCTTGGCCAGCGATAAGCCGAATCTATCTAGGATTCGTGATGGCCGCAAAAGCCGCGACTTACTCTGCTAAGACATTCCCCAGCACTTCATCAATGAATTCACAACCGCTCTCATCATGCTGAGAAATACATATCACTTGCTGTGCTAGAGAGTGTGGGATTGCGGTTCCATTTAGAGTAACACTGTGTTCATCGCCTTCATTTCTGTCTTGATGAAACCTTACGCGGAAAAGCCATCGTTCTGAATCGGTTTCATATTCGTGAGAAGAGTAATGTATATTGCCGCATACCCGAAACAATACCGCCGTCTCACAGCGATCTTTCAAACACAAACTTACCGTTCTAGGGCTGTCAGCGAAAGCGGAAATTCCGTCATCAATGCACGCTGAACTGCCTGTCGTAGCTAACATTGATAGCATAACTGCCGCCCCGAAGAGTGGGGCAATTCTATCAGGCGTTGCGTAGATTATCATAAATTCCTATGAACCTTTTTACCCACAATATTAACGACGACCAGCTAAACCCGGTGATAAGGTCCACCCGAAAGAATCGACGCGGCGCGGTAGAGTTGTTCGGCGAGCATTACGCGGACTAGCATATGCGGCCAGACCATTTTGCCGAAACTCAGTGAAGCATCCGCTTGCGCGCGCAGGCTGAGGTCGATGCCGTCTGCGCCGCCGATGACAAAGGCGACGTCTTGGAGGCCTTGGTCGCGCCAATCGCCAAGCATCTTTGCAAAATCCGGTGATGACATGACCTTGCCGCGCTCATCCATCGTGCAGATTAATGCACCTGACGGAATGGCTTTTTGTAGCAATCCGGCCTCGGCAGGCATACCGCCGCCTTTTTTATCTTCCACCTCGATCAATTGCGCAGGGCCAAGCGCAAGCGCGCGGCCCGTCCGGTCAAACCGGGTCAGATAGTCATCGTAAAGGTCGCGCTCTGGGCCGCGCCGAAGTCGGCCCACTGCGCAAATTTGCACACGCATCAGGTGGCCGCTGCGGACCCGGGCTGCCACATCTTTTCGATCTGGTAGAATTCGCGCACTTCGGGACGGAAGATATGCACGATGATATCGCCCGTATCGATCAGCACCCAATCGCCGCTGTCTTTACCCTCAAGCTTTGAAAATACGTTGAAGTCGTGCTTGAGCCGCTCAGACAGCTTTTCAGCCATCGCAATCACCTGACGGGTCGAGCGCCCAGAGGCGATCACCATATGGTCACCCATTTCGGATTTACCGCGCAGATTAATCTGCACGACGTCTTCGGCTTTGTCATCATTGAGCGATTTTAGGACGGCCTCAAGAATGGCGTCACTTGTCGCGGTCTGAGCACCCGTCATAGGCGGGGACCCGGCGTTGGCAGCATCGGCTGCCGATGGTGAAAGAGACAGAACATTGTCCTCCTGTATGCACGCCGACAGGACCCCGGCGCAGGGCATGCTATAAAACTAGCAACGCCCAGCGCATTTTTCAACAAAACTAAGATGGGCGAACGCCCGTGTCGCGGATTTATTAAAGACATGCAATGGCGGAACCCAATCTATCGCAATCCAGCACCGCTAACCGCAACCCAAGATTGCACACCAAGACATCCCACAATGCTAACGCATTATTTCTGCACGAACCGCAAAAAATGGGATAGAAAATTCACTATTTTGCCCCACTTTATTCGCAATGTCCTGCGAGAGAGATCGGGATGTAAACCCTATAGTATTAATTGGACATTATTTATGTTTCGTACCCCTCGCTGCGTGATCGCCCCACTCTCAATTGCTGCACTCACCTTTGCAGCGACCGCCAACGCTGAAGAAATGACAGGGCAGCCTGAACTGCTTGAAGTGCAGTATGACGTTGAATCTGATGGGGCTGACCGTATTCACATTGCTGGCCAGTTGCGCACGCTCACGCAACAGGTTGCGGCAGCGTCCTGCGCACTTACCTCCGACATCGCAGTCGAAGAGGCCCATGACGTTCTTGAGCTGGCGACAGCGCAGTTTGACCGCTACATCGTTGCACTGAAGGACGGTGACGAAGGGTTGCACATTTTGCACCCAGAAACACGTCGCTTGACGCTTGAAGACATTGATCATGTTCGCGAAGAATGGGACGCCATCCACGGGGCAATCGATTCCGTCCTCGCAGACGGTCATGATGTTGAAAGCGCGCATATCATCGACGATCACAACCTTAAGCTTCTTGGGCTGACGACAATCTTGGCATCCGACATCGCAAGTCAATACGCGCATCCGTTCGAGATCAGTGCCGCAGACGCAATGACGATTGAAATCGCGGGACGCCAGCGCATGCTGACCCAAAAAATGGCGAAAGACGCTTGTGAAATCTGGACAGGCTATCACTCCGAGGAGGCCAAAGAAGACCTCGCGCAAACGATGACAATTTTTGAAGCCTCACTGAACGCGCTTAGATTCGGCTTGCCTGAAGCGGGCATCCAAGCCGCCCCGAACGACGCAATCCGAAATGATTTGGACGAACTTTTGGCGCGTTGGGACATTATTAAGGTCAATGCTCAAACACTCGTTGATGGCGGCACATTAAACGAGGAACAAAAGACCGAAGTATTCCACGACCTCGAAGTTGAGTTGGCTGATCTCGACCACCTTCTTCTTGACTACAAAGAATACGCTGAACGCGCCCATTAATCTACGTGCGGCCGTCACGCAGATTGCGGGCGGCCACCCCCCCACGAAAGGTACGACCATGTTTCGACAATTTTGCACAGGAACAACGCTTGCCATTGCAGCTTGCACAATTCCCCTCTCTCTTTTTGCGGATGACACTGCCGGTGCTGCACTCATCGAGGCACAATATGATATCGAATCTGACGGCGCGGATCGCATTCGTGTCGCAGGCCAGTTACGGACGCTCACCCAACAAGTAGCGGCCGCGTCTTGTGCTTTATCGACAGATATCAGCATCGACGAGGCACATGATGTGCTTGAACTGGCAACCCAACAGTTCGATCAATATATCGTTGCGCTGCGCGACGGCGACGACACATTGCACATTCTGCACCCAGAGACCCGCCGCCGCACGTTAGAGGACATCGCGCATGTCGCTGCTGAATGGGATAGCATCCATGGCGCGGTAGATGCTATTTTGCTTGATGGTCATGATGTAGAAAGCGCGCGCTTTATCGATGATCACAACCTTGAACTGCTAGAACTTACAAGCGTCCTTGCTTCAGATATCACGGGCCAATACAGCCACCCCTATGAGATCACCGCCGCCGACGCGATGATGATTGAAATCGCTGGTCGTCAACGTATGCTCACGCAAAAAATGGCCAAAGATGCCTGCGAAATCTGGGCTGGCTATCATGCGGACGCGGCCCGGGAAGACCTTGCGCAGACCGTTGATGTTTTTGAAAATTCATTGAATGCGCTGCGGTATGGGCTTCCCGCTGCTGGTCTCCAAGAAGCGCCAAACGACAAAATCCGCGATGATCTTGACCAGCTGCTCGCGCGTTGGGAAACGATTAAAGTCAACGAACAAACACTGATCGACGGCGGTACACTGACTGATGATCAAAAGGCAGCGGTGTTTCACGACCTAGAGGTCGAACTGGCCGAACTTGATCATCTTCTTGACGATTACAAAGAATACGCTGAACGCTCTCACAAGCGCTAGTCGCAAAAAATGCGGCCCCGCTGATAGGCGGGGCCAATCATTTACAAATCAAATGTCGCAAAGACCGGCGCGTGGTCGCTGGGGCGGTCCCATCCACGGGCATCGCGCATCACCCGGCTGGAATGTGCTGCGTTTTGGATATCAGCCGTGGCCCAGATATGATCAAGGCGCCGTCCCTTATCTGCCGCATCCCAATCTTTGGCGCGATACGACCACCAGCTATACAGTTTACCTTCAGGGATATCGTTCCGGGTCACATCGGCCCAGTTGCCAGCGGCCATCACTTCGGCGAAATGTTCCACCTCGATTGGTGTGTGGCTCACAACCTTCAACAGTTTTTTGTGGTCCCAAACATCATCTTCGCGTGGCGCGATGTTTAAATCACCTACAAGGATAGATTTTTCCGGCTTTGACACATTAAACGCGTCACGCATGTCGGTCAGGTAGTCCAGTTTTTGGCCGAACTTTTCGTTCACTTCGCGGTCCGCGACATCCCCACCTGCGGGGACATAGTGGTTATGGATGGTCACGCCATTTTCCAGCCGCCCCGCGATATGGCGGGCATGTCCAAGCTGGGCAAAGTCTTCTGCACCGGCCTCGACCATCGGAATTTTGGAAAAAATTGCGACGCCGTTATATCCCTTTTGGCCGCGCGCAACCATATGCGTGTAGCCCAGCGCCTGAAACTGCGCCAACGGGATCTTATCAACCGGGCTTTTGCATTCTTGCAAACAGAGCACATCCGGCGCCTCTTCTCCCATTAGCTTTGCGACGATATCTTCGCGCAAACGCACCGAGTTGATGTTCCAAGTCGCCAAAGTAAAGGCCATGCTGTTTCGCTTTCAATAGAGTGTTGCACGCCATTTGTGGCGCGCATTCTTAAGGTGATCAAGCCGTTTGGGCTAAACACCAAGCGCGGCAACCGGCTGCACCCGCCCGACAATCAGGCCACGCCAATTTTTGAGCGTGGGCGTCATGCGTGCGATCGCGGCCGGATGGTTTGGGTCTAGCACACCAAGCGATACCAAAATGGCTGCGATCACACATTCGCTGGCGCGCGTCGCCCCGTCACGAATTTTCAGTGCCACACCAATCCGTTTTTCAGGAATGATCGCGACAAACACACCGTCCGCACCTGTTTTAATCGCAGCGCGCCCATTCATAGCACGCATAAGGTCGGTGCAGGCCCGCGTTTCGCCCGCGACCAGTTCCGGATAGGCCATCATCCCCTCGCGCAATTTCACTGCGGCCGTGCTGCGTAAGTCTGACCGTTCATGAGCGCTCGCGAAAAACGCCATCGCACGGGCAAGCCCATGTACGGTGCATGCATGGTTCGGCGCGGAGCACCCATCGATGCCGTATGTTGGGCTGGTTTCCTCGGTCGTTTCTTCAAACGCGGCTTTACCAACCTGCTGCACAGGGTGGTCAATTTTTTCATAATCAGCCCCCCCGCCAAGGTGCTTGTTCAGCGTCAAAAAGCCAGCGTGTTTGCCCGAACAATTATTGTGGATTTGGCAGGGCTCTGAATGGGCGCGGATCAGCGCGTAGCGGGCATCCTTATCGGCGGGTGTCTGTGGCCCGCAGCGAAAATCGGCATCACTGAACCCCAAATCATCTAACCACGCACCGACGCGATCCGTATGAATAGCAGCCCCTTGGTGCGAAGCGCATGCCAGCGCAAGTTGCTCTTGCGTCAGATGCGCACCTGCGCCGCTTTCCAGCAGAGGCAGGGCCTGGATCATTTTACACGACGATCTTGGAAAAATTTGCGCGCTTGGATCACCCCAAGCGTTCACAATTTCGCCAGCTTCATCACAAATCACCGCATGCCCCTGATGCACACATTCCAGCAGTTCACCGCGCCAAACTTCAACCAGATCAACAGGATTTGCCATTCTTTTGCCTTTTTGGATTGTAAATGTAGGCGCGATTGCGCGCGCATTGCCGTATTGGGGGCTTTCCCCTAGGCCGGTTTTTTTGTTAAAGCTAACGCTATCGGGTAATGACAGGTCCTACCAGCCAAAAAGATCGATCTTAGTGGCAAAGGAATCAGCGGACCGGCAAGAGGCAAAGACAGCTTGGAGGCTGCGAAATGAATTTAAATATTGCACGCGTGTTTGGCGTTGTTGCGGCATTGGCTTGCGCCACAACGGCGACCGCACAAGAATCAAGCGAAAATCGCGTTGCGGCCAATACAGATTGGGCCGTCTACGTTGAAGCTGACCCAAAAGAATGCTGGGCTGTTTCAGCGCCCGTAAACACGAATAACACACGCGACGGCCAGCCAGTTACAGTGCGCCGTGGCGAAATCCAGATGATCGTCTTTTATCGCCCATCCGAAAACGTCGCCGGTCAGGTGATGTTTGCAGGTGGCTACCCATTTGCAAGCGGATCAACTGTTTCGGTGCAAGTCGGCGACACAACGCTTGAGATGTTCACCGAAGGTGAATTTGCTTGGCCTGCAAGCGCCGAAGATGACGCGAAATTTGTCGCGGCTATGAAGCGCGGTGCAGATGCGGTTGTGACAGGCCGTTCTGGCCGCGGCACACAGACCCAAGACACATTTAGCCTGCTCGGCTTTACCGCCGCCGTTGACGAAGCCGCATCGCAATGCGCTGGCTAACAATTTTGTTGCCCCTGCGGTAACGTTCTATTTCCTACGGGCTGCTTTTCTTGTGAAAGCGGCCCGTTTCTTTTATACGCAGCGCTTACACCCTTTTCGGAGCACACTATGGACGCCAAGGCCCCCATCACCCAGGACGTTATGACGATTCCGCGCAAACTGCCTGATAGTCTACCGAACCTGATCGGCCTGACGCGCCCAGCCCTGCGCGATGCCTTGATCGCCGTCGGCACCAAAGAAAAGCAAGCCAAGATGCGCGCGGGACAAATTTGGCAATGGCTCTATCATTGGGGGGTCCGCGACTTTGATCAGATGACCAACCTGTCCAAAGACTATCGCGCAATGCTTGCCGAGAATTTCGTCATTCAATTGCCCGAGGTCGTAACCCGGCAAATATCTGAGGATGGCACCCGCAAGTACCTCGTGCGGATCGCGGGTGGCCACGAGGTCGAAGTCGTCTATATCCCCGAAACCGACCGCGGCACCCTGTGTATCTCAAGCCAAGTTGGTTGCACGTTAACTTGTTCTTTCTGCCACACAGGCACGCAAAAACTTGTCCGCAACCTGACCGCAGGCGAAATTATTGGCCAAGTCATGTTGGCACGCGATGATCTGGGCGAATGGCCCGAACAAGGTGCCCGTAACGAAGCCGCGCCACGTCTGCTTTCAAACATCGTGCTGATGGGCATGGGTGAACCGCTCTATAATTTTGAAAACGTACGTGACGCGATGAAGATCGCGCTTGATCCCGAAGGGATCGCCCTGTCCCGCCGTCGCATTACCCTGTCAACATCCGGCGTTGTCCCCGAAATCGCCCGTACCGCCGAAGAAATAGGTTGCCAGCTTGCGGTATCTTTCCATGCCACAACGGATGAAGTGCGCGATAAACTGGTCCCGATTAATAAACGCTGGCCAATTGCGGATTTGCTCGATGCGCTGCGGGTCTACCCCAAAGCCTCGAATTCAGAACGGATCACATTTGAATATGTGATGCTGGATGGTGTAAATGATTCCGACGAGGACGCGCACCGGCTGGTTGAACTGATCAAAGGCATTCCGGCCAAGATCAACCTAATCCCATTCAACGAATGGCCCGGCGCGCCCTATAAACGGTCGTCAAATAACCGTATCCGTGCGTTTTCCGACATCGTCTATAATGCTGGCTATTCATCCCCCGTACGCAAACCGCGCGGCGAAGACATCATGGCTGCTTGCGGGCAGTTGAAATCAGCCACAGAGCGGGCGCAAAAAAGTCGCGCTGAAATCGCAAAAGAAGCCGGCGTTTAACGAATTTTTCATTCTGTTTCGTTAAGCATATCGCATGAAACATCTTGTTATCGATTTACCGCCGGAACTTCATGACGCGCTCGAACATATGACCGGGCGCAATGAAATTGTTATTGGAAATATTGTTCGTGACGCGCTGCGCAATGATTTGCGCCAGCGCGCAGCGACCCTGACGGAACGGGCGCATCAAACAGCACCATCATCCGGCTAGCCGATGCACCTGCGCCAAAAATAGCGCAGGCGTATTTCCTTATGCCAGCAACGCACGCGCCTCTTCTGGCGACAAGGCCGCGGGACGTTCGCAGGTGGTTGTCATATCGACAAACCGGCGCTCTTCGCCCGCCTTCAAGATGCTGGTCATCACGTCAACCGCATGGAGCGCGACGTCGATATTACAGCGATGCGGGCGATCTTCGGCGATGGCTGTCGCCATATCAGCTAGCCCGGCACATCGGTAATTCGCACGGATTTCTTCGTAGTTCACCACGCTAAACGGGTGGTCCCACGGTGCAACTGTGACGATGTCTTTGTCTTCGCCGCTGATTTCCACGTCGCCACCAAAAAAGTTCGGATCCGGAAGGAAGATAGACCCTTTTTCACCGTATAACTCCATGTGGTCATGGCGATGAGACCAGACATCCCAGCTTGCGCCTAGGGTCACGACGGCACCGTTCTCAAATTCAAGCAAGGCTTGAATATCTGTCGGTGTTTCCACCTTCAGCACTTCGCCATTGCGGGCCCCGTTGCTGATGGTGCGCGTGGGAAATGTTGACTTCGCAAGCGCTGTGACCGATTTCACTGGCCCGATCAATTGAATCAGATTAGTGATGTAATAAGGGCCCATATCCAACACCGGACCACCGCCGGGTTTGAAGAAAAAATCGGGGTTCGGGTGCCATGCTTCCATACCGTGGCCCATCACGTGACAGGTGCCGCCGATGATACGCCCAACCTTGCCCGCGTCAATTTGTGCGCGTGCAAGCTGATGCGATCCACCCAGAAACGTATCCGGCGCGGACCCAATACGCAGCCCCTTAGAGGCTGCTAAATCACGCAATTCTTTGCCTTCTTCCAAGGTCAACACCAATGGCTTTTCGGAATAGGCGTGCTTGCCTGCTTCGATGATCTGTTTTGTCACCGCGAAATGCACATCGGGAATGGTCAAGTTGACGATTACATCAACGTCATCCACAGCGAGCAAGTCAGCGACAGTTTCAGCGCGCACGCCAAATTCTGCGGCCCGTGCCTTGGCCGCGTCCATGTTGATATCTGCGACCGCCTTAACATCAAGCGATTTAAACAGCGGAGCCAGTTTAAGATAAGAGGTCGAAATATTACCGCATCCAATGATGCCAACACCAAGTTTCGTCATGATAGAACCTCCTAGAATTTCTGGATCGCAGCCAAGCTGCGGCTTGCAAACCGCGCGTGGTCTTTGGGGTTATCGTGTTCGACCACATAGTGATCTACCCCCGCCTCTTGCAGCGCGGTATGGATCGTGGCCCAATCTTGGGTACCGTGACCGACATCAGCCCAACCATCTTCGTCTGCGTTTTCGCCTGCGGGTGCAATGTCTTTGATATGCGCCGCTGTCACGCGACCCGCATATTTCTTGATCCATGCCACCGGATCAAGACCCGCGCGCGCAACCCAACCCAGATCAAGCTCTAGCATCAGATCGTCGGATGCAGCCGCAATCAGATCTAGTGGCAGCTCTCCGGTTTCGGTCGCAACAAACTCAAAGTCATGATTGTGCCAGCCGAACGTAAGACCTGCATCTTGCAACGGCTTACCTGCCTTGGCCAAACGCGTCCCAAATGCGGCCCAACCAGCGGCATCCGTGGGGCGATCATCAGGCATCAAAAAAGGAACGATGACCTTTTGAATTCCCAATTCCTTTGCGATGGCGATCACTTTTGATGCGTCACTCTCAACCATATCCAACCCAAAGTGACTGCTGGTCATTTTCAGGCCTGTCGCGTCAAGCCCCGCCTTTAGCCCATCGAGATCGTCAAAAAGGCCACCGAAACCTTCGACCTCTTTGAACCCGGTCTCAGAGAGCATTTTCAGCGTATCCCCCAACGGAGGAAAATTCCGTGAGCAGTAGACTTGGTAGGAAATCTGGGTCATATTTTCTCTCCTTGATCAGGCGTAGGTTGCGCTGTGCAAATCGCGCAGCGTGAAGTTGGGTTTGTCCGCAGGATTGGCTGGTGTAAACTGCACAACCATTGTTTGTCCGGGCAAAAGCGTAAACGCATTGTGGTCAAAGCGACCGGGCACATCGGCCTCGACCGCAACGAACAATGCCAATGTCTGCGCCGTCAGTGTGAGTGTATTGCCCGAGATAACTTGGGTCAGGTGCGGTGCCTGCAGATTGTAGTCTTTGTAAGGTTTAGGCGCGAATATATCGCTGCCTGCCGTGCCATTCGCGGTTTCCCACGCATAGTGCAGCATTTCATCGGGCTGCAGATCAGCGCCCGCGATTGTCAGCACGTCTACTGCCGTTGTTTCGACTGACGCGCCACCCGCGCCTAACGCGCGCAGGTTACCCGCCATATCAACCGCCGAAACAGTGACAGTAACATCGCAGGCGTCCGGCCTATCGTTGACGGCGCGGATCACATAGTTCCCGTCTAGTGGCACGGCTGTAACCAGCACAGGTGCATAGAATTCGCGCGCCATGTGGTGCATCAACTTCCAATCACCGCCATGATCCAGTGACGCCCAAGAACAGACCGGCCATGTATCATTGAGCTGCCAGATCAACGTGCCCATGCAGCGCGGCTTGAGGCTACGCCAATGTGTGACGGCTGTCTTGATCGCGAGCCCCTGTTGGACTTGAGACAGGTAGACGAAGTCTTCAAAATGCTTGGGCCAGCGGAAATAGCGGAACATGGTTTCCGCGATCCGCGCGTTGCCGCCTGAGTTCTTTTGGTGGCTTTCCAGCACGGGTGCTGCGATGTTCTGATCCGCCTCGCCCGCGAATTTGCGTACCGCGTTCATCGACGGGTAGCTTTGGAAACCGAATTCGGAACAGAACCTTGGGCCAACATCGCGGTAGTGGTCAAAATCGCGACCTTCGTGCCAGACAGACCAGAAATGCATATCGCCCGAACCGTCGTCATGCCATGCATCGCCAAAATTCATTGGCCCCGGAGAAGGCGAAGAAGGCCACCAGATCGCGGTCGGGTCAACCTCGATCAGCTGCGTTTCAATCGTCCTGTTCAAACGGTCATAGTTCACCAGATAGCGGTCGCGGTCATTAATACTGCAATCGTACCACCCCAACGCGCCGATCAGTTCATTGTCGCCGCACCACACCGCAATGCTCGCGTGGTGGTGCATCCGGGCGACGTTATCTGTAACCTCGGCCCGAACCTCGGCCAGATAGGCGTTGTCGGATGGGTAAAGGTTACAAGCGAACATAAAGTCCTGCCAAACCAAAAGGCCCATTTCATCGCAAGCGTCGTAGAACGATGTAGGCTCATACCGCCCGCCGCCCCAGACACGCACCATATTCATATTCGCATCGACGGCGGATTGCAGCAGGTCACGCGTCTTTTCATCAGTGATCTGACCCGGCAGCGCATCTGCCGGAATCCAGTTGGCCCCTTTGCAAAATACATCGCGGCCGTTGATCCTGAATTTAAAACCAAGCCCGATGTCGTCGGTTTCCGTGATCAGTTGCAGATCACGCAGGCCAATACGGCGCTGCGATGTCGCTGTGCCCGCTGATACTGTCAGGTCATAGAGCGGCTGATCGCCTTGATCCACCGGCCACCACAGGTCAGGGTTTTCGATCAATACGCTAAGTTCACAAACGCCGTTCACGGCTTGCCCGGTCACCCGCTGCCCCGCAATCGTGGCAGTCACGTCACCGTCGTGATTGGCAGTGTAGGCTGTCACGCCTAGGGTCACCGCGCCATCTGTGTGGGCTTGCGTGATCGCGAGCCGATCGATCCGTGGCGCAAGCGATGGTTCAATTGCCATCGTGCCATAAATACCAAAAGGCGCGAGCGCGATGTTCCAATCCCAGCCAAAATCACAGGCGGGTTTGCGCAGCATATTTCCGTCAGGGATCGGGCAATTTTCGCTGATCGGTAGTGGGAATGGGTGCGCCGCCTGTTTCCTACCACCGGCAACCACCGGCGAGTGAAAGGTGATGCTGATGGTGTTTGTCCCAACCTTGACGACCCCTGCGAGCGGTACGCGGTAGGTTCGAAATGCGTTCTCAGCTGTCAGGACGACCTGATCGTTGACACGTACGCTTACCACCGTATCCATCTCGGACAGAACCAAATCCACATCGGTTTCGGAAACGTCAAAATCGCGACGAACCGTCCAGTCCCTTTCACAAATCCAACGCAAATCATATTCGTTGCGACCCCAGTAAGGATCGGCAATCAATTCGGCCTCTCGCAGAGCTGTAATACCGTCTGTCGGCATTTGCATTGCGCAAGCATAGTCACCGCTTTCATCAGACAGCGCCCACTCACCCGCCAAATTTAGATGAGTCACAGGCGATCCTCGTTCGCTTTATCAAACAGTGACGCGCGTGCAGGGTCGATCCCGATCTGCAACACTTCACCCGCTTGAACACGCGCTTGGCCATCCATGCGGATGCGGAAACTGTGCTTGCCCAGCTTAGCGTAAACCAAAGTATCAGAGCCCATCGGTTCAACCAGATCAACGTCTGCTTCAAACTGTAGGGCAGCGTTACGGACGAGTTCACCAGTCACAACATGTTCCGGGCGAATTCCAATGATTGCGGGGCGGTCTGCAGTTTGCGGAGCGGCAAACTCATATCCGGTCATTGGCAGAACCATATCGTCAACTTTGAACGCGCCATCTTCCAGATGACCTTCCAAGAAATTCATGGACGGGCTGCCGATAAAGTCCGCAACATAAAGGTTGCGCGGCTGGTTATAGATTTCATCCGGTGTGCCGAGCTGCATGATTTTGCCGCCCTTCATCACAGCGATCCGGTCAGCCAATGTCATTGCCTCAACCTGATCGTGGGTCACGTAAACCATCGTGTTCTGCAATTGGTTGTGCAGGCGTTTCAGCTCAACGCGCAGATCAACACGCAGCTTGGCATCAAGGTTCGACAAAGGTTCATCAAACAAAAACACATCCACATCACGCACCAGCGCGCGGCCAATCGCAACGCGCTGGCGTTGCCCACCCGATAAGGCACCGGGCTTGCGATCAAGAAGCGCCTCAATTTGCAGGATTTCGGCCGCGCGGGCGACGCGTTTTTCGATCTCGTCTTTTGGCACTTTGGCGTTTTTCAAACCAAAGGATAGGTTCCCTTTGACGGTCATCTGCGGGTATAACGCGTAGGATTGGAACACCATGCCGATGCCACGTTCAGATGGTTCGGCCCATGTGACGTTCTTGCCTTTGATGAATATCTGACCGTCCGTGACCTCAAGCAGGCCAGCGATGCAGTTCAACAGTGTTGATTTCCCGCAGCCAGATGACCCCAGAAGCACAAGGAATTCGCCTTCGCCGATGTCCAGATTGAGGTCTTGCAACACCTTTACAGCGCCAAAGGACAGGTCGAGGTTCTTGATTTCGATTGAGTTAGTCATAATTTATCAGCCTTTGACAGCGCCGGCAGCGATGCCGCGTACGAAAAGTTTTCCAGACACAAAGTAGATTGTCAGCGGAACAAGCCCGGTCAGCAATGTCGCTGCCATGTTCACATTGTATTCTTTGACGCCCTGTACGGAGTTCACGATATTATTGAGCTGCACCGTCATCGGATAAAGATCAGGCCCGGTGAAGCTTGCACCAAACAAGAAGTCATTCCAAATCCCGGTCACCTGAATGATCAAAGATACAACGAAAATGGGCAACGACATCGGCAGCATAATCTTAAAGAAAATCGCCCAAAAACCCGCGCCGTCAACGCGGGCCGCTTTGAATAATTCTTCGGGGATGGATGCAAAATAGTTGCGGAACAAAAGCGTGTTGATCGGCATCCCAAAGGCGACATGCACCAAAACCAACCCGGTCAATGATCCGTATAGCCCTGCTTCACGCAGCAAGATCACGATGGGGTACAGCATGACTTGATACGGAATGAACGCGCCAATCATCAAGATACCAAAGAAGACTTCGGAGCCTTTGAATTTCCACATCGACAGTGCGTAACCGTTCACGCTGGCCACCGCCACCGAGAGAATGAGTGACGGGATCAAGATACGCACAGAGTTCCAGAACCCGCGCGACAACCCATCGCAATTGATCCCAGTACAGGCCTGCGACCACGCCTTGACCCAAGGTTCAAATGTGACTTCCATTGGAGGCGCAAAGATATTGCCCATCCGGATTTCTGGCATCCCCTTTAGCGAGGTCACGACCATCACATACAGCGGAAGCGCATAATACAGCGCAAAAATGAAAAGCGTGCCGTAGACCATGATATTGCCGCGGGTCATGCGACGTTTTGGTTTGGGCCCACGTGGACCTGCGGCAAGGGCGGCAGGTGCAGCCATCGTGTCGGAATTAGCCACGCTTCTTCCCTCCGAATTCGAGAATTGCCCATGGGACAAGGATAATAACAACGCTGACCAACATCATGGTGGATGCCGCAAAGCCTTGGCCAAGGTTCTGACCACCAAACATCGATGTCATCACGTACATGGCGGGCACCTGTGAACTTAGCCCCGGACCGCCTGACGTTTGTGCGACGACAAGATCGTATAGCTTCACAATTCCAGACCCGATCAGCACCAGCGAGGTCACAAAAACTGGGCGCATCATGGGAATAATCACACGGATGTAGGTCTTAACTGTGCCGATCCCATCAACACGAGCGGCTTTCCAGATGTCTTCGTCAATGCCGCGCAGCCCAGCGAGCATAATACACATGATCAGCCCGGTGCCCTGCCAAAGGCCCGCAATCAACAGACCGAACATCACCAGCGATGCATTATTGAGCGGATCAAAAGTAAAGCTTTCCCAGCCCATCCCACGCACCACACTTTGCAGCCCCAATTCGGGGTTCAAAATCCACTGCCAGATAAGGCCCGTCACAATGAAAGACAGGGCAAAAGGGTATAGGAATATAGTGCGCAAGGCACCTTCGCCGCGGACTTTGCGGTCAAGCAAAGCGGCAAGCGTGAAGCCGATAACAAGTGTCAAAATCAGCGAACAAAAACCGTAAATCGCAAGGTTTTCGATTGAGACAAGCCACTTGCGGCTGCCCCATAGGCGCTCATATTGATCTAGGCCAACCCATTTGAGGCGCGGCAATAGACCTGAACTTGTAAAGGAATAAACAATCGTCCAAACCGTGCCCCCTACAAAAATGACAAGTGCGGTAAAGACCATCGGCACTGCCGCAATCTTAGATGCCATGTTCTTGAATATTCGCGTAGGCTTTTTGGTTGGGCCAGCCTGCCCGGCATCTGTGGCTTCGGAAAGCGCCATTTATTCCTCCCTAGAATCTTCAGGCTAGACTGTGACACAGCCCCCCCGAATGGAGGGCCTGTACACGTTTAGCAGTGCCGCGCTTAGTCAGCGTCGGCGATGATGTCTGCGTAGGCAGATTGAACCTCAGCAGGCGTCATGGAAGGTGTATTCCAAAACTCTGTCAGCAAATCGTTCAACTGCGTTACCGTATCGGGTGACAGCAAGGCCGCACCATCAGGAAGCAGATCGCCCGCAGCCAAAAGATCAAGACCTTTTTGCGTACATTCGTTCACCGTTGTCAGGTCAACATCACCACGAATAGGCAAAGACCCTTTCGCAGAGTTGAATGACACCTGAACAGGTGGTGAAAGCAGCAGCGCAGCCAGTTCTTTTTGTGCAGCGGTGATTTCTTCATCGTCGACAACAGGGAAGTAGAACGCGTCGCCACCAGTTGACAGAACGGCAACTTCACCCAAGCCCGGCAGGCATGTGTAGTCTTCGCCAGCAACTTCGCCAGCAACAGCGAATTCGCCCTGCGCCCAGTCACCCATGATCTGCGCACCAGCAGTGTCGTTGATCACAGCAGCAGTCGCTTGGTTCCAGTCCTGAACGTTCAGGCCTTCGGCCAATTCGCGTGCAGCGCCAAATGCTTCGAACACACGTGCGTAGTCTGCGCCAGCAGCAACTTCAGCGTCTTTGTCACGGTTAACAGCCAACCACGCGTCGGTGCCAGCAAGCGCGACGGACATCACGCCAAACGCACCGTTTTGCTGCCAAGACTGGCCACCCATCGCAAGCGGTGTGATACCAGCGGCCTCAAGATCGCCAGCTGTTGCTGCAAATTCTGTCCAGCTTTGTGGTACAGGAATGCCAGCCTTTTCATATGCGCCGCTCGACAGCCACATCCACTGCCAAGAATGAATATTTACTGGCGCGCAGTAAATGCGGCCATCAACTGTACAAGCATCCAACAAGTTCGATGGGTTTACGATTTCGGCCCAGCCTTCGGCTTCGGCAACATCTGTCAGGTCAAGAAGAAGGCCAGCTTCGATCAGCTCTTCTGCCTGACGACCATGGTTAAACTGGAACGCAGCGGGCGGATCGCCACCGATGATACGGCTAACCATGATTGGGCGGGCTGTGTCGCCGCCGCCGGCGATTGCGCCGTCAACCCATGTGTTGCCTGTCGCATCCCAAGCTTCAGCAAATTTCGTAACAGCCGCAGCTTCGCCGCCGGATGTCCACCAGTGCATAACCTCCAATTCGACCGCTGACGCGGAAGATGCACTGACGATAGCGGAGAACGCCATCAATTTTGTTGTCAGTTTCACGATTCTCTCCTCCCTGGTTCTAAATCGTTGTAGAAAAGTCTATATCGTTTTAAATTGACCTCGCAAGTGAAAATAAGACATTGTCTATCTCGCGCATGGTTAGTATTGGTAACGGTCTGAGTTTAAACGGTTTTATGGCCAGTCTAAAAGTTTCAGTGGGGATTTGTTATACAGACCGCCTAAAGAAACACGAGGAGGAGGAGGCCCATCATGTCACAAAAGAAAGCGCCGACCACCACGGTCGAACAGGCACGTTCCGCGTCAGGAAAGCCGACGCTTAAGACAATCGCCCGGATCAGCGGGTTGGCGGTGCCGACCGTCTCTCGCGCGCTGAATGATGCGCCTGATATTGGGGCCGAAACCAAGAAACTCATTCGCAAGATTGCCAAAGATGTCGGCTATATCCCCAACCGTGCTGGCGTGCGTCTGCGCACTGGACGCACCAATGTGATCAGCCTCGTTATGTCTACCGAACACGACATGATGGGCCACTCTACGCGGCTCATTTCATCTGTTGCCGGCGGATTGCGCGACACGCCATTTCATTTGGTCGTGACCCCGTTTTTTCCCGATCAAGACCCGATGGAACCGGTCCGCTATATTGTGGAAACCGGCTCTGCGGATGCCGTCATTATTAACCAAGTGCAGCCGCAAGACCCGCGCATCGCCTATTTGATGGAACGCAGCTTTCCTTTTGCGACCCACGGACGTTCCGATTGGGCAGACCGACACCCCTATTACGACTTTGATAACAGCGCGTTTGGCGAGATAGCTGTGAATGAGCTGGCCGATCGTGGCCGCAAAAACGTCTTGCTTATCGCGCCTCCCGCAGCCCAAGCCTATGCGCAGCACATTATCTATGGCACACGCAAAGGGGCCGCAGATCGCGGCCTCAATGTCACCCTGGCCGATCCAGTCACCAGCGATACAAAGATTGACGATATCGTCGACTATGTTGACATAACACTGCGCAACCATCCCGAGATTGACGCGATCATGACGGCATCGACATCTTCAGCGATGGCCGCCGTTGCTGGGCTAGAAAAGATCGGCGCAAAGGTTGGACGCGAGATTGATGTATCAACGAAAGAGGCCGTTCCGTTCTTAAAGCTATTTCGCGCCGATATCCTGACCACCACTGAAAAAGTCGGGGCCGCAGGTGAATTTTTGGCGCGCGCCGCGATCCAAGCGGTCAGATCACCGCTAACGACGCCCATGCAGCATTTGGAAGTCCCATCAGCCCAAGACAGCTAGTGCCGCAATAATATCGGGTACGGGTTGATCGATAGACACGCGCAGCGCAGGGGATTGCGGCACCTCAAGCGCAGCAAATTGACTGTCCAGCAGACTGGTCGGCATGTAGTGGTTTGCGCGCGCGGCCATGCGGGCAGATACAACATCATAAGGCGCATCCAGATAGGCGATCTGCAACTCTGGGATCGCAGCACGCAGATGATCGCGGTAGCTGCGTTTAAGCGCAGAGCATGCAAACACCGTGACCTGATCCGCCCGTGACGCATTCACCGCCGCGCCCAAAATATCAAGCCAGGGCCATCGCATGTCATCTGTCAACGGACGCCCTGCGGCCATATGGTCGACGTTGCTTTGCGGGTGATAGTCATCACCGTCGAGATATACACCGCCCAAAGCATCCGCTAAGCCCTGCGCAATGGTGGATTTGCCTGCGCCCGACACACCCATGACCATGATTGCCTTGTACATATCCTAGCGCCCGGGAATGACGCCGCGCTTTTCGCCTTTGCCTTCCCAGCTATCAATGGCCGCAACGGCTTGTTCGGCCGTATCAACAAATTGGAACAGGTCCAAATCATCCGCGGAAATTGTACCTGCGTCGGAAAGCGCATCCCAATTGATTATTTTCTCCCAAAATTCTTTACCGAACAGCAAGAATGGCACGCGCGCCATGCGACCCGTTTGGATTAGGGTAAGTGCCTCGAACATTTCGTCCAACGTCCCAAAGCCACCTGGAAACACGCAAACCGCTGAGGCACGCATCAAGAAATGCATCTTGCGGATCGCAAAATAATGGAAATTAAAGCAAAGCTCTGGGGTCACGTATTCGTTCGGTGCTTGCTCGTGCGGCAGCACAATGTTCAGGCCGATAGATTTACCGCCAGCCTCCAATGCGCCGCGGTTGCCAGCTTCCATGACGCCGGGGCCACCGCCCGTGACGATCACGTCTTCGGTGCCACCCGTTTTCAACGAACGCTCTGTCATGATGCGTGCAAATTCTTGGGCTTGCGCGTAATACTCCGACAGGTCAGCAAGCGTCTGGGTGCGGGCGCTTTGCTTGTTTGCAGGCGATGGAATCCGCGCACCACCAAATAAAACAATCGTCGAATCGATCCCTGCTTCATCCATCAGCATTTCAGGCTTAAGCAGTTCCAATTGCAGCCGCACAGGGCGCAGTTCTTCACGACACAAAAAATCTTCGTCGGCAAAGGCCAGCGCATAAGAAGGAGCACGTGTTTGCGGCGTATCAGGAATATGTGTCGCCGCTTCGCGGTCTTGAGAACTGTGGCGGAGTGGATGGCGGCGATCGTCGGTCATTCAGCGTTTCCTCGCATTGCGCTTTTGGGCTTTTCCGGTCTATAGCCGATGACAACACGTGACCACAAGAAACCGGAGACCCCGATGTCAAATGTCGCCCTTGAGACCGCAATCGAAGCCGCGTGGGATGCCCGCGATACGATTACACCTGAAACAACGGGTGAAACCCGCGAAGCTATCGAAGATACGCTAAATGCTTTGGATAGCGGCAGCCTGCGCGTTGCGGAAAAGCAAGACGATGGCAGCTGGCATGTCAACCAATGGGCGAAGAAAGCTGTGCTACTTGGCTTCCGCATCAAAGACATGGAATTCCAATCTGGCGGCCCACAAGGATCAGGCTGGTGGGATAAGGTCGACAGCAAATTCGCTGGTTGGGGCGACGAAGAATTTGGCGCCGCAGGTTTTCGCGCTGTACCAAACGCCATCGTCCGCAAATCCGCCTATGTGGCACCCGGCGTTGTGCTGATGCCGTCGTTCGTGAACCTTGGTGCCTATGTCGATACAGGCACAATGGTTGATACATGGGCGACTGTTGGGTCCTGCGCACAAATCGGCAAAAACGTGCATCTGTCAGGCGGCGTCGGCATCGGTGGTGTTCTTGAACCCATGCAAGCTGGGCCGACCATCATCGAAGATAATTGTTTCATCGGTGCCCGGTCAGAGGTCGTCGAAGGCTGTATCGTCCGCGAAGGTGCCGTTTTGGGCATGGGCGTGTTTATCGGCCAATCGACCAAGATCGTTGACCGCGAAACTGGCGAAGTCATGTACGGCGAAGTACCGCCTTATTCCGTCGTTGTGTCTGGCTCCATGCCATCTTCAAACGGCGTGAACCTTTACTGCGCTGTAATCGTGAAACGCGTTGACGCCAAGACACGGTCCAAGACGGGCATCAACGAACTACTACGCGACTAAATGCTGATCAGCCGCACAGTTGCACGCAAACGCATCGCCGCGGGGCATCGCCCCACGCGGCGGGCAGCATGGCTGCTTGTGTTAGCTGACGCGGTGATCATCGGACTTGTGCTGGCTGTGCTTTGGATGCCCGCCGTGACCGTGACCTACGTGACCCATATGTCGCTGATTTGGACCATTCTATTTTTAATGGTCGTGATCTATTTACCCGCCCAAGTCGTGCTTATCATTTCAACGATTTGGGCGGTTAAATCCCGCTGGGAAGAGGAAGACCCCCAATGACCAAGAAAGAAAGCCGTCAAAAGGTATACACGCTATTGGTCGAAGTCGGGCGTAACGACAACGACGGGCTACCCGAAGGGGCCTCTGGCGCAGCGCTGATGTGCTATGCCAGTGGCGTGGACGAAGCCGAAGCTGTGCGCGAAACGGTTGCGATCCTCAAGCAAGCAGACCTCGCGCCCTTAGATGTGTCCGGCTACGGCACATTGGAAGAACGCATCGCTGAAGGCCACGATATATCCGACGAGGAACAAGACCTGATGGCCCGTGCATTGGCTGAAAACAGCGTCATCGTCGCACAGATGACGCCGTTTTTTGACAAAGCCTAAAACACGCGAATGGGTTACTGTTCTGCCGCGAACAGCCCGTCGTCAAAGGTCGTCGTCCCGACACTTCCTTCGACCTCACCTGCAATAGCTGCAGCATCGACCCCGCCAACGGTCAAGAAATAGCCATCAAGTGCTAGCGTTGTGTCAAAAGTGTCAGAGCCATTTGTCAGGTCACCGTCCAACGTCGCCGTCACATGCGGTATAGCTCCAGTGGCACCGGTGTTCACGACACCCGTACCAGAGAGCGTCCCATCGTAAGCCCCATCGGTTTCATGAAAAAAATCCGTCGCACTTCCTATGACGGCACCAGTCGCAAAGTTGGCGTCCATTGTTAAGGTCCCGGTCAACGTAGCCCCATCGACTTCCCCTCTGACGAAACCGGCATACGCTGCCGATCCCGTGGTCAAGGTGCCCGCGTCAGTGAGATCTCCAATGATATCACCATTATCTTCAACATAGGTCCCTATTGTGACCACCGCATCGGCATCGATTTGATCAAACGAACTGTACGACGACGTCGCTTCTTCATCTGATCCGGACCCACCACAGGCCGTTAGGGCAAGCCCAAGGGACACGACAAACGCTCGTTTCGTGTAAGTTCCGAGAATAGTATTCATGTGCTGTGTTACCTAATCGCCTAGAGAGAAATAAAATCGTCGGCAGTGATCTCTTGGAAATCAACGTCGCGTAGAATGAGGCGATCATCGCCCATTTGGATCAATGTATCGCCGTCGCGGTAATCACTGATTGTCAGATCGTCATACGTCACACCCTGTAGGCCAATCTGGTCAGCGTCATTGGTGAAATCATAGACAATATCCAACCCGGTCCCCTGCGCAAAGATAAACGTGTCAGCCCCTTCGCCACCCGCGAACCGGTCAACGCCTTCACCGCCAGCAATGACATCATCACCGCCCGCGCCATAGACGATGTCGTCACCGTCAGAGCCTGCAAACACCAAATCAACCGCATCAGTTTCGGCAACATCCGATGGTGTTTCGACGTGCAACGTGACCTCGGGAGTGGAATCATCCAAAATGATCACATAGCCATCGTCGTCATTTTCCGCCAAAATGGTCTCGCCACCGGTCGCTGCATCCAGGGCCGCATTAAGCGCCGCGTTTCCGGCCACGGTGATCGGATCAACGCCGGTTTCCAACACGCCCAATATTGCTTCGATTACGCCGACCGCGCCGTATTCTTCGGCTAAACTACCCGCGACGGTTTGCAGATCTTCAAATGTGACGCCCAAACCTTGCGACCCGTTGACAAAATAATCGTCGACATAAAAATCGCCGGTCGGGTCATCGTTTTGAAGTTGCAGGTTCCCGTTGGCTTCACCTGGGGTGGTTGCGTTATTTACAAAAATATTGCCTTCGTTCACGCCGCCATCAACAACATCGATGTAGGTCGATTTATTCGTGCCCGGAATGTTGAGAACTGTGTTGTTGATCACGGTCACGTTGTCGCCGAATTCAACAGTAATTCCGCGGGTTTGGCCCGAGTAGATGACATTCCCTTCGATCAGAACATTCGTATAGTTCACATCAAACAGACTTATGCCCTGAATATTGTTGACGTTGCCGGCCAGCAGGATGTTGTTTCGGATCTCGATATCGGTTGAGTCCGCGCCTTGCCCCTGAATGAAATCGACATGGTCGCCCGCCTCTGGGAAAACGTTGCCGTATTCGATATTTCCTTCAAGCAAAAGCCCGTCGATACCCGCAAATTTAATGCCGTCATTACCAAGATAATCAAGCGCGTTGTCCACGACTGAAACATCTTCGCTCCCGTTCAACAGCATGCCGATTTTGACGTCATGGATATAGTTATTGTTCAGCGTCACGTCAGAAGAATCATCAACGTGAACGCCGTAAGCCCCAGTATAGACACCATCAACCGACCCGTTAATTTCCATATTTGTCAGTGTGATGCCCTGACTTCCATCCGATATTTTGACAAAAGATCCGCCCGCCCCGCCGTCGCCAACACCGTCAACATGCACACCATCAATGGTGACATTGGTCGCGCCCGTCAGTTTTAAGCTTTCAAAAACGGCACCGCCAAGATCAGCGGACTGAATGGTAACGGTGTCCGAAAAATCGGCGGTAATCGTCACAGATCCATAGTTACCAGACGCCAAAATGATCGTATCGCCAGCGTTGGCGTTGCTCAGCGCTGTGTTTAGCTCAGCGCTAGTAGCTACATATACGTCCAAAGATTCGCTCCTACATCGTTATAGGTGCGAACAATTGCGAACGAACCCTTGTTTTCAAAAGTAATTTCCTCAGTACAAACGAAAGTCGATTTTAATTGCAGTAGGTCCAACAAACGGCAGATCTTCGCCTGCAATCAGGTGCTATCGGCAGTTTACAACCGATCCAGCGGGTCTATTTTGGGCACTCAGGAAAAGGAAAGCCTCCATGACAATAGATCCCATTGCACTCACCGCCGATCTGATCCGCTGCCCATCAGTGACACCTGAAGAAGGCGGCGCGCTGGCGCTTTTGGAAAAGCTGCTCTGCGAAGCGGGCTTTAGCTGCACCCGCGTTGATCGTGGCGGCATCGCGAACCTTTATGCCCGCTGGGGACGTCAAGGTGCGAACCGGACGTTTGGGTTTAACGGCCATACTGATGTGGTCCCTATTGGCAACCGCGACGATTGGACGGTTGATCCGTTTGGCGCCGAGGTGAAAGATGGGTTTATGTACGGGCGCGGGGCCACAGATATGAAATCCGGCGTCGCTGCTTTTGCAGCCGCCGCAATTGATTTTGTCACTGACACCCCGCCAGACGGGGCTGTTGTTCTAACCATCACCGGTGACGAAGAGGCAGACGCGCTAGATGGCACAACTGCCCTGCTTGATTGGATGGCGGCAAACAATGAAACCATGTCAGTTTGTTTGGTCGGCGAACCCACCTGCCCCAATGAAATGGGCGAAGCGATGAAAATCGGGCGGCGCGGGTCGCTGACCGCTTGGTTTACGGTGCGCGGTGAACAGGGTCATTCTGCCTATCCGCATCGCGCCAATAACCCCCTGCCCGCGATGGCCCGTCTGGTTGATCGACTGTCATCGCATGAATTGGACCAAGGCACCGATCACTTTGACCCATCTACGTTAGCCGTGGTCACAATCGACACGGGCAACCCTGCAACAAACGTCATCCCCGCAAGCTGCACCGCCGCCGTCAACGTCCGTTTCAATGATGCACATTCCAGTCAATCTATCCTCGATTGGTTCGAAAAAGAGGTCGCGCAAATCAAAGACACTTTTGGCGTTGCCGTTGACACCAAGGTAAAAGTATCCGGCGAAAGCTTTGTTACGCCGCCCGGTGATCTGTCCGATCTTGTGGCAAATGCTGTGGCGTCCGAAACGGGACGCACACCCGAACTGTCGACATCCGGCGGCACATCAGACGCACGGTTCGTTAAGGATCACTGCCCTGTCGTTGAATTTGGGCTGGTCGGGAAAACCATGCACCAAGTGGATGAGCGCGTTGCGGTCGACCAAATCAGCCAGCTAAAATCTATCTATACCCGTATCCTGACGGATTACTTCGCATGATCGAAGTTGTGACAGATTACGCACCTTGCATCGCACTACGCCGTGCGGTGTTCATGGGCGAACAGGGTATTTCCGAAGCCGAAGAAATGGATGATCTCGACGATGAGGCTGTTCATCTGCTAGCCACTATTGACGGGCGGCCCGTTGGCACCGCCCGGATACTATTCGCGGGAACAACCGGAAAAATTGGACGCATCTGCGTGCTGGCCGATCAGCGTGGCACTGGGCTTGGCGCGCGTCTTGTTGTGGCCGCGCTGGATTACTTGCGCGCGCAACCCGCTATCACCACCGCAAAGCTCAGCGCGCAAGATCACGCCATCGGCTTCTACGAAAAGCTGGGGTTCGTGGCCCAAGGCCCCTTTTACGATGACGCAGGCATTCCACACAAAGACATGGTGCGCCCGCTGCCAAATTGATCAGTTCCGCACCATAAAACGCGGATTCACCTCACCTTTGAAACAACGCGGGAAATACGGGTAGCTGTCTGTCGCGAAATACGTGTAGGTGCCATTGACCATACCGCCGTTACATTCATCCAACGTGCCGCTTTGCGCCATATAGATGAAATCCTCTTCGAAACTGCCGTCATAGGCCCCGCCCGGCCCGCTGGGACGCACACCTGATTTTAGCTGCCATGATGACGTCGCTGTTGTCGGGCTGTAGCGAATTTCAAACCCGTCAGGCGCATAGCCAATCAATGTTCCATTTTGTCCGGCCAAAAGATCACGCGATACGCCGTGATAATGATAAAGACCGGACTGATCGACATGGGCGTTTTGGTCATCCATCCCAAGACTACGCGGGTCGTGCATCGCCTGCTGACGCCAGCCGCTTGACGGGTCGCGGCTAAGCTCGCGCCGCCCATCCGGATCGTAATAGCCCGCTGTATAGGGCCGGATCGGCACCCCCGTGACTGACACGCCGACTGTCATCAAACCTTCGGTGGTATCCCCGGCCAGTTGCGGGTTTGCCGGAAAGCAAAACGTTAATTCTTGTTCACGAAACGCATTGGGGTTCGCCCGGTTCGGAAACTGGCCCATATCGTGATCCGGTGCGCCATTTGACGTGATACAGGTCATATCACCACGAATTTCAAAACTGCTTTCGTTCTCATGCGCGAGTGCCGCAATCGGCGCAAGCGCCACGGTTAGCGCGGTTATTGCTAAATACTGCATTAGGTCATCCTGCTGGTTCGGTTTTCTCTATAACGCGCTCGCGCCCGGCACCCGTCGAAATTAGTTTTTCTATACTGCAACTATGGGCCGTTTGAGCGAAGCACACCCCGTGACGCCCCCAACCTTCCGTGATAGGGCTGGCGGATGATACGTATCCCTTCCAAATCCGAGATCCTTGAATGGATCGCCCAGAACCCGACCAAAGCCGCCAAGCGTGATATCGCCAAGGCCTTTGGGATCAAGGGGGCTGCCCGCATTGACCTGAAGCGTTTGCTGAAAGAACTTGAAGACGAAGGCAAGCTGACCAAGCGCCGGTCTTCCTACCGCGATGCCGAAGACCTGCCGCCGGTGTCTGTTCTGGAAATCATTGGCCCTGATGCCGATGGTGATCTGTTTGCGCGGCCTTTGGAATGGAAAGGCCAAGGCGCGGAACCTGTGATCTTGATGCTGTCGCGCGACGGCGATCCGGCCCTTGGAAAAGGCGACCGTATTTTGGGCCGCTTGACCGTCGACAAATCCGAACATCATTCGCACACCGCCCGCATGATCCGCCGCATTGGTAGCAACCCGTTGCGCATTTTGGGCGTTTTTCGCGCCGGATCTGAAGGCGGGCGCGTTGTGCCTGTCGATAAGGGCGCTGACAAACAATGGACCGTTGCCGCAGGCGCCACCGGTGGGGCCAAAGACGGCGAATTGGTCGAGGCGGAACAAGCCGGGCCAAAGGGCCGCATGGGCCTGCCCAAAGCACGCATTGTTACCCGTTTGGGTGATCCGACCGCGCCGCGCGCCGTGTCGTTGATCGCAATCCACCAGCACGGCATCCCTGATCATTTTCCTGACGCTGTTGTCGCCGAAGCGGACGCCGCTAGCCCTGCCGGCCTCAAAGGGCGCAAAGATCTGCGCGACATGCCTTTGATCACCATTGATCCTTGGGATGCGCGCGATCACGATGATGCCTGTTTTGTCGAGGCGGACCCTGACCCCAAAAACGCGGATGGGTTTATCATCTGGGTCGCAATTGCGGACGTCGCACACTACGTCACGCCGGGGTCGGAACTCGACATTGAGGCCCGCAAGCGCGGCAATTCCACTTATTTCCCTGACCGCGTTGTCCCCATGCTGCCGGACCGCCTGTCAGGTGATCTATGTTCGCTGCACGAAGGCGTTGAACGCGCCTGTTTAGCCGTCGCCATGCGCATCGACGCGGACGGCAATTTGATTGATCACGCGTTTCATCGCGGACTTATGAAATCTGTAGCCTCGTTGAATTACGAAGAGGTGCAAGACGCGATGGACGGACGGGTGAACGACAAGGTCGCGCCGCTGATGGATGATATCATCCGCCCGATTTACGCGGCCTATGATGCACTGACCCGCGCGCGCGCAGATCGACAACCGCTTGAGCTGGACCTGCCCGAACGCCAGATTGTGTTGGGCGATGACGGCAAGGTCACTTCGGTGAATTTCAAAGAACGGCTGGACGCGCACCGTTTGATCGAAGAATTCATGGTGCTGGCCAATGTCGCCGCCGCCGAAACGTTGATTGCAAAGAAATCGCCGCTTTTGTTTCGGGTCCATGAAGAACCCAATTCCGATAAACTCGACGCGTTGCGCGATGTGGCGCATTCTGCCGGGTTGGTGCTTGCCAAAGGGCAGGTTCTTAAGACCGCGCATTTGAACCGTCTTCTGGCCCAAGCCAAAGATACTGAAAACGCCGAACTGGTGAATATCGCAACGCTGCGATCGATGACGCAGGCTTATTATAGCCCTGAAAATTTTGGGCATTTTGGGCTGGCGCTGCGGGCCTATGCGCATTTCACATCACCGATCCGGCGCTATGCTGACCTGATCGTGCACCGCGCATTGATCGCATCGCACGGCTGGGGCGATGATGGACTAAGCCCTTGGGATGTCGATCACCTGCCCGACACGGCCAAACTGATTTCAGACACAGAGCGCCGGTCAATGGTTGCAGAACGCGACACAACAGACCGTTACCTTGCTGCGTTTTTGTCAGATCGTATCGGCGCCGAAATGACGGGCCGCATCAGCGGCATCGCCAAATTCGGCGTATTTGTGAAGCTCGATGAAACGGGTGCTGATGGCATGGTGCCGATCCGCAGCTTGGGTCGTGAATATTTTCATTACGACGCCGATAGCCAAACCTTGATGGGATCAGACACCGGGTTAATGATAAGCTTAGGGCAACGTGTGACCGTCAAACTGGCCGAGGCAACCCCGGTCACGGGCGGGTTGATTGTTGAATTGCTGTCGATTGATGACCGCGCAATGCCGCGTGGCCCCGTGCGCGGGCGCGGGCGCGGAAAACCCGTGCGGCGCAAAGCCGGATCGGCACGCAAAAAAGCCGCAAAAACGGCGCGCAAGGTTAAACGCACAAGGCGCTAAAGATGATAGGTCAGCGCGTGCCGGATCAGCAGTCGTAGGCGGTCTGGCACGACATCGCCTACCGTGGCGAAATGCACGGCGCGATTTCCTTCGATCATATCGAGTCCTGCGAATGTTTCTGCATATTTGCTGATCACAGTGGTCGCGCAATGTGCGTAGATCGCGCAGCCCCCTGATTTTGGGAGACCGATCCGCAGCGTCGTGCCGGATTTACTTGCCGAGGTTAAATAGGCTGGCTGCCCCCACTTCAATGTCTCTTCCAGCACGCCAACGGCGTCATTCTGCCCCGCCTCGTCAAAAATCAAATCGCGCAAGATCATCGCCGTTTCACGCGCCGCAACGGGGAAAGTATCAAAGGCGGCTTGTACCTTGGGGTTCACAATCGGTTTCATATCGTGATCATACGGGCCGCCTGCGTCCCTGCCTATAGAGCGTGCGCGCATTACTGACCAAAACTGACATTTGGCGCAAAGGTGATTGTCGCACCCCACAAGACTGCGCTAGGTTGCGGTCAAAACAAAGAGGCCAAGCAGATGGATCGCAGACAATTTCTTATGACGGCCAGCGCCGCAACCATGGCGACCCCGGCTTTTGCCGATGCGCGTGGATTTGCAACATGGATCGCAAATTTTCGAGCCCGCGCAAACGCACAAGGCATTTCAAACCGCACGTTTGATGCCGCGTTTCAAGGCGCGCAATATCTTCAAGACAGTATCGACCGGGACCGCAATCAAGCCGAGTTCGTGAAACCATTGGCCGATTACATGAGCACCGCCGCTTCAGATGCGCGGGTCAGCAACGGGCGTGATATGCTGCGCCAGCACGGGCGGCTTTTGTCCCGGATCGAGGCCACCTATGCCGTCGAACCGCACGTTGTGTTGGCGGTTTGGGGCATGGAAAGCAACTATGGCCAGCGGCGCGGCAGCACACCGCTGATCTCGACCCTCGCAACATTGGCCTATGACGGCCGTCGCGGGCGGTTCTTTGAAGGGCAGCTCATTGCAGCGCTGAAGATTTTGCAAAATGGTGACGTCGCGCCACAAAACATGACAGGGTCATGGGCCGGGGCGATGGGGCACACGCAGTTTATCCCTACATCCTACGAAGCCTATGCCGTAGATTTCACAGGCGACGGACGCCGCGACATTTGGGCTGATGACCCAAGCGATGCGCTCGCCTCTACGGCTGCTTATTTCCGACGGTTTGGCTGGCAACAGGGCCAACCTTGGGGTGTTGAAGTGCTGCTTCCACGTGGGTTTGATTATAGCCAAACCGGGCGCACCGTGACCCGCAGCCCGGCCGCTTGGGCGCAGCTTGGTGTTGGCGATGTCAACGGGCGCGCAGTTGCGAACTACGGCGATGCATCACTGATCACACCCACTGGGGCGGGCGGCCCCGCCTTTCTGGTGTTCCGCAATTACGATGTGATTTCCCGTTATAATAACGCCGAAGCCTATATCATCGGTGTTGGCCATCTGGGTGACCGCATTCGCGGCATGGACGCCTTGCGCGCGCAATGGCCTGCTGATGAGCGACGTTTGCGGCGTGCCGAACGGCGAGAACTGCAACAGCGCCTGACCGATGCCGGATATTCAACGGGTGGGGTGGATGGCCAAATCGGTCCGAATTCACGCCGCGCTATTCGGGCGTATCAGGCATCACAAGGGTTGCCGCAAGACGGCCACCCATCGCTTTCTTTGTTGGAACGGCTACGTTAGCAGCCGCCCTGCATGCAAGCGGTCAGTTGATCCAACACCGCTTGTGTAGGTTCTGGAAAAATCCATTCCCGACATGGGGACGCAACCATTGTCACAGGCGTTGGGTCTGCACGTACAAAGTAAAGCGCATCAATCCCGCTTTGCGCCGTACCGCAATAGTTCGTCATACAATCGATCTGCAAGGTCACCGGGCTGATGTAATCCGACGTAAAGCCAGCTTGCGTCAGCCCTTTTCCGCGAAACTGTGCGGCAATTGGTGCGGGTAGCCCGGCCCCCATCTCGCGTAATCCGACAGGCAATTTCGCCTCATCAAACGTCAGCAGCCCGTAAAGTACATAGTAATCTTCGGGCGCGGCTGCGATTTGCGAAAATGTACGCAATGGATCAGGCGCAATACAGCGAAGCGCCTGCGCCTGTCCGGCAGTCATTGCAATCGCAGCAGCTAGTAAGATTGATTTCATCATACGGGCCATTCCCGTCACAATTTTTCTTGGAACGCATCCAAGACCTGTGCATAAACCGCCCGCTTGAACGGCACGATTGCTTCTACCAACTCAACCGGTGGAATCCATTTCCATTCAGAAAACTCGGGCTGTCTGGTTACGATATTCACCTGATCGTCGGCCCCGTGATAGCGCAGCAAATACCATTTTTGTTCTTGACCGCGGAACCGGCCCTTCCAAATTTTAGGAACAAGATCATGTGGCAAATCATAGGGGATCAGCCCCGGGCATTCGCCATCGAGGCTGACCAAATTTGGCGTCACTCCGGTTTCTTCTTCCAACTCGCGCAGCGCGGCATCATAGGTGTTTTCGCCCGGATCAACACCACCTTGCGGCATCTGCCAAGCGTCCGTGTCGCGATCAATACGCTGACCTACAAAAATATGGCCGCGCGTATTGGCAAGCATAATACCGACGCATGGGCGATAAGGAAGTGCCGCAATCTCTTCTGGTGTCATCTCGTCTAATCTTTCGGTTGTCTGCGTTCCGTGTCGCACCATACATAGCCCAAGGTCCACCGGCTATGCGATAACAAGCCGTGACCCACGCGTGATCCTTTGCGCAATCCACCGCAAATGATCACGCCGAAACGCAACACAGCCCGCCGTCGGCCGCCCCGGCCCGCGCCATTGATGAATAAAGATTGCAGAGCCTTTGCCCGGCGTGGCATTCGGATAGTTCCAATCGGTAATCAAAATCAGATCATACATCGGGTCCGCACGGCGCAAGCGTTCATGGTTAAAACCATGCGGTGCGCGCACCATGTGATTATAAGCGGAATCAGACACATCATCCGACCATAGATCATGTGGCCCAATCGCACGGGCCCAATCGTTAGGTCGGACCATCCTATCGGCCCGGTACAGCATATCGACAATCTTATGGGTACCGCGTGGGGTCGCGCCGTCCCCCTCACATTTTGTATCCGTCAAACCACCTCGGCCAATCGTACACGCAAAGCGACGGTTCATAAAACGGGTGTGGGTGCGGGTCAAAACGAGGTCATCGAGCTTCATAAAACCTGTTAACAAACTGCCCTTTTCACGGCAACTGCGGACTAAAGAGACGATAAAAAGCGTCAATATAAAAAATATCGATTTATTCAATCTCAATGCGACGGAAACGAACCTGCCTTCCGTATAAGATCGGAAGCCAATCACTTTTATGTGTTCATTATATTAGAGTGCGATCTTTATGAACTTAGCATTAGAAATTTTGAAGACCCTAGAACCAAACGAATTAGCACGCTTAAGGTGTCCACACTTGTGTACCGAAACTCCGAGCAATCTGGACCCCGAAGCTTCCCTTTTGATCAAATTACGTTTGGCAGAAAAACGTGGCGACGGGGTGTTCATAACCCGCCTCGGCACTGAGGTGCGTGAGCTTGCTGGTCGCAATACTTAAGACCCCAAGATCCAGCGGCTATGCCAAAAGCAAACAAACAGTTCAGTTAAATTACAATAGATGCCCTGATTTCGCGGCCTTCGTCGCAAGGTAATCGTGGTTATGTACGTTTTCACCAACCTTCAGCGGCACCCGTTCGACAACGGCGATCCCGCAGCTTTCCATGCGGGCGACCTTGGCGGGGTTGTTCGTCAGCAACCGGGTCTCTGAGAACCCCATCCGTTTTAATATCTCGGCACCGATCCGAAAATCGCGCTCGTCGTCCTCAAACCCCAAGCGGTGATTTGCCTCGACGGTATCAAACCCCTGATCTTGTAACGAATAGGCGCGCATTTTGTTGGCAAGGCCAATCCCGCGCCCTTCTTGGTTCAGATAGAGCAAGACACCCGCGCCCTCTGCCCCCATCTGCGCCAGCGCACCGCGCAACTGCGGGCCGCAGTCGCATTTCAACGACCCCAAAAGATCCCCGGTAAAACAGGCCGAATGCAGGCGCGACAATACGGGTGTGCTGCGATCCGGTTTGCCGATTTCAACGGCATAATGTTCTTCGGCCCCATCATCAGGCCGAAAAATATGAAGACGGCCAGCCTCTGATACGGACAGTGGCAGGCGCGCGCTAATAATTGGGTCTAGCGGGCTAAGAGCGTCGTCAATCGCTGCATCCGCGGGCACCAAGGTCAAGTTATGGGTTTGCGCAAAATTCGCGGGGTCCGGGATCGGAAGGACAATCGCGGCAGGCATCAGGCGTGCGGCCTTGGTCAGCGCGATTGCCGCGCGGTGCAAATCTGCCCCACCTTCGCGTTGGGTTTGCAGGGGCCCTTTCATTGGAGCACGCAGGTCGTCAGCAGGGTCCGCGATCGACTGCACCCACGCAAGCGACGCATCACCGGGCAGCAAAATGCGCGCCACATCGCCATCATAAGCGCGCGCCTTTAGCGTCTGCGCCCGCCAGCTTGTCACGGCCAGCACCGGATCCCCCCCCAACGCGCGCAACGCCGCGAGCCGCGCCCCCGTCAGCGTTTCCGCCGCCAGAATAACCGCGCCGCCGTCCAGTACAATTGGCACGCCCATGCGCAAATCGGCACGGGCCCGTGCCAGCCGTTCTGTAATATCCGGTGAAAAATCCATACGTCGCACCCCACTTTATCCACGAACAGATACCCCGTTTTGAAGCAAAGTGAAACATTTGCACGTTTAGTCACACGTCCGTGTGAAAGTTTGACGGAAAACCTTGTCTCATGCGTATCAAAGGCACATTTCTAGTGGGTAACGAAGGAGCATGTCATGGGACAACTCAAGAAAATATTGCTGGTCGACGACGATGACGATCTGCGCGAAGCATTGGGTGAGCAGTTGCTCATGACCGAAGATTTCGACGTATTCGAGGCCGACGACGGCGCCAGCGCGATGGTGAAAGCCAAAGAAGGGCTGTACGATCTGATGATCCTTGATGTCGGCCTACCCGACACCGATGGGCGTGAATTGTGCCGCGTGATGCGCAAACAAGGCGTAAAATGCCCGATTTTGATGTTAACCGCGCAAGACAGCGACGCAGACACAATTCTGGGTCTTGATGCTGGTGCGAATGATTATGTCAGCAAACCGTTCAAGTTCCCCGTGCTTCTCGCGCGGATCCGCAGCCAACTGCGCGCGCATGAACAGTCTGAAGATGCCGTTTTCCAACTGGGGCACTATACGTTCAAACCAGCGCAAAAAATGCTGGTAACAGAAGACGACAAGAAGGTTCGGCTCACTGAAAAAGAGACCAATATTCTCAAATTCCTGTACCGTTCGACAGAAGGTGTCGTGGCCCGCGACGTGCTTTTGCACGAGGTGTGGGGCTATAATGCCGGCGTGACCACGCACACATTAGAGACACATATTTACCGTCTTCGCCAAAAAATAGAACCAGATCCGTCAAATGCACGCCTTCTTGTGACCGAATCTGGTGGTTATAGATTAGTGGCATAAGGCAAAGCCCCGGTCGCATGGCTCCTCCCCCTGCATGTGACCGGGCCCAAGAATACCGCAGGTGATCGGTTCATATCACCACCTCCCTGTTGGACTTGCCCGGGCTCTATGCCCGGGTTTTTTTCGTATAAGTTTTGATCTGCAACGAGTATTTCGAATATATTCCGTGCAGGTGGCCTCAATAATTTAGTCTTGATAAACTTCTATATGCGGAGGATTGACGGTCACCACGTCAATGGTGTGATCAAGCGTGTTCAATTGGAAATGTAACAGTCGCCCAGGGAATTCTGACGTCGCCCACGTAGCACTAGATACACAATCTAAGAAGTGGGATTTTGAATAGATGCGTATTCGTCCTCCTATGAAAACCTCTTCTGTAACCGTTTGAATGAACATTTCGTCGGTCACACTATAGCTAATAAAGTTAGCGAATTTGAAGGAATAGATGTCTGACTTTTTCGGAATACTAATCGAACGTACGTTATGAATGCCCGCAACCGCGTGAGGATTATCCAAGACCTCTCCACCAGCAACGTGAACTTCCAACAAAGTCCCCGTGACAGGTGAAACTTTTAATGTACGCAAGTACCTCAATTGTTCAATTGAGGTCACCGCTGGATGTTCGATGCATTCCATTACATTCACCCCAACGCCTGATCCCAATCCGCAATCAAATCGCCGATATCTTCGATACCGACAGACACGCGGATCAGGTTTTCGGGGATGCCTGTGTGTGGCTCAATTGTGTGGCGGTGCTCAACAAGGCTTTCGACCCCGCCGAGTGACGTGGCGCGCAGGAACAGTTGCAGCTTCCCGACAACGCGTAACGCATCTTGCTTGTCGCCCTTCACCAGCACCGACAGCAACCCGCCAAAACCGCCCGTCATTTGTCGTTTCGCGATATCATGACCGGGGTGGTGCGGCAGGCCGGGGTAGAACACATCTGCGACTTGCGGGTGATCAAACAGATGTTCAGCCAATGCTTGGGCATTCTGCGTCATCCGCTCAACCCGCAGCGGCAGTGTGCGCATTGCCCGGGTCAGCAGCCATGCTTCAAACGGGCCCAGAATAGCACCCGCGCCTTTGCGATCCGCGCGGATATCTTTCCATATGTCAGCGTCAGGTTTACCTGTCGACAGCACGCCTGCCAGCACATCCGAATGCCCGTTGATCCCTTTGGTTGCCGAATGCATCACGATGTCCGCGCCAAGCGCAAGTGGTTGCATTAAGATCGGCGTCGCGGCGGTCGCATCGACAACCAATGTGGCTTTAGTCGTCTCAGAAAGCGCCCGGATATCCACGGATTTCAGCCAAGGATTTGATGGCGTTTCAATGAACACCAGGGCGGGGTTATGGGTGGCGCAGGCCTGTGCAAGCTCAGGCACGTCCACCTCAATCAATGTAATTTCGCGCCGCGCGCAAAAATCGCGAATCCACGCGGTTGTCCCCCAGTAGATACCGGATTGCAGAATGGCCGTCGCACCATTGGGCAGGGTCCGGAACACCGCAGCAATCGCAGCCATCCCCGATGGGAATAGTAACGTATCAGCCGCCCCTTCAAGCCGCTGCAAAACCTGTTCAGCCTGACGCAGATTGTCTGAATTGTCACGTGAGTAGATGTTATCGGCACGCAGCAGGTCATAATTTTCGTCACGCATAAACGTGGTCGATGGCTGCAAGGCAGGCACAACGCCGCCCGATTGCGGGTCAAGCGCACCAGCGGCATGCGCGGCGATAGAGGCAGGTTTTAAATCTTTTTTCATAGGCATATCTGGCGCAGAATTCGCGTCATATGCAAGGTCTTATGGCATAGCTGCCGCCTCAACGACAGATAGCAAGCAAGCAAATAAATAACCTGCAATCAGTCTCGGACATCACAGCTAGATTACAAACTGATCTCGCGCATAGCCTTGCAGGTATAACAGTGCCGTCAGATCACCATGGTTGACCCGGACATCACATTCTTTTTGCACGGATGGTTTGGCGTGTAATGCAACACCTGTGCCTGCCCGCCCCAGCATGCCCAGATCATTGGCGCCATCGCCCACAGCCAGCACGTCAGACTCGGCAATGCCCAATTTCGCGGTGATTTCTTCAAGCGCGGTCACCTTGGCCGCTTTGCCCAAGATCGGCAGGCCGGGTGCGCCGGTCAGTTTGCCGTTCGCGACCAGCAGCGTGTTTGCCCGGTTTTCATCAAAACCCAATTCACTGGCGATTCGTGCTGTAAAAGCAGTGAACCCGCCGGATACCAGCGCGGCATAAGCGCCATTTGCCTTCATCGTCGCCAGCAGGGCGCGACCGCCCGGCATCAATGTAATTCGTTCTTCAAGGACTTTATCGATCACGGCTTCAGAGAGGCCCGTTAGCAAGCCAACGCGTTCGGTGAGGGCTTCGTTGAAATCCAGTTCGCCGTTCATGGCGCGCGCAGTGATGTCCGCCACGCGCGGGCCAACACCAGCCTCTGCGGCCAATTCATCGATGCATTCTTGTTCGATCATGGTGCTATCCATGTCGGCCAAAAGCATCTTTTTACGCCGATTTTCAGTAGGTTGAACAATCAAATCGACACCTGCGGCTTGCAGATCATTCCAGACGTCCCACTGATTATCGGGCAGTTGTGCCACCGCAAATTCAGCGGCCTCATCAATAGACAGCCAGACCGCATCACCGCCACCCCAAGCGTTGCGCAGATTCTCGACCAGCGCCAATTCAAGGTTGCGATTTGTTGGGCTCGTCAAAAGTGTGACTGTGAACATGATGTTTCCTATCCGCGTCAAAGGGTGTCGCAAAAAGCGCCTTAAGCGGCGGTCTAGCGTCATTTTGTCGGTTGTGAAAGCCAAAGTCAGGCTCTATGCCCGGCGGTGGGACACCCTTCCCCAACGAAGGGCATATATCTGTGAGGATACCAGCAATGGTCATGACCAAACCGGCTACGCGGCCGGCAAACGCGCGTTTTTCTTCTGGCCCCTGTGCCAAACCCCCCGTCTGGAATTTGGATGCTTTACGTGACGCCCCTTTGGGCCGGTCGCACCGTGCATCCGTGGGCAAGGCCAAATTGGCCGAAGCGATTGAGCTAACCCGCGACATCCTTGGCATTCCCGCTGACTACCGTATTGGCATTGTGCCTGCGTCAGACACCGGTGCCTTTGAGATGGCGATGTGGTCCCTGCTGGGCGAACGCCCTGCGGAAATGGTCGCCTGGGAATCTTTCGGCGCGGGCTGGGTCACCGATGTGGTCAAGCAGCTGAAAATTGACGCCACAGTACACACGGCTGAATACGGCGAGATCGTCGATATGGCGGCACTGAACTATGACAACGATGTTTGTTTCACTTGGAACGGCACGACATCCGGCGTGCGTGTGGCCAATGGCGATGTGATCCCCGGCGACCGCGCTGGTCTGACATTGTGTGACGCGACATCAGCTGCATTTGCCCAAGACCTGCCTTGGGATAAATTGGATGTGACAACCTTCTCTTGGCAGAAAGTCATGGGTGGCGAAGCCGCGCACGGCATGTTGATCTTGTCACCCCGCGCTGTTGAACGCCTTGAAAGCTATACCCCTGCATGGCCTTTGCCGAAAATCTTCCGCCTGACAAAGGGCGGCAAACTGATCGAAGGCATCTTCCGCGGTGAAACCATCAACACCCCATCAATGCTGGCTGTTGAAGATTACCTTGTCGCTTTGAAATGGGGCCGTTCAATCGGCGGCCTTGATGCGTTGATCCACCGTGCCGATGCAAACGCACGCGCGATTTGGAATTTCTGCGCAGAAAACGATTGGATCGACAACCTGGCCGTTGACCCGGCGACGCGGTCAAACACATCTGTGTGCCTGAAGTTCACCGATGACCGGATCAAAGACGGTGCTGCATTCGCCAAAGCCGTTGCAAAACGCCTTGAGGCTGAAAACGTCGCGCTTGATATCGGCGCTTACCGTGACGCCCCTGCTGGTCTGCGGATCTGGTGTGGTGCCACTGTTGAAACATCGGACATCGAAGCCATGTTGCCTTGGTTGGCATGGGCCTTCGCGACCGAAATCGACGCACAATAATTTCTCAAAATTCTCGGCGAAGGCGATCAAGTTTTGCAAAATTTGATCTGCCGCGCCAGCTGACAAAGGATAGCTTACAATGGCACCTAAAGTACTTATCTCTGACAAACTTTCCGAAGCTGCCGTGCAGATCTTTAAAGATCGCGGCATTGATGTTGATTTCCAGCCTGACCTTGGCAAAGACAAGGAAAAATTGCTTGAGGTCATCGGCCAATACGATGGTCTGGCGATCCGTTCTGCCACCAAAGCGACTGAAAAAATCATCGCCGCTGCGACCAACCTTAAGGTTATCGGCCGCGCAGGTATCGGTGTGGATAACGTTGACCGCGAAGCCGCTTCCCGCAAGGGTATCATCGTGATGAACACGCCTTTCGGCAACATGATCACGACTGCGGAACATGCGATTGCAATGATGTTCGCAGTCGCGCGTCAGATCCCAGAAGCATCCCAGTCTACACATGCGGGCAAATGGGAAAAATCCAAATTCATGGGTGTTGAGCTGACCGGTAAAACGCTGGGCGTCATCGGTGCTGGGAACATTGGTTCGATCGTCTGCGACCGCGCGCGTGGCCTGAAGATGAAGGTCATCGCGATGGACCCATTCTTGTCCGAAGAACGCGCCACCGAAATCGGCGTCGAAAAAGTTGAGCTGGACGAATTGCTGGCCCGCGCTGATTTCATCACCATGCACGTGCCGCTGACCGCAGACACGAAAAACATCCTGAGCGCCGAAAATCTTGCCAAAACCAAGAAAGGCGTGCGCATCATTAACTGTGCCCGTGGTGGTCTGGTGGACGAAGCTGCATTGGCAGAGCTGTTGAAATCTGGTCATGTGGCTGGCGCTGCTTTTGACGTGTTCGCCGAAGAACCCGCCAAAGAAAACCCACTGTTCAATCTGCCGAATGTTGTGGTCACACCGCACCTTGGCGCTGCGACTTCCGAAGCCCAAGAAAACGTGGCCCTGCAAGTGGCAGAACAAATGTCAGACTACCTGCTGACCGGTGCCGTGCAGAACGCATTGAACATGCCGTCTGTCACAGCCGAAGAAGCCAAGATCATGGGCCCATGGATCAAACTATCTGGTCACCTTGGCAATTACATCGGCCAAATGACCGACGAGCCAATCAAAGCCGTCAACATCTTGTTCGACGGTGAGGCCAGTGGAATGAACCTCAAGGCGCTGACAGCCGCCACCATTGCGGGCATCATGAAAACGGCCAACCCCGATGTGAACATGGTCTCTGCGCCAGTGATCGCCAAAGAACGCGGCGTGAAAATTTCGACCACCAAGCAAGATCAATCCGGTGCGTTCGAAGGGTACGTAAAGATCACAATCGTCACCGAAACACGTGAACGTTCGATCGCTGGGACCGTGTTTAGCGACGGCAAGCCGCGCTTTATTCAGATCAAAGGCATCAACATTGACGCCGAAGTCGGCGAACACATGCTGTACACCACCAACGAAGATGTCCCCGGGATCATCGGGACTTTGGGTACGATCTTGGGCAAGAACGATGTCAACATCGCGAACTTTACGCTCGGCCGTGCATCGGCAAAAGGCGAGGCAATCGCCCTGCTTTACATCGATGCCCCCCTGCCGCAGCAGGCAATTGACGATCTCAAGGGCACAGGCTTGTTCAAGCAGGTCAAACCGCTTAGCTTCGACGTATAAACAAAACAAGGCGCATGGAAAATCATGCGCCTTGTTACTTTTGGCTAAGGAAATCTCATGGACCCGATCTATGCAATTGGCGATATCCACGGGCAAAAAGAGATGCTCGACAACGCGCTCGCCTTAATCGCGGCCGACGGCGGGGCCGACGCGCAAATTATCTTTCTAGGTGACTATGTTGACCGGGGGCCCGACAGTCGGGGCGTGATTGACACGCTCATGGAGGGTCAAGCGGCGGACAAACCTTGGACCTGTTTACTTGGCAATCATGATCGGTTTTTCGCGCGTTTCATCCGTGAAGGCCGCCAGCATGACCCGCGTGTGAAATCGGGTCTGAACTGGCTCAATCCACGTCTTGGAGGCGCGCAAACGCTCGCGTCTTATGGCGTGACAGGCGAGATGCATTTCGCGGAACAAAAATTCGGCGAAATCGAAGAATTGCAGCATTTCGAATCCGACGCTGGCAGGGTCCCACCCGCTGCCTTGATCACCGCTGCCCAAGCCGCCATTCCCGAAGATCACATTGCCTTCATCGAAGGTCTTCCGCTTTGGCACGAGACTGAAAACCTGCTTTGCGTGCATGCCGGGTTGCGCCCGCATATTTCACTAGAACATCAAGATCCTGAAGACCTGATCTGGATTCGCGACGGCTTTCTTGAGACGAACCATAACTTCGGCCAGCTTGTTGTGCATGGGCACACAGCGCTTGATCACCCCGAACACTTTGGCAATCGCGTCGATCTAGACGGCGGCGCAGGCTACGGCCGCCCACTTGTCCCCGCCGTGTTCGAAGGGCGTAAATGTTGGACGCTTACCGACGGCGGCCGCGTGCCGTTGCGACCTTGATCCGCATTGCGACGCGATACCACCAAAATCAATCAAACTGCCGCATGAACTTCCGATCTATGTGGTTTTTGAGCCGCCACAGCAACGGACCGCCCCACGCCAAGCCGAATCTTTCCGCCAAGGCCGATTTACGGCCAAGCGATACGAGCTTTAGATAGTCTTTTTGTGGTTTATAGGGGCGCGTTGCCCCGCCAGAAATCACCGCGCGTAGGTTGTCGAACAATATGGGCGCTTGGCGCACCGCATAAACCCCTGCCTTGGGCCGTGGGTCAAATGCCAGGTTCGCACAATCGCCAACCGCAAAGATACGCGGATCATTTGACGCAAGCGTTGGATCCACCGTGATGTAGCCGTCCTGTAGCGCAAGGCCCGTATCAGCGATCCAATCATGCGGCTTGGCACCTGCCGCCCCAACAACAAAATCGCTGGGTATTTCTTGCCCCCCAACGAGCTGGACGCCATTTTGCGTCAGCGCGGATACCTCGGCGTTTTCAAGGATATCAACGCCTTGCGCCGTTAAGGCCGCGCGCATTTTCGCACGTGCCCGATCGCCCAGCGCTGACAAAGCGGTGCCGCGATCAATCAACGTCACTTGTGGCGCGCGGTTCGACAGTGCATGCCCCATCGCCATTGCCAGTTCAGCGCCCGCCACACCACCGCCAATGACGGCCACCTTGGGGTCGGTCGTCGTGGTCCGGTACTGGTCCCAACGGCTCGCGAAAATTCCCAGCGGTTTTGCAGGCACACCATGCTGTGCAAATCCGGGCAGCTGCGGCATTTCCGAGGTGATCCCAATATCAATAGAGCACAGATCATATCTTATCGCGGCGTGTCCGGACACATGAACCATTTGCGCGTCTCGGTCGATTCCGGTTGCCGCCCCATTGATCAGTTGCGCACCCGCGAACCGGGCAAGGCGCACCAAATCGATATCGAGTTCATCCCGCGCATAATGCCCCGCAACGAACCCGGGCAGCATGCCTGAATAGGGTGCCGTTGGCCCCGGATTAATCACAACGATGCGTACACCTGGTAACGGGTTCATCCCCCAAAGACGCAGAACCAAGGCATGGCAATGCCCCCCCCCAATCAACACAATATCCGTCATGGCGCTAACCATTGGCCGGCCCAATTGCTTGCCCGCGTGAACTGAGCCCGCCGATGATCTGGCCCGAGATGCACAACATCAATGGCCACGATCCGGCATGTCAGCACTGCAAAAGACGCCGGGTCAGGCTGTTTGACGTAATCAAGCGCCGTTTCAATCCGTGCACCGGGTGGCGGCACAACCCCATATGATTGCTGGGCGTGGTCAGGGATTTCATCCCAAAGCGCGCGCGTGTCTGCGCCAAAGGCAATGCTCGCTTCGGCCTGCAATCGTAGCTGCAAGGCTTGTTCCGCATCCCAAATATGAAGCGCCGCACGAGGGTGTGCGCGCAGGCTGCGGACTTTTTCAGAATGCAAATCAGTATGCACTGTCAGACTATGATCCCGGTGGCTCACACTGCGCAGCACAACCGTGCGCACTTCTGGCCAACCATCTGCCGATAGTGTCGCAAAACTCGGCAGGCGCGCGGGGTGATCTGCCTCTGCCACGCCACGGGCCAATGTTTCCCATACGCGGGACTTGAGCCCCCCAAGTGTTTCAAACCAATTACTCATAACCTGTCATCTCAAGATATCCGTGCCCTTGGTGGCTGCCTGTAACCGTTACGGGGCCTTCCCAATAAGGGACGCTAGTCGTCATCCATGCATTATCATTGATTGCGGTTACAGTAACATCAACATCGCGTGCAGGCAGTGTAACGTGCCAACGCACCGGCACGCCTTGCGCGTTTTCATCCAACGGGGCCGCAGTGAATGCCCCATCCGCCATTGCCGTGCTGGTCCCATCGGGCGCTATCCAAGTGGCTGATGTGAAATCCGCGCCGTCCGTTTGTTGCAGCCGAAACCCCATCAGCTTTGCCCCATCATCAAACGACAGCGAAAACCAATCCCAACCGGTCTGGTTCGCGCCCAACGGCTGACTCGACCATTCCCGATCAAGCCATGCATGGCCTGTGACCGGCACATCACCATCAGGCAAGGTCAGCACGCCTGCAATATCGAAATAGGGCTGCGAATAATAATATGAGGCTTGGCCTTCGGCTGATTTTACCGAAAACCCTGCATCGCCGTGAAACACCAGCGGGCCTTGTGCAGTCAATTCCATATCATAGGCAAAATCTGAACCTGAGGCCGACATCGCAAGGGTGGTCCAATCGCCCGAGAGTGTCCAATCGTCGATCCAAGCCGCAAACGGATCGGCGGTCACCCCTGCCTGCCCGATCCCGCCTCTGCCCAATCGTTCGCTAACATAATGCGCGTCAGGCGTGGTCACGGCAGCATGCCCCATCCACAACTGAGCGGCGGTCCAGCCTACCCCTTCTTCTGGGGCAAGAGCCGAGCGAAACAGCGTCCATTGTAGCCCGTAATCTGTGCCGTCCGGCCCAGTCAGATTTGCGGTCAGATACCACCATTCAATCCGGTAGTCGCTATGGGGGCCGTGATCCTCAGGAAAGGTAAAAATCCGATTTGGCTGCGGCACCGCATACCCTTCGACCTCAGTGCCCAACCCCGCAAATCCTTGCGCTTGTGCCGTGATGGGCAGCAGGCAAAATATCAGTGCCTTAACGTTCATTTGAAAACACCTTCAGCAAATCCGCAGGCGGGGTGCGGGCCAATCTACGCGCGGGCCAAAGCGCAGCCAGCGCCGCCGCAATCAACGCAAATAAACCCAAGCGCGCGTAATCCATTGGGAACAGATACATCGGCAGCTTCCAACCAAAGGCCGCCACATTCACCACCGACAAAAGCGCCCATGCCAGCGCCAACCCCAACGGCAATGCGATCACCGCCGTCAACACCGCAAGCAACACCGCGCGCAACAGTTCCAACCGCCCCAGTTGCGCCCGCGTCATCCCCATCGCCCAAGCGGGCGCCAGTTGCGGAACGCGCATCGACGCAAGGGTCAGCAGGCTCATCAAAATGGCGAACCCAGCGACTGTAAGCGTCAGGATGTTCAACACGGTCGTAACAGTGAATGTGCGTTCAAAAATCGCAAGCGAGAGCGCCTTGATCCCCGCTTGGTTGATCGTTTGTGCGGCTGATAAATCCGTCTCTGCGCTCAGCGCTGCGATGAAATCCGGTACCCTTTCTGGGGCGATGCGCACCCCAAAACGGTCCGGCGTGATCTCTGGGTAAATCTCGGCGAACAGGTCTTCGGCAATAATAGCTTGGCCGATGGGATTACCGTAATCGCCGTAAATCCCGGCAATCGGCATCTCGCGTCCTAAAACGGTAACGCGATCACCAACGGATAAGCCCCCGCGCCGCGCGAGCTGCTCGTTCAGCAAAATCGTCTGGCCCGCGAATGTCGTGTCCCAATGATCCCGCGCAGCCTCAAGCATCTGCCAATTGTCGCGGTAAGTCGCGTGATCGCGGGTGCCGTAAATTTCGGTGGGTTGATCAGCGATGGTCGTCTGGCTGGACATGATCGGCAGTACCGCATCAACGCGTGGTGTCGCATAAGCCACAAAGGTGTCAGCCTGAGCCGGGTTCGCAGTGTCGACATAAAGCTCTGAGGTCAAACGCTGTTCAAGAAACCCTGTAAATGTTGTCCGAAAGCTTGAGACCATGGTCGATACGCCGACATTTGCCGCCATTGCCAATAGTAGCGCCATCAGTGCCAATGAAAGGCCCGGTAATTGCTGGCGTGTGTCCGCCCAAAACCACTGTGCCACGATAGACTTGGCCCCACGGCTGGCAAGCGACAACACACGGTCCAAGACAAAGGGAAGCCCCAGCGCCGCGCCGATCAGTAAACATGCGAGTAACGCAAAACCCGCGATCAAGCCCTGCGCCGTGATGCATAGGATCAGGCAGATCGTCAGCAATATTGCCGCAATCATCGCTTGTAATCCAGCGCGCCGCCCTGCTGCCATCGCAAGCGCACGCTTTTGCGCTGCGGCGAGCAAAGGCATTTTTGACAATTTCCACAGTGCCCCGGTTGCCGCAACCGCCGTGCCGCCCAGCGCAATAGCAAGGCCGGACACCCACCATGATGGGCGCAGCTGCAGCGTGCCAGACACATCCGCACCGTATAGCCCGCGTAATGTCGCGGCCACATCGGGCAGCAAAAGCGCCGCAATCACATAGCCAAGAAATACCCCGACCACCCCCGCGACCATCGAAAAGATCATCAATTCAGCCGCCATCAAAAGCACCAACCGCCGCAAGGGCACGCCCAGCGCGCGCAGGGTGCGGATCACGGGGCGGCGTTGTTCAAACGCCAACCCAATAGCCCCGTTCACGATAAAAATACCAACGGCAAAGGAAAGCAGCCCAAAGGCGGTCAGGTTCAAATGGAAACTATCGGTTAGCTGCGCCGTATCCGTGGATTGTTGCGCACGCTGGCGGATCAGATTGGGGGCTATCTGCTCCAAATCGGCTTGGCGGATAGGTTGCTCTGGCACGATCACAAGGCTGTCGATTTCACCGCTGCGCCCCAGGATATCTTGCGCGATGCCGATGTCTGTGACGGCGGTATTTGGCGCTGCATTTTCGCTGATAATCACCGTAAAATCAGGTAAGCGCGCGGCCACATCCGCCGATCCGAACATCTGCCCCTGCCCCGCGATAAAGCCCGCAACATCCGCGCCCTGCGCCATTTCGGCCGCGCCCATGCTGCCGGGGGCTGTCAGCGGTTCAACACCAATGATCCGCACATCATTCAGCCGTCCCGTGATCACAGGGCTGACCAACCAGCCTGCGCGGCGCAGTGCCACATAGGTAGTCAAATCAATTGGCTGTCCATCACGGCGGGCCAATCGGTCATAACTACCTTCACCCAAGGTTGTGGATGCAGCGCGGTAACTTGCGCGCGCCTCTGCGTTGACAGCCTGCACCCCCGACCAAAGCGCGGTGGCCAGCGCCAACCCCGCTAGCAAGGTAAACAGCTGCAACGGGCTACGCCACCAGTGTGAGAGTAGCGCGTGAAGGGTCACGCGTGTCATGCGATCTGGCCAGCACGCAAATGCAACCGCCGCTGCATCTGGCCCGCCAAAGCTTGCGAGTGGGTAACCATCAGCAACCCCGCGTTCGTTTCATTGACCAATTCAAGGATCAATTCCATCACGGTCGCGGCGGTTTCTTCGTCCAAATTGCCAGTGGGTTCATCCGCCAGCACCAATCGCGGCTTTGGCGCAAGGGTGCGTGCAATCGCGACCCGTTGCTGTTGCCCGCCCGACAATTGTTCGGGGTATTTATTCAACTGATCGGTCAACCCCATACGATCCGCAAGCGAATCGGCCCAAGCTGTGTCATACCGCCCCGCAAGACGTGCTTGGAACGCGATGTTATCAGCAACCTTGAGGCTTGGAATCAGATTGAATTGCTGAAAGACGACACCAATTTTACCCCGCCGGATCGCCGCGCGCCCATCATCATCAAGGGCTGCAATGTCGGTATCATCTAGCAAAACCCGTCCTTGGTCAGCCGTATCCAACCCGCCAATAATATGCAAAAGCGTACTTTTTCCGCTGCCAGATTCCCCAGTCAGCGCAAGCGTTTCTCCAGCGGCCAGCGCCAAACTGATCCCGCGCAGAACCGCGAATGGGCCATCAGCGGTTGCATAGGTTTTATTGATGTTTTCTACAGTTAACAAATTGATCCCCCGCCCGTTACGTACGAGTAGCACGTAGAACCACGATGAAAAGAGCTAGGCCCCAACAAGCGTTATCATATTTCCTGACGGATCTGTCACCTGCAAGCGCCGCACGTACTTTAGACTGTCATCCCAATAGGGGGTCGCACCTGCCGCTGTCAGCTTTTGGTAGGCTTCGTCAATGTTCGGGATCACCAAAGAAATATCGGGTGCCCCTACTTGATCCACAGGGCCAAAGCGGATCTGTCGCATACCGGTATCGCCCCAAAATGCATCTTTGCCTGCGTCATCCTGTGGCATGTCGACTTCTGGGATGTTCAGCAGCGTCAGGTAAAAGTCGCGCATCTCTTGCTCTTGATCAGGCAAAAGCGGCACGCGTACCATATTTGCTGGCGTGCCATTTTGGCGGCGGACCGGGTCGGCCATCCATTTATCGTGAAAAAGCCCCGGGCTAATGCGCGCGCCCTCGTCGGCCGCGCGAGCCCCGCCGCGCCGTGTCAATTTACGGGCTGTATAAGCAACGCGCAGCCAATTTAAGTTCATGAGACGCATAATCTATCCCTCAAGCTTAGTATACATATGTATACATACATAAGAACTCTTCTCAATTTCTCAAGGTTGTGACCTCACGTTGTTCTGGCCGTCACCATCGTCGCGCGTAAACTAAGCCAAACAATTCAAAGAGGCATCCATGACTGATATCGTAATTCTTGGCGGCGCGCGCACGGCCATTGGCACCTTTGGTGGGTCCCTTGCAGGGACAACGCCGATTGATCTTGGCACGGTGGCAGCAAAAGCGGCGCTTGACCGCGCGGGCGTTGCAGGTGATCAGATCGGCCACGTCGCATTTGGGCATGTTATCAATACCGAACCGCGCGATATGTATCTCAGCCGGGTTGCTGCGATGAATGCGTGTGTACCTGAGACAACACCTGCAATGAACGTGAACCGCCTATGTGGTTCGGGCGTGCAGGCGATTGTATCGGTAATCCAATCGTTGATGTTGGGTGATGCCGCGTTCGGGCTTGCCGGTGGTGCCGAAAGCATGAGCCGCGCACCCTACATCTTGTCTGACGCGCGCTGGGGCGCCAAGATGGGCGATATCAAGTCCCAAGACATGATGCTTGGCGCGTTGAACTGCCCGTTTGGCACCGGCCATATGGGGATCACCGCTGAAAACGTAGCCGCCGAACATGGGATCACGCGCGCGGATCAAGATGCCTTTGCCATGCAAAGCCAGCAGCGCGCTGCCGCCGCGATTGAAGGGGGCTATTTCGACAGCCAAATCGCGCCTGTTCAGGTCCGGGTCAAACGCGACATGGTCGATTTTATCCGAGATGAACACCCAAAGCCCAGCTCGCTTGAGAAACTTGGCAGTCTGCGCCCCGTTTTCCAAAAAGACGGCACAGTAACGGCTGGCAATGCCTCGGGCATTAACGATGGGGCGGCGGCGATTGTGATGGCAACATCCGAAGCTGCTACAAAAGCCGGGCTAACACCAAAATTCCGCGTGCTGGGTTATGGGCATGCTGGCGTGCGTCCCGAAGTGATGGGCATTGGCCCAATCCCTGCCGTGCGCAACCTGTTTGAAAAAACCGGGCTAAGCGCAGGTGATTTCGACGTGATCGAATCCAACGAGGCCTTTGCATCGCAGGCCTTGGCCGTCAGCAATGAATTGGGGTTCGACCCGGCAAAGGTTAACCCAAATGGCGGCGCAATTGCGCTGGGTCACCCGGTCGGTGCGACTGGCGCAATCATCACCGTAAAAACGATGTATGAATTGGAGCGGACAGGCGGCAAACGCGGGTTGATCACCATGTGCATCGGTGGCGGTCAGGGCATCGCACTCGCGATTGAACGAATCTAGGTTGGATAATCGCGGGTGAATACCCAACTATCACCCGCCGAAAGATCAGGATCAAAGGCGTAGCCTCCACTGGTGAAGCCTTTGATCGCTTCTGGATCGGTCAGGTGGTTTTCTACGATAAAACGCGCCATCGCCCCTCGCGCACGTTTAGCGAAAAAGCTGACGATGCGGGGCTTGTCTTCTTTGATTTCCATGAATTGCGGGGTGATCACCCGCAGATTCAACGCCTTCAGATCAACAGCGCCAAAATATTCTTGGCTCGCGCAGTTTACCAAGACCTGCGCGCCAACACCATCCGCTTGGGCGTTCAGCGCCTTTGCGATCGTCGCACCCCAATAATCATAAAGCGACTTGCCACGCGCCGTTTTTAAACGGCTGCCCATTTCCAAACGGTAAGGCTGCATCGCGTCCAATGGGCGCAACACACCGTAAAGCCCAGACAGAATTCGCAGATGATCTTGCGCCCACATGATATCATCTTCTGAAAGGGTCTTGGCCTCGAGCCCGTGATAAGTATCGCCATTAAATGCAAGCACCGCTGGTTTTACCGCGTCATCGGCAGGCACTTTGGCAAAATCGTTGAACCGATCATGGTTCAACTGGGCCAATTTATCCGAGAGCTTCATCAGCTTCTTAAGCTCGTCCAAGGTCAGTGCGCGCGCAACCTTTGCCAACGCCACGGCATCCGCTTGGAATTCGGGTTGCGTCGGAGCAAGAGCGACCGGGTCCATATCAAGTGCTTTGGCGGGGGAAATGACGACGAGCATGGCAGTTTTCCTATAATGATATAGGGAGATGTAGCACGCCTGCGAGCTAGTTCAACTGGCCTTGCAACGGGTATTGACCGTCTTCGAACGGACCAAAGAAATCGTCAACATCCGGGTGATCGACCGGTTCGCCAGAATAGTCCGCCACAAGGTTCTGTTCAGACACATAAGCCACGTAAAAGCTTTGATCGTTTTCCGCCAGAAGGTGGTAAAACGGCTGATCTTTTTTGGGGCGGCTGTCTTCGGGGATAGCGTTATACCACGCATCCGTGTTCGAAAACATCGCATCCACGTCAAAGACAACCCCCCGGAAGGGGTGCTTGCGGTGGCGAACCACTTGGCCGAGATGATATTTCGCACGCGTCTTGAACATATATTGAATATATGGCCCATAGAGACCTAAAGTCCACGGCAGTCGCCACGTTTTTAGGGAAACAGTCTGTGAACATGATCTTAACGGTGCTCAATATCTCGGCACCTGTCTTCATTTTGGCCGCGATTGGATTCACTTGGGTCAAATTGGGTTTTGAATATCGGGTTGAATTCGTCACCCGGCTGACGATGACGCTTTCGGTGCCCTGCCTGATCTTTGTGGCGTTGATGAAAACCGATATCGATCCAGAGTCATTGGCCGCGCTATCTCTTGCTTCCATTGTTTCTTACCTTGTTGTTATGGCAGCTTTCTTTGCATTGATTAAGATCGCAAAGCTTGAAATGCGTACCTATCTCAACCCGCTCGTCTTTGGTAACACGGGGAACCTTGGCCTGCCCTTGGCGCTTTTTGCCTTTGGCGAGGTTGGATTCGGCTATGCCGTTGTCGTGTTCGCAGTCATGGCGATTATGTCTTTTACCATCGGGGTTTGGTTTGTGTCGGGCGGTGGGTCGCTTAAACGCGTTGTACAAGAGCCCCTCGTCGGGGCGACACTATTGGGCGCATTGTTTTTATGGCAAGGTTGGCAAACGCCAGAAGTCATCACCAATACCATTGAACTCATTGGACAAATGGCAATCCCTGTGATGCTGATCACGCTTGGCGTGGCCGTCGCACGGCTTGAAACGAAAGCCATGACACAAGCGGTCTGGTTATCAGCCGTGAAGGTTGTGATCTGTGTCGCAGCGGCATGGGGCGCAAGCATCTGGTTCGGGCTTGATGAAATCGCGGCCGCCGTCCTGATCGTGCAGATCGCGACCCCAGTGGCAGTCACATCCTATCTCTTGGCCGAAAAATATGGGGCGGATGCGCAGCCCGTCGCCGGGCTTGTTGTGGCCTCGACCTTGCTATCCGTGATCTATTTGCCGCTGATCTTGGCCTTTGTGATCTGATCTACAGCGCTTAAGCATTTGCAGATCAGTCAGAACAGGCTATCGTGTCAAAAAACAAAATAAGCGAGAGGCAAATGAGCAGTTTCTTTCGCGCAATGGCACTGATGCTGATTTTAGGCAGCTGCGGGGGATCGTCGAGTCACAACTCGGCCCCGCGCGAACTTGATGATGCGTGTAGTATTGTGTCCGAGCGCCCCGAATACCTACGCGCGTTCCGTGCAGTTGAACGCAAGTACGGCGTGCCTGTGCCGTCACTGATGGCGATCATCTATCAGGAAAGTAAATTCATCAGCGATAACCGCCCGCCGCACCGCTATGCGCTGGGTGTCATTCCTGTTGGGCGCCAGTCATCTGCCGTTGGCTATAGTCAGGCGCTTGATGCAACCTGGCGCGAATATCAAGATGAGGTGGGCGGTTCCCGTGCACGTCGCCAAGATGTGAACGCTGCCACCGATTTCATGGGCTGGTACATGGTCCAAACCGTTGAGGAAACCGGCGTTGCAATCGATGATACTCGCAACCAATATCTTGCCTACCACGATGGGCGGTCAGGGTATTTGCGCGGCACGTGGCGTTCGAAAAGCTGGCTGATCCGCATCGCAGGCGAAGTCGAAGCGCGCGCCGTGATGTACGATCAACAGCTGCGCGCGTGCCGCAAGCGCTAACAACAAATGGCGGCCACCGTGGCCGCCATTTTCATTTCACCAGCTGATATTCTAATTGCTGCGGTTACGGGTTTCGGCTTGGATATTAAACAAAATATCACGCACCCGTCCGCCCGCGACCATGTCATTCATAACAACCGTCGTCTGCCCGCCCACATCGTCCGTGACGATCCACTGGCGCAGTTCAATGGGGTTACCTGTAAACACCAGTTGAATATTTCCATATTCGGGGTGATCCGGGTCCTGTGCGGTCACAGTGGTTGTCGTGCCGTCTGACGTCACCCCCGTCACCATATCAGCCTGCTCTAGATTAACATTCTCGCGCAAGATAAGCCCAAGCGGTGTCTGGTTAAGCGGATAACGTTCTGGCCCCGCATTCGAGCGCGGATCAAAGATCGCGAGCGACCCACCGCCGCCAATCACCAGCGTATTGTCAGGTGCAGCATAATCGAACCGAATACGGCCGGGGCGTTTGATGTAGATGGTCCCCGTTGACAAGGTACCGTCTTGGTTAAACTGCGTGAATCCCCCTTGGGCGGTCTGCAACCCATTCAAATATTGCGAAATCTGCGCAAGGCTAAGCTCTTGTGCGGATGCTGCCCCTGCGCAAAGCGCAAGACCAACGGCGATAACGGAGGATAGGATACGTTTTTTCATGCTCTTTACCTATGTGTTCAGCTAGGAAGTTCCAGCCTTAGATCGCATAAGAACAGCATTTATGGCGATGATAGGCGATATCAGGCCGGTGGTTTCTAAATAACACAGCGGGATTTTCAACATTATTCAAAAAAAATGCCGCAAATAAATCGCGGCATTTTCGTGAATATAAAGGACCGGGTTACTTTACCCAAATTTCGACACGCGTATGTTCAACGCCCGCTACTTGACCTTCGTAACAGGTTGCTGGCGATATATTCCCGAAGCCCTGTGCAGACAACGTAAGCCCATTGGAGGCTGCAACATTTGGTGCAAACTGTGAAAAGGCTGCTTGCATGTCTGCTGCCGCAGCAGCTGAAACGGCCATTGCTGCGTCGCCTGCCCCGCCGAAGCCGACAAACATTACTTCGCGGCCAGCCATTTCAGGCGTCGCCAATGCTTCGGAAAGCGTTGTGAACATTGCGCGGTTCCAACCCGCTTCGGGTCCGCTTGTCGCGCCCCCAAACATCGTGGGTGACAAACGCTGTGCCTCAAACAAGCGCTGGAACATTTGCGCAGCAGCAAGCCGTTCTGCTTCAGCGAGATCGGCACCAAGCAATTTGTTCAAGCGATGGTTTTTTGAATCTTCATCTTGCGTAATGGCCGAAATGCTATCGAACCCTTCGGCGGAAAGAAGACGCTGCACAACAGAACCTGCAGCGTAATCAAAAATATCCGCCGTCAATTGTGTTTCAGGCACGCTATCAAAGCTAATCATCAATGGGCGCACCAACGGGTAGTCGCCAGAAATTACGTTAAAGCTATCGAACGAAACAGGCGTGCCGCATGTGCCAGAGACCGGAAGAAGAGTGTTGTCTGACGCGTCGGCAATCTCGACGACGCTGATCGCCCCGGCGAATTGATTGACGGATGACGCAATGCCGGGTCCATCGGCCATTGTCAAAACATTGCCCGCGATGGATTTACCTGCTGGCTCCATGACCAACTGAATAAACTCGGAACGCATTGTGGAGGTTACCGGCAATTGCAACGGCAAGATCGCCAAATCCGGTCCGCCAAGCTCTGACCAATTGGTAATATCGCCAGCGTAAATGCCCGCCAGATCCGCCATTGAGACAGCGCTAACATCGATATTTGGTGCGACAATCACCGCAAGCGCACGTGTTGCTAACAACTGGTCACTTACCGCCGGTGCAAGCGCCCAATCGGCAGCTGCATCATAGGCTTGCGGCGCTTCGCCTTGCAATGCCGCAACAGTCACAACCGCATGCGAAGTCCCGCCAGTTTCCGCGATGCGCAAGTTAGTTTTCGCACCTGCGTCCGGATGTTCCAGCGTGATTTCACCTGCCGACCCGATGGTCAAATTCGCATCTGTTTGACCCGTCGTGACATAGGCGCCAACAACAACGCGATATATCGCGTCAAATGCGGGGATAAGAAAGCTTACGGTGATTTCATCTGTGCCGCCAACGACAACGGCTTCGGCTTGGCTGGCCACGTCTTGAAACGCAGAGCGCGTTAGGCCGAAATCATTGTTCGCGATTACTTCGTCACAACCTGCGCCGTAACAAACAACTTCTGATGCTGGGACGCTGACCTGTCCTACGGATGTTTCCACGGCAACCATCGTTCCATTGTATCCAACAATCTCACCGTCGACGCTAATGAATCCATCGACAGAGCGCAGCTCCACCGGTTGTGCAAAAAGCGCTGCTGGCGCAACTGCGCACAGTAATGTTGCGGAAAGACTTGTTAGCTTCATCATATTCAACTCCAGTGCCACGTCATTTCGCGCGCGCGAAAAATACGCGGCATATATATATTAAATCGGTTGGCAAAACCGGAACATTTGCCCCCAATTAACGCAGAGGGCGCTGACACTCAGAAAACCACACAGCCAGAATTGATTAATTGTTAGCCGCGGATTTCCGCCGATACAACTGCCCGCATGTCAGAGAGCGTGCAAACTATGTGTAAAGGCAACATTTTACTGACCGAAACGCGCTTTTCATGCAACGCAAGCTCGTTCGACGGTTAAACTTTGATCATTGCGGGTCACAGCGACGCTGAGAAATGTGGCAATTAATCCGGGTTGTGATCTGATTTTTGATCTGAGGCATCGCCTGCCCGCAGCATGAGCCCTGCAAAATCAAAGAGCTTTGGATCAAGCAAATGCGATGGCCGTGCATTCATCAACGATCGAAACATGACTTGGCGCCGACCGGGGCTATTCTTTTCCCAACCATCAAGGATTTGTTTGACCTGTTGGCGCTGCAACCCGTCCTGCGATCCACATAGATCACAAGGGATAATCGGGTAATCCATCGCAGTCGCAAATTTTTCGCAATCGGCTTCGGCGACATGGGCAAGCGGGCGATAGAGAAACAGATCACCTTCTTCGTTCACCAGTTTGGGCGGCATCGTCGCGAGCCGCCCACCATGGAACAGGTTCATAAAGAAAGTTTCCAGAATATCATCCCGGTGGTGCCCTAGCACGACAGCGGAACAGCCTTTTTCACGGGCGATTCGGTAAAGATTCCCCCGCCGCAGACGTGAACAGAGTGCGCAGAACGTGCGGCCCGCGGGGACTTTGTCCATCACAATAGAATACGTGTCTTGGTATTCGATCCGGTGTGGCACGCCCATTTTTTCAAGAAACGCTGGCAAGACTGTCGCAGGGAATCCCGGCTGTCCTTGGTCCAGATTACACGCGATCAGTTCAACTGGCAAAAGCCCGCGCCATTTTAATTCATATAGAATCGCGAGCAGCGTGTAGCTGTCTTTACCGCCTGACAGACACACCAGCCACCGCGCATCGCGTTCAATCATGCCGTATTGTTCAATCGCCTCGCGCACATTTTGCACGATGCGTTTGCGCAGCTTCTTGAATTCGGTGGTTTTGGGCGCACCGTAAAACAGCGGGTGAATATCGTCGGCTTCATCTAACATGCGCGTGCTATGCCAGATGATACGCGCGCAATCCAACCGAAATTTTAGTCCGGCACGTTATCCACGCCACCCTTAGACCACGGATTGCAGCGCAGGATGCGCCATATCGTCAGCCAACTGCCCTTAATCGCCCCATGTTTTTCCAGCGCCTCAAGCGCATAGGCCGAACAGGTTGGGTGGTAGCAACAGCTATTGCCAATCCATGGCGACAAAACCAATCGGTAAGCCCGCACGGGGAGTGATACGACATAGGCAAGGGGTGTCATCTATGAACCTTTTGCAACGCGCGGCGAAAATCCGCGATCAATGTCTCAAAAGATAGGGTCGCGGTGACATCTTTACGACCCACAAGCACATAATCCCAACCGTCACGGCCCATTTCAGGTAACACAATGCGCGCGACCTCGCGCAACCGGCGTTTGGCGCGGTTGCGGGCTACTGCGTTGCCGACTTTCTTAGAACAAGTAAATCCGACGCGAATCCCCATCGCCTCACCCTCTGCACGCTTACGCGCCTGTAGATGAATGCCTGGGGTGCCTTGGCGGCGCGCATGTGACGCGCGCACAAAATCCGCACGCTTGGTCAAAACATGCAGACAAACGGAAACCGCCGGAGTGCCTTTGGCAGGCCCAACCGGCGGTTTCAAATCGCTCAAAACAGGCTTAACGCTTACGCGCTTAGCTTCGCACGGCCTTTGGCACGGCGATTGTTCAGAATCTTACGGCCAGCTTTTGTAGCCATCCGTGCGCGGAATCCGTGGCGGTTCTTGCGAACCCGGTTTGATGGTTGGAACGTGCGCTTCATCGCGTTCTCTCCGGTTCGAGGCCAAACCCCACATGGGATTCGAAGCCGATCAACATTTCAGACCTGTCCTTTAGAGAGGACGCCCCCCCATGTCAACGCGCCTAGCCCCAGGAAACTGCAACAATTCCAATAAAATCACAGGCGCAAATGTTTCAGTCCTGCGGCGGAAACAGTCAAAACTGAAATATCAGGTCGATTTCCTTCAACGGGTCGTGAGGCGGGTACCGCTAGAACGAAGATGCGTCCATCTATGACCCCACACCACTTGTATCGGAACCATTATGTCACACCCTATCACCCGCAAGCTTCCTATGATTGCGATTCTTATCGTTGCCGCAATTGGGACTTACCTTTTGCGCGACAAACTGACGTTTGAAGCGCTCGCCCAAAACCGCGAGGCCTTGCTTGCGTTTCGTGACAGTAACTATGTGGCGACCGTCGTCGTGTTTATCGCCGCCTACATCGCGATCGTTGCATTTTCGCTGCCTGGCGCGACCATCGCCACTTTGACCGGCGGTTTTTTGTTCGGGGTCTTCCCTGGCGCTTTGTTTAACATGATCGGCGCAACCATCGGGGCGACGGGGATTTTCCTAGCCGCGCGTTGGGGATTTGGTGAAGGGTTTAGTCAAAAGCTTGATAGTGCAGACGGGGCCGTCAAAAAGATCAAAGAGGGCATCAACGACAACCAGTGGTCGATGCTGTTCTTGATGCGCCTGATCCCAGTGGTCCCATTCTTTTTGGCAAACCTGATTCCATCCTTCTTAGGCGTGCCGCTGCACCGTTTTGTTATCTCTACCTTCTTAGGTATCATTCCGGGATCAGTGGTTTACACCTCTGTTGGTGCTGGACTGGGCGAGATTTTCGCCCGCGGCGAAACGCCTAACCTCGGAATCATCTTTGAACCTGCCATCCTCTTTCCCATCATCGGGCTGTCGGCATTGGCCGCCCTGCCCATTGCGATCAAAGCCCTACGCGGCAAGAAAGGTCTATAAGCCATGAACCGTATCAAAACAGATATTTGTATTATTGGTGGCGGCTCTGGCGGTCTTTCGATTGCGGCGGGCGCGGCCCAGATGGGCGCGAAGGTTGTCCTGATCGAAGGCGGAAAAATGGGCGGCGATTGCCTGAACTATGGCTGCGTGCCGTCCAAGGCTTTAATCGCCTCGGCAAAACAAGCGCACGCAATGTCGCATGGCGCAAAGCTCGGTATCGCGGATGCTGAGGCTGTCGTTGACTACGCCGCCGCCAAAGACCACGTGCACGATGTCATCGCCACTATTGCCCCGCTCGATAGTGTTGAGCGGTTTGAAGGGCTGGGGGTGCAGGTGCTTCAAGACTACGGGCGTTTTATATCTGAAACCGAAGTGCAAGCCGGCGATACAATCGTCACGGCCCGCCGTTTTGTTGTTGCGACTGGCTCTGGCCCCTTCGTTCCACCAATTCCAGGGTTAGACGACGTCACATATTACACAAATGAAAACATCTTTGATCTGCGCGACAAACCCGCGCATCTGATCATCATTGGTGGCGGTCCGATTGGCATGGAAATGGCGCAAGCACATCGACGGCTTGGCTGTGAGGTCACTGTGATCGAAGGCGCCAAAGCGATGGGCAATGATGATCCAGAAATGGCAGCAATCGTTTTGGATAACCTACGCGCTGAGGGCGTGAACATCGTTGAGGGCGCGCAAGCCGAGAAAATCAGCGGCGCGGGTGACAACATCACCGTTCACACACCCGCTGGGGATTTCACCGGGTCGCATCTCTTGATGGCCGTCGGCCGCAAGGTCAATATCGAAAAACTGGATCTCGATAAGGGCGGCATCGAACATGACCGTCGCGGGCTAATCGTGGGCGAAAACCTGCGATCTATCAGTAATAAAAAGGTTTTTGCGGCTGGCGACGTCGCGGGCGGGCTGCAATTCACGCATGTTGCGGGGTACCATGCTGGGGTCTTGATCCGCTCAATGCTGTTTGGTCTACCGTCCAAGCAACGCACAGATCACATCCCTTGGGCGACCTATACGGACCCTGAATTGGCGCAAGTTGGGTTGACCCAAGCGCAAGCCGAAGAGAAGTTCGGGGATACTGTCGAAACGGTGCGCTTTGAGTATTCACACAATGACCGCGCAATAGCAGAACGCAAAACCAAAGGACTGATCAAAGTTATGGTCGTCAAAGGCCGCCCCGTTGGGGCCTCAATCGCGGGCCATCAAGCGGGCGAATTGATCGGTATGTGGGCGATGGCAATTGCCAATAAAATGAAAATGTCTGCCGTTGCGAACACTGTTTTACCCTACCCCACAATTAGTGAGGTTAACAAACGCGCTGCGGGTGCCTATTTTACCCCAAGACTATTTGAAAACCCGACGGTCAAACGTGTCGTCGGACTTGTGCAGCGCTGGTTGCCATAGCGAGGGTTAATGACCAACTCACTTTCGGGCCGATTTTTGATTCTCACGGTCATTTTTGTGATGCTGGCCGAGATATTCATCTTTGTTCCCTCTATTGCGCGATTCCGACAAGACTATCTTGTTTCACGGCTCGAACGGGCACAACTTGCTTCGCTCGCGCTTGAAGCGGACGATATGATTAGCCCCGATCTAGAGGCTGAACTATTAACCAATGCCGAAGTATATAACGTCGTACTGCGACGTGATGACATGCGCCAACTGGTGCTATCTTCGCCGATCCCGTCACCGATAACCGCCACCTATGACATGCGCGCGCCGACCAGCACGACATTGATCCGCGATGCATTGCAAACGCTGCTCAATAAAGAAGAGCGGATCATTCGGATCATCGGCAACCCGGTACGTGACGGTGGATTGCTGATCGAAGTCACCATTGACGAGATGCCTTTGCGTAGCGCGATGCTGCAATACGGGTGGAACATTTTAATCCTCTCCGCATTTATATCGATTGTGACCGCTGGGATGTTATTCTTTGCTGTGCGCAAATTGCTGGTGACCCCTATCAAAGGCGTCGTGACCCATATGGAATCCTATGCCAAGGCCCCCGAAGACGCCCGCCAGATCATATCACCTTCAGCAAGTATAAAAGAACTGCGTGCAGCCGAAGAATCGCTGCAAATGATGCAGATGCAGCTGACCTCTGCTCTCAAGCAAAAACAACGGCTCGCGCAATTGGGCAGCGGCGTCGCCAAGGTAAGCCATGATTTGCGCAATATCTTAACATCGGCGCAACTGTTTACAGATCGCATCGAAGGCTCCGAAGATCCGCTCGTGCAACGCATGGCCCCCAAACTCGTTGGATCGATCACACGTGCTGTGAACCTGTGTGAAAGCACCTTAGCCTTTGGTGGGGCTGAAGAACCCGCCCCTGCGCTCTCTCGCGTGCCCCTCGCCCATATCGTCGGCGATGTGATCGATAGCGAACGCCTCGCGGCCGGGGACTACGCGCTATCGTTCTCAGAAGACATTCCTGCTACAATGGTGGTGCGCGCTGATGGCGAACAGCTTTACCGCGTTATTCAAAACCTTGTGCGCAACGCGCGCCAAGCCATTATGGCCACCAAGAAACCCGGTGAAATTTGCATTCACGCGCATGAAGATGAAGACTGCTGGCATGTGACCGTTTCTGACACCGGGCCAGGACTGCCACCCAAAGCCCAAGAACACCTGTTCCAGCCGTTTCAAGGCGGGGTACGCAAAGGCGGTTCAGGGCTTGGGCTCGTGATCGCGGGCGACTTAATTCGTGGGCATGGCGGGCGCCTACGCCTGCAAGACACCGGACCCTCAGGCACAACATTCGTCATTGAGTTACCCAAAGCGGATCTCGCACTTACAGTCCCTAACAAATAACAAAAGAATCCAATTAGGGCCTTGCGTCCACCCGCCAGCCCGTCTAAATCCCCCCCTACGCGGATTGGTAGCTCAGTTGGATAGAGTACTTGACTACGAATCAAGGGGTCGGGGGTTCGAATCCTCCCCAGTCCGCCAAAGAATTCAATTTGAAACGACATATAGTTCTGCCATTTTGGTCGAGAACCTGCCATTTGCGCCACATAGTTTTGCCATTGGTTATTTCTCACGCAAAATAGTGCCATTAGGCAATTTTACTTCAGACTGTTGGCGTTGTGACACGAGGTTTCCGTCAAGAACAGTCGTTTTGAGTGCGCTTGACGAGACCATTTTATCGAAAGCCCGCGTCAAGAGAACTTAGGCAGGTCCTGATTTTCATTCTCTGGAGGCAGGAAGGTGTTCAGAAGTTCGCTGAGTCCCTCCAATGAGTGGGACCTGAGTAAAATTGCAAACAAGTGTGGAACTTTGTCCACATCACGTTTTGAGGGGCGGTACTGCCACGCAGTGGGTTTTAACAGCCATTCGCCATGGTTCCACTTCGCTAGCTGACAAATCGTGAGCAGATTGCGAGCCGTCTGCCAGCTAATTCCAAGATCGCGGGCAAAGGATTTGATTGAAGGCTTCGCATCACCGCACTGCATCTTTACCTTCTGAGCTAAAGCTTTGGCGATATCCGCTTGAGTGATCTGAGGTAATGCCCGACCTCTGGGAACCGGCCAACCCATATTTTTGATCCATCGGGTCAAAGTTTCCAACTTCATGCCATTCGCGTGCGCAATTTCCTTATACGTTCGGTCAGGAGATCTCTGTAAGTATAAGTCTCGCAACAATATCTCTTCCAAGCCGACGAGAATGAGCATCTCGCGGATGCAGCGCCCAGGCAGGCCCAGTATTTCGCCCAGTTTCGCGAGATTTTGTTCACGATAATACAGCCTCCGTATTTCGGCATTATGAACAACATTCCATGATCCGAAGCTCCCCTCGACTGCCACAAACAAGCTATCGGAAACTCCTGCCACAAATACTTTCCTGACCACCACAGTTCCTCCCAGCTAGAATCCACCTAAAGCATGCTTGATTTAGTGTTCTTGACCAATAGGGCAGATCCATATTTTTGCCGGATTAGAAGATTTCTGCTTCCTTGCAAGAATGCACAAATGGGGTCATTTATCGACAAGCATTTGAATAGTAATACGTATTTGCTATGGCGATGAGTGGAGGAGGACTTCACTTGACCAATACCAGCTTTAGAAATGTCCAAAAGCATGAGGCCATAAAGTTTCGACTGCGGCGGGCGGGCACCTCTCTTGCCGATATCAGTCGTGCTCTCAGGGTAGGTCAAAGCGCTACGTCTGCCGTTTCCATAGGTGACCGGCGCTCGAAGAGAATCGAGATAGCGATAGCCGAGGCATTGAAGACAACGCCCGAAGCCCTCTGGCCGGAACGTTATAAAACTAAATAAGGAGATCCAACATGATCTGACACACAGCCTTAACCGCTCAGCGGAAGAAATGAAAAAGGCCTCGCAAAGTCCAATCCGCGAAGCCTGATCCAAATGTCGAGTGTCCTACCCGGCATGTATTTCTTCCACCAATCCAGTCGCAAAGTCAAGCCGAAGCGCGCGTTTCGGCAATAGGATGGCTTTTGCCTGTTATGAAGAAAGGGGGAGCTCTGCGAAAAACTGATATGCGCGCAGGCTCCTGATACACCATGAATGACGAAACATTTAACAGCGGAGAATTCTCTCCGCTGCCCAGTCGCAGCACGCGTACAATCCCGAAGAAATCACCGGGCAGTTCCCGGGGGCGCAGTCTGATAGATCTGCCAGCAGATCCTGATGGCCGCATGAGGGTCTTACAGTTTGAAAGCAAGCTTGAGCATCGCGTCAGCGTGATCTTGCAGGCGCATCTGCCAGTGTTCGATCTTTGGGAACAACCCCCTGCCCTGACTTATAGAGGAGCGGATGGAAAGATCCGCCTGCATACACCTGATCTTCTTGTCGCACTGTGGGACGGTCGCAGGATCGCATTCGCGATCAAACCCGCGAAAAAAGCACGTAAGCCCGAGTTCGTCCGAGAGCTGAAATACATCCGCAAATCGCTCCCCAAGACATATGCAGATGAGTTTCGGCTGGTCACAGATGCCTGCTTTACGCTGGCGGAAGCATTGAATGCCCAGCGGTTCTGCATATTCCGCCGCTACGTTTCCGAAGACGATCTGGCGCAACTGGATGCTGAACTCGCAACCTGTAGCTTTCCGATTTCACTCATGACACTTGCAGACCGCCTTAAGGGTCAGGCCGCAGGTTTCCGGACCGTATTCACCGGGATCTATACCGGCAGGCTTGCCGCAGACCGGAAGGTTCTGATCACCCCGCAAACCTTGCTGCAACGGGGAAATGGATCATGAATTTCTTCTTTCGCGTAAACTACTATGACAGGCTTTCAGTTGAAGGCCTGTCATATCGAGCGGTTGAAATCACGGCATCTGAACTCAGTTTTGAGAGCACCGATGGCCGGCGCAGCTCCCTGATCCTGACGCCTGAGCAGTTTCAGGATCTTCTGAAACTGCCCAACACCGAATTTACCCGTGGCTATTACCTGCCGGAACGTCAGCGGGTGCGGGAAAACATTGATGTGGATGCGATCAGCGATCTGCCGGGAGAACGTGGCTCACTCACCTTGTGGCGCCTGATTAATGTCCAGAGTTTTCTGCAACTCGAGTGCGCCGGGCGGACAAACCGGACGGACAAAGCGATTGCACGAATTATGCCAGATCTGGCGGCAAGGGTTGCTGAACATGAACAAGCCAGTCAGTTCATGTGTAAGAAACCCCGGGCTGGCCAGAGTGTAAAACTAAGAAAACCGCCATCTCCGAGAACCCTGCGAGGCTGGATCAAGCGGTATGAACGCTCCGGCGGCGATCCTCTGTCTCTGATTCCGCGCTATAGCCGCTGCGGGAACACTGAGGATCGCTTTTGTCTTGAGGGACGGCGTATTATGGGGGAGGCATTTGAGGCCTACCTCTCTCAACAGCGCAAAAGTAAAAAAATCATCTATGATCTCTGTCGCGACCTCTTCCGGCGAGAAAACCGCCAGCGTCAAGATGCTGGCCTGAATCCATTACGTATACCAGCAAAACGTACAGTTGAACGCGCCCTGTCAAAGCTTGATCCTTACTTCACACGGGCGCACCGTCATGGAGTGGATCAGGCCAATAAGGATTTTGGCCTCTGGGAGAATGGGCTTGATGTATCTTTTCCCATGGAACGGATTGAGATCGACGAATGGAAAGTTGACCTCATCGGGCTTCTCGTGGAACGCGGTGCTCTTGATGGCCTGACCGCAGAGGAACTTTCAAAGATCGAACGCGGGCGGCGATGGCTCTATGTTGCCATTGACTGCGCAACCCGTTGCGTTCTGGGCATGCGTCTAGCAGCGACACCCAATACGGCTGACGCGATTGCGACCATCGCAGATGCCACACGGGACAAAACTGACTTTGCCATTGCCGCAGGCTGCAAAAGCGACTGGCCCTTTTTTGGTGGCTTGGTCAGTGTCGTCTCAGATCAGGGCTCGGCTTTCATTGATGACCAATTTCACATGGCGATTACCGATGCAGGTGGTGGCTTTGAGACACCCGCTGCTGGCACGCCCCAACTGCGCGGACGTATAGAGCGGATATTCCGGACTTTCGGCACCGCCTTGATGCCGTTTCTGGCTGGTAGAACCTTCTCAAACCCGAAGGAGCGCGGCGACTATCCCTCTCAGGGCATCGCTGCGATCTCAGATGATGCTCTGATGCAGATGCTCATCGTCTATGTCGTCGATGTTTATCACAATCTTCCACACGAAGGCCTGAAGGGTGAGACCCCCCGGAACTGCTGGAGCCGTCTGAGCAAACAGATGGGACTGATCCCTGCCCCATCCGAGCAAACCCGCAAACGGGCCTTCGGTCTGAAACACCGGCGCACAGTCACGGGCAAAGGCGTCACAATATACAACATCGACTACACATGCGCCGCCCTGCGCCACTTCCATCTGCACAGTCACGAAACAGAGGTTGAGGCTAAAATTGATCCGCGAGACCTCGGCTGGATCATGGTTCGGATCGGTAACGCATGGCATGCGGCATCCGCCCTTCAGAAGTGTTTTGACGGTGTTTGCTTGGAAGACTGGCGTTCCGCGTCCCGAGAACTCAGTCTGAAACACCGGCATGAGGCGAGCATCATGGAAGATACGGTGGCGCATGCTTTGCGCCATATCCAACGGTTGAATGCCGCTGAACAGGACAGGTTTGGAAAATACCTGCGCCGCCTGACACCGCAGGCCTTGGCCAGGGCTGAAGAAGACAACTTCCTGGGTCTGACAATCGAAGCAAGTAATGACCAGGGTTTTGACTTGCCACCTGATCACGATCTCTTCGGCTACGTCATTCCCCTGGAAGAGGAGGATCAACCGAAGCCCAACACATCCCCTGATACGCCAGATGACGATGACGATGACGACACCCCATCCACATGGAGATTTGAAGATGACTAAATCAGCCCTTGAAAGTAACGAAACCGATCTTTTGTTAGCGCGCATGCGGTCTCGCTTCATTGCTTATCCGGCTTACACCGATCTGCAGGTAAAATTTGATAGCCTGCTATCCAAACGCAGGACTGAAATTGAACTTGGGCTTCGGGGAGAAGCCCAGGGGATTGCTGTGATCGGCGCGTCCGGGAGTGGCAAATCCACTATTGTTGAGCGCTTGCTTTCACGTCACCCTAGCTTGCAACGACCAGATCAATCTGATGAAATTGCAGAGACCGTGGAGTTATTAATCCCATCGCCAGCCACGTTGAAGCATGTGGGGCTGACGATGTTGACGGCTTTGGGCTATCCACTCAAACGAGATCGGCCTGCCGCCTATATTTGGGATCAGGTGCGGCATTTTCTTAAACTACGCAAAACACTTTTCATTCACTTAGATGAAGCACAGGATTTGTATGGGGCCACTCGGGCGATGCGGCAGGATTCTGCAGTTAATACCCTTAAAACCCTGATGAACCAGAAGGATTGGCCCGTTGGGCTGATCCTGTCCGGAACGCCAGATTTGGCACAGTTGATCAATTCAGATGTCCAATTGATGCGCAGGCTTTATGTGGTCATCCTGCCTGCGGTCAGTTGGGCGACCCATCCAAAAGAAATCACGATCATTTTCCAGGGTTACCTTGCTGAGGCTGGGCTTGAAGCGGATGGAGATCTAGATCTCAAAGACTTCCTGCCAAGGCTCATACATGCGGGGATGAACCAATTTGGCATTATTCTTAATTTGTTGCTTGATGGGGTGGAGGAGGCCCTGCGAGCCAAGGCTTGTACTGTCACTATCCGACATTATGCACAAGCCTACCGTCGCAAAGCCAGCTGCCCTCCAGGACTTAATCCGTTTCTAGCTGCAGATTGGCGCGCAATTGACCCTTCTCGCATCCATGACCTATCCCCCGAGGGCGATGACATATGAAACCTATTGCGAAGCTGAGATTTCACATAAACGAGTTCGAAACCGCGACATCATTTGCCAGCCGCTTTAGCCGCTATTGCGGTTTGGGCGGCCCCAGAGATCTCTGCCTCGATCAGGGTTTTCGATGGCAGGAATTGATCGCGGGAGATGACTTCGCTCTGGATGGTCTGGCCGCAATCACGGGTGAAGATCCTGCCTGTGTCCGAAGGTGGGCTGTTAGCAATGAGGGAGCAAAGCGGTTTATTATTGCCGGATTTCCAGCATCCGGAAACGCGGTTTTGCGCACCCGGGTTCGCCTTTGCCCGCTATGCCTTAAAGAAGATGAGGAACGGCTTGGCTCAGATGGGGTCTACAGGCGTTTCTTTTGGCAATTTTCTGCGATCAGAACCTGTGCAGATCACGCAACGCCACTTATTAACCTTCCCGTGGATGTGCATACCATTCTCAACTATGACTTCATCCATACGGTGCAGAAACACCGATCAATGATTGAGACCGTAGCACAAGAAAACTCGACGCGTCGAACAGAATACACAGGGTTTGAGGAGTATGTGTGGCACCGCTCCAGGGGGATGGAACAAGTTCCATTTCTTGATGATCTGACGCTGGATGTCGCATGTAAGCTCTGTGAGACTTTAGGGTTCGTGTTGCAGTTCGGGGCAGAGCGCAAACTCCGTTCCGCCAGCGAGCATGAATTGTGGCTATCCGCTCAAAAGGGGTTTGAAGCGTTGTGCGAGGGCGAGGCAGGCCTGAAAGACGCGCTGCTATCACTACGCACCAAACAATCGTTTCATATGGGTGGCTACAATAAAGATCTTGGTGCGTTGTATGTTTGGCTGCACGGATCATCTCTCAAGAAAGATATGGATTCCTTGCGTGACTTAATCAGAGATATTATTGCGCAAAATTATCCCGTTTCCGGAACGAGAACAGTGCTTGGTAAGCCCTGCACGAAAAGCCCGGTCTATTCCGTTTCTTCTGGACTTAGGGCTTTGGGCATTAACCGTGCGAGAATGCACAAACATCTTGTTGAACAGGGCCTGGCCACACCTCTCAACGAGGGAAGCTCCGTAGAGTTACACAGGCAAATCGTTGAAAACGATTTACGTGCCTTTGAAGAACGTGCCGGCAAGCGACTAACGAGCCAGCAGGCTGCGCGGTTTTTGAATGTCAGTAAAGGCCTTGTGCTGGAATTGAAGGTAGCAGGTATTATCAAAACGATTGATGACAGTTATTGCCGTGGTCCGCGCTATCATCAGGATCGGCTGAGTGAACTGTTGAAACAACTCGAAACGTGTCTGACTGCCCCGTTGTCTGATGAAACCTACATCCCTTTGAATAAAGCGGCTTCTAGGCTGAAACTTAAAACGCCTGTGATCATACGACTGCTTTTGGCCGGAAAAATCTTAGCCACAAAAGACGCTGACAGCAAAGGTTTTGGACGTATTAGAATTGGTCTGCGCAGCAGCCGAACTGTCCTGCACAATACCGATCAACCCGGCCTAACGCGGAGCGATGCAGCGCTTAAGCTGCACGTGAAGCACCAAACGATAAGTTGGCTCGTCGAGGAGGGGCTTTTACAAAATATTGGCATGCGCAGTACGAGATCCGGACAACATATAACAGCTATCTCCAAGGGCAGCATCGAGGTGTTTTTGCAAGATCACATCACACTGGGACTTCTCGCGAAGCAGCTCAATCGAAAGCCCGGACCATTTGGTTGCTTCCTAGAGGGAAACCGCGTCTGGCCAATGGAAATGCCCGACGGTCTCAGCCGGATATACAAACGATCAAGCCTGGAAATGCAACTGCAAGGGTTGGGGATCAGGTTGCCGATGATGCATCCGACATGATCAGAAAGATTCACGCACTTCTGCCTTGATGGTTTTAAAAACCGCCAAGGCATGTCACGATATACCTTCGGTTGTTTCAGTTTGAGACCGATAATATTTACTAAGCCGATTTTCAGTGGCGTAGGTTCTTGCGTTCAATGCCTCAAGCTAGGAGGGCAACCCAAATTTAGCGGTATTTCGATGCCTTTACGCTTCGAAGCCAATTGAGGTGCAAATTGCAGCTATGAAAGCCCCATATTCTGTCGTCGGCACGTCATGGATGGCAAAATCTCGCAGATACCTATCCAAAAGCTATACGCACCCCTTAGGCCGCTCGAGAGGGAGCGATCTGCCCCATTCGCCGCAGCGCTACGTTTAATCCAGCCGCTTCACCTGACCAATGTCTTTTAGCTATTATTTTGAGCATATCCATACCTTGCACCGGACACTATCACCCTTCTCGCAAATCCACCGGCAAAACCGTTGACAACCCACGCGGTGGTTGTTCTACATCGCCTATAAGTCATTTACTTCATTCAAAAGCTCCTGATATGCCTTACATCGTCGAAATTCCCTATGAAGACCCCGAACGGTTCCATATGCCAAGTGACCTAACGCGCTGGAGGCAAAGAATTCTGGGCAGTCAAAGTCGGCCGGGCATTCGGGCGACCGAAGAAGAAATGGTGCGGATAAAGCGCGCCAGCGAAATTTCTAAGGTATTTATGTGCGGAACGCGCACGCTTTCGCGCGAAGAAATCCCGGAAGACTGTGTACTGAGTATTCTTCCTGACCGGTTGAAATGCTTTGCGCCAACATGGTGTGCCCGTAGCGGCGCAATCATCATTCACCAATCAATCAAAGACGTTCTTGACCGCATTGAACCTGACACACATCAGATCGTGCCGATCGACGTGAAATATCGCGATGGCACCCCTGCAGAGGGGAACTACTATTTCCTGAACGTTACGCAAACAATTGATAGTATCATCGACGAGCGCTCGACGGTCGCAATAAAGTCTGACCCTTTTCCAGGTACGCGCGACTATATGGAAATCCGCTGGCGGAATCGGGAACAACACCGATTGACGTTTGATCCAGCCGTTACCGCTGGTCACCATCTTTGGCGCGAAAAGCGATATGGCAAACCTGAAATAGAATACGCCATGTCAGACGCATTGCATGATGCCTTTGAGACCGCAGGTGCGCCATTTTTCACATCATGGAAAGCCGTCGCGAGCGACGTCAATCTTTAGCGTCTAAACGACATCAAATTATTTTTCTAAAATTTATGGATTAATCAAATGGTTGATACCGTTCAAATTCACCACATTTTGCCGCGTGAAATATATGAAGTGTTTGCAGAGCGGATTTTTGACTGGACGAATGGTGCATTCGACCTTCATGCTGGTTACAATCTCATCCCGCTTCCGACCTCAGCGAGCGCTGCGGCAGCAATGGATAGCGCGCTGCATGCAGGCTATCACGCAGACCTTTCTGCCGCGTATGGTCGCCTTTTGAACGATATAAGCAAACTCCCAATTTCCGATGCGCAAAAGGGCGCAGCGTTCAATGGCTTGCATTCCTTCTTTAGGGGCGCACTAGATTATTCTGGCGCGCAAACAAATGGTATTCTGACCATTTTGAGTTCCGCCGATTCTAAGCTCGCCGGCGCATCACTGGACAGTATTTTCGGCGTGGATGCCGGTGGTAATTATTTTCTTTCTTTAGATGTTATCGCACAAACTGATGCGTATATCGATGGTGTATATGGCACAGCAACAAATCAATCGTTTAATGCTGTAAACGCGCTCACATATAGTTTTGGTGAGGGAATGACTTATGGGGTTGCTCCCAACGGTTTTGACCCAGCGGAAGTTGCTTTTTCCCAAAAGGTAAAAAATTACCTTGGTTTGGAAATTGACCCTGTTGATGGCACCTTCACCACACGGAATCCGTATTTGGGCACAGCAATAGCGGCTCCCGCGCTTGATGCCAATATATCGGGGCTTACGAATGACCTTAATTCCACCACTGATGTCCCTTCAGCAACGATAATTAACGATATCCTCAAAAAGGCCGTTAGCCAATTAACGGACAGTTTTGATCGTCTTGATGTGATGAACACGCACCTGACTGCATCGGGTGCGCTGGCGATTGATACGTCCGGTTTACGCCTGAACATTGGGGAAATGTTTTCAGGTCTTGATGGCTATATTGAAAGCATGCGTAATTCGGCCTCTTTGGCAGAATTCAAAGCATTTGGCGCGAAGCTTTCAGGTATCATGGACAAAGCCAATTCCGCGATTGAAAATTTCATGCGGGAGTCGCCAAACGCATTTAAATATATCGCCTATGCGGGCGCGGCCATGGACGTCGCTGGGCTCGCTGTGGCTTTCGGTGTGGCTTATAAACAATTTGAAGCTGGTGATGTAGATGCCGCTGCAGAGACCATGGCCGGCGCGTCTGCCTCGGTATTGTTGAGCTATGGGGCAAGTGCGCTCGCTCTTGCAGTAACTGGTGCGATAGGTGCTGGGGCTGCTCCGGCACTGCTCGCCGCACTCGCTGCTGGCGTCGCTATGAATGTTTTTTGGGGCCAATTCGTACAAGAAAACCCTGGTTGGCTTGAGGCTGTTATCAATCTTGAGTTTTCTATCGAAGAGCCGCGCGATCCACTGGTGATTGACCTTGATGGGGACGGGATCGAGCTTGTTTCTTTGGACGATTCCTCTGCGTATTTCGACCTAGATGGGGATGGTTATGCTGAACTGACGGGGTGGGTATCTTCGGACGATGGGCTGCTTGCGATTGATCGCGACGGCAATGGCGTCATCGACGATATTTCGGAGCTGTTCGGGTCGTCTGACCAAACTGGATACGAAGAGTTGCAGGCGTTTGATACCAACGGCGACGGTGTTGTGAATAACCTTGATGCCAATTTCGGCGATCTTCTTCTTTGGCAGGATTTCGATGGTGACGGTATTTCGCAAGAGTATGAGCTTAGCACGCTTGATGAGGCTGGTATTGTTGAGCTGAGCCTGAGCACCACCGACGTTGACCTTACTGTTGAAGGGAACGCTGTTATTGAGACCGCTGATGTCACCTTTAGCGATGGATCGACCACGCAGTCGTGGGAGGTGTTGTTCAACATGTCGCAGGTGCAGAGCAACGTAAACCTGCCTGAGAGCTTTACGTATGATGAGGGTGTCTTCACGCTGCCTTACTTGCGTGGCTTTGGTGAAGTCTCTGACCTTTGGGTCAATATGACCGAAACCCCGGAACTCCAAACCGAAGCACGTACATTGATTGCCGACGCGCGCAATGGCGACTTTGAAGAGTTCACCGATGGTTTTGATAGTTTCTTGTCAACTTGGGCAGGGGTTGACGACCTCGTCTGGCGTCAGGATGCCGTCAATCTCGTGACTCATATTGTCTTTGAGACAACGCGTATCGAGGAAATTATCGAAGAAGTCGAAAGCGCTGATCAAAGTGCAGAGGCTGGTGATGGTAACGGTAGTGGTGCCATCACGATTACTGAACCAAGCTATGACGGCCCGATGCCCGCCCGTATTGGCTTTATCTTTGATGCGGGCAATGTAGGAGATGTTGATACCGACATCGGTGACACTGGTAGTAGTGGTGGGGAAATGGCCCAACCGCTAACGCAAGAAGAAATAAATGCATTTTTGGACAGCCTTGATGGGACCGCCCCGTACTATATGATTGACGGCATCCCCGAGAGCGCAGGCGGTACGCAGGGCAATGTAGGTTCAGCAGGAGGAGAATACCCAGCTTCCTTCTGGGGCTTCCCGATCACGACCGCAGATGTTGGCGAAACGTCGGTTTCCGTCGGTAGCGCCCCACCTGACCCTCAAGTCTATACAATGCAATTGAACACTGTTGGCGTCGATCTTGATGATGATATGGCACCCGATATGGATGTTGGCTCGTTCGCGTTTTTGCAACTGATTTCGGGTCAAGACTACCGCCAGCAGGGTAACTATATTGCGCCGGAAAACGTTGTCGTTGCAACCCCAACTGCGGCTGAGCTTCCAGCGATTATTGAAGCCTATGAAACCGTTCGCGATTACATGGCTGTGCGTTTCATGACCCAATCCGTGCAAACAATTCTGGCTGAAGAAGGTGCGGATGCTGATTTGGGTGCTCTAGCTCCAATGCAGCACCTGTTCTACAATCCATTTACCGATGACATTGCCGGGCAAAGCAATGACTTTGTTGTCGATTTTATAACAATGTACAGAGATGACGGGTATGGCACCGACGCTGAGGCACTTGAGGTGCTTGCCATGTTCCAAGAAGATTTGACGGGTATTCCAGCCCTAATTGCGGCCTCCTTTACAGACATTGACCGCAGCCTGATTGAAACGATCTTTGATGTAACATTCGGAGATGAAGGTGGTGTGGCCGACGATACTCTGGCGTCAATAGAAGACAGCATCATGTTGGGCCATGACGGCGATGATATGCTGTCGGGCTGGGGTGAGGACACAACGTTCCTCGGCGGCCTCGGCGATGACACACTTTCAGGCGGTTCCGGAGATGACCTTTACATCTATCGCGAAGGCGACGGAAACGATACGATCATCGAGTCTGAATACATCTGGAGCGACACAGATCAACTGACCTTTACAGACCATCAGTCAACGGATGTGAGCTTTACCCGTGGTGCGAACTCGGAACTGATTTTAGTGCTGAATACTGGCGAACAAGTCACAATCCAAGGTCACTTTGGGTGGGATCAAGAAAACAACGTCGAACTCATCGAATTCGCGGATGGCGTTATTATGAATGCGCAAGAAATCCGAGACCGGACCGTTGCGGAGCAAAAGGCAACGGGTGCTGTAGTGGGTTCCGCACAAAATGAGAATTACTATCACACGAGCGGTGATGGCTCGTATACGATCACTGAATACACCCCTGTATATTTTTGGAGCAGTACTGATAGGCTAATTTTGACTGATCAGAACAGCTCAGATGTTGCGTTGCTCAATGAGAATGGCCGTGATTTGGTTGTTACCCTGAGTACGCTTGAAACAATTACACTTATTGATTTTTTCTGGACTTCAAGCTCAACGTTCGGAATGAATCGTGCTGTCGAATTCTTAGAATTTGCAGATGGAGAAATTTTAGATTTCCAAGGTATCGTAGATCAGTCAGTGATTGATACCCAAAACGCACGAGATGCAGCCGTTGCGAACCAGCTATCCGCTGGAAATGGTATTATCTCAGGCACTGAACTTGCCGAGAACTATGTCCATGCCGAAGGCGATGGATCGTACACGATCACCGACTACGATGATGGCAACAACAGCGGCACCGATACGCTGACATTTACCGACCTCAACAGCACAGAGGTCACGTTCAACCAAATTGACTACGATTTGGTTGCAACCACGGCTGGTGGCGATGTCGTTACAATCGAACACTATTTCTACAGTAACGGTCGAAACGTCGTTGAAACACTGAGCTTCGCCGACAGCGTATCGTTGGATTGGCAGGGAGTCCGCGATAGGTCGGTCGCAGATCAGAAAGCCGCAGGGGCTGTTGTCGTGACGGGGTCTGAGCTTGCCGAAAACTATGTCCATGCCGAAGGTGATGGATCGTACACGATCAATGACTTTGATCCCAATAGCAATAGCGGCACGGATACGCTAACATTTACCGACCTAAACAGCACTAATGTCTCTATGATCCAGAGCGATTACGATCTTGTCATCACCACGGACGGCGGCGAAACGATCACCATTGATAACTACTTTGACACGGATCAAGACTATCATATCGAGCAGATTAGCTTCGCTGATGGCGTCACGATGGAGTGGCAAGCCGTGCGCGACAGGTCTGTTGCAGATCAGAAGGCTGCGGGCTATGCGGTCGTCTCTGGCACGTCTTTGGGAGAAAACTACGTCCACACGTCGGGCGATGGATCCTATACCATCAATGACTTTGATGGTGGCAGTAATAGCGGCACGGATACGCTGACATTCACGGATCAAAGCAGCACGGATGTCTCCATCACTCAAGTCGCAAATGACCTTGTCATCACAGCATCTGACGGAGAGACAGTCACCATCGATAACCACTTCGATGCAGATTATGACTATACGATCGATCAGATCATCTTTTCTGAAGGGGTTGCACTCACTGAGTTCCAGGTCGGCACTGACGGGGTCGACAATACTCTTACAGGAGATGTCGGGAACAACTACCTTAAGGGCGCGGGTGGTTCTGACACGCTCACAGGCGGGACTGGAAGCGATGTGCTTGTCGGTGATCTAGGCGCGGATACATTTGTCTTTGCTTCCGGCGATGGGCACGACGTTGTAACCGACTATGAAGACGGGATCGATACGATTGACTTGAGCGCTACTGGTCTTGTCTTTGCGGATATCACGATCACCACGGATGGATCAGGTGCAACTGAAGTTGATTATGGGACCGGTGACCTGATCACCTTGCTCGGGACAGCAGGCCAGATTGAACAAAGCGACTTCATCTTTGCGTGATAGTCGTGCGCCTCGCATCGCCATAGTTTTGTCTCGGCTGTTTTTTAAGCAATCGAGACAAAAACGGCGCCACGCTGCACCGCAATTGAATAACTTCGGGACTACCGCTGCTTTCGCAGTACAATAGTAACTTGTAAGCCAATGGTAAAACTATGTGTCGTAAAAGGTAAATTGGGTGCGGCGTGCCAAAAATTTATCAAAATAATTCAACGGTAAGAGTGCTTGAAAAGGTAAAACTATGTGTCGCCCCACA
>CALLAF010000016.1 GCA_938002605.1 uncultured Paracoccaceae bacterium | reverse complement strand
GCCAAGGTGCCGCGCGCGCGTATACCGACGCATTGATACTGCATCGCCCCGATGGGTCCGCAATCACTGTATCAGCCCCCTTATATAGAACAACGCACCCTGCCCGCTTTGCCGCTGCGCGTGTGGCATCCACCTTAGAATAGGCAGGGCCAGCGGTCGCGGGCGCATTCAGTTTCTCAGAAATATCCGGGAACAGCCGTGCAAATTCACCTGCGTGGGGTGTCAGCACACACGACTTATGCAGCTTCGCGAATAGTCCCGCGTCACGCGCAAGCAACGTCAACGCGTCCGCATCCAAAACCGCCGCCCGCCCGCTTTCTAACACGGCCGCAACGAGCGCCGCCTCCCGCGCGCCAAGCCCCAACCCCGGCCCAACGCAAAGCGCATTGATGCGCGCATCCATCAAAATAGCACCCAAAGCAACGGCATCATTCACGAGTGTCAGCATCACAGCATTCAACTGCGCCGCATTTTCAATCAACGCCGCCTCAGGACACCCAACCGTCACAGCCCCCGCACCAATCCGCAAAGCCCCCCGCGCCGCAAGCCGCGCAGCGCCACCTTTACCGATACCGCCAGTCAGGATGAAGGCGTGACCATGGGAGTATTTGTGGCCAGTCCCCTTCTCAATAACCCAAATACTATGACGTTGCACAAGCTGCACACGCGCTTGATGCGCCACTTCAAATCGCCCGAGCCCGATATCAACGACCCGCAGCTTGCCGCAATTTTCAGGCCCCGCTTCCAATAAATGGCCCGGCTTTCGTGCGTGAAAGGTAACCGTCAGGCGCGCTGCGCCAACCCGCCCCCACATTGGCGATAGCATCTCGCCTGTGTCGCTGGACAGCATGCTCGGCACATCAATTGCGACGCGCGGACAGTTCATAGTTGCCATAAGCACATTTCGTACGGTGTCAGGCAGCGGACGGCCGGCACCGATGCCAAACACAGCGTCAATTACAAGTGGCTGCCTGACCCAGCGCTCCGATGTGCAAGCCGACATTGCGTACACGCGACCCAATTCCGCCCACCGCGCATAATTCGCCATTGCATCCGGCGGCAGCCTCTCAGCATCGCCATACAAAAATACCTCAACATCCCAGCCCGCCTCAAACAACAACCGCGCAACAACAAACCCGTCGCCGCCGTTATTGCCCGGCCCACATAAGACCACCGCCCTATGCTTGCCCTTTTCATCATCTTGCAACAAATACTCCGGGGGTTTGGGGGCTGGCCCCCATGCGGGCGCAAGCTCTGGCCATTCTTCAAAAATGGCGGTCACAACGCCACGCCCGGCGCGCTCCATCAGTTCAAGCCCGGTGACATCGCCAGAGGCAATCGCGGCAGCCTCAATGGCGCGCATTTGGGCAGCAGTCAAAAGTTCGGTCATCAAATAGGCATCCAGTTTACATTTCGCACATTTTTCAGGATAATTGCACAACAATTAATCACTTACTGTTCTTTACCCTCTTGCAACACAGCTTATGGTTCGTCACGAATTGTCCCGATGCAACAGAAATGTTCTGACCAGCTTGAAACACCGTTAGGGGAGTCGCGGCCTATGAAAAAGATCGAAGCGATCATCAAACCATTCAAACTCGATGAAGTGAAAGAAGCGCTGCAAGACGTCGGCGTACAAGGTCTTTCCGTCGTCGAGGTCAAAGGCTTTGGCCGTCAAAAGGGCCACACAGAACTGTACCGCGGTGCAGAATATGTTGTGGACTTCCTGCCAAAGGTGAAAGTTGAGATCGTTCTTGCTGACGATCAGGTTGATGCCGCTGTCGAAGCAATCGTGGGTGCCGCAAAAACCGACAAAATTGGCGATGGCAAGATTTTTGTCTCTCCAATTGAGCAGGCAATTCGCATTCGTACCGGGGAAACCGGCGACGAAGCTCTCTAATACCACATTGCGGGCCTGTCCCGCAGACCGTACACCTACCAAAAGACTCTTAGAAAGGTACCAAAATGGACAACAAAGATGTCATCAAGCTGATCAAAGATGAAGAGGCCGACTATGTCGATATCCGCTTCACTGATCCACGCGGGAAACTTCAGCACGTAACCGTGGTTTCTGATCTGGTTGACGAAGACTTCCTCGAAGAAGGCTTTATGTTCGATGGTTCATCCATCGCTGGTTGGAAATCAATCGACAAATCAGACATGAAACTGATGCCACAGGCAAGCAGCGCATATGTTGATCCGTTCTATGCGGAAAAAACAATCTGTATCCACTGTGATGTTGTCGAACCTGACACAATGGAAGCCTACGACCGCGACCCACGCGGCACCGCTGCCAAAGCCGAAGAATACCTGAAATCAACAGGCATCGGTGACGCTGCTTACTTTGGCCCAGAAGCTGAATTCTTCGTCTTCGACGATGTCCGCTTCCAGGTCGCCATGAACAAAGTGTCCTACCAAGTTGACGCCATCGACGGCGCTTGGAACACAGACACTGAATATGAGATGGGCAACACAGGCCACCGTCCGGGCGTTAAGGGTGGCTATTTCCCTGTAAACCCAGTGGATGACGCACAAGAAATGCGTTCTGAAATGCTGTCCACCATGAAACGCATGGGCATGAAGGTTGACAAGCACCACCACGAAGTGGCGTCTTGCCAGCACGAATTGGGCCTGATTTTTGGCACGCTGACACATCAAGCTGACGAAATCCAAAAATACAAATACGTTGTACACAACGTCGCCCAAGCTTACGGCAAATCAGCGACATTTATGCCAAAGCCAATCGCTGGCGACAACGGCACCGGTATGCACGTGAACATGTCGATCTATAAGGACGGCAAACCACTGTTCGCAGGCGACAAATACGCGGATCTGTCACAAGAAGCGCTGTACTTCATCGGTGGTATCCTTAAGCACGCCAAAGCGCTGAACGCGATCACCAACCCATCCACAAACAGCTACAAGCGCCTGATCCCAGGTTTTGAAGCCCCAGTTCTGCGCGCTTACTCTGCGTCTAACCGGTCTGGTTGTGTGCGTATTCCTTGGGCCGAAAACCCAAAAGCGAAACGCGTCGAAGCACGTTTCCCTGATCCAGCAGCCAACCCATACCTGTGCTTCTCAGCACTGCTGATGGCTGGCCTTGACGGCATCAAAAACAAGATCGATCCCGGCCCCTCATCTGACAAAGATCTTTACGATCTGCCACCAGAAGAGCTTGCAGGTATCCCAACTGTTTGTGGTTCATTGCGCGAGGCGCTTGAAGCCCTTGAAGCAGACCATGACTTCCTGATCCAAGGTGACGTGTTCACCAAAGACCAGCTCGAAGGTTACATGGAACTGAAGTGGGAAGAAGTGTACGCATACGAGCACACACCACACCCAATGGAATACAAGCTGTACTACAGCTGCTAATTTCCGCAGTTCACGAGATTGGGAAAGGCACCGCTACGGCGGTGCCTTTTTCGTTGCGCCCTAGCCAGACAGATGCAGCGCAGCCAGAACCCCCAGATGATCCGAGCCCAACCGATCACGATAGGTCACACGCCCGCCGCCGGGTGCAGCAACATAGTCGAGAAACAGCGGCGTGCCATATAAGTTATAGGTTGGGCGCAATGGACGCGCCAATCGGGTCTGAGATACCCGGCGCAATTCGCGAACCGACGACGCCCAAGGAAAGATGTTAAAGTCGCCGCCCATCACAATTGGGCCTTCAAGCTGCGCGAGCAAGGTCGTAGCAGACGTTGCCGAGCGCGCGTGATCGTATGGGTAAGGCCAAGGCAAATGCACGGATGCCACCCAGACGGCCTGCCCTTCGTTCACGATGCGCGCAGCAGCAATACCGCGATGTGTTGAACACTGTGGCGCACCTTCAAACGGTGTCTTTGACAGCACAGCCACCCCACTCCACCCCGAAAACCGACACAAATGTTGATGTGGATAATCATTCAACAGCATCGTCAAGAACACATCATTGCGCTGCCCAACCTCTTGTAAGGTCACAACATCCGCCGCGCTTGCCCGGATGTCAGCGGCCAGCGCGGGTAGATCAGAATTTCGGTAAAGCAGGTTTTTCGTATATAGCAGCAGTGGACCCTCTGCCCCCGACGCAACCAGCAGCGGCGCCGTCGTCCCCAGCGCAAGAGTAGTAGCCGCAACGCCAAAAATCCGCAAAATCTTCGGCATTTGAAATACCAATCCTGCTGCACAGACAATGCCCAGAGGCATCCGCAACAATGCAAGACTATCCCCCAGCGGATGCACGTGCCCACCAAACCCAAACAAAACACCTGCACAAAGCACCAAAAGCGTCATGCCGCCCGAAAACCGAAATAGCTGCCGCATTGTAACCTCTTTCACCTGATCGCGATTGCGGCTCATTGTGATTGTTTTGCGTGCAACGGCTGACCATATGATGTGCAGGGTTTGCGCAGCTACGAGGATTTGACGATGCACACAGAACGGATCACTTTTGCAGGGCACGCTGGCGATACGCTGTCGGCGCGTTTGGATCTGCCCCAAGGCACACCGCGTGCGACCGCGCTTTTTGCGCATTGTTTTACCTGTTCCAAAGACAGTATCGCGGCGCGGCGCATTTCTGCCCGGCTTGCGGCGACAGGGGTGGCCGTGCTGCGGTTCGATTTCACAGGGCTTGGGCAGTCGGAAGGTGCGTTTGAAGAGACCAGTTTTTCGTCGAACGTGTCAGATTTGGTCGCGGCGGCACAGACACTCAAAGAACGCGGTCTCGCGCCAAACTTGCTCATCGGTCACTCTCTAGGCGGGGCTGCGATCTTAAAAGCGGCAAGCGCGATCCCATCCGCCAAGGCTGTCGTGACAATCGGTGCCCCTTTTGATCCGGCGCATGTCACCCACCATTTTGAAGGGGCTTTGCCCGAAATTCAGACGCAAGGCGCGGCACAAGTCTCACTTGGTGGTCGCCCCTTTACCATCGGTAAGGGTTTTGTGGATGATATCAGTACAGCGGAACTGGCCCCGGCAATTGCACAGCTCCACACGGCACTTTTGGTCCTGCATGCGCCGCGCGACAGCATTGTCAGCATCGACAACGCCGCTAATATCTTCATGGCGGCAAAACACCCCAAAAGCTTTGTTACTTTGGACGATGCAGACCACCTGATTAGCAAACATCAAGACGCAGAATACGCCGCTGACGTGATCACCGCATGGTCCAAACGATACCTGCCCGCCTCGGAAGCCACCCCGCAGGATGCAACACCCGAAGGGATCACTCGGGTCACTGAAGCCGCCCCCGACGGGTTCTTGCAAGATGTGCAAAGCGGCATGCATCATGCGCTGGCGGATGAACCCGCAAAATATGGTGGAACCGACAAAGGGTTCACCCCCTACGGCTTTGTTGCCGCCGGGCTTGGGGCCTGCACATCGATGACGATCCGCATGTATGCCCGGCGTAAAAAGTGGCCGCTGAACGGGGTGCGCGTCGATGTCAGCCATGCCAAAGAACACGCCACCGACGCGGCAAAGCCGGGCGCGAAGATCGATCACTTTGATCGGCACATCACGCTCACCGGAGACCTGTCAGAGGATCAGCGCGCGCGCTTGCTTGAAATCGCCGACAAATGCCCGGTCCACCGCAGCCTAGAGCGCACAAACATGATCACCACACAGCTCGCAGCACCCACGTAGGGTGGATTTAAATCCACCCTACAGTTATCGTCGCTCAAAATCCGGACCTTCGCGGATAATGTAGCAAAAGGCTCCTTCGAGCCCTCTTTACTGAACTTCTGCGGTGCAGCTAATGTCTGCGATCATGGAGCACAAAAAACTTCAACAACTACTTAGGTTATAAACAGAATTTTTGACAGCGTAACTCGAGGAAATTTACTGTCACGTTAAAACGATTTTTTTGGAATTAAGACGTGGTATCAGAAATCGGATCGTGCATGGATAGGGACGCTAAGGGGCAATACTTGAAGATTTTTCCTAACTACAGCAAAAAAGAGCGAGCTGAAAAAACCAAAGCTTCGCTTGGAATCTTGCTGTTTTTTATATTTATTTTTTTACGAGCTGCGGGATCTTCGTATGGGGAGGGAGTGATTTCCCGCCTACTGGTGATGGAATTTGGAGTAAATTTCGCTGGGCATCGCTGGTTGTTTCAGTTTTTGCGTTTTTTCTTACCTTACAAGCTCTTTTAGAATTTTTCACAGTGGCAACCATTGGCGCAGAAAGGTTTTGGGCTGCCTATTTTCTTATCTTTGTTGCTTGTGGATTGATGACATGGTTGTTCACCTAACTGCTCCCCAAACGACCGTTTATTGAACGGTTCGAGGAACCGGGAATTGACGCTGTCTGGCGAAAATCGGCTTCGTCCCGCACAGCCACCATTACCAAAGTGCACTGAAGGTTAGACTTGTGTCACCTACCTTTTCACGAAACGCCTAATTCACTGGATACAAAGCTCCGCAGTATCATCTCACCGGTGCAAATCGCGACACACTGCCCCTTGAGCCTTGGCCCCCTGCCCCTTATGACGCAGGGGAATATAGCTGCTCACCCCAAGAAAGGTGCCACCCATGATTCCACGCTATTCCCGCCCAGAAATGACAGCCATCTGGGAACCTGCCACAAAATTCAAAATCTGGTATGAAATTGAAGCCCACGCCTGCGACGCGCAAGCCGCCATTGGCGTCATCCCAACTGAGAGCGCTGCCGCAGTTTGGAAAGCCAAGGACGTAGAATTTGATGTGGCCCGCATCGACGAAATCGAAGCCGTCACCAAGCACGACGTGATCGCGTTCCTGACGCATCTGGCCGAACATATCGGATCAACCGAAGCCCGCTTTGTGCACCAAGGCATGACATCTTCCGATGTTCTTGACACGACTTTCAACGTACAGCTTGTGCGCGCCGCAGACCTACTTTTAGCTGGCATGGACCGTGTACTTGCTGCGCTCAAGACCCGCGCGATCGAGCACAAAGAAACCGTCCGCATCGGCCGCAGCCACGGTATCCACGCAGAACCAACCACAATGGGACTGACCTTTGCACGTTTCTACGCGGAAATGGACCGCGGTCGTGCGCGTCTTGTTGCGGCACGCGCGGAAATCGCAACCGGTGCTATTTCGGGCGCAGTCGGCACATTCGCCAATATTGATCCATCCGTTGAAGAACATGTTTGCGCAAAACTGGGCCTTTCCCCAGAGCCGATCAGCACACAAGTCATCCCGCGTGACCGCCACTCGATGTTCTTTGCCACGCTGGGCGTGATCGCATCATCCATAGAAAACATCGCGACCGAAGTCCGCCACATGCAGCGCACCGAAGTTCTTGAAGCCGAAGAGTTTTTCTCAAAGGGCCAAAAGGGATCTTCCGCGATGCCACACAAACGCAACCCAGTTCTGACCGAAAACCTGACAGGGCTTGCGCGACTGGTGCGCATGTCAGTTGTCCCTGCGATGGAAAACGTGACGCTTTGGCATGAACGCGACATTAGCCATTCATCCGTGGAACGCGCGATTGGTCCAGATACGACTGTCACGCTTGATTTCGCCCTGCACCGTTTGGCAGGCGTGATTGAGAAACTGGTGATCTACCCTGACAACATGTTGGCCAACATGAACAAATTCCGTGGCCTCGTGATGTCACAGCGCGTCCTTCTTGCACTGACCCAAGCCGGAGTCAGCCGCGAAGATGCCTATAAGCTGGTGCAACGCAACGCGATGAAAGTCTGGGAGCAAGGCAAAGACTTCCAAACCGAGCTTTTAGGCGACGCAGATGTACTTGCTGCGCTATCAGCCGATGAGATCAAAGAAAAGTTCGACCTTGGCTATCACACCAAGCACGTTGAGACGATCTTTAAGCGGGTCTTTGGCGACAGCTAAGCCTTTGCGGTCGGTTAGGAAATCGTCCTTTCCGGCCGCAATAAGTACTTAAGTCACAGACGGCGCATGAACCGCAGCTAACGGCGCACCGCTTGTCGGCTTGGCTGGGCGCGCAACAACGGCTGCTTTTTGACGGCGCGGCTTGGCCGGCATGCTCATCGCGACATAGCGGCGCTCGTCATGACAATTCACATAAGAATCACCAATCAGATCAACATCATAGCCAAGTTGACGCAAAGTTCGCGCGAATACAGGCGGGCAAAGTGCGATAATCTCGGTCCCGCCATGGGCTTTGGCCTGCGCAACAACGCCATCAAGAACAAGCCCTAAACATTCTGAGCGTTCGGCCTGAGTTTTAACCTCATCCGAAATAACAACACGTGTTGCCTCCCAAACGTTGGGTGTGACCGTTGCGATGTCGATGATATCTTCAGGGATACCAATCAGTTTTCCCGCAACTGCATCGCCCAGCATGTAGGTATGTGATCCCCATTGGGCCGTCGTTGACATCGCACGCATGCCACCGATAACTTTGCCATCACGCAAAACCAGCGAGTAATGGGCATTCGGGTTGTCATATTGATCCATTTCAACGGCATCGTCGTGTGGGATATCCCAGCCAAGCTGGTCAACAAAGAATTGCTTGCGCAGCGCAAGGAACTCATAAAATGCTGTGCCGTGTTGGTGAAGTTGCGCGAAGCTAAACGAAATATTTTCCATGGTGTTTTCTCTCTACCGATAGGCGACATAGACGCCCAATTACATCTGCTAATTGTCACGAAGGCCGTGCCTATTTCAAATTAGCGTCAAATTTTATTTAAGTAAGAAAAAACGTCGGGTAATGCTCAGATAAGCCCGTATTGGTTCGCAAGTGCCGCAGCTTGCGTACCGGTCTTAGCGCCGAGCTTTAATTTTGCATTTTTGAGACGCTGCTTTACAGCCCCCTCACTGACACTCAACTCAAAGGCGATCTCTTTTAGCCTTTTACCATCTTTGACCATGCCCAAAGCTTCAAGCTCTGCACGTGTCAAATTCGTGGGTGGGGCGGTTTCATTGTGCCTGCGGATAAGCAGCGCCTTGAGCAATTTCACCTCGAGATCGTTGTACTCGCGATCACCACGGGTAAAAGAAGCGAATGAACGTTGGGCATCGACGTTCCCATCAAAAACGGAAACCGAAACACCAAAACGCATCCCAAATGTCTTCGCCTGCGCAAGAATTCGCTTAGGATCATCAAGCAGTATATCGCTCCAGCGGCATGTCCCGGTATTGCTGTATGCCCATCTAACTGCCGGATCAAAAAGCATAAACCTTTGGGCAGTGTAATGATGCACCCACTCGGCGGGAAAGGCATTCACCTCTTCCATCGGAAAAGCAAAACCAATCCGCAATGCAATATAATAGCCAGACGGCGCAAGCTGCTCAATCTCGTCCGGCCCCATCAACGTCGACATTCTATTTTCCCCGAGCCTCAAACTTAATTTTAAGGTCTTGTTGCTGGACCACTGTTATCTGTAGAATGCAAATATGCGGTGCTAAGTATAATAGTATTGCGATATTGTAGACCTTGGCAACTGGAAAGCGAGTAAAATCATGTCGCAAACACAACAAGAAATCAGCGAAGTTCTAGAAGAACTCGGGGAGCTTGCGCCTGCTGGTTATGCACTTGGTTTTCATATCGCCTACACAACACCCAAATTTATGTTCCAAACATATCCAAAAGAATGGTTGGACTATTATTCGCAAAATGGGCTGGTCATGACGGACCCAATGGTCGCATGGGGATTCGAAAACTCTGGAAGCTGTCGCTGGTCTGAGCTTGATGATCCCTCAGGCGTCCTAAAGAAAGCCTCAGATCACGGCATGCCATACGGCCTTGTTTGTGCTGTAAAAATCGATGATAGCATTAGTATTTGTGGCTGTGCGCGCGCAGATCGGGAATTTTCCGACAGCGAAGTCTCGGATATTTTCAACAAAATTAACTACCTACACAAGGTGACAGCAGATCAGGCACGTCTATCGCCTGAGACCATTCAAGACCTAAAAAACTTGTCGATTTCGTTCACACACCCAGGTGCATAAGGTAGAATTCTAACCTTTCATTTACCCCCACGCCATAGAGTGTGGGGATGAGTATTCATTTTGACACCCCACCGCATCGGCACTTTCTCGCCGACGCAAGGCTGCAATGATCGTTCAGATGTTGATCAGCGACGGGGGCAACCTGTCGTTGTCTCAGCTACCCGAATCACTTCAAGAAGTTCTCACAAATGAATTAGGGGCGATCAAGCTGGTTGATCGCGACACCGTCGCAGATGTCGCGGCTGAATTCACCGCACAGCTTGACGCCATTGGCCTGTCGGCCCCGGGGTCGCGCGATGGGGCCATTGCAGCCCTGTCTGATCATCTCAGCCCATCTTTGGCGGAACGGCTGCGCGCTCAAACGGAAAGCGTGCGCAACGGTGATCATTGGCCCACGGTCGCCGACCTTTCGACCGAACGGCTGGTGGATATCATGACCCGCGAAAGCATCGAAATTTGCGCCATCGCCCTCTCAAAATTGCAGGTTGGCAAAGCGGCAGAGGTTCTGACGCAAACCCCGGGTGAACGGGCGCGGCGGATCACTTATGCAATGTCCCTGACATCTGAAATCTCACCGGATGCTGTCCGCCGTATTGGCGCATCGCTGGCCCACGATTATGGGCAGCCCGCAAAACCCGCGTTCGAAAAACCGCCGGTGCAACGATTGGGCGCAATCTTGAATTCGACCATTACGGACACGCGCGAAGATGTGCTGACCTCACTGGGCGAAACGGACCCAGATTTTGCAAGCGATGTCCGCAAGGCAATCTTTACATTCAAAGATATCGCGCCGCGCGTCAAACCCACCGATATCCCGAGCTGCATTCGCTCTGTCGACGCCGAAATACTAACGCGCGCGATCGCTGCCGGCCTCGCCGGGGATGCGCCAATTGTTGCCTCGGCCGAATTCATACTTGGCAGCGTGTCGCAACGTATGGCCGGACAAATGCGTGAAGACGCCGAAGAGATGGGACGCATCAAAAAAGCAGATGCAGAGGCGGCGATGTCGGCCATTACAACTGCAATCCGCGAAATGGCGGAAAGCGGTGTTATCACATTGATTGACCCGGATGAAGAGGATGACGAGGACGAATAGCGCGTGGACAGGTGCTTGGGATTAGCACTATTCTAGCCCGATGATTCCTCACGCTTTTATAGACCGCAAATGACTCGGCGCAAATCCTCCCATGGCACTCATGCAGATTGGATCGCAGACCGGGTTTTGCGAGGGTTGATCGGCACGTTACTGCGACTGCCCTATGAAACGCGGGTGCCTGCAATGGGGCGCGCGCTCAGCGGTGCAATCGCCCCTCTCGCCGGCTACCGCAAGCGGGCGGAATCCAACCTCGCAATGATTTACCCCGAAATGACGGTCAGTCAGCGCCAACAGATTGCACGGGATTGCTGCGATAACTTTGGGCGCACATTGATCGAAAACTATGCCTGGCAAGAGTTTTCTGAGCGCTTATCCGAGATCACGCCCACGGGGGCAGGCCTAACCGCAGTTGCACAGGCCGCATCCGATCAGCGTCCTGTGATGTTTGTCACCGCCCATTATGGCAACCACGAAGCCCCGCGTCAGGTACTGACCAACATGGGTTACACGATTGGCGGGCTTTACCGCCCGATGCTGAACCCCTATTTTAACTCCCATTACGCGAAAACCATGACATCATGGGGCGGGCCCGTTTTTGAACAGGGCCGGCGCGGCACGATGGGGTTTGCGCGGCATCTGAAATCTGGTGGAATGGGGACTTTGCTGTTTGACGTTTCAGCCAAAGGGATCAGCCTGCCATTCTTGGGGCACCCCGCACATACGGCCACTTCGGCCGCTGATATCGCGCTGCGCATGAATGCGGTCGTTATCCCATATTTCGGTATCCGCCAGCCCGATGGGCTTTCGTTCGCAGTTGAGGTCGAAGCCCCTATCACCCCAGCAAGCCCCGAACAAATGATGACCGAAATGACCGCACGGCTTGAGGCGCAGATCGCGCGTGATCCGGCACAATGGTTCTGGGTGCATCGACGCTGGAAAACGCGTGGAAAATCTTAGCGCAGCTGCGCGGCACCCACGATCGGCCCATGGCCGGCCTGCTGAACCAAGACCGCGACCGGATCATCGCCCGGGGCTGCCGCCCGAATAGTCATCACGCCTGCCCCGTCCCATTCTGCGACCTGATCAAGATCCGTCACAATATTGGAATAGGTCAATTGTCTACCGGCGTTTTCACCCCGGCGAATATCGACACTTGCCTGCGGCGTATATCTTGCGATTTCAAAGACATAGTCGCCAGATTGGCTCGCCGTCGCAGAAATTTCGATATAATCGCCGGACCGCGTGAGCGTCACGGAAACCGGATATTCTTGCTGGCTATGTGCTTGGATGAGATCCATCACCTGCATCGGCCGCGACCCGATCACATGGTCTACGCCGCCAACAATCATTTGGGGGGTATAGACGGTCGCCGCATGTGCAGCACGCGCATAAGCATGTTGGCGCGCGGTGTATTCGGGGTTCGCAAAGCTATCAGCCCAGCCAATGTAGTCCCAATAATCAACATGCAACGCTAATGCGATGACATCGTCACGCTTAGATAAATCATGCAGCAATGCATCAGCAGGCGGACATGATGAACACCCCTGCGAAGTGTAGAGCTCAATAACAACGGGATCCGCCTGCGCAGCAATTGGTGCCACCCACATAAATCCACAAACCGCAATTCCCGATAAAGTTCTAAACATTCTACATCCCGATACTACTTGTATTTCGGTGTAGCCCGACCCGGCTGTAATGACCAATCAATGAATTGCGAACAGTTTGTTATGTATGTTTCAGTTGCAACAACCGAAAAACGCTATGGTTGTATACGCCAAAAAAGACCAACGCCTTCCTCTTGATTGCAGCACACCATGATGCATAAATCATCCTCATAGCCTTACACAGCTTCCGCCATGAAAGGGATAGCCATGACGATCACAGTCGGCGCCGATACAGCAAAAACCCGTAAAACCCTTACCGTTGGGGATCAATCCGTCGCTTATTACTCAATTCCAGCGGCACAAGCTGCAGGTTTGGGTGATTTTTCGAAGCTTCCGGCGGCCTTGAAAGTCGTGCTCGAAAACCTGCTACGTTTTGAAGACGGTGGGTTTTCTGTATCTGTCGATGACATCAAAGCGTTTTCTGAATGGGCCGACAATGGCGGTAAAAACCCACGTGAAATCGCCTACCGCCCTGCCCGTGTCCTGATGCAAGATTTCACGGGCGTGCCGGCTGTTGTTGACCTCGCGGCGATGCGCGATGGGATTGTGGCACTTGGGGGTGACGCCCAGCAGATTAACCCGCTCAACCCTGTGGATTTGGTCATTGATCACTCTGTTATGATTGATGAATTTGGCAACCCACGTGCGTTTCAAATGAACGTTGATCGCGAATATGAACGCAATATGGAACGGTATCAGTTCCTGAAATGGGGCCAAAGCGCGTTTAGCAACTTCCGCGTGGTGCCGCCGGGCACAGGGATCTGTCACCAAGTGAACCTCGAATACCTGGCTCAAACCGTTTGGACAGACAAAGACCAAAACGGTGTCGAAGTCGCCTATCCAGATACGCTTGTCGGGACAGATTCGCACACGACCATGGTCAACGCCCTTGCTGTTCTGGGCTGGGGCGTCGGCGGGATTGAAGCCGAGGCCGCCATGCTCGGCCAACCCGTTTCAATGTTGATCCCAGAAGTCGTCGGGTTTGAACTAACGGGCGAGATGGTCGAAGGCACCACAGGCACCGATCTGGTCCTTAAGGTCGTCGAAATGCTGCGTGAACTGGGCGTCGTTGGCAAATTTGTTGAATTTTTCGGCGAAGGTTTGGACCGTTTGCCACTGGCGGACCGCGCGACCATCGCCAATATGGCCCCAGAATATGGCGCGACCTGCGGTTTCTTCCCGATTGACGGGGAAACCCTGCGTTACCTGCGCAACACCGGGCGCGACGAAAACAGAATCGCATTGGTCGAAGCTTACGCTAAAGAAAACGGGTTCTGGCGCGATGCAGATTACAGCCCAATCTACACCGACAAATTGCACCTCGATATGGGAACAATCGTCCCCGCGATTTCAGGCCCGAAACGGCCGCAGGATTACGTGGCCCTGACCGATGCAAAAACGGCCTTCCACAAAGAAATGAAAGACACTTTCAAGCGTCCACTGGATAAAGAAATCCCGGTCGCAGGCGAAGATTATACGCTTTCATCGGGCGATGTTGTGATCGCCTCGATCACGTCCTGCACCAATACTTCCAACCCATATGTGATGATTGGCGCAGGGCTGGTCGCACGTAAAGCCGCAGCACTTGGGCTTGACCGCAAGCCATGGGTCAAGACCTCGCTCGCTCCTGGTAGCCAAGTGGTGTCTGAATACCTAGAGGCCGCAGGCCTGCAAGAAGATCTTGATAAGATTGGATTTAACCTTGTAGGCTATGGCTGCACGACCTGTATCGGCAACTCTGGCCCGATCCAAAAAGAGCTGTCAGAGGCGATTGCCGAGGGCGATCTGGTGGCAACTTCCGTGCTGTCGGGCAACCGGAACTTTGAAGGGCGTATTAGCCCAGATGTGCGCGCGAACTATCTTGCTTCGCCGCCGCTTGTCGTCGCCCATGCATTGGCAGGCACAATGGATATCGACCTGACCAAAGACCCCATCGCGCAAGACAAAAACGGCAATGATGTTTACCTCAAAGATATCTGGCCCACCTCAGCCGAAATCAATGCGCTTGTCGAAAAGACAGTCACCCGCGAGGCCTTTATCAGCAAATACGCGGACGTATTCAAAGGCGATGATAAATGGCAGGCCGTTGAAACAACCGGCTCAGAGACCTACGATTGGCCCGCCGCATCAACCTATGTGCAAAACCCTCCCTACTTCCAAGGTATGTCCAAGGACGCAGGCAAAATCGCCGATGTTGAGAACGCCAAAGTGCTTGCGGTGCTCGGTGATATGGTCACAACCGACCACATCAGCCCTGCCGGTTCGTTCAAAGACACGTCCCCTGCGGGGCAATATTTGATCGACCATCAGGTGCCCGTGCGTGAATTCAACTCTTACGGCTCGCGTCGCGGCAACCACGAAGTCATGATGCGCGGCACATTCGCCAACATCCGCATCAAGAACGAAATGTTGGACGGAGTCGAAGGTGGTTACACCAAAGGGCCAGACGGCACCCAAACCTCGATCTTTGACGCTGCAATGGCGCATCAGGCCGCAGGCACACCGCTCGTGATCTTTGGCGGTGAACAATATGGTGCTGGGTCATCACGCGACTGGGCAGCAAAAGGTACATCCCTGCTGGGCGTGAAGGCTGTGATTTGCGAAAGCTTTGAACGTATTCACCGGTCAAACCTTGTGGGCATGGGCGTCGTGCCCTTTGAATTCACTGGCGGCGACACCCGTAAAACACTGGGCCTGACCGGCGAAGAAACCGTAACAATCAAAGGCCTTGATACAGTCAAACCGTTGCAAGAATTGACCGCCAATATCACGATGGCCGATGGTTCAACCAAAGACATCACCGTCAAATGCCGGATCGATACGGCGGTCGAGATTGAATATGTCGAAAACGGCGGCGTGCTGCACTATGTGCTACGCAATTTGGCAAAGGCGACATGATCACGGTGGCGTAGCCCGACCATCGCGAAAGCGGTTTTTTGCATGCTTTGATAAGAGCGAAGCGGCCCATTTTTCCTGATGGGCCATTTCAAACGGAGTTCAGGAAACCTAGTTGGTTGCTTCCATCAGCGCAGGTAAAAACCGCTGCTCGTAATCTGAGCCAACCAAAGGTCCGACGTAACGGAACAGAACCGTGCCATCCCCATCGACGATGAAGGTTTCGGGTGGTGCGGTGACGCCCCAGTCAATCGCCACCCTCCCCCGCAGGTCAAACCCAGTGGCGAAAAACGGGTCTTCGTAATCGGTCAAATATGTCGACGCATGGTCCTGTTGATCGCGGAAATTGATGCCTGCGATTCGGTAGCCTTCGCCGGCCAATTCCAGCAGTTTGGGGTGCTCAGCACGGCACGGTGGGCACCAGCTGGCCCAGAAATTCACGATAGTGATCTCACCAGCCCGCAGGTCCGCATCGGTGAGTTGCGTGGTGCCTGATACGGCCTCCAATGGGACGGCAGGCGCTTGTTGCCCGATGAAAGTCGATGGCAGATCGTCCGAATCCCCCTGTATCATGCTGACTGCAAACATGCCCGCAAGCCCGGCAAAGATGACCGGCGGCAAAATCACAAGAGGCGAAATTTTAGCCATTGTTTTCAATCCGTTCCAATGCAACTCTGATACGCACAGAGCGCCGCCAGCTGAGCAATATTAACACAGCCAGCAACCCAAGGCTCACCCCGTAGGCGGCCAAGACTTCAACAGCATATTTTCCTAAATCAGGCACGGCGCGCCCTCGCTTCTAGCGCCCGGATACGTCGGGCGCGAATTTCGGTACGGGTGCGCATCAGCACAAGACCAACAAACAAAAGCACAAACCCCACGATACAGATCACCAGCGGTTGCCAGAACACATCAGACACGTGTTCTTCTGCATCTAGTGACAAAGACGCGCCTTGGTGCAGCCCTTGGTTCCAGAAATTCACCGCATAGCGCGACAGGATGGCAAAGATAGAGCCCACCATGCACAGCACGGAGGTCAAATCTGCAGCGGTGTCAGGATCTTCGATCGCTTCCCACATGGCGATATAGCCAAGGTAGAACAGGAACAGGATCAAAAATGACGTCAGCCGCGGGTCCCACGCCCAATAGGTGCCCCACATCGGCTGCCCCCAAATCGCGCCGGTCAGCAATCCGATCAATGTCATCGTCAGCCCAATGGGTGCAGCGGCGCGCGCGGCAAGTGCGGAAACGTGATGGCGCCGCACAATCCATACCAGCGATGCAGCAAGCATCATGAACCAAGTGCCCGTTGCCATCGTCGCAGCCGGCACATGTAGGTAGATGATTTTGACAGTCGATCCTTGACGAAAATCGTCAGGCGTAAAGAAGAACCCCCAAATCAGCCCAACTGTTAGGCATAGCGCAGCCGCCCCAAAGACATAGGGAAGCACGGGCGCGGTCCAGCCCATGAATTTCTTCGGATTTGCATATTCCCAAAACGACATACTATTTACCTACCCTGCCCCATGCACGCCTTCAACGCAGATTCATGCGTAATGTGGCCGCAGTCGCAAATGGCAGCAGCGCAAAACATCCAGCCGTAATCATGCCCAGTAGAATCAGCGCGCCCGTCGCGTCCAGCCCATCGGCCCCGCGCCGCACGGCCTCTGCCCCGAAAATCAACGTGGGCACATATAGTGGCAAGACAAGCAGCGACAAAAGCAAACCACCACGTCGCAGCCCCACCGTCAGCGCCGCGCCAAAGGTGCCGATCATCGACAGGGCTGGCGTCCCCAAAAGTAGCGAAAGCAGAAGATAGCTGTAGGCCTCTGATGCCAAGGACAACAAGAACCCAAGCGCAGGCGCCACAATCGTCAGCGGCAGTCCGGTTGTGATCCAATGCGCGAGCGCTTTCATCAACGCCGCCCCCTCAAGCGGCAGCGGTGAGGTCGCCAAAAGCCCTAGCGATCCATCTTCAAAGTCGAGCGCGAATATCCGGTCGAGCGACAAAAGCGCCGCGAGCAGTGACGCGACCCACAATATTCCCGGCGCGATCCGTGTCAGCAAATCGACCTGCGGCCCCACCCCAAACGGGACCAGAATGATAACAATCAGAAAAAACGCGAGCCCCAGTCCAAACCCACCGCCTGCGCGCACAGCGAGCCGCAGGTCGCGCAATAGCAAGGCGATCACAAGAATGCCTCGTCAGTGCCACCGCCGATATCCAGATCAGCCTTGAACGGAGTCAAATCCAACTCGGGGGCTTCAATCCCTAGATCAATATGCGTGGCAATCACAGCGATACCGCCACCCGCAAGATGGGTATTTTGCAGCCATTTCGCGAAAAGTTTGACAGAAAACCCATCCAGCGACACGGTGGGTTCATCCAAGAACAGAATTTTACGCCCAATAACACCAAGCCGTGCCAGCCCAAGACGCCGTTTTTGCCCGGCAGATAATGTGCCTGCAATACGGTCTTGCAAATCGGCTAGATCAAAGGCCTCCCAGATCGTATCAGGCACGGGATTGCCATAGATATCAGCCCAAAATTTTAGGTTTTCGGTCACGCTAAGCGCAGTTTTGATCCCATCAGCATGGCTTGCATAGGCCAAATCATCCGCATCTGCGTCAACGACACCAGCCAAGGCCGGTTGCAACCCAGCGAGCGTGCGCAGCAATGTCGTTTTGCCGATCCCATTGGGGCCGCGCAAGACCAATGCCTGACCCGCGGCGACATCAAAGCTCACTTCGCTGAGCACCGGAATCCCGCCGCGCGCGCAAGTCACATCTGTGACGCGCAACATCAAACTGGGATCAGGGCGACAGCGACGCGGCGCCCTTCGGACAAAAGCACATTGTAAGTGCGGCAAGCGGCGGGTGATGCCATTGCTTCGACCCCGATCCCGGCGTCTTCTAGTGCGGTGCGAAAATCGGTTGGCAAATGGGCGATCTCTGCGCCTGTGCCAACAAAGAGCACATCCATTGTGTCGGCCTGCGCGATTAATGTGGCGGTATCCTCGTAGCCGCCCCAAGGCTGCACACCAGTCGCAAAAGCCGCAATTGGCCCATCAAACCGGGTCCCGCCAATGCGAAAGAAACCAGCGCCATAGCCATCGACCGGGGCCGCGTTATCGTAGCTGATTTCATTCAGGCGCATAGGTGTTCCTTAGGTATCGATATGGGCGTAGCGAGTGCCGGCACTTGGGTCTTTTTTAGACCAATCGCGTTTGACGCCAAGGACCAGCAGGACAGTAGAGGCAACAAAGATCGACGAATAGGTCCCGATCACAACGCCCCAGATCATCGCAAAGACAAAACCGCGGATCACATCGCCGCCCAGCACATAAAGCGACACCAGCGCCAGCAATGTCGTGACCGATGTCATCAACGTCCTCGAAAGCGTTTCATTGATCGACAGGTTCAGCACCTCTTTGAGGTCCTTTTGCTTGTATTTACGCAAGTTTTCACGCACCCGGTCAAACACAATCACCGTATCGTTGATCGAATACCCCACGATCGTCAGCAAAGCCGCGATAATGGCCAAGTCAAATTTGATCTGCAATTCCGAGAAAATCCCGATGGTTAGCAAGACATCATGGACAAGCGCCAACACAGCGCCCACAGCAAACTGCCATTCAAACCGCATCCAGATATACAAAAGGATCGCCGCGACGGCCAAGGCCACAGCCAAAATTGCGGTGTTGATCAATTCGCCAGATACCTTGGGGCCAACGGATTCGATAGATTGGAATGTGAGCGTTGGTTCAAGTGTCGTCAGCGCTGCTTCAATCGCGTCTACGGTCTCAGTGGCAATCCGTTCGTCGCCCTCTTGGGCTTGAATGCGGATCATTGCGACGTGCTGATTATCGTCAAAGCTTGGATCGTTGACCTCTGCAATTGACACGTCTCCTAGTCCCAGCGGTTCAAGCGCCGCGCGGTAGGCGGCGACATCAACAGAGACTTCGGATTGGGTACGGATGCTGGTCCCACCTTGGAAATCAATCCCAAAGGCCAACCCTTGCGTAAAGAATGACCCTAAGGCCACGACCATCATGACCAGCGAAATGCCCAGCCAAATCCGGGCCTTGCTAAAGAAATCGATGTTGATGTTTTCGCGAACGAGTTTCAGGCGCATGTTAAACCTCGATTGTCTTAGGACGGGCGCGCGCGAAGTAAATCGCGATCAGCGAGCGGGTCACAAATATGGCCGTAAAGACCGACGTAAGAATGCCAAAGCCAAGCGTCACAGCAAAGCCGGAAACAGGACCAGATCCAAAGACGAACAAGATTACAGCCGTCATGAATGTGGTGATGTTCGCGTCAACGATGGACGACAGCGCCTTTTCATAGCCCAACTCGACCGCACGTGCGGCCCCTTTAGCAGTTTTCAGCTCTTCGCGGATACGTTCAAACACGATGACGTTGGCGTCCACCGCCATCCCGATGGTCAGCACAATCCCCGCAATCCCCGGTAGGGTCAATGTCGCACCGATAATCGACAAAAGCCCAAAGATCAGCCCAACATTCACGATCAACGCAATGTTCGCGAATAGGCCAAACAGCCCATAGCTGAGCACCATAAAGATAAGGATGGCGATGCCAGCGACGATACAGGCAATTTTGCCCGCGTCGATGCTGTCTTGGCCCAATTCGGGGCCAACTGTACGTTCTTCAAGCACGGTTAAATCCGCAGGCAAGGCCCCCGCGCGCAGCAAAATCGCAAGGTTCGTGGCCTCTTCAACCGAGAAACTGCCCGAAATAATCCCAGAGCCACCCGGAATATGGCTGTTGATACGCGGCGCAGAAATCACTTCGCCATCGAGCACAATCGCGAAAAGCGATCCGATGTTTTCCAGCGTGTAGTCCCCGAAATCGCGGGCCGCTGATGTGTTGAACCGGAACGCCACCGCAGGTGATCCGTTTTGGTCAAAATCCAACTGCGCATTTTCAAGATCTTCGCCTGTCACAACTGCGCGTTTTTCGAGGATATAAAACACCCCATCATTTTCCGCATCTGGAGCAAGAATATTGCCCGTGCCCGGCGATTGCCCTGGGTCAGTCGTGCTGCCCAAAACAGCGTTAAACGTCAGCTGTGCAGTGGTCCCAATCAGATCAATCACTTCTTGCGCAGACCCGACACCCGGCACTTGGATAAGAACCCGATCGCTGCCTTGGCGTTGAATAGTGGGTTCGCGTGTACCGGATTCATCGATCCGGCGGCGCACGATTTCAAGCGTTTGTGCCATCGTGCGATCATTCATCGCGGCAATTTCTGCTTCGCTCAGCTTTACCGTCAGAACGGGCCCAGTGATCGACACATCCAAGTTACTGCCAGCAGCCCCCGTCAACGATGTGACGGGTTGGCCCAAGCCACGGACGATTTCAAGCGCGCGCGCAGCGCCCGCTTCTTGCGAAATACGTACGCGCAATTCATCAGCCGGGCTATCATCACGGGTTACAAAACCAATCGTATCGCGTTCGGTAGCCAACGCATCACGCACGCTTGGCCAGAACCCTTCAAGGTAAGAGGCTTGGACGTCTTCGAGCTGCACTTCGACCAACAATTGCGCACCGCCGCGCAGATCAAGCCCAAGGTTCACAAGACCAGACGGCAAGAAACCCGGCCACTCAGCTGCATCAGCGGCTAGCGCGTCATTGGACTGCCCACCGCCGATGATCGCAACCGCGTCATTATGTGTTTCAACCCGCGTATAAAACGCATTTGGCATTGCAAACAGCAAGCCCAGAACCACAGTGCCCCAAATTAGGAACTGTTTGGTAAAGGAAAAATTCAGCATGACGCGGCCCTTCGGCGTTTAAGATTTCGCCGGTTCGGTTTTGTTCAAGACCGTCGTGATCGTGGATTTCACGACACGGACATTCACGCCCGCCGCAATTTCAACTTCGACTTCGTTGTCGTCTTTGACCTTCACAATTTTGCCCTTCACGCCGCCTTGGGTCACGATCTGGTCGCCACGACGCAGCGCTTCAAGCATCGCTTGGTGTTCTTTCATCTTGCGTTGCTGCGGACGGATAAGCAGAAAATACATGATCCCAAAGATCAGCGTGAGCATTAACAGGTCGGCAGGTCTCATATCGGTATCCTTTAATTCGCAAGCGCCATTGGCCCCTAAATTCGCGGCACGTTACTGGCGAGATAAGCAATTAGCAACCAGATGCAAGTGCTTATCAATCACGACCGAGATTAGACACCCGGTCTCAAGCGTAGGATAACCCAAGCTCCGGTCCCGCGACTACGTTTTGCAAGGAATGATCTTTGCCATACAAAGAGTGCCGCAGGTATTTGCGTGTTTCCTGGACTCGCAAAACCTTATGGGCCGGAAGACCGTAAGCCGCCGCACCCCATCGTTTCAGACCCGGAATTAGGTTATATAGTTCACGCCGCAATTTTGGACCAAGACACCGCATCACTTCTGCCCCGGGATAAAGGCTTTCGACAGCCAGCCGATTTGCGATGATAACATCATGCGTATCAAGCAAAACAGACACATAAGTTACCCGCTTTTTTCCATGCATCCAGCGCACGTGCGGCAATTCCACCAGCCCCTTTGCACGAACGAGAACACTGTCAGCGTCAAATGTCTGGCGCAATTGCCCCCCATCAAGTCGCACGCAGTGCTGCGGAGAAAGCACCAGATCGCGATTGGGCAGATCAGGACCAAGGCACCCCGCCTTAAATTGGATCGGACGCTGCCGCGTTGATCCCTGCTGCAAAGCGATGGTGCGGATCCCAACCCAGCGCACGCGGCGCAATGATCCAGAGGCAGTACGCACTCGCATACCAGCGCGCAAATGTTCAACATTCAGTTCACCACGCGAGGTTTCAATGCGCGTCCCAAGACCAAAACAAGGAAAGGTTGTGAAATCGAGTTCGCCATCATCATCTTCACCAAGGACCGCATTTTCATCTGACACGTCGTATGTAACCGTCGCGGATGATGCCGGGATGCCCCCCAAATCAATCACAAAATTTGCTCCCGTGATGATGAGGTGTTCATCACCCGCAGCAAGCCCCTGCTCTTGATCAGGGTTGATGTTTGTGCGCGGCATCACCACATTGCCAGAACTATCATAAATTGTCACAAACCGACCATTTTGAAATTCAGTAACACCCGAATTCACTTGCTCGATGACAACTGTATAACTATCAGAACTTGTTCCCAGCGCCTCCAATCCGTCGACCGTCACAATGCGGTCCGCATTGTTGCCTTCGCCACTTAAAGACGTGTAAGTTCCGACCTGGTCCCCGCGCAGGGTCAGTGTGACATCCATTTCACTATTCCAATACCAACATGCAACCTGACATCCCCGTTAGGGGCTGACATGGTAAATATGGTGCTGGCCGTAAATTAAGTCCTAAAAGTCACATCGTTTTGAGAACAAATTGGCATTTCATTTCGCAACAGCCGCATTTCCGGGTTTTCATAGATTTCTCAATGATGCATATCAACGTCACCTTCCATACCAATAAGGACCGATGCTATGCATGATATCCGCGCCATCCGTGACAACCCCGCTGCTTTTGATGCAGCTCTGTCTCGTCGTGGGATGTCACCTGCGTCGTCCCAGATTTTAGCACTTGATGAGGCCCGCCGCGCTAAAATTCTGGCCGCTGAAACCGCCCAAGCCGAAGCCAATAAAGCCGCCAAAGAAGTGGGTGCTGCCAAAGGTCGCGGCGACGAGGATGAATTCCAGCGTCTGCGCGCGCTTGTCGGCGAAAAGAAAGCCGAAATCGCCGCGTTGAATGATGAGGCGAAGGCCCAAGATGTCGCGCTAAATGATCTGCTGATGGCGATCCCCAACCTACCAGACCCGTCCATTCCCGACGGCGAAGACGAAGACGATAACGTTGAGATCAACCGCGCAGGCAGCCCGCGCAATTTCGCTTTCACGCCTGTTGAACATTATGACATCCCCGGCATTCGCCCCGGCATGGATTTCGAAACGGCGGCCAAACTCTCCGGCAGCCGCTTTGTGTTGCTGTCAGGTGCCGTCGCGCGCCTGCACCGCGCGCTTGCACAATTCATGCTTGATACACATGTTGACGAACACGGGCTGACCGAAACCATCACCCCCGTGCTCGTGCGCGAAGAAATGATGTATGGCACCGGGCAATTGCCGAAATTCGGCGATGACAGCTATCAAACCACCAATGGCTGGTGGCTGATCCCAACAGCTGAGGTCACGCTGACCAACATCGTGAATGGGCTAACGGTCGATGAATCCTACCTGCCCCGCCGCTATGTCGCGCACACACAGTGTTTCCGATCAGAAGCCGGGTCCGCGGGCCGCGACACATCTGGCATGTTGCGCCAGCACCAGTTCGAAAAGGTCGAAATGGTCAGCGTGACTAAGCCCGAAGACAGCGCCGCCGAACACGATGCGATGACCAAACGCGCCGAGGCGATTTTAGACAAGCTAGAAATCCCCTACCGCACGGTTGTGCTGTGCACCGGTGATCTGGGCGCGGGGATGCGTAAAACACACGACATCGAAGTCTGGCTGCCCGGCCAAAACGCCTACCGCGAGATCGCGTCGATCTCGGTCGCGGGTGACTACCAAGCCCGCCGGATGAACGCACGGTTCAAACCGGCAGGCGGTGGTAAACCCGAATATCTGCATACGCTGAACGGGTCTGGTCTGGCCGTCGGGCGCTGCCTGATCGCCGTGGTTGAAAACGGTCAACAAGAAGATGGATCGGTTGATCTGCCTGCCGTGCTGCACCCCTACCTGAGCGGCAAAACCAAGATCACTGCCGACGGGCAGTTGACCTAGGCAAATCTGACAGTATCGCTGGTCGTTCAAATGATGACAAATCACTCGCGTCGCGCGGCGGATCCCAGTCGCGCGGGCGCAACGTGGAATCCACTTCGTGTGTTGGCCACCCATCAAGAGCGACAAGCCAATCGCGTATTGCTGCAATCTCGGTCGTAGTTGCATTGCCTAATTCGTCCGCCACAAAATTTAGGGTTGGCGGGCGATAGCTTGGATCCATCACGAAACGATCAAGCGCAGCAACGGACAGCGCCTCAAGCTCTTTCGGGCCATCACGATCCGTTTTCAGTGTGTTCAGCAGAGGAGCAAACAGCCCTGTTGGTCCAAATTTATTCGTCAATTCATCTACGCGCGGCGCAAACCGATTGGCAACACGGTCAAATTCATCCCAATCGATACTAAGCCCTGCTTGCTCGGCGCCTTTCGTCACCCAGTGCAATGCAACAGATGACAACCCTACCCTGGATCCACCGCCGCCAACCGAACCGTGATCACCGGGAAACCACTGCTGTGCGTACCGCGGAGGCCTAGTCATCCTATCACCTGATAACGCGTTCAGGTCGCCAATATTATTCCATGGTAAGGCGCCAAATGTACTCCGGCATTCATCTGTCGCAATCGCGTGACGTGCCGATTTGACAGAACTACTTAGCGCCGCATCATGAAATTGGTACTGCGCGTTGAACAACCGCGTGAAGGGTAAAAACTTAGGTAAGCCCAACGCTTTAACCGTGTCCCAAACTCCGACATAGGCCAACTGCAATCGCTGCGCATCAATGGTATCGGTTTGTTTGCGCCAATTGCATTCCTTTTGGCTGGTGGCCGTTAACGGTGCAAATTTACGTCGAAACTCAAAGCTCTTGGGATCATCAGGATGTGGCCGACGTTCACTATCAACATACCGCGCCCAAGCTTTAGGCAAGTCTTGCAAATGCGCACGCGGCGCGATGCCCGACGATCGAATAAAACCGGCCAGCGAACGCGCAGCAAAGGCCCCCCGAGAGAATCCAAGGATGTAGATTTCATCACCGGGCTCATATGCAAAGACTAGATTGCGATAGGCCTCTTGGATGATGTCCGTGAGCCCCCACCCCAGTGCCCCGCCCAGCCAGGTATCCATTTTACGCGCAAGCCAATTATTCCCGCGCCCTACGCCAACACCCGGCGAATACAGCACCTGTTGAACATTGCCATCCCTGTCATGAGGGAGGATGCAACGCGCAAGACGCACCACGTTGGTGGGGTCCTTGGCATCAGGACGGTTCCAAGTTCCATCAATCAATATGACAATACGCTTCATGGCCAACCGCTCCCAATTTAGGAAGAGACTGAACGATCATCGCACAAGCAACAAGTCAGAAAATCCCGACCTTAGCGATCTGAACCGCCCTTTTTAAGGTGCTTTGACAAGCGCGACGGTTGGGATGACTTTTTGTCTTTATACGGATTTTTGTCGCCTTGATCGCGCAAGAACAGGCGAATTGGTGTGCCGGGCATGTCAAAATCGACACGCAACCCATTGACCAGATAGCGTTTATAGCTTTCAGGCATCATATCGGGGTGCGATGTCATCACGACAAACGCAGGGGGCCGGGTTTTCACTTGGGTCATGTAGCGCATTTTAATGCGCTTGCCGCCCGGTGCAGGTGGCGGGTGCTGTTCAAGCATCCCAACCAGCCAGCGGTTCAGGTTGGCAGTGCTGACACGGCGGTTCCAGACCTCATGCGCGCGCATGATGGCTTGTTGCAACTTATCGACGCCCTTACCCGTTTTCGCAGATACGGTGACCAACGGCGCGCCGCGCAGCTGTGGTAGCAGGCGTTCAAAGCTTTGACGCAGCTCTTTCAGCTTCGTCTGCTTTTCGTCTTCAATATCCCATTTATTAACGGCGATGACCACAGCGCGGCCTTCGCGCTCGGCCAAATCGGCAATCCGCAAATCTTGTTGTTCAAACGGGATTTCAACATCCAGCAAGACAACAACGACTTCGGCAAATTTGACCGCACGCAGCCCATCAGAGACAGACAGTTTTTCAATCTTTTCTTGTACCTTTGCCTTGCGACGCATGCCTGCCGTATCAAATATCCGCATCGGTACACCGCCCCAGTCCTGCTGGACTGAAATCGCGTCGCGGGTGATCCCCGCCTCAGGACCTGTCAAAAGGCGTTCTTCACCGATGATCTGGTTAATCAGGGTGGATTTACCCGCATTCGGGCGGCCCACCACGGCGATCTGTAGAGGCTTGGTTTGCGTCGGAATGCGTGGCGCGTCTTCGTCATCATCCCCAACTAAGACATCCACGTCGGGCGCGTCTGCGGCTGCACGCTCTTCGTGATCATTATAGATCGGGCGCAGCATATCCATCAGCTCGCCCATACCTTCGCCATGTTCGGCAGACATGCGGATAGGTTCGCCAAGGCCAAGCGAATAAGCCTCTAGGATGGTTGCGTCGGCCGCTTTGCCTTCGCCCTTGTTGGCGGCAAGAATGACATTTGCGTTTTTCTTGCGCAGAATTTCGGCAAAGACCATATCCGCAGGCAGCACCCCTGCCCGCGCATCAATCATGAACAGGCAGACGTCAGCCATTTCCACCGCGCGTTCTGTCAGGCGGCGCATCCGGCCCTGCAAGCTGTCATCAGTTGCTTCTTCAAGCCCGGCACTGTCCAAAACCGTGAACCGCAGATCTGCGATCCGGCCTTCACCTTCGCGCAAATCACGCGTTACCCCCGGCTGGTCATCGACCAAAGCCAGCTTTTTGCCAACCAAACGGTTGAACAGCGTGGATTTGCCCACATTCGGGCGGCCCACAATCGCGAGGGTAAAACTCATCTTTTCGGCTCCTGACGGATGTTGAGGCCCGCCGATACACCAATCAGAGACTAACGGAAAGCATGCAATTTGCCATCTTTACTGACAACATAAAGCACCTGCCCCGCAACAACGGGCGCAGAGGCCGCACCACCGGGCAATTCGACAGTCCCAATCAATGCCCCTGAGGCTGGATCAAATTGACGGATAAGCCCGTCTGACGATGTCACAATCAGCCGTCCACCGGCCAAAATCGGGCCGTAATGCGCAAAAACGCTGCGCTGACGCGCGGTTTTACCCGTTGTAAAGTTCGGCAAGTCCACGCGCCACACAGGATCACCTGTATTCGCGTCAAGCCGCACCAATTCATTCAGGTCGTTCACCAAGAACACGGCGTTGCCGACAGGCCAAACCGGGCTTAGCGCGCCTTCGGGCGCTGTCCAGATCCGGCTGCCGTCGCTTAGGTCAAGCGCAACGATTCGCCCGCCAAAGTTACCGACATAAACGCGGTCGCCAACAATAACAGGATCACCCGCGATATCAGTGACCAGTGACGCAGCGCTGCCCAAGCGATCACCAGAGACAACCGTGCTCCAACGCTGAATGCCACCTTCGGGGTATGTCGCAACAACTTCACCAGATGGGAACGGCAGGATAACGGTATCCCCCGCGACCGCTGGGGATGCCCCGCCGCCAAAGTTCGCAATCGACGGTGTACCACTTTGCTGCCACCTGATGCGGCCATCATTAACATCAATCGCCCAAGCCGTGCTATCGCGGCCCACAACATAAACCAAATCGCCGCGCAATGTTGCAGAGGCATTGACCGGCGCGTCAAGATCTTGGACCCAGACAACTTCGCCCGTAGCCGCATCAAGCGAAGTAATTTCGCCAAAACCAGTTGTGGCATAGACGCGACCGCCGCCAACCATGACCGCCCCACCAGAGGCGTCACGCGCGCGGGCCCGCTCGGGCGTCAAATCACGGGACCAAACCGGGCGGCCATCAACAGTAGTCGCCGTAACAGTTGCACGCGCATCAACAGTATAGACGATACCGCCTGCGACCACCGGTTCAGCGGTGATCCGTGCGCGGCGACTATCGCCCTCGCCGATAGATACGGCGAATAGCGGCGTCAGGGACGCGTCAAGTGCAGGATGGTTAATCTGATGCGACGGGCCGCCATTGCGGTCGCTCCAATCGGCATTTACCCGTGCTTGGGGCAAGTTCACAGGTTGCACGGTGTTTTCAAAAACAGGCGTATTGCGCAGGGCAAAACGTTCGCCCGGCAGGATCACGTCTTTTTCACCACATGCGGACAACAGCGCCAATGCGAGCCCCGCGCCGAGGAAAGATTTTGCCATCACGGTGCGTTCCAATCCGGGTACTATTGTGTCACAGGCTCGGGCAATGGTTCGCCCAAGGCAATCATCATATTTTGCACGCGCTCACGCAAGCCTTGCGTTGATGCGGCGTCTTCTTCGATCTGACGCAGCAACACCAACGCCGCCTCAGTGTCTTGGGTCTCTAGATGCACATAGGCGATCTGTTCCATCGCCAGCAAATAATAGGGCTGACCAGGCTGCGACAGTGGCGTCAATGCGGCGATCTTTGCGGCGCTGTCGTCATTGGGCAGCATCGCCGCCTTTAACGCGGCAAGGTCGCGATACATTTGCGGCGCCGTTTCATCGGTAGACAAGGCCACGAATGCGCCCGCTGCGGCGTCAAAATCGCCCGCTTCTACTAGCGCGGATGCCGCAAGCATTTGCGCGACAGCAGCGGCGCCACCTTCGACAGATGCCGCGCTTAGGCTTGTGGCGCGCGTTGCCGGATCGGTTTCAATCAGCGCATCGTAAAGCGCGTCGCCTGCGGCTTGGGCGCTGGCATTTGCCTGGGCGGATTTATATTCGGACCATGCCGCGCCCCCGACCAATGCCAAGACCAATGCAACCGCAATAGGCCCATATTTACGCATTTGCGTATATAGCTTGTCGCGCTTCACCTCATCGGTGACTTCGTCGATAAAACTGTCCGAGTTGCTCACCCTGGCCCCCATTTAACGCTGAATGTTTCACATCCTTCGCGCGTTCATATCGCGAAGCAGCCCAGATGGACAAGTAAGAAGGCGCGCCCTGCCCCCGCTTATCCGGTTTACACGCTGATTTGACCGTCATTTTTCGGTGTCGCACGGCCCATAATGCGAAATGTGCGTAACGCTGTCACCAATGCGAGCACAGCACAAAGCGCAATGCCCGCAATCATTGGCACCGCTGTTCCATCAAAGAACAATCCCGTGACAACAACCATTAGCCCGCCCGTCACCATCTGCAAGGTGCCCCCAAGGCTCGAGGCGAGACCCGCAATTTCGCCATGCGGATCAAGCGCGACAACCATCGAGGTCGGCAGAATCAGCCCCAGACACGCATTGGCGCAAAACAACCCAACGATGACGACGTACAGGCTGGCAAAACCTGCGGCGCCGACCACGAGCAATACAATCGAAAACCCCGCAAATCCGATAACCGCAGAACGCATCACAGGCAAAATGCCGTATTTTTCGCCCAAAGGGGCCGCCAATTGTGATGCGGCAAAAAAGCCAAGCGCGTTCACCGCAAAGGCCAGACTAAACTCTGTCGGAGTTAGACCAAATTGATCGCTGTAAACAAATGATGCACTGGCGATAAACACCATAAAGCTTGAAAATCCAAAGCCGCCTATCAATGTAAGCCCCATGAACACCGGATCGCGCACCAGCGTTTTTGTTCCGTCCCACAGGTTCGCGATATTTACAGCTACGCGGTGCTCCGATGCTAGCGTTTCGGGCAAGGCCACGCCCACCAAAATAAGGCTTAGCATAGCAACCAGCGCGAGCACCCAAAAAATAGTCTGCCATCCGCCAAAGACAATCAGCCCTGACCCAACCAATGGCGCGAGCATTGGGGAAACAGAAATCACCAACATGATCATTGCCATTAATCTGGTGGCTTGGGTGCCCGTGTGCATGTCGCGCACAATCGCCCGCGGCACGACCATTAATACAGCGCCGCCCAAACCTTGGACAGCACGCGCGGCAATCAGCCAGCCAATGCTTGGGGCCAATGCACAGCCCACGGCGCCCAAAACAAAGATCCCAACGCCAATATAAAGTGGCCGCTTGCGCCCAACTTGGTCAGCCCAAGGCCCGTAGAAAAGCTGAGCCAAACCAAAGGCCACAAAATAAGATGTCAACGTGAGCTGTACCGTCGTCACCTCAGCATCAAGCGCCAAAGCGATTTCGGGCAATGCAGGGAGATACATATCAATCGCAAACGGACCAACAGCAGAAAGAAGCCCTAGAATAAGGGCAGCGCGAAACATCGACATTGGAAAACCTGATATGGTATGGAATTTCCTTATCAGTAAGCGCAATTTGCGCGTTTTACAATCACCGTATCAGGCAGCATTATCTTCGGACTGTCGGTTCCATAAATGCGCGTAACGCCCTGACCTAGCAAGCAATTCGTCATGTTTGCCTTGTTCAACGATGATACCGTTTTCAAGCACCACGATCTGATCCGCATCCGCAATGGTCGACAGGCGGTGCGCAATAGTGATCACAGTCCGGCCCCGCCCCATAGCCTTGAGTTCCGCCTGAATTTCCATTTCAGTCTGGGTATCCAGCGCCGATGTGGCCTCGTCCAACAAAAGGATCGGCGGGTTTTTGAGCAAGGTGCGCGCGATGCCCACCCGCTGCTTTTCACCGCCGGAAAGCTTCAATCCGCGTTCCCCAACGCTGGTCTGATAACCATCGGGCAAACTGGTCACAAAGTCATGAATTTTAGCGGCCTTTGCGGCTGCGATGATCTCATCCTCGCGCGCGCCGGGGCGGCCATATGCAATATTATAGTGGATGGTATCGTTAAATAGCACCGTGTCCTGCGGAACCACGCCAATTTGCGCGTGCAAGCTTTCTTGGGTCACGTCACGCAGGTCCTGCCCGTCGATTTTCATCGCGCCGCCGTTCACATCATAAAACCGAAACAACAGCCGCCCGATAGTCGATTTTCCAGACCCAGAAGAGCCGACAATCGCCACCGTTTGCCCCGGTTCAACCGTCAGATTGATCCCCTTTAGAATCGGACGCGCGGCATCATAGCCAAAGGCGACGTTTTCCAAGGTGACCTGCCCGCCTTGGACGTCGAGCGCATTTGCACCGGGCTTATCTTGTACTTCGGCGGGCTGTTCGAGAAGATCAAACATATCCCCCATATCAATCAGCGCTTGGCGAATTTCGCGGTAAACAGTGCCCAGAAAATTCAACGGCATGGTGATCTGGATCATATAGGCGTTCACCATGACGAAATCACCGACAGTTAGACTGCCGTTTTGCACCCCAATCGCCGCCATAACCATCACAGCCACTAGGCCGCTGGTGATCAAAACTGACTGGCCAAAATTCAAAAACGCGAGCGAATAATTGGTGCGCACCGCCGCCTTTTGGTATTCCGCCATCGCCGCATCATAGCGGTTGGCCTCCCATTTTTCGGCCCCAAAATACTTCACGGTCTCAAAATTCAGCAGGCTATCAATCGCCTTTTGGTTAGCGTCAGTGTCTTGCTCGTTCATGATCTTGCGGATCTTGACGCGCCATTCTGTGACCTTGAAAGTAAACAAAATATACAGCGAAATCGTCACAAAAACGACTGCCAAATACCAGACATCAAACAAGAAAAACAAAACCGTAGCGATCATCAACAACTCAAGGATCAGCGGCCCTATGCTAAACAATAAGAAGCGCAGTAAGAATTCGACGCCCTTGACACCGCGTTCAATCACACGGCTCAACCCGCCGGTCTTGCGCATGATATGATAGCGCATGGACAGGCGATGGATATGGGTGAATGTCTCAAGCGCGAGCTGACGCAACGCACGTTGCCCAACCGGCGTAAACACCACATCGCGCAATTGCTGAAACCCCACGGTCATCAACCGCGCGATCCCGTAAGATAAGGTCAACCCAACCGCCCCAAATCCCAAAAAGGCCGCAGCAGATGCGCCTTCGGGGGCCAATGCATCGACGGCTTGTTTATAAAAAAGCGGCGTTGTGACCGCGATCATCTTGGCCGTGAACAAGATCGCCAGCGCCAGTACAACGCGGCGTTTCACCCATGTTTCGGACTGCGGCCACAAGTAAGGCATGACGCGCCGAATAACATCCCAGCCTTTCACTTGAGTATCATCAAGGTTGGCAGATGTTGTCGCTAAATGACGCATGTTGGCACTCCGGCTGGCAGCCCCCTTACTTAGGCTGCCCCCTGCCTGATTACCAGTGGGCTTTGCCTATTGGTTGACCTCTGGCATCCGAAAAATTTGCCCCGGATAAATCAAATCAGGATCGCGGATCAGGTCGCTATTCGCCTCATAAACCTGCACATAGTAGACACCATTACCAAGGCTCTCTTCCGCAATCGCCCAAAGCGTCGCCCCCGGTTGTACGGTGCGTACCGCAACCTCAAACCCATCAGCGCTGGTTTCTTCAGCTAACACAGCGGCCACTTCTGCCGCTTCTTCGCGTTTAAACGGAGTTTCCAGCCGCGATACAACATCGCCTGCGCTATCGACCTCATCAACGCGCAAAGTATAGATCCCGGTTTCGATTTCAGGCAGATCAATCTGCCAATCGCCACCTTCGGTCACCGGTGATGTCGTCACGGGTTCATTATCAAGGTAGATTTGAACCGCCCCGTCGCCAACCGCGCGGCCTGACAATTGCACTTCGCCTGCGGGGTCATAGGTAATTGCATCCAAACCGACATTTGGCGCGGGAAGCTCTGGTCCAGATTGCACCACGCGCACCCCTTGCGCATCGGCCTGAAGCACTGTTGGCGCTGCCGGAGGTTCAGGGGCCGCAATTGGCGCTGCAGCAACTTCTGGCGCCGCAGGTGCGGCAGGTGCAGCAGGCTGGGTCGCACTGTCGGTTTGCGCTGGTGTCGTCGTCGGTGATTGTGGCGCGGCTGTTTGGTTTGGCAATTCGGGCGCTGCAAGCTGTGCCACGACGGGCGCAGGTGCGGCGATCGGGGCCACAATATAGCTGGTTTCAGATCGCAGCGCCGCGGCATCAGGATCCGCGACAAGCGTCAAGCTACGCGGCGCATCTGACACCCCCGCCATCGGCAAAGCCACGAAATTGCCCGCGCCATCAGCGGTCACGCGTTCTAATTCGGTGCCACCAAGCATGATCGCAATCTCTTGTCCCGGATCTGCGCGACCTGCAATCACCATTGCCCCATCCGTTTCAACACGAAATGTATCAAATTGGGGGCCTTGGGGTGCTGCGGCTTCTTCTGGGGTGACTTGCGCGATCTCTTCAGCTGGGGCGGCGTTTGCCGGGCTGTCCGCCTGCGCGATAGGATCGGAGGTTCCGCGTTCAGGCCCGAACACCAAGCTAACCGCCCAGACGGCGACAATGGCAATCGCGCCAAGCGCAAGCCGCACAACATTAGATTTGGATGCTTCGGTCACGTCTTTTCCCCTCACAGGCCATTGTATTCGGCGCCCCCACCGCACATGGTTAGGCCACCGTAACCACGCCACATTCGGGCGTCAAAGTGAAGCTGCACAAAAAGGGTCCTTATGTCTACATTTCCAAAATCTGTCTGCGTCTATTGCGGCTCGCGCAATGGGGTATCCGCTGCCTATGCAAACGCCGCCGAAGCCACAGGCAAAATGCTGGTACGCAACGATTGGCGCTTGGTTTATGGCGCGGGCGATGTCGGGCTAATGGGGCGGGTCGCAAACGCGGTGCAAGCCGCTGACGGTAAGACCTTTGGTGTTATCCCAACGCATTTGTTGGATTGGGAGGTCGGCAAACGCGATCTTGATAGCTTTGTCATCACCGAAACGATGCATGAACGCAAAAAAGTGATGTTTATGAATGCCGATGCGGTGGTGGTTTTACCGGGCGGCGCAGGATCACTGGATGAATTCTTTGAAGCGCTGACATGGCGACAGCTGAATTTGCACGCCAAGCCGATTGTCTTGCTGAATATTGACGGGTTTTGGGACCCGTTGTGGGGGCTACTCGAACATGTCGTGGCGCAAGGGTTCGCAGGCGATGATATCTTGTCCTATGTCACTATTGTGCCCGATGTCGCCGCACTTGAAACCCGTTTGCGCGAGGCCCTTTCCTGACGCAAGGCCGTGACTGAATAGATAATCACCCCGCCCCAAATCATTGGAAAAGCGATCATATGCACGGTGCCGAATGGTTCAGAAAAGACAAGCACCGCGACCAAAAATTGCAGGGTCGGATTGATATAAAACGCGATGCCGGTTGTCGCCATTGATACCCGGCGCGCGCCATAGCTGAACATTAGCAGTGGAATAGACGTAATCGGCCCCGCAAACATCAGCATCAAGCTGTCGGATAGGTTGCTGTCGAATGCGCCGCCTGCCCCGTTGCGAAATCCTTCGAACCCGGCGAAATGCACGCCAACGAGCCAAACGACAGCAAGTGGTAAAACAAGCGTGACCTCAGCCGCGACTGTCAACATAGGACCCGCTGAGATGCCTTTTTTGATCAGCCCGTAGATCGCAAACGTACCTGCCAGCGACAGCGCAACAATCGGGATCGTCCCAAGCCCCACCGTCAAAACCGTAACCGCTGCCAAAACCAGCAAGATTGCCAGCCATTTGAATGGGCTCAAGGCTTCGCCTAACACAAAGCGTCCGATCAACACCGACAAAAGCGGATAGATGTAATAGCCGACACTGGCCTCGGTCGATCTGTCAATTTGGGAAGACAGGATGAAAATAAACCAATTTGCAGAAATCATCAAAGCGGTAAACAGCATCAGCATCTTTTGCGCGCGAAGCAACGCAAACATCTGTGCCATGCGTCCTTGAACGAGCAAAATCACAGCAAAGAAAAGAAAGGACCAAAGTGCACGGTGCGACAACACCTCTAGCGGGGGCACATGCGACAAGGCCTTGTAATATATCGGCGATAGCCCCCAGATCACACAGGTCGCGATGATGGCAATGATCCCTTTGCCCGTTTCCGTCATTGGGCCAATTCGCCCATCAACTCTGCATATCGGGTCAACGAAATATTTGATCCGCAGGCGATGATCCCGACATGTCGCCCCTGAAGATCATCGCGCAATGGCCCAAGAATAGCAGCCAATGACGCAGCACAGGCTGGTTCGGCAGTGATCCGTAGGTTGCGTTGATAGTGGTTCATCGCGCGCAGCATCTCATCATCTGCGACACGCACAATCCGATCAACATATTTGGCGGCAATGCCGTACGAATAAGGCATCGCATAGGGCGCCCCAAGGCTATCGGCGATCGTATCGATATGCTCCAATGTAGTAGGCGCACCTTTGGCAAAGCTTTGGTACATGCTATCTGCACCAAATGGTTCGACCCCAATGACCATTGCGGTGGGTTTGAGCTGTTTAATCGCGCAAGCCATGCCCGAAATCAGACCGCCGCCGCCGATGGGCACGACATGGGTGTCAACCTGCGGGGCTTGGCGATGGTATTCCAAACCGCAAGTTGCCGCCCCTAAGGTCATATGTGCCCCCTCAAACGGATGCATCAGCGTGCGCCCCCCATCCGCATAGGCGTTCATCGCCGCAAAGGCATCCGCCATCGTATCATATAGCTGCACTGTCGCGCCCAGCGCCTCGCAACCGGTTATGCGCGATGGATCAACCGCGCGCGGCATGTAAATCAACGCATCGACACCTGCCGCCTTTGCCGCCCAAGATACGGCTAGTGCATGATTGCCACCGCTTGCGGCCACGACGCCAGCGGCGCGCTGATCCGCATCAAGTTGTAGAATGCCAAGATAGGCCCCACGCGCCTTAAACGATCCGGCCTGCTGAAACAGCTCCAGCTTAACCGTGACGCTTGCGCAATCAGGCAAGACGTTTTCCCAGCGCGCCGCGGCCAATGGGAGGATGGGCGTTTTCAGCAAAACCCCGTCTAACTGCTTGGCAGCCGTATCAATCGCCGACAGATTTGGAATGGACATCACACACCGATATTGGAGAGTTCAAGCGACTGTTTCACGGCCCCTATTCATTGTCTACACATGAAGTGAACAGGGGCCGCCTGTGGCGCGACAAAAATCGCCATAACACCTTACTTTCGTGCATTATTTTTAGCCATACGTTCGCGCAAAAGCGCACCGATATCTTGCTGATCACGCTCCCTTTTGTCTTGGTATGCCGCGCGTTCCGCTTGCGCCTGAAGGGCGCGTCTTTCATAGCTCAATGCCGCCCCCGCGCACTGCAAACAAAACACCCAAATCGCAAACAAGATTGCCCCAGACACAGTCACCGCATGGCGCAGAGTAAAGGCGGCATCCTTTTTACCGGACAAAATGAAAATCACGTCGTCCAGCTTTTCACGCAGGACCGTCGAGAAATCCAGAAACGACACGACCCCAACGACAAAATACCCTGTCGCCGCCGTAAGCCCGGTAATCATCAGCATCAATAAAAACATGACGCCAAAACCAGCACCAAAGCCATCAAAGTTCGAAAAACGGATCCCCTTTGGGTTTGTGCCCGCGACAAAATTTGCAAGCGCAGGCAACAAAGCCGCGCGCATGGCCATCACGATAAGACTGCTCAGCAACGACACAAACGTCAGGGTGCCCAAAGCGATATCGGTTGACAGCTGACCAACCGGACCATCAGGCGCGTCAGCCGCACTGATCCCAAGCTGCCCCGAGACTACGAATGCTGAAACGCTGGTCACAACCGCAAGCAACGCCCCAACAATGACCGTTTCAAACAGTCCGTAGCCAGCCGCGCCAGCAAACAGCCGTTGTTGCGAATTTTTGGTACGAAACCCTAGCGACCGCAGGCCAAATCTTGTCCCGATCAAATAGGGATGCATCGAAATCATCGCGAACATAATCGGCACGACAATTGCAAACACAAGGTATCCAAGAACGCCGATCACCGGAATGCCCAACATTGCTGGAAATGTGCCAAACACAAAGAAAAGCGTCATCGCCGTGTAGGCGACAATCCAAAAGGGCAGCACAAGCACGAACCGCCACAAGATCGAAAACGACAGAGGAATACTACGCAATAAAAGCAAAGAAAGCTCCTTTCAAAATGGTTACGACACGGCGCGCAAATACGGGCGCTGCGCAGATCAGCGCAGCGGCGGGTATGACGTGTGTCGGATGGTGCCTGCGCGCAAAACGGCGCGGCACGGGCTAGATGCGCGCATGGTCTGCGCTTAGGAAAATTGTTTGGTTAGAATGATCTAGCTAAATAGATATAGGTACGCGCAGTGGCGTTTTCAAGAAAAAGGCCCGCCGCGATATACGCGACGGGCCTTTTCGATAGCTTTAAAAGCGAAAGTTACAGGCGGCCTGCAACATTTTCCCAGTTCACCAGATTGTCCAAGAAATTGGTCAGGTAAACAGGGCGTTTGTTACGGAAATCGATGTAGTAGGAGTGTTCCCAAACATCGCAGCCCAGCAGTGCTGTTTGACCAAAGCACAGCGGGTTCACGCCGTTTTCTGTTTTTGTCACTTTCAGTGCGCCGTCGGTATCTTTCACCAACCAGCACCAACCTGACCCGAACTGGCCGGCACCAGCGGCAGAAAACTGTTTTTTGAATTCGTCGACAGAACCAAAGCTTTCAACCAATGCTTTTTCCAGCTCGGTTGGCATTGCATTGCCGTCTGGGCCCATCATTTCCCAGAACTGGTTGTGGTTCCAAAGCTGAGAGATGTTGTTGAAGATGCCGTTTTGCGCAACCGAAGTCGCATCATAGGTGCCAACAATAATCTCTTCGAGGCTCTTGCCTTCCCACTCAGTACCCGCAATTGCCGCATTGCCATTGGTGACATAGGCATTGTGGTGCAGGTCGTTGTGGAATTCGAGCGTCTCAGCGGACATGCCTTTGGCGGCAAGTGCGTCGTGTGCATAGGGAAGATCAGGAAGTTCAAAAGCCATGGTGCTCTCTTTCTGCGTTGCGAATTTACGTAGTGATACATGTCACATGGCAGGCAGAGGTCAAGCCCGTGATGAAACAACACCGCCCAACAAATAGGCAAAAGCAGTCAAAAGTGAAATAAATGACCCCTACTTTGTACTTTTGAATACCTTTTAAGTCGTTCAAAACAGTTTAAGAGTTCTCACAAAGAATTCCGTCGCCGAAGGATCATCAAATGGCACTGACAAACCTGATCATCAATGGTGACTTTTCAAGTAGCACTAACACGAGTGCGACTGGTTGGTCCGGCACCGATATTGAGACACGCGTGTCATCGGTCTACATTTCTGGATCAGGCAACAGCCGCGTTGCCGAACTTAATGGCGGCACCGGAAACGTGACTGTTATGGAACAGACCTTTACGGTCGACAGCGCACGGGATGCCGATTTAAATTTCGACTACGCGTTGCGTGATAGTGGCACATTAGGCGTCGACGGTTTCAAGGTCGAGGTTTTGGACAGCAATGGCGTCGTCATATTCACGCAAGACATCGTGCCATCCGTGCAATCGACCTATATTGAATTCTCAGATGTGGTGACATTTCCTGCCGCAGGAGACTACACAATACGGTTTACCGAAATCGGCGACAACGCCGATGGATCAGGCGCCATTTTGGACAATGTTGAGCTGCTTGTTTGTTTTGCCGGTGAAACACGAATCAAAACGCCGACCGGATATGCACTGGCCCGAGATTTGAAAGCCGGGCAATTGGTCACAACGCAGAATGGACCCAAACCTATTCGTTGGGTTGGCCACCGTACCGTTGACGCCACGATGATCGAAGAAGACGCACGTTTCTTGCCTGTGCGTATCTGTCAGGGCGCGCTGGGCAATGGTCTGCCAACCCGCGATTTACTGGTATCACGCCAGCATCGCGTGATGGTCCGATCTCCGATCGCGCAGCGCATGTTTGGGCAGGCCGAAATATTATTGGCTGCGATCCGGTTGACAGATTTGCCCGGAATTTACGTTGATACCTCCGTCCGTGAGATCGCGTATTTCCACTTTCTTCTAGACGATCACGAGGTGATACTGGCCGAGGATGCCCCGGCCGAAACATTGTATTTGGGTGACCACGCCAATGCGGCAATTGGCAATGACGCAGTCGCAGAAATCGACTTAATTTTCCCAGGCCTGCGCGCCCGCCAAAAAAAAAACCTGCCCGCGCGCACTGTCCCTGCCCGCGAAAAACAGATCCGCTTTATGTCACGTGTTGTCAAAAATGCGCGCCCCGTCTTGGAAGCATTCACCCAAAGCTTGGGTTAGCGCCAAGCTACGGTTCAGCTGGCAGCCCGGGCATGAAAGATAAACCCCAGAAAGTTCAATAGAATCTGCGCGGCCAGAACTTGTGTGCTTTCCGTTGGATCATAGGCAGGGGCCACTTCGACCAGATCAATGCCCACTACATTGCCGCGCTGCGCCAACCCTTGCAGGATTTCCAGCACATCATAGTATAAGAACCCGCCGTGGCTTGGCGTCCCTGTCCCGGGCGCGATTGATGGGCAAAATGCATCAATATCAATCGTGACGTAATAACGCGCACCTGCGGGAATACGTTCGAGCACGGCTTGCGTGCCTAGCTTACGCACCTGCCGCACCGATAAAATATCTGACCCGCGAGCGCGTGCATCGGCGTAACCTTCTTTGGCGGTCGACGACACATTGCGGATACCCAATTGAGTCACGCCCGATACATAGTCTTTTTCGATAGCGCGGCGCATCGGATTGCCGTGCCCTGCGGTCACGCCGTGGCGTTCATCGACAAAATCCAAATGCGCATCAATTTGCACGACATGGATATCGCCATTTTTTGCACAATCATCTGCAAAGGCGTTGATACAAGGGATGTTGACCGAATGATCCCCACCAATGGTGACGGGCAACGCGCCTGCGGCCAAAATCTTTTCTACGCCATAAGCAATATTGGCGTGACTTTCTTCGGTCTTGGTGTGGATGATATCAGCATCGCCAATATCGACGATCCGCACATCTTCGGCCAAATATGTGGCATCGTCCTCGTGATCATAGGCGCCAGCATGGCCAAAGCTGAACAGGGTTGATGCCTCGCGCACCGCACGCGGTCCAAAGCGCGCACCGGGGCGCCACTGCGTGCCAAAATCGAACGGAGCCCCCAACACGGCAACATCCGCATCAATCTGATCCCAATCCGCGACATAGGGTTTCTTGCCAAAGGTAGAAATCCCCACAAACGGCAGGTTCAGCCGTCCTGCTTCATAGCCGTGTTTTGTCATGTAATACCTCTTTGTCGTTTTCAGCCTGCCCGAAACGCGCATCTTATAAAAGCACGAAACCACATCCAGCGTACCTAAGTCGAAATTGCCACATTACGCTCAGGGTCCATGCCTACCGCCAATGCATTCGCATCGTAACTCATCAAAGAGATGACAATCGTCACCTCTTTGTTACACACACGTTCTAGCGGGCACTGATGCACCTACTTAAAAATCGAGCCGCAGTTCTTATTCTATTACTACTGTTGTCAGGCACGCTCAGCACTGCGTCGTTAATCCCATTTATGAGCGTCTATATTGTCGAAATATTAGGCAAAGACCCCCTATACATCACGTTTTATGCCATGCCGACGCTTGCGATGACATTGGTCGTGAACCGTGTCTTAGGGGAACGCATCGATCAAGGACATCACATTGCCCCACTGCTGCGCGTATTGGTTGTAGCATTCTGTATTGGGCTTGTGACAATGCTTGTGCTGCACAGTTACTGGGCGCTGATTGTTGTTTGTGCGCCTTGCTTTGCGCTTTCGAATGGCGCGGTATCGGCAATGTATAGCTTTGGCAGACTTACGGCTGAGCAAAACAAATGGGACATCGCACGGTATAATTCGTTTTTGCGCGCAACCACCTCGTTGGGGTGGATGCTGGCACCCGCCGCAACATTTATGATTGCGGGCGCATTTGGCGCAGAGGTCGTTTTATATTCAACCCTTGGGCTGGCGGCTATTTGGGCTGTTTTGTTGTGGTGCATCATACCGAAAAATTTCGCGAAACAAGTGATTGCAGTAACGCCACATCCTGCGCAATCGGACGACATAGATACACCGAAAGCTATTTGGATTGCAGCAGGAGTCTGTCTGTTATTTTCGCTGGCGCATTCATCGACATCAACGTCGCTCCCACTTTTCTATATAAGCGAACTTGGGCTTCCGTCGTTTGCCGTTGGGCTTTCATTTTCGGTGAAAACGCTGGTCGAAATAGGCGCAATTCTTTTGACCCCATGGATCATGGCAAAATTCGGTGCAAAACACGCACTCGTCAGTGCCGCTGTAATTGCGATTTTTGCCTTTACCGTATTGGCAAATGTGCGCAACTTGCCCCAGTTAATCGCAGGTGCCGCCCTAGAGGGGCTATATTATGGCGTATTTGCCGCCGTGGGCCTATTTTATGTGCAAAGCCTCGCACAGGGCCGCATGGGCCGCGCAACGTCGCTATATATGAACAGCCTATTCCTAGGTGGATTGATCGCAAGCCCCGTCATGGGTGTGATTGCGCAATTTTTCAGTTTTCGTACGGTTATCCAACTTGCGTCATTTTGGGTCATCGCGGCGTTGCTAATCCTCATTGTGACACGCAACGCCAAACAACAAATCACTTAGTCAAAATACCCAACCCGACCAGCCTTGGCGCCATCTGCCAAAAGATCAAACACGTATTCAGCGATAGAGCGGAAACAAATCACTTCGAACGTATCCGCATCGCGCATCCAAAACGCAGCGGCAGCTTGGCCAAGGTGCGTGCGCCGAAAATCACCGGGCGCAAAGCTGTCTGGGTGCAGATCAACGGGTGCGAGTTTTGCGAGCACTTCACGTGCATATGCGCCCTCAACTGTGATCAACGCACGCGCGTCTGATACGTTTTCAGCCAAATGGTGTTTCTTTTTAAGGATCTTGGCAATCTGGGCGAGCGCGTCATTCACCTCTGCATAGGGCACAAGGATCAACAGCTCATCTGGCGACATCCAGCACAGGCCTTTTTCGCCGACGCAATTGGCTTGGCCCACGGTTGGGAAATCAACGCCGGTCAGCCCGGTACAGACGGATTTGATTTTGCTGTCGTTCAAGTCCCCGCGCAGGGTGATCATCCCGCGCAGGCCCGCCTCGCGGATCGTGACTTCTCCGGCGGCGACCTTGCCATTCAAGGCACTGACTGCATTAGACATTTTGCTTTGCCCCTTCTTTGTCATAGAATACCGGATCAACGATTTTGGCGGCGATCGTGGTGCCGTCGACCTTGTTGAATTCAATCACCTCGCCCATGCGGTCAGGGCCATTGTGAACCAAGCCCATCGCAATCCCACGATCAAGCGTCGCCGAGTAATATGTCGATGTAACGCGCCCTTGCGTCGCAATTTGGCCGTTCGCATTTGCTCCCACATCACGATGATCAGTCCACTCCAACGTTTCGTCGTAGCGATTAACATTGAAGTCTATGGCATAAGCCCCATCAGGCAACACAGACCCATCAACCGTTTCCAAGCCAACCAGTTTCCAGCGATTTGGGTCCGCCATATGACTACGCAAATGCGCGCGTTTGCCAAGATAGTCGTCTTTCTTTTTCGACAGCGCCCAATTCAGGTTCAAATCCTGCGGGATCACTGTTCCGTCAGTCTCATCGCCAATCATGATAAAGCCCTTTTCGGCGCGCAGGATATGCAGCGCCTCGGTGCCGTATGGCATCGCGCTGAATTCCTCACCCGCCGCGATCAGCGCATCCCAGAACGCAGCACCCTGCCCGGCTGGCACGGCGACCTCGTAGGACAATTCGCCCGAGAAACTGATCCGGAACACCCGCGCGTCGAATTCACCTATTTTCCCGGCTTTCCACTGCATGAATGGCAGCGCTTCGGCGGATAGATCCATATCGCCACCCAGCTTTTGCAGCAGCTTGCGCGCTTTCGGCCCAACCACCGCGATTTGCGCGTATTGTTCGGTGACATTGGCGACATAGACCTGCATGTCCCACCATTCGCATTGCAGCCAATCTTCCATATGGGCATGGATGCTTTCGGCGCCGCCCGTCGTGGTGTGACAAAGCCAAGTGTCGTCATCCATCCGCACAACAACACCGTCATCCATCAAGAACCCGTTTTCCGAACACATCAGCCCATAGCGGCATTTACCGACAGGCAGCGTCGACATCATGTTGGTGTACATCAGATCAAGGAATTTGCCCGCGTCAGGCCCCTTGACGATCAGTTTGCCGAGCGTCGACGCATCGAGCAGCCCGACGTTTTCGCGTGCATTTTTCACCTCGCGGTTCACGGCGTCATGCACGCTCTCACCCTCGCGCATATAGGTATAGGGCCTGCGCCATTGACCGACAGGTTCGTTATCAGCGCCATTGGCATTGGACCATGCAGATACCGGCGTTTTACGGATCGGCTGGAACAGATCGTCGCGCGCAGCCCCGGTGATCGCACCCATTGAAATTGGGGTATATGGTGGGCGGAATGTTGTCGTGCCCACATTCGGGATTTCCGCATTCAACGATTGCGACAAAATCGCAAGACCGTTGATATTGCTCAACTTGCCCTGATCCGTCGCCATGCCCAATGTCGTATAACGCTTGGTGTGCTCAACGCTTTCATAGCCTTCTTGTGCGGCCAGCTGCACATCTGACACTTTCACGTCGTTTTGGAAATCAAGCCAAGCCTTAGCGCGCAACGCATGTTTTGCGCCCTGCGGCATCAGCCATACGGGTGAAATCGAACCTTCCTCAGAATCCTCACCCAATGGCGATTGCGCCCCACGTTTACTATGCCCCGCAACCTTTGCAGCAACACATCCAGCAGCCCATCCATCGCCCACGACTTCGGCGGTGAACAAATGTCCATTGGCTGTCCCGGCGGTAATGACAAACGGCTGCCCATCGGCACCTGTCGGTGGCTTTTCATGGTCGGGGCGGAACATCACCTGATCCGCGTCCCAAATCAGTTTGCCACCACAATGCGACCACAGATGCACAACCGGCGACCAACCGCCAGACATGGCGACGCAATCGCATTCGATCTCTTCAAGCACGGCACCTTCGCCCGCTTGTGCGCAAAGCCCCACGGATTTCACACGCTTGCCACCTTTGACCTTGGCAATTCCTTTGCCCAACTCAACCCGAATACCCAATGCGCGGGCTTCATCGATCAGCGGGCCGTCTGCATCGGGGCGCGCATCAATGATCGCAGGGATATCAAGCCCGGCCTGTTTCAGCACCAGCGCCGTGCGGTACGCGTCATCATTGTTGGTAACAACAACCGTACGGTCGCCCAGCGACACACCATAGTTCACGACATAGTCGCGCACAGCACCGGCCAAGGTCACACCGGGAATATCATTGCCCGCAAAAGACAGTGGACGCTCAATCGTCCCAGTCGCGGTGATGATTTGCTTGGCGCGGATGCGCCAAAGGCGATGGCGCGGACCATCCGCATCAGGGGTGTGATCGGTCAGACGCTCATACCCCAGCGCATAGCCATGATCATAGACACCTGCCCCCATACACCGCAAGCGCAGGTCAACATTCGGCATTTTTTCAAGCGCTTGCAAGGTGGAGTTAACCCAATCCGTTGCGGGCACTTCGTCGATCATGGGCACGTCTACAACGGCACGGCCGCCCCAATCAGCGGTTTGCTCCATCAGCAACACACGTGCTCCAGCCTCGCCCGCAGCACGCGCAGCGGCAAGCCCAGCAACACCACCGCCAACGATCAAAACATCGACATGTGCATGGAAATGCTCATAGGTGCTTGTATCACGATCTTTGGGGGCACGGCCCAACCCAGCAGATTTTCGGATGAACGGTTCGTAAACATGTTTCCAGAATGCACGCGGATACATGAACATTTTGTAGTAAAAGCCCGCAGGCAAAAACCGCGAAAACGCCGTATTAATCGCACCCACATCATATTCAAGACTTGGCCAGTGGTTTTGCGATTCAGCAAACAGCCCTTCAAAAATTTCGGTCGTCGTGGCGCGCTGGTTTGGTTCAAACTGCCCGCCTTCGCCTAAATTGAACAGTGCATTGGGTTCCTCTGCACCGGCTCCGACAACACCGCGCGGACGGTGGTATTTGAACGACCGCCCCATCAGCATTTGATCATTAGCAAGCAAGGCCGAAGCGAGCGTATCGCCTTCAAAGCCACGCAGGTTTTTACCATTAAACTTGAATGATACCGCTTTGTCTTTATTGATTAAACGGCCCATGCCGTGCAGACGGGTGCTCATTTGAAATTCCCCCATGACCAACCGGGACGCTGCGCGGATATGGCATCTTTGATATCTTGCGGTGGTTCCAGCGTTTGTGCCGGATAGGTGCCGAACACCTGCAACGTCGTGGTGCAACGCGCGGCCAAGAACCATTTGCCGCAGCCATAAGCATGGCGCCAGCGCTCAAAGTGTACGCCTTTGGGGTTTTCGCGCATGAATAGGTAATCTTCAAATGCGTCATCCGATGCGCCCGGCCCCTCACGTTTCAGGTGGGCCTCGCCACCGGCATGAAGATCAGTTTCATCAGCGTCCACGCCGCAGTATGGGCATTTTAGGGTCAGCATGAATACACCTCGAGATCTAGAACGAATTGCAAATTGACCAACATCAGTGCGCCACCCCCGCTGCGACGCTTTCGTCGATGAATTTGCCTTCACGGAAACGGAACATGCTGAATTCATCTGTCAGCGGCGATTGGCCTTTGGCCATCAGTTCGGCCATCGCCCAGCCGGACCCGGGGATCGCTTTGAACCCGCCAGTGCCCCAACCGCAGTTTACAAAAACACCGTCGACTGGCGTTTTGGACAAGATCGGCGACCGATCGCCCGTTACATCCACGATCCCGCCCCATTGGCGCAGCATTTTGAGCCGTGAAATCATCGGGAATGTCTCGACCAATGCGCGCACGGTTTCCTCAATATGGTGGAACGATCCACGCTGGGTGTAGTTATTGAACGCATCTGTGCCGCCACCGATAACCATTTCGCCTTTGTCGGATTGGGACATATAGCCGTGCACGGTATTCGCCATCACGACAACATCCATGCAAGGCTTGATCGGTTCAGACACAAGTGCCTGAAGTGCCACAGATTCCAAAGGCAACCGGAAGCCCGCCATCTGCGCCATAACGCCGGCATGACCAGCCACGACCATGCCCAGTTTATCGCAATCAATTGGTCCCTTAGAGGTATCGACCCCAACAACCTTGCCGTTTTCCTTGCGCACACCCGTGACTTCGCATTGCTGGATAATATCCATGCCCATATCGGAACAGGCCCGCGCATAGCCCCAGGCCACCGCATCATGGCGCGCAGTGCCACCCCGTTCTTGGTAAAGACCGCCCAACACCGGGTAGCGCGGCCCATCGATGTTCATAATCGGGCAAAGCTCTTTGACCCGCTGCGGGCCAATCCATTCTGTTTTCACGCCCTGCAGCGCGTTGGCCTGTGCGGTGCGTCGATAGCCGCGAATTTCATGCTGAGTTTGGGCCAACATGATCACACCGCGCGGGCTGAACATCACGTTGTAGTTCAGGTCTTGCGACATGGTTTCATAAAGGCTGCGCGCCTTTTCATAGATCGCAGCAGATGGGTCTTGCAGATAGTTCGAGCGGATAATCGTTGTATTACGCCCGGTGTTCCCACCACCCAGCCAGCCTTTTTCCAAAACAGCGACGTTGGTAATGCCAAAGTTTTTGCCAAGATAATACGCCGTGGCGAGCCCATGCCCCCCTGCACCCACGATAATCACATCATATTTCTTCTTAGGTGCGGGTTTGGCCCAGGCGTGATCCCAACCAGTGTGTTGGCGCATGGCTTCACGGGCGATGGCAAAGGCGGAATAACGTTTCATGCGATCATCGATTCCCTGATTTGTCGGACAAGCTTGCATTCTAACTGGACCCATCGCGCTGCCAAGTGGATACTGCGAGCGTCGCCTAACTGTCGTTTTGCGACATTGCCCCTGCCACGTCGTCGCAGCCCCCTTTCCACAGGCGCCTGTGATGGTTATGTCAGCGTGACGTTATTTAGGTGGATAGCATGATTTTCTGGCTCATTTGTGTGGTGTTAACCCTTGGGGTTGCTGGGATTCTGGCAGCGCCAATGTTGCGAACAGCCCAAACTGAAACGGTGAACCCCGATATCGCAGTCTATAAAGCGCAGCTCACAGAAATTGCGCGCGACCTTGATCGCGGCATCCTGCCCGAAGCAGAAGCCGAACGCGCCCGCACAGAGATCGCGCGACGGCTTTTGGCGGCCAGCAAAGAAACCACCACAGCCACGCAACCAGCTGGGGCATCGCCGCAGATGACTGGATGCATTGCCATAGCGATTTGCGCTGTGACATTCGCCACCTACGCTCACTTGGGCGCCCCGGGCTATGACGATCTGCCGCTAAAGACCCGGATCGCAACCAGCGACGAAATGCGCGAAAACCGCCCCAGTCAAGCAGCGCTTGAGGCGCTCGCCCCACCGCGGGCCCCGGTTGAAGCACCACAAGATTTTATGGACGCCATGGAACAGCTTCGCACGATCGCCCCGATGCGCCCTGACGACCCCGAAGCATGGTCGCGCCTTGCCTATTACGAAGGCGAGTTGCGAAATTTCGCCGCAGCGGCGGCTGCGCAAACCCATCTTCTGGAAATACATGGGGCAGAAGCCACGATTGATGAAATGCGCCTGCTTGTCGATTTTCAGGTCGCAGCCGCCAACGGATTTGTATCGCCCGAGGCAGAGGCCACCATTCGCATTATCCTTGACCGTGACCCGCAAAATATCGGCGCACGTTATTATCTAGGGTCGCTTTATAACATGACTGATCGCCCCGATTTCGCCTATCAACTTTGGCGCGATTTCGCAGAGAACGGCGATCCGAACAGCTTTTATGTCGGCTCTGCGCGCGCGCAAATCGAAGACGCCGCCTACCGCGCCGGCATCGATTACAGCTTGCCTGAACTGCGCGGCCCCTCTGCCGCTGACATTGCCAATGCGGCAAACATGAGCGCAGAAGACCGCGCTGCGATGATCAACGGGATGGTTGCCGGGCTTGCGGAACGTTTAGCATCTGAGGGCGGTCCAGCATCCGACTGGGCGCGGCTGATCGCGGCCTACGGCGCCCTAGGCGACACGGACAACGCGCGCATGATCTGGGTCGAAGCCCAAGAGGTGTTTGGACCAAATGCGGATGCGATGGCCACCCTACGCGATGCGGCACAAACGGCGGGGCTGCTCGAATGATCTGTGAAACACCGCAGGAATTTGCTGCAGCAATCCCCGAATACGGTGCGCTTGCGGGGCTTGATCTGGGCACTGTTACCATTGGGGTCGCCGTGTCTGATTTAATGAAATCCGTCGCGACGCCGCTGGAAACGATCAAGCGCAAGAAATTCGGCGTGGACGCGGCCAAGCTTTTGGAAATCACCACAGCGCGCCAGATCAAAGGGATCGTGCTGGGTCTTCCAATGAACATGGACGGATCAGAGGGACCGCGCTGTCAGGCAACACGGGCATTTGCGCGCAACCTTGAACGGCTGACTTACTTACCGATCACGTTTTGGGACGAACGGCTATCGACCGTCGCCGCCGAACGCGCCCTGCTAGAGGCAGACACATCACGACAGCGTCGGTCCGAAGTTATCGACCACGTTGCGGCCGCCTATATTTTGCAGGGTATGTTGGACCGTCTGGGCAATCTGCGAGCCGCAACATGACCGATGACATCTGGGCACGCGACGAGATCGAAAGCCCTTGCATCAAAATCTGTGTAATCCATCCGCAAAGCAGGCTTTGCACCGGTTGCCTGCGCACGATTGATGAAATTGGCGCATGGTCACAAATGACGCCGGAGGCGCGGCGGGCGGTTTTAGATGAACTCGAAAGCCGGCGCAGCCAAATCACTAAACGGCGTGGTGGACGCTCCGCACGTGTTGCGGCTAGTCGCGTGGGAACACAAAACACCGATCCCGACGGATCATAATCCAAAGCGGCGTGCCGATTTGTGGCAAAAAGACCGACGGCACGCTGGCCTGCAACAGCGACCCATCGTAATCCATCCGTAAGGAAACCAAGCTTGACGCACCGACAAAGCGCGCACGCTCAACCACGCCGCGCGCAGGCGCACCATCTACAGCGGTCGGATTTGGTCCGTGCCCGGCCCGATCAAAATCAATTTTCAGATGCTGCGGGCGGATCACAATATCAACGTCTGTTCCATCCGGCACGCCGGGGGCCAGAAACTGCCCAAAGGGTGTTTCAGTCAATGCGCCTTCAACAGTGCCCGTGATCACATTGATATCGCTAAAAAATGCCGCCGCCTTGCGATCCACAGGGGTGTTATAAATATTATAGGGCGCACCTTGCTGCACGATTTTCCCGTCGCGCATCAGCGCAATTTCATCGGCCATGCGCATGGCTTCGCCCGGTTCATGCGTGACCAGCAGCACGGCGGTGCCTTCGCCCTTGAGCACATCAAGCGTTTCATCACGGATTTCATCGCGCAACCGGTCATCAAGACCCGAAAAAGGTTCGTCCATCAGCATCATTTGGGGGCGGGGTGCCAAGGCACGCGCCAATGCGACCCGCTGCTGTTCGCCACCTGACAGTTGATGTGGATAGTCGTCGATGAAACGGGCCATGCCTACTTTCTTCAACAGCTCTTGGACACGCGCCGCCGCGTTTCGGTCACCGCGCAGCCCGAAGGCAACGTTTTGCCCAACGCTGAGATGCGGAAACAGCGCAAAATCCTGAAACATCAACCCGATTGAGCGCCCTTCAGGCGGGACGCGAAAAACCGTATCGCAGACGAGATGCCCATCAACATGGATGGTGCCGCTGTCTTGCATCTCGACGCCAGCAATAATGCGCAGCGTCGTAGATTTCCCGCAACCTGATGGGCCCAGCAAACAGGTCACCTGACCGGGCATCACGCTCAGGCTCAGGTCGTCGACAACCTGCCGACCACCAAAGGATTTGACGATATTCTTGATCTCAAGGCGGGGGGTTAGCATAAGGCGCGCAATCCCAGACGGAAACATTGGTTCACCGCACCTAGCAAGCACGGCCGATCAGGGCAAGCTAGTGCAAAGCGAAATCGCAGCTTTGAACGATCTTCCCATTGATTTGTACATGGATACGGTGGGCGCCAGGATACAGGCGAAATGTTGTCGCATTGCCCTTGAATTTATGTTTCTTGCTGATTGCGATAGGCACACCCGCTTTGGCGGCCACCTGCTTGCACTTGAATACTTTGGGGGCCGTTTTGCCCTGCGCCTTCATAAAGTCGATGACGTAGTCAATGATCAGTGGCGCATCTTCTGCCGCCTCCACGACAAAGGAAATTTCGGCTGTATCATCAATTTGAATAGGGTTTGGCATAATGGTGAGCTGCGTCACCGAGACATCCACATCTGGCCGATATCCCAAATGCAACATTGCCGCCGGGTGTCCGGATTTGACCAAACTGCGCAAAGCATGTTTGCGCATATAGGTCAGTTCCGGCTTGGCTTGCGCGCCTCGGGCCTGCCAATCGGCCAATCGCTCAATCACGGCGTCCGGGTCTTTTTTGCTGATGTCGTTCAAATGGTTCGCGACCGATCGGGTCACAAAGCGTGTATTGTCCGCGTGCAGCTGGTCCAACAACGGAAGGGTCTGCGCCGTATTCAGCCCAATCCCCTGCCCCCAAGGCAATTTGGGGCGCGTCCCTTCGGAAACGAGCCTGCGTACGTGATAGCTGTCATGACTGACCCAATCATGCATGCGTTCCAACGTCGCGGCCTCATGCGTATTCAAGAATGCGCGTATGGAATACTCCATTGAAAATCGTTGGGTGATCTGCGCGATCAGATCAAGGCTTAGATCGCGGTGATCAGCGATCCCCATGGTTTCGACAACCACCCCCAAAGGGGCGTAGATGAAATGCCCGAAATCATCGTCGGATTTGCTTGGATCAAGCGCCGGGGGTAAGGCCGCCAAAATAGCATCTGCAGCCGCCGGAAAATTGTTGGGCAGGTAGCGCACTAAAACCTCGGCGATCCAATTGATCCGCGCCTTTAGTTCGAGCGGGCCCATTTGCGCCAATACGTCGCGGGTAAAGGGGGCGGCTTCAAAGACGCCCGCCTTTTCAAACTGATCACCCAAAAGGCCAACCGTTTCAGGATTGAACAGTTGGTCTTTCAGGCTAAACCCTTGCGCCATTAGATTGTCGCGTTCAGCGCGCCGCCATCAACCACAAGGTTTTGACCAACGATAAAACCCGCTTGGTTTGAACATAGGAACGCACATGCCGCACCAAATTCGGCGGCAGTCCCATAGCGGCGGGCTGGAATAGTCGCTTTACGTTGGGCCGTTGCAGCAGCGATATCGATCCCTTGGGCCTTTGACACGCCAGCATCAAGGCTCGCAGCGCGGTCGGTAGCATGGATGCCAGGCAACAGGTTGTTGATGTTCACACCGTATTGCGCGACCTGACGCGACGTGCCTGCAACAAAACCTGTCAGCCCAGCGCGCGCAGAATTCGACAGGCCAAGCGCCGGGATCGGTGCCTTAACAGACCCCGATGTGATGTTCACGACACGGCCCCAGCCACGGTCGATCATGCCGGGCATCAATGCTTTCATCAATGCAATCGGGGCAAGCATATTGGCGTCCAAAGCGGCAATAAAATCGTCGCGATCCCAATCAGACCACATGCCCGGAGGCGGCCCACCCGCGTTGTTCACCAAAATATCAACGTCGCCCGCAGCGGCCAACAACGCGTCGCGGCCTTCCTCGGTCGCGACATCAGCGGCGACAGTGGTGACATCGACACCATATTTGCTACGGATTTCTGCCGCGGTCGCCTCTAGGGCCTCTGCCCCGCGCGCGTTCAGTACCAAATTAACGCCTGCTTCAGCTAGCGCCTCTGCGCAACCGCGCCCCAAACCTTTTGACGAGGCACATACCAGCGCCCGTTTACCTTTGATTCCAAGATCCATCGACTCTTCTCCATTCGTGGCTTGGCGCACATCTAGCACCGCAAATACACCGGGTCTATTCCCTTCGGAAATTGTCACGTATATCTGAAGGGACATGACTGATCACAAGCTCACCATAGACGTCTACCGCGCCGAAGATTTCACCGTATCTGACGGCGTTCGTATTGGCGAGCCACTGTCGTTTGCTGACGAACTGTTAATGGATGACCAGTTTCAAATGGGCGCGGACGCAGTCATATTTGGGTTAAAGCTAATCGACGACGGGCAAACGCTACGGTCCGCAGAGAGGCCCGAAAATCTCGTACATATCGATTGTTGTCTGACACTGATCGCGCCAGACGGTGGCACGCATGAGGCAGTCATACTTGTCGAAGTGACCGGTGATCTCATCGCCGCTGTGCATGTGCTTGCGCTTGGCGATTTTGTGCCTGCGACGGATTACCGGCTGATCGGAGTCGAACGCCACAGCGCCACCAAACGGTTCGCGCAATCTGCTGGGGGCTCTTTCGCGCGCGGCACGTTAGTCACGATGGGGAATGGCATGATGCGCCCCATCGAATCCCTTGCCGTTGGCGATGAGATATTAACCCGCGATAGCGGCAAACAACCGCTCCGTATGATTGGGCAATGCACATTGCGCGCCACCGGGCGTTTTGCGCCGGTCGTGATCACCAAAGGCACGCTGCACAATGAAAACGATTTGGTGCTGCGCCCCGATCATCGGCTTATGGTTTACCAAAGGGCAGACTATCTTGGGGCGGGCCGCCCAGAGGTTTTGATCAAGGCCCGCCAGCTTGTCGATGGCACATCGGTTGTGCGCCGCAAGGGCGGGTTTGTGGATTATTTTCAGCTGATCTTCGATGAGCATTTCATCATCTTTGCCGAAGGAATCGCAGCCGAATCGCATCTTGTGAACGCGCGCAGCCGTGCCGCGCTATCGACAAAAACCACCCCCAAGAACCATCCCCCACGCGACCCGCAAGACTATGAATTCCAAGGTGATATTACGCCAAGCGCCGATATTTCTAACCTGCTACGACGCGCATCGTGTGGCTAGGGCGTGCGTTCACCGACAAATGTACCATCAAAGATATCAACGGTGACACCTTGGGTGATATCGCCAAAGGCCACGCCTGCGATCCCCTCCCATTGGCTGCCATAAAAATCACCTGCGACGGTGCCATCGACGGTATAAATCGTCCCACTGTCATCCAATGCGCCGCCTATATCCGCTGTGAATTGATAGTCGAGGTCTGGCACCGCACTTTGGTTCATTGCCCCATTATCAATCTCCAATGTGCCCGTCAGGGATACCGCATCAGACGCTAAATCAGTGACGGTGCCCGTTACGGGGTCGCCAGCAGCGTCAAAACCTAAAGTGACATCAAAGGCGCCTTCAAATGTGTGTGTTGCCCCGTCAATCGGCAAATCAAGTTGAATAAGCCCAGCATAGGTCGCGCTGCCTTGTGTCGGCAAATCAGCAACCGGGGTCACGCCAAGCCCTGTCACCTCGCCGTGCAAACCATCAAAACCCGCAAGCGCAGTTTCGCCCCCCGTGCCCCCGCCGCTACAGGCGGTCAGCAGCCCCCATATGATCCAATGATACTTCATCGCATCAAATTGCGCGCAACATCGTTAACTTAGGGTTAAGGCGGCGAGGTCGTTTCTGCGACAACAACCAATGTCGCGTCGACAAGCGCGCCATTGTAAATCACCCCCGCCTCAAGGTCAGAGGCGGTTAAAGCAGCCAACGGATCGCCCAAGAATATGCCCGTCATCGTGCCATCAAACACTAATGTGTTGGTCCCTTCGGTCAGCGCGCCCCCATATTCAAGCGAAACACCTGTCGCGATTTGCCCCGCATCGATGGCAATTTCACCGCCGTAGTCAACGACTTCACCCGCGGCGTTGGTGCCAAAAAACGCTGACATCGTGCCTGTTGCATCGCCCGTATCAAACCCAACCGAGACAAGCGTATCACCATAAAGCACAAGAGGCCCACCGGGGTTTTCAACACGTATCGTTGTAAACCCATCAAAATCTGCAGCCCCTGTTACCGGAATATCGGCATCAGGTGTCGGCGCCATACCAATCGCCCCGGTTTCCACATCACCCAGCACCCGAATGCGCTGCGCATCAAATGCATCCAAACGGGCAACACGCGGATCGATCCCAGAGCCGGGATCATCACCACCGCCCCCACCACCGCAACCCGCCACAAACAATCCCAACGCAAGATAAGAAACCTGAATTTTCATGAAACCTAATCTACGCAGAAAAACCCAAAGCAATCGTTAAACGCGCAGTGGATTGCCCTTTGCGCCCCAACCGCATAAAGCATGCGCCATGACAAATCGCCTTGACCTGCCCGCTGAAATTGCCCGTCGCCGCACCTTTGCGATTATCTCGCACCCTGATGCGGGCAAGACGACATTGACCGAAAAATTCCTTTTGTATGGTGGCGCCATTCAAATGGCCGGACAGGTGCGCGCAAAAGGCGAAGCGCGCCGCACACGGTCTGACTTTATGCAGATGGAAAAAGATCGCGGAATTTCGGTTTCGGCGTCGGCTATGTCGTTTGATTTTGAACAGTATCGCTTCAACCTTGTCGACACGCCCGGTCACTCTGACTTTTCCGAAGATACCTACCGCACACTAACGGCTGTGGATGCCGCTGTGATGGTGATTGATGGGGCCAAGGGCGTGGAAAGCCAAACGCAAAAACTGTTCGAAGTGTGCCGTTTGCGCGATCTGCCGATCTTGACCTTTTGTAACAAAATGGACCGCGAAAGCCGCGATACTTTCGATATTATTGACGAAATTCAAGAAAACCTTGCAATTGACGTGACACCGGCCTCTTGGCCGATTGGCGTTGGGCGCGAATTCATCGGCTGCTATGATATCTTGCGCGACAAGCTGGAATTGATGGATCGCGCAGATCGTAACAAGATTTCTGAGAGTATCCAAATCAGCGGCTTGGACGACCCCAAACTGGCCGAACATGTGCCCGCGCATTTGCTTGAAAAGTTCCTTGAAGAAATCGAAATGGCCAAGGAATTGCTGCCTGCATTGGACCCAGAGGCGCTGCTGAACGGGTCCATGACCCCGATTTGGTTCGGCTCTGCGATGAACTCCTTTGGCGTCAAAGAACTGATGGACGGCATAGCAACATACGGCCCACAGCCACAGGTGCAATCGGCGCATCCGCGCGATGTCGCGCCCGAAGAGCCCAAAGTCGCGGGATTCGTGTTCAAGGTCCAAGCAAACATGGACCCCAAGCACCGCGACCGGGTGGCATTTGTGCGCTTGGCCTCGGGGCATTTTAGCCGCGGCATGAAGCTGACCCATGTACGCGCGAAAAAGCAGATGGCGATATCGAACCCTGTTCTGTTTCTTGCCGCTGACCGCGAATTGGCGGAAGAGGCTTGGGCAGGTGATATCATCGGCATTCCCAACCACGGGCAACTGCGGATCGGTGATACATTGACCGAAGGCGAAGATATTCGTGTGTCCGGCATTCCGTCGTTTGCACCCGAGTTGCTGCAATCATGCCGCGCAGGCGACCCGATGAAAGCCAAGCACCTTGAAAAAGCGCTGATGCAATTCGCCGAAGAAGGTGCCGCCAAAGTGTTCAAGCCAACCTTCGGATCGGGCTTTATCGTGGGTGTTGTCGGGGCGCTGCAATTCGAAGTGCTCGCCAGCCGGATTGAGTTGGAATACGGCCTGCCCGTACGATTTGAACAATCGCAGTTCACCTCTGCCCGCTGGGTAACAGGCGACAAAGACGCCGTTGAAAAATTCAGCGCCGCCAACAAACAACACATCGCAACAGATAACGACGGCGACACAGTGTTTTTGACGCGTTTGCAATGGGATATTGACCGGGTTGGGCGGGACTATCCTGATGTATCTTTGACCGCGACCAAAGAAATGATGGTCTGGTAATCAGGCGCAAACGATAGTCGGTGCGGGCAAAGGCCCCGCACCCGCGGCTATTCAGCTTATTTTCGCGTATCTCAAAACGCGCTATTCCATCTGGGAAAAGATCGGGTAACGTTATTCTATTACCAATAGAAAGAGACACGCATGGCTCAAGTCAGTTCTTTGGCGCTCGGCGCCGCACTCATCACTTCTGGAACCGTCACATGGGCGCAATCGGATGATTGGGACCTGTTGCGCGGAATCGCAATCACCGAAACCGTGACAGATACATCCTACCGTGTTGATAAAACATTCCCGACCGCAATCGAAAACGGCCGCGAAGGTATGGTTTTGACCGGTTATGTCGTCCCGATCAGCCCCGGCGCAGATGTGCGTGAACTGATCCTCGTTTCAGATATGGGGTTTTGCCCGTTTTGCGGAGACCCAAATCACGGCGCAAGCGTGCAAGTGATGCTCGACACGCCGGTCAATGGATTAGAGGAAGGCACACGGATCACTTTGCGCGGTGATATGACGCCCGTACGCGATCCGCAAACCTGGAACGCCGCCATTCTTGAAAACGCGGTGATCGTTGAATCCTAAATGGGAACACCCCAAACGGCGGTGCCAGACAGACACAACTGGCAACGGAACGCCGCGTAAATGCCGCGTCGCTTGACGCTAAAGCCTAATTTCGCTATCCGCAGACAGGATGGCACGGGCCGTCGAGACCAGGGCGTTCGGGGAAATGCGTCCTTTCACAAATGCGGATCGATCCCGCACATTTAGGACGCACATGACGAAATTCACTGATTTGAACCTTGATGCCAAGGTTCTAAAAGCTGTAGCCGAAACGGGCTACGATACGCCGACACCAATTCAAGCCGGGGCGATCGCACCCGCACTTGAAGGCCGCGACGTTCTTGGGATCGCGCAGACCGGCACAGGGAAAACCGCAGCATTTACCCTGCCGATGATCACGCTATTGGGCCGCGGCCGCGCCCGCGCGCGCATGCCACGTTCGCTTGTGCTCGCCCCCACCCGTGAATTGGCGGCGCAAGTGGCTGAAAACTTTGACGCCTATGCAAAATACACCAAGCTTAGCAAAGCCTTGCTGATCGGTGGCACCTCTTTCAAAGATCAGGATAAGCTGATCGATAAAGGCGTTGACGTGTTGATCGCAACGCCAGGACGCCTGTTGGACCATTTGGAACGCGGCAAATTGATCCTGACCGATGTGAAAGTCATGGTCATCGACGAAGCCGACCGTATGTTGGACATGGGCTTTATCCCTGACATCGAAGAAATATTTAAACGCACGCCCTTTACCCGCCAAACGCTGTTCTTTTCTGCGACAATGGCCCCGGAAATTGAACGGATCACCAATACATTCCTGTCCAACCCCGCCAAGGTTGAAGTCGCGCGCGCAGCCACGACGAACACCAACATCAAACAAAGTGTCGTGCTGTTCAAAGGCTCTGAAAAGCGCAAGGAACCTTCCGAAAAACGCGCCCTTCTGCGCGCTCTGATTGATAGCGAGGGCGACAGCTGTACCAACGCGATCATCTTTTGCAACCGCAAGTCAGACGTTGATATCGTTTCAAAATCGCTGAACAAGTATGGTTATGAGGCGGCGCCGATTCACGGCGATCTAGATCAATCACACCGTATGCGCACGCTTGAAGCGTTCCGCGATAACAAGTTGCGGTTCCTTGTAGCATCTGATGTGGCTGCACGTGGGCTCGATATCCCGGCAGTCACCCATGTGTTTAATTTTGACGTGCCAAGCCATGCCGAAGATTACGTACACCGCATTGGCCGCACAGGCCGCGCCGGGCGTACAGGCACCGCGATCATGATCTGTGTCGGACGCGACGACAAAAACCTTGCTGACGTCGAAGCCTTGGTCAAAGAGGAAATTCCTCGCCAAGACCCACCCGTCAAAGCCGCCCCTGCCCCCAAGGCAGATAGCGACGAAAAACCTAAGCGGACACGCACACGTACGCGCCGTAAACCTGTTGAAGATAAGCCAACAGAAGAAAGCAAACCCGCACAGGCCACTGCACCTGCGACCGGCAAAGCGCCAACAGATCCGAAGCCCGAGCAAGACCGCAAACCACGCGAAAACCGCCAGCGCGGCGGACGCGGACGCAATCAGCCACGCGATAACGGCCCAACAATTGTCGGCATGGGTGATGACACGCCAGCCTTCATCGCGATGAGTTTTGAGGAACGGGCGAAGGCGTAATCCGTCATAGTTCCCAAATTACTTCATGGGAGGGCAAATCGTTATTTCGGACATAATTATGTCTGAAATACATTGCCTCAATACTAATATGGTTTTTGACGCTACCAAGGATTGAATTAATCCTTGGCAGCTAGCCGATCTTGGGTTGCCAAGCTCCCTAAAAAACCGCTACTTTTAACCTCAAAGGCAAAGACAACGACGCAACTAAAGCGAGGAGTCTGCCTTTGGAACTAATTCATTTAATTGAGAACGCTGAACTGAGCCTATTTGGCATGAAAGGAAGCGGCCTAGGAGCAGTACTCCTGTTTCTTATCGCAATTACGTATATCGTAAGCAGACGAAAACAGGAGCGCGGCTTCTGGCAATTTTGGCAGCGCGTTATCCCGCATGTATCAAAGGGACATCATCAACAAAAAGAGGCCCCCAAAGGCGCCTCAAGATGATAAAATGCGAACATTTTAGCTCAATCGAGATACAATCACTGTCACTTCCGGCTTTTTACCGATCTCAGCAGCGGCAGAGCGGCGGGCGATTGTTTTGAGCTCTTTTTCCAACTTCACTTCATCGCGCAGCGTTTTGGCGTTGGCGCGGTTCACGAATTGGCTCAGGTCTTGTTCGACCACATCGACCAGCGCCGCATTGTTCCGGCCTGTTTCCGCGATGCCAGAGATTTCAACCCACGGATCACCGAGTGGTTCATCGTTTTCGTCGATGATCAGCGTCACGATCATATGGCCGTTCAGCGCCATGCGAATCCGGTCGCGCACGATGCCGTCCATCGCGCCAATTTGCACGGTGCCATCTAGATAAGTACGGCCGGTTTCGATATATTCAGCGACTTTGGGCGCATTGCCGGACAGGTCAATCATCATCCCGTTGACGGCAACAATCCCGGTCAAGCCTTTGGCATTGCCGACCTTTACATGTTCTCGCAGATGGCGGTGTTCGCCGTGCATTGGGATCAGGATTTGGGGTTTGACGATCTCGTGCATGGTTTCCAGATCGGGGCGGTTCGCGTGGCCAGACACGTGGTATTTCCCACCGGCATCATCAATCACATCAACGCCCAATTCGGACAGTTGGTTCATGATCCGGATCACGCCGCGTTCATTGCCGGGGATGGTTTTGGATGAAAAGAGGAACGTGTCCCCTTCTTTCAACTTCAGCCCCAGATAGGACCCTTGAGCCAGTTGTGCAGAAGCGGCGCGGCGTTCGCCTTGCGATCCGGTTACCAGCAGCATCACGTTTTCACGCGGCATGTTCAGCGCGTCTTCGGGCGATACGACGGGTGGGAAGCCTGACAGAATGCCAACTTCGGTTGCGGCTTCGACCATGCGGCGCATCGCGCGGCCAAGCAGGACAACGGAACGCCCACCCTTTTCAGCGGCAATCGCGAGTGTTTTCAGTCGCGCGATGTTGGATGCAAATGTAGTGGCCACGACCATCCCGGTCGCTTCTTTCATCATGTCTGCAATCGCGTCGCCAATCGTCGCCTCTGACCGGCCTTCGGCGGTTGAAAAGATGTTTGTACTGTCACAGACAAGCGCCTTCACCCCGTCCTTAGAAACGTCTTCCCAAAGCGCCGCATTCCACGGATCACCCACGACTGGGGTTTCATCGATCTTAAAGTCGCCGGAATGCAAGATACGCCCATCAGGGCTGTCGATCAAAAGGCCCGCGCTTTCAGGGATCGAATGGCTGATCGGCAGGTAAGATACTTTGAACGGGCCACAGTCAATGACTTGCGGATAGACGTCGACGACATTGACCACACTGTCGGGCAAACCATGTTCTGACAGCTTGCGACGGGCGATATTGGCCGTGAATGGGCGCGCATAGACAGGCGCGCCAAGCTGTTCCCAATAGTGCCCAATGGCACCGACGTGGTCTTCGTGGGCGTGGGTGATAAAGATGCCCTCAATCTGGGATTTGCGTTTTTCAAGCCATGAAATGTCCGGCAGGATCAGATTAACACCCGGCGTGCCATCCATATCCGGAAAAGTCACTCCAAGATCGACCACGATCAACCGTTCCTTGCCCGGTGCGCCATAGCCATAAACATAAGCGTTCATGCCGATCTCGCCGGCGCCCCCAAGAGGCAGGTAAATCAGGCGGTCGGTCATGTGTTTTCCTTATTGTACTTATTGATCACGGTAAGACCGTGCATCGTCAGATCGTCGTCATATGAATCGAACAAATTGTCCGCTTGTTGGAACAGGGGTGCGAGCCCCCCGGTTGCGATCACTTTCATCGGGGTATCGCGTTCCGCTTTGATCCGCGCACATATCTCGCGGACCAGCCCGATGTAACCCCAAAAGACACCAGATTGCATGCAAGCCACAGTATTTGTGCCCACAACGCGTTGCGGCATGGTGATATCAACATGGGGTAGCGCCGCAGCGGCATTGTGCAGTGCCTCAAGGCTAAGGTTGACCCCCGGCGCGATCACCCCACCGACATAGGCCCCATCCGTATCCACCACGTCAAAGGTCGTCGCCGTGCCAAAATCCACAACAATCAGGTTTCCGCCAAACCGGTCAAAGGCACCGGCCGCGTTCACAATCCGGTCTGGACCAACGGCGGTGCCTGCATCGACACGCGGCTGCTGTTCAAGCAAACAATCAGGTTTGCCCACCACCAAAGGACGGCAATTGAAATAGCGGTCGGATAGGACACGCAAGTTAAACACAACGCGGGGCACGGTCGAACTGATGATCATCTCGGTGATTTCGACATCCAGCTTTTGCACCGCCATCAGGGTCGATAGCCAGACGTAATATTGATCAGCCGTGCGCTGCCATTCGGTACTGGTCCGCCATGTCGCGATAAAGCTTTCTCCATCCCAGATAGAGAACACGGTATTGGTATTGCCGCAGTCAATCGCCAAAAGCATGGGTTATCTCCCGTCTAAAAATATACGTCCGCAGCCGCGATCACGCGCGCACCTTGCGCCGTCTGCAACACCAGATTGCCATCCATATCAACCGTTTCAAAGCGTCCTGTGATTTCTTCACGCCCGGTGCGCGCGGTGATCAGCTCGCCTAGGCGCGCGGCTTTGGACAACCAATCGTTGCGGATGCGCGCGAAACCAAAGCTGCGCAGGTTTTCTTCTTGGGTCGCATATGCCTGTGCAAGCACCGATAGGAAATCAACCGGGTCAACATCCCACCCGCCAGCAGCACGCAAACTGGTCGGGGCAAAAGCCGCATTTTCAACCGCTTGCGGCGTTGTAACAAGGTTCACGCCGATCCCGATTGAAAGCCAATCAACCTGCGGCCCCTGCCCGCTGCTTTCGAGCAAAATCCCAGCAACCTTTCCGCCAGACAACAGCACGTCATTCGGCCATTTCTGCGCCAATTTTTCGGGTTGTACATAGACAGATAGCGCCGTCTCTAACGCGTTGGCGGCAACAAAAGATCGTTGAGCCGCTTCGGCGAGCGTGCACCGTGGCTTAAATATGAGCGTGGCGATCAAATTACCTGCAGGGTCCACCCAAGGCCGCCCACGGCGCCCACGCCCCGCGGTTTGGGTATGTGCCATAATCCAAGTGGGACGTTCTAAAGTCGGCGCGCGGCGTGTCGCCTCGGCCATCGTGCTATCCACACTATCTAGAATGACACGCGCATAGCCATCAGGCCAATGCGCGTGTGTGTTGTCAGTGAACAAGCGCTTCTGCCGCGGCTTGGGCAATCGGTTCGATCCCGAACAGGTTAAACACGCCGATCACCATTGCCAAAGAAGCCGCCATCAAAAAGCCCCATAGAACAGGGTTCATTTTGCCATCCAATGGCTCTGTCTCTTCGCCAAAGTACATGTAGTAAACGATGCGCAGGTAATAAAACGCGCCGATCACAGAAGCGATCACACCCGCAATAGCCAACCAAGCCAAACCGGCATCAAAGGCCGCACGCAGCACGTAGAACTTGCCAAAGAAACCGACCATCGGCGGAACACCCGCAAGGCTGAACATCAACACCAGCAGCGCAAGCGCGCGTAGCGGCTGGCGCTTGGAATACATCTTGAGGCTTTCGATTGATGTAACCGGACGCCCATCGCGCTCCATCCCAAGGATAAAGGCAAAAGCGCCGATATTCATGGTCACATAGATCGCCATGTAGATCAGCATCGCCTGCACGCCCAAAACTGTGCCAGCCGCCAAGCCCATCAAAGCAAAGCCCATATGCGCGATTGATGAATAGGCCATCAGACGTTTGATGTCTTTTTGCCCAATCGCCGCAATCGCGCCGAGGAACATAGAAACGACTGCAAGCAAAGCCACGATCTGCTGCCAATCTGAAACGATATGGCCAAATGCGTCATGCACGACCCGTGCAAACATCGCCATTGCCGCGAATTTTGGCGCAGTCGCAAAGAACGCCGTCACGGGTGTTGGCGAACCTTCATAAACATCCGGGGTCCACATGTGGAATGGCGCAGCCGAAACTTTGAATGCCAGACCTGACACCAAGAACACGATGCCGAATAGCAAGCCCAGTGATGGGTGATGCGCGCTCGCCTCGATGATGCCGCTAAACAATGTCGTGCCCGCGAAACCGTAGGTCAGCGATGCGCCGTAAAGCAGCAGACCCGATGACAACGCGCCAAGCACAAAGTATTTCAACCCGGCTTCGGTCGATTTTACACTATCGCGGCGCAACGACGCCACGACGTAAAGCGACAGCGATTGCAGCTCGAGCCCCATGTATAGCGCCATCAGATCACCAGCCGAAACCATGACCATCATCCCGACGACCGACAGGGCCACAAGGATCGGGTATTCGAAACGCAGCAACCCGCGACGCTTCATATAGGCTTCGGACATCATCAAGACAGCCGCAGCAGAGAGCAAGATCGCGACCTTCGCAAAGCGCGAAAACGCATCATCGTTGAACATGCCGTCAAAGGCAGTCTGGGTCCCCTGCCCGTTTATGCCAATCCAAAGGCCCATCAGGACAAAAAGCCCCGATGTCACCCATGTCAGCAAGGACGCGGATTTATCTTTGTTGGTGTATACCGCCGCAAGCAAGGCCAGCATGGCATAGATAGCCAGCAGGATTTCAGGCATGACGATTTGGATATCTGCGGAAATCATGTCATCCGTTCCTTAATGCGACGCGACAGGGCTGACAGGGGCAAATCCCGCGACAGCCGTTTCGTAATTTTCAACCAATGCTTCAACGCTTGGCCCAATAATATCAAGAACCAGCGCCGGGTAGACACCCAACAGCAATGTCATGGTAACCAGCGGGACAAAAATCAGCTTTTCGCGCTTGGTCATATCGGTGATGGATTTAAGGCTTTCTTTAATCAGATCACCCATGACAACCCGGCGGTACAGCCAAAGCGCATAAACCGCCGAGAAAATAACGCCAGTGGTCGCGATGGCTGCCACCCAAGTATTCACTTGGAAAATGCCGATCAACACCAAGAATTCGCCGATAAACCCAGATGTCCCCGGCAGGCCAACATTGGCCATGGTGAAGAACATAAAGATCAGCGCGTAGGCCGGCATCCGGTTCACCAGGCCACCATAGGCGTCGATTTCGCGGGTGTGCATCCGGTCATAAATCACGCCAACACACAAGAACAACGCGCCAGAGATAAAGCCGTGGCTGATCATCTGGAAGATCGCGCCGTCGATGCCTTGTTGGTTCACCGCAAAGATCCCCATCGTGACGTACCCCATGTGGGCAACCGATGAATAGGCGATCAGCTTTTTCATGTCCTCTTGGACCAACGCGACGAGCGATGTGTAAACAATCGCGATCGCCGACAGCCAAAGCACAAGCGGCCCCATGACCTCGGACCCGATTGGGAACATTGGCAGGCTGAACCGCAAGAAACCATAGCCACCCATTTTCAGCAGGATTGCCGCCAGCACAACAGAACCGGCTGTTGGGGCCTGAACGTGCGCGTCAGGCAACCATGTGTGAACCGGCCACATAGGCATTTTCACGGCAAATGATGCAAAGAACGCAATCCACATCAAGGTCTGCGCGCCGCCCATGATGTTCAGGCCAAGCACAGTGATTGGGTCAGAGGCAAAGCTGACTTCTGGGGACAGCAATAGCGCGATGTCAGTGGTGCCCGCGTGGTAGAACATCGCGACCATAGCAACCAACATCAACACCGAGCCAAGGAAGGTATAAAGGAAGAACTTGAAAGATGCGTAAATCCGGTTCTTACCGCCCCAGATCCCGATGATCAAGAACATTGGGATCAGACCCGCTTCAAAGAACAGGTAGAACAGCACCAGATCAAGCGCCATGAACACGCCGAGCATCAAGGTTTCCAAAAGCAGGAAGGCAATCATGTATTCTTTGACGCGTGTGGTCACATTCCAGCAAGACGCAAACACAAGCGGCATCAAGAATGTGGTCAACATCACGAATAGAATGCTGATCCCGTCAACGCCCATCTTATATTGCAGACCTGCCAACCATGTGCGTTCTTCGACAAACTGAAAACCGGTGTCAGACGGGTCAAAGTTCGACAAGATAAACAGAGACACCACAAAGGTAACCAGTGATGTGCTCATCGCGACCCATTTTGCATTTCTCTGTGCCGCCGCATCATCGCCACGCAATAGAAGCGCGAGAATGATAGCCCCGCCCAGCGGGATGAACGTCGTAAGCGAAAGGATATTGCTCATTAGTGCGCCCCCCCTGACATCGACACAATGGTCAGCAGCACCGTGATCCCGATAACCATGCCCAGTGCATAGGTGAACAGATAACCAGACTGCGCGCGCCCGGCGAGCCTTGTGAAGAATGGAATGATGCCCATGGCCAAACCGTTAATCCCACCATCAATTAGTTGCGTATCTCCGCGCTTCCAGAAGAACCGCCCAATGGCCATCGCAGGCCGTACAAAGATCAGATCGTACAGCTCGTCAAAGTACCATTTGTTCAGCAAGAACCGATAAAGCGGTGCTTGTTGGGCCGCCAGTTTCGCAGGCAGATCAGGACGACGGATATACATGATATAAGCCAGCGCCAGACCAAGGATCATCGCAACGAACGGCGATACCTTGACCCATGTCGGCGCATGGTGCGCGTCATCCATCACGTGGTTGTCGTCGGCCATAAAGATGGCACCCTTACCTGGTACTGAGGCATGCTCTGCATCCGTTGCGTGATCGTCAGCGTGGTCATCGGTCGCGTGATCATCACCATGCGCATCGGTTTCACCGTGGCTGTCATCTGCGTGCATTTCCGCGTCAGCAATCCCAAAGAACGTTTCGACCTTATGGTGATCGCCAAAGAATGAATTATACCAAAGCATCCCAGAGAACACCGCGCCAAGACCCAACACGCCCAGCGGGATCAACATAACCATTGGGCTTTCATGCGCGTGATCATGCGTATGCTTGTCACCGCGCGGCGTGCCATAGAAGGTCAGGAACATCAGGCGCCAGCTGTAGAAACTGGTCATGAAAGCCGCAATCACAAGCATCCAGAACGCATAGCCGCCGGATGTGCCTGCAAAGGCGCTCTCGATCACCGCATCTTTCGACAAGAAGCCCGCAAAGCCAATATGAGTCAGCGGGATACCAACACCGGTAATCGCCAATGTGCCGATCATCATCGCCCAGAACGTATAGGGGATCTTTTTGCGCAGACCGCCATAGTTTCGCATGTCCTGTTCGTGGTGCATCGCGTGGATCACAGAGCCTGCGCCAAGGAACAACATCGCCTTAAAGAAAGCATGGGTCAGCAGGTGGAACATCGCGACCGAATAAACGCCAACGCCAGCAGCCACAAACATGTAGCCCAGCTGCGAACAGGTTGAATAGGCGATGACGCGTTTGATGTCGTTTTGAACAAGGCCCACAGTCGCCGCGAAAAACGCGGTTGTGGCCCCCAAGAAAACGATAAACGCGGTGGTTTCTGGCGCGTATTCCATCAATGGTGACATGCGACACACAAGGAAAACACCAGCCGTAACCATGGTTGCAGCGTGGATCAGCGCGGATACGGGTGTCGGCCCTTCCATCGCGTCTGGCAACCATGTGTGCAAGATCAATTGTGCCGATTTCCCCATCGCGCCGATGAACAACAGCATCGCAATCAGATTGGCCGCGTTCCAGTCACGCCACAAGAAATGCAGGTTTTGTTCGGCCAAATGTGGCACAGCGGCAAAAATATCGTCAAAGCGAATGCTATCCGTCAGCATATAAAGCGCAAAGATACCTAGCGCGAAACCAAAGTCGCCAACACGGTTCACCACAAAGGCTTTGATCGCAGCGGCGCCCGCAGATGGTTTCTTGTAGTAGAAACCGATCAATAGATAGGATGCAACGCCCACACCTTCCCAACCAAAGAACATCTGCACAAGGTTGTCAGAGGTGACCAGCATCAACATCGCAAAGGTAAAGAACGACAGATAGGCAAAGAAACGCGCCTTGTAATTCTGGCTTTCGCTAAAATGTTCATCATGGGCCATATAGCCGAATGAATACAGATGCACGAGCGCGGAAACGGTCGTGATCACGATCAACATGATCGCGGTCAGACGGTCCATACGGATCGACCAATCGGTCGACAATGTACCGCTTTCGATCCAGCGCAGGATGTGGATTGTCTCGGTTGTGCCATCAAATGTCAGGAACACGATCCAAGATAAAAACGCGGCCAAGAACAGCAGGCCCGTGGTGATCCACTGCGCGGCGGTTTCGCCGATCATGCGCCAACCAAAGCCGCCAATAAGCGCGCCCACAAGCGGAGCAAAGAGGATGGTGGTTTCCATGTGCCTTAACCCTTCATCACGTTGACGTCTTCAACGTCGATGGTTCCGCGGTTGCGGAAGAAACAAACCAGAATAGCCAGACCAATCGCTGCTTCAGCAGCGGCAACTGTCAGAACAAATAGGGTGAATACTTGGCCGACAAGATCATCAAGGTAGCTTGAGAAAGCAACAAAGTTGATGTTCACCGCCAGCAGCATCAATTCGATGCTCATCAGCAAGATGATCACGTTCTTACGGTTCAAGAAAAGGCCAAAGATGCCAATGACAAACAGGGACGCAGCCACCGCGAGATAATGTTCAATTCCGATCATCGTGTCATTCCTTCTAAGGCAAAAACGTTCAAAGAGAATATCTTCATCACAGCCCCTGCCCCGGTTTAACGTCTTTGAGTTCCATCGCCTTAGCCGGATCGCGGTGCATTTGCGCAATCACGTTTTGGCGTTTGATGTCCACACGGTGGCGCAGCGTCAGCACAATCGCACCGATCATCGCGACCAGCAGGATCAGACCTGCAAGCTGGAACAGCATGATGTATTTGTCATAGATCAGCATGCCCAAAGCAGCCGTGTTATCTGCATCGCCTTGCGGCGCGGCGACCCGCGCGGAAACCCCATCCGAGAAATCCCAGGCGCCAAAGGCCAACGCCAATTGCATGATGATGACGATACCGATCAGCAAGGCCAGCGGCATATATTTCGCCATCTCAGCCTTGAGTTCGGCGAAATCGACATCCAGCATCATCACAACAAAAAGGAAAAGCACCGCGACTGCGCCGACGTAAACAATGATCAACAGCATCGCCACAAATTCAGCGCCAAGCGTGACAAACAGCCCCGCCGCGGACAAGAATGCGAGGATCAACCAAAGCACCGAGTGCACCGGGTTGCGGCTCACAACGGTGAACAATCCCCCCACAACCGTGGAGATAGCAAACAGATAGAATGTGAACGCGAAAACACTCATGCGGTTTCGTCCTTTTCCAACACTTCATTGGCCAATTGCATGGCCTTATTCATGGCAGGAACACCGCCAAACATGCCCATCTGGGCGATTGTTTCAGCGATTTCCTGTTTGGTCGCGCCCGCTTCGGTCAAATGCCGCACGGTCAGGCGAATTTGGGATTCGGCTTGTGCACCCAGCACTGTCAGCCCCGCGAGGGTCAACAAAAGCCGGGTCTTCGCGTCTAACCCACCCGGGTTCACGCCTTTGCCAAAAAACATTTCCATCGTTTCCTTTGGCATCGTCGGCCAAAGGTTTTCGAATCCGGCAGGGGTAAAGGCATCCATGTCGATATTCATCGACTTGGCCCAGTCCTGCCCTATCTTCATCATGGCTTCAAAAGGGTTCTGATCGTTCATGCAGCATCCAATCGCGCACGTAACGATTTCATCTGGGTCAGCCAATCGTCGATTTCTTCCGCCTCGGCCCACAGATCATACAGCTCTGATGTCTCGGCGTCGGCCATCAAGGCTTCCAGCGCTTCGCTGGTGCGGGCCTGCACGTTGTCGATCTCTAACAGCGCATCTTTGTGGTTTTCAACTGGGTCTTCCAGCTGATCCACAAGATCCTCGTCGGGCTTGCCAAGGGCAGCAGCGACAACCTCGGCCAAGGCAATCACACCCGTACCGATATCACTTTCGACATAGCCGCTGGCGACCGCGTCAGAACACGCGTCAAGAATATCGGTGGCCGCAGAGGCCCCAAATTCACCAAAATCGGTCAACCAATCTTGGCTGCCGTCATTGTCGAGTGATCCTACGCCCCAAGCGCCCATCTTTTCTTCCCCTACCGGTACGGTGCGTCAAGCTCGAGATTGCGCGCAATCTCGAATTCCCAACGGTCGCCGTTCGCCAGCAGTTTTTCTTTGTCGTAATACAGTTCTTCGCGGGTTTCGGTGCTGAATTCGAAATTCGGCCCCTCAACAATTGCGTCCACTGGGCAGGCTTCCTGACAGAAACCGCAGTAGATGCATTTGGTCATATCAATGTCATAGCGCGTGGTGCGGCGTGACCCGTCATCGCGCGGTTCCGCATCAATGGTGATCGCCTGCGCGGGGCATACGGCCTCGCAGAGTTTACAAGCGATACAACGTTCTTCGCCATTCGCATAACGGCGCAACGCATGTTCACCGCGAAAACGCGGGGACAAAGGCCCCTTTTCATGCGGGTAGTTCAACGTCGCCTTGGGCGAGAAGAAATACTTCAACCCCAGTTTAAAACCGACATAGAAATCCTGAAGCAGGAAATATTTCGCGGCGCGTGTGTAATCCATTTGGGTCATCTTATCCCTCGCATTCTTCAGCAATTAACTGCGCTACACTAACCACGAACGCTTGGTGGTTCGGATGTCCGCCCATAGGCGCAATAAAATGGGCAACGTTCCCACACAAAGCGGTAACGCTTTGGATTTCACATTCTTCTGCGCCCAACTGACGGCACGAAGTTGCACGCATCATATGCCCAGTAGCGTAAAGATGGCGTGTGCGATCATACCTCTGATCTAACATCGCAAGATACCTTCCAGACGCATCTTTGACCAACTCTGATGGCCAGTGCCTGATGCGCGAATTAGCGCGTCCTCAAGCATGGCCCCTGTCAGAAGCAATTCATCGTTTGACGTATCGATCAAAGGCAAATCATGAACTTCGGCAGAAGTCATGAGATACTCAAAAGCGCAGCCATAGTCACCGCTGGCTGCACACTCACGAGCCGCTTCGACATCACCATCGAACGGAGCAGCATGCGAAATGTTAGCAACCAATACAGCTATAAATGTGCCTGAAATTCGCACCCTCAGCCTCCCATTGTCCAGCGCGCCCAGAAACCGCCGAGCACTTCAAATTTCGCGAGAAATGACACCAGAACCACCCAGAAGAGTGAGAGCGGCAAGAAGACTTTCCAGCCGATCCGCATCAGTTGGTCATAGCGGTAGCGCGGTGTGATTGCCTTGACCATTGAGAAGACGAAGAAACAGCCAGACATTTTCAGTACCATCCACAGGATGCCATCTGGCAGGCCCGGAATTGGTGACAACCAGCCGCCAAAGAACAGCAGTGAAATCAGCGCGCACATCAGCACGACGGCCATCAATTCACCGATCATGAACAGCAAGAACGGTGTTGATGAATATTCAACTTGATACCCCGCAACCAGTTCTGATTCCGCTTCGGGAAGGTCAAATGGCGGGCGGTTGGTTTCAGCAAGTGCTGAGATAAAGAAGAGGAACAGCATCGGGAAATGCGCAACCCAGTACCAGTTGAACAGACCCGCTTTGCCGTCTTGGGCAGCGACGATATCGCCAAAGTTCATGGAACCGGTTGAGATAATCACACCAATGATAATCAGGCCCAGCGAGACTTCGTAAGAAATCATCTGCGCGGCGGACCGCAGCGAGCCAAGGAATGGGTATTTCGAATTCGACGCCCAACCACCCATGATCACGCCGTAAACCTCGAGCGAGGACACCGCGAAGACAAACAGGATGGCTACGTTGATATTGGACAGCACCCAGCCATCGTTGAACGGGATCACCGACCAAGCGACTACGGCCAGTACAAAGGAAATCATCGGCGCAAGGAAGAAGACAAATTTGTCAGCGCCCGCAGGGACGACGATTTCTTTGACGATGTATTTCAAGAAATCCGCAAAGGATTGCAGCAAACCAAAGGCACCAACGATGTTCGGCCCCTTGCGCATCTGAACGGCGGCCCAGATTTTGCGGTCCGCATACATCAAGAACGCCAAAGCGACCAGCAATGGAACCAGAACCAGCAAACACTGGGCCAAAATCACAAGGACGATCCCAAGGTTGGTATTGGTGAAGAACTCGACCATATTTATTCCCTCACACCATGAACTGGTGCCATCTTGACGCGGCGCGCGTGTTTGTCGTGCCACTGGTGCCAGCCCAAAGGCTGCAATTTATGGGGCGAACCCCGTCTTATTCAGCCGCAACAGCGGGGGTTGCCCGCGCTTTGGCATTCGCGCTGAGTTCAGCCATCAGGCTGGACGCACGCGCGATTGGGTTTGTTAAGTAGAAATCCGTGATTGCGTACTTGAACGCGGCTTTCCCCGGCTTTTTCGCCTGAATAGGGTGCCATTCATTTTCCGTGACTTCGTCAATCTGACCCAAATGCGGATGGGCGCTTACAATCGCCTGACGCAATTGCGCCATGCTGTCATAGGGCAAGGTCGCACCCATTTCAGCAGAAAGCGCCCGTAAGATCGCCCAGTTTTCTTTCGCTGCACCCGGAGGGAAGCTCGCGCGCAGCGCAAGCTGCGGACGCCCTTCGGTGTTCACAAACAATCCGTTTTCTTCGGTATAGGCCGCACCCGGTAGGATAATGTCAGCGCGGTGTGCGCCGCGATCCCCGTGCGAACCTTGGTAGATCACAAATGCGCCCGACGCGATATCGACCTCATCCGCGCCAAGGTTATAAATCACCTCGGCGTCTTTGATCGCATCCATACCGCCGTCAGTCACAGCACCAACATCAAGCGCACCAACGCGTGATGCGGCCCCGTGCAGCACCATCAGTTTACCGTTAGAGCGTTCAACCGCTTTCATCACTTGGCTTAGCACAGCTTCGCCATCAGCTTCGTTTAGCGCGCCCTGCCCCACGATCATCACAGATTTCTTGTCTTTGATGTCGCCAAATGCGTGGTCAGCCAGTGACACAAGCGCATCGCGATCGTTGCCCATATGGACATAGTCATAAGTCAGATCGACAGCTTCGCCGATCAGCGCGACATTGGCACCCTTAGACCATGCGGCACGAATGCGTGCGTTCAGCACAGGCGATTCTTCGCGCGGGTTGGTGCCGATCAGCATGATGTATTCTGCGTCGTCGATATCTTCGATTGTCGCAGTGCCAACATAGGCAGAGCGGTTGTCGGATGGCAGCTTCGCACCGTTTGTGCGGGCCTCGACAACACCGCCTTGGGATTCGATCAGTTGTTTCAGTGCGAATGTCGCTTCGACCGGGGCCAGATCGCCCACCAGCCCTGCGACTTTTTTACCGTTCATCGCGGTGGCGGCGGCGGTTAGAGCCTCGCCCCAGCCGGCTTTGCGCAATTTGCCGTTTTCACGGATGTAGGGGGTATCTAGACGTTGGCGGCGAAGACCATCCCAAACAAAACGGGTTTTATCCGAAATCCATTCTTCGTTCACACCGTCGTGGTTGCGTGGCAAGATACGCATGACTTCGCGACCTTTGGTATCCACGCGAATGTTTGCACCAAGCGCATCCATCACGTCGATTGATTCTGTCTTGGTCAATTCCCAAGGGCGGGCGGTAAACGCATAAGGCTTAGAAACAAGCGCACCAACGGGGCACAGATCGATGATGTTGCCCTGCATATTCGAATCAAGTGTTTCACCCAGATAGCTGGTAATTTCCGCGTCTTCGCCACGTCCCGTCTGGCCCATTTGGGCGATGCCCGCGACCTCGGTCGTGAAACGCACACAGCGGGTACACGAAATACAACGCGTCATATGGGTTTCAACAAGCGGGCCAAGATCCAGATCATCGGTCGCGCGCTTTGGTTCGCGAAAGCGGCTAAAGTCGACGCCATACGCCATTGCCTGATCTTGCAGGTCGCATTCCCCGCCTTGATCACAAATCGGACAATCAAGCGGGTGGTTGATCAGCAGAAATTCCATCACGCCTTCACGGGCCTTTTTGACCATAAGCGAATTGGTTTTCACAACGGGCGGCTGGCCCTCAGGGCCGGGGCGCAAATCGCGCACCTGCATCGCACAAGAGGCGGTGGGTTTTGGCGGGCCGCCGACGACCTCAACCAGACACATGCGACAGTTGCCCGCGATCGAAAGTCGTTCGTGATAGCAGAACCTTGGGACTTCAATCCCGACCTGTTCACAGGCCTGGATGAGGGTCATCGCCCCATCAACTTCGACCTCAGTTCCATCAATGACGACTTTGCGTAGATCAGACATGGCGTGCCTTTTTATTCCCTTGCGCGCCTTCCCCGACAATTTGGGGTGGGACCGCGTTAGCCGCGTTCTAACGCGACCGGGAACATGATGCCAGTCAGTTTGACAAAAAAGACGCCAAAATTCGCGTCAAATTCGGCTCCTTAGCGCAACAACCACCCAACGCGCGTATTTGCGGCGATTTGCGCACGGCCAACGGCGCAATATGTCGCAGGGTCATCGGCGACCACACCAAGCTGCGCAAGCTGCGCGCGTGCGATACCTTCAAGCCGGCGTTTTTCGGCACGATCACCGACATAGGCATCGATTTCGGCGTCTGAATACCCCAGCTCAGCGGCCCGCCGTTTGAGCGATTGAAGGAAATTAATGCCACGAAACGTGCGCGCGCGAATATCGCTACATTGCTCGGAAATCTCATAGGCCATGCCGACATAGATGATGCCATCACGCACTTCGGGCTGATCACGCAACGCGGTCTGCGCGGATAAATTGCCGGCAAACCCGCACAGAACTGCGGCGGCGGCAATGATAAATGGGGTCTTGGCCATGTGTCGTCTCCTGTTAGGCGGTTCTTAATGCGCCTTTGATTGCACCAGAGATCGTCATTGCGGCACCGTTATTCAATATCAGCGCCTTGATAACCTATAAGGTCAGCCAGATTCTGCGCAAAAATAAAAAGGGCCGCGCAGAAACTGGCGGCCCAAATCAATCACATCTTCGCAGATATTCTAGACAGGTACCAACAACGCACTCAGCGCGGTACCTTCAAGCGTTTCGGCCGCAGCGGCAGGACATAGATCGTGCCCGATCATTTCAACACCGTGCTTTGCTTCAAAACTGCGTTCGCTGACGCTGGTTTCCGTTTCAATGGCGAGACGCAAAGGAATCGCAGAGAGTGACCCGCGCCCCATTTCGTTGCGTTTTTCGTTCAGCTCAGCATCCAATGCCGCATCATAGCGAAAATCATCACAGTTGCGCGCAACATCATTCGCAACTTTTAGCGTCGCGTAGTACTGCGGCGTCGACATATTATAGAGCTTTTGCACAGCTGGATCGTCAAATGGGCGCGCAGCGCCAGATCCGGTTGCACAAGCGGCGAGCGTCAAAGCCGCCCCAAAAATCAGGCCTGTTTTCATCATTCTGCTGCAATCCCCGCAATACGTTTATGTTTAATCCGGTCTTCAATTTCATCCCGGAAATTCCGGATAAGAGCCTGAATTGGCCATGCAGCCGCATCACCAAGCGCACAAATTGTGTGGCCCTCAACCTGTTTGGTCACATCGAAGAGCATATCGATTTCTTCAACCGATGCATCACCTTTTACCAAACGCTCCATAACGCGCATCATCCAGCCGGTGCCTTCGCGGCAAGGCGTGCACTGACCGCAGCTTTCATGCTTATAAAACTTGGACAGGCGCCAGATCGCTTTGATCATATCTGTCGATTGATCCATCACGATGACCGCAGCAGTGCCAAGGCTGGACCCTTTTTCTTTGAGCCCATCAAAATCCATGATCGCGTCGCGCATGTTTTCACCGCGCACGTTTGGCACGGATGATCCGCCAGGGATCACAGCCTTAAGATTATCCCAGCCGCCTTTGATACCACCGCAATGCTTTTCGATCAGCTCTTCAAAAGAAATGCCCATTTCTTCTTCGACAACGCATGGGTTGTTGACGTGGCCAGAAATCGCAAAAAGCTTGGTGCCTGCGTTGTTTGCGCGGCCAATCCCAGCAAACCAACCGCCGCCACGGCGCAAGATTGTCGGCACAACTGCAATTGATTCGACATTGTTCACAGTTGTCGGACAGCCATAAAGACCAGCACCCGCAGGGAACGGCGGCTTCATCCGCGGCATACCTTTTTTGCCTTCAAGGCTTTCGAGTAGCGCAGTTTCTTCACCACAAATATAGGCCCCTGCCCCGTGGGTTAGGTAAATATCGAAATCCCAACCAGATTTTGCGGCATTTTTGCCAACGAGGCCCGCAGCATAGGCTTCGTCGATTGCAGCTTGCAGGGCCTCTTTTTCGCGAATGTATTCGCCGCGAATGTAGATGTAGCAGGCGTTCGCATTCATCGCAAAAGAGGCGATCAAGCA
>CALLAF010000015.1 GCA_938002605.1 uncultured Paracoccaceae bacterium | reverse complement strand
CAGGTCGCAGAGATCCAGATCCGCGCTGCCATTCTCAATGGCTTCACCGCACTGGGCATCCCGAAAACCGTCGCCGCAGCATAAATCCGTCTGAGGTAAGGGGTACTCAACCCAAGGCTCCATTTGTGCAACAAAGCCGTGTCTGACGTCAGACAACTTGAGGCACCTCCAATCATCACAATAGTTGACCGTTCTCATCTGAAATAGAAAAGGGGCCTTGAATGTTTAGGAGTGCTGCCTTGGGTTGTATTTTGGAGAGCGGCCAGGCTTCTCGCTTGCAACGTTTTTGCAAGGTGTTTTCCTAGCTATCGAGACTGGTTAGCGGATTTATCATTTCACATTAAGCGCCGATCAACGTAACACAGCCTTGTTGCACTCATATGGAAGTTTTATGGAAAACGATGCGCAAATAGTTTCTGATATTTACGGCTTTTCGCTTTGGGCGGATGGGCTGGTGGATGTCACGGATAGCGGCGATCTGGCGCTGTGTAATCCGGATGGGGACACGCCGCCCGTATCGTTGCCGCAGATCATGAGGGCATTGAAAGAGCGTGGTATTTCTGCGCCTATTCAATTGCGTGTTCAGCCGTTTTTAGATCGTTCGCTTGCACGGTTACACGATGCCTTTGCAACGGCTATCCGAGACACCAATTACCAAGGAACCTACCGTGGTGTGTTCCCCGTTAAGGTGAATCAGCAATCAGAGGTTGTGGAGCGACTTGTGGAGGCTGGTCTCAAATACCACTTTGGTCTTGAGGTCGGCTCAAAACCCGAACTGCTGATCGCCTTGTCTCAATCTATGTCGCCCGAAGCCTTGCTGATTTGTAACGGTGCCAAAGATGCGGCTTTCATACATCTGGCGATTTTATCCCAAAAGCTGGGTTTCAACACGATCATCGTCCTCGAAAGCCTCTATGAATTTGAAACAGTTCACCGCATTGCGTCTGAACTCGACGTGCGGCCAACGCTGGGCGTGCGGATCAAACTGACCGAGACTGTAACAGGCAAATGGCAGGCATCCTCTGGCGACAGATCCGTCTTCGGGCTGAGCGCGCTGGACGTGGTCAAGCTGACCGCCCGTCTAGAAGAAACTGGCATGATGGATTGTTTGGTCTTGCAGCACACCCATTTGGGATCGCAAGTGCCCAATATTATGGATGTGCGCCGCGCCGCGACCGAAGCCTGTCGGTTTTATGTTGAATTATCGCGCATGGGCGCGCCGTTACAATATCTTGATTTGGGTGGCGGATTGGGGATCGATTACACGGGCGAACGGCGCCCGGATGAAAATTCGGTCAATTATACGGTGAATGAATACTGCGGAAATCTTGTTGAAACCGTTGGCTATGCGATGGATGACGCTGGCATCGCGCACCCAACCATTGTCACCGAAAGCGGGCGGTTTGTTGTCGCGCAATCGGCGATATTTGTATTCAATATTTTGGGTGCGACACTTTATGACAACTTGGAAAAGGTCGTAATCCAAGAGGGCGATCATCATCTGCTTAGCGATCTTTTGGCGGTTGAAGCCTATATCGATGGGCCGCGTCTACAAGAAGCACTGAACGACGCGATTTATTACCGCGACGAAATCCGCGCGCTCTTCCGACGCGGGCAGATTGATTTACAACTTTTGGCCCGCGCGGAACAAGCATTCTTGTACCTGCTTTCGCGTTTCAAAGCCGCTTCAAAGCGAGAGGCATACGCCGGACAAATTGATGAACAGCTCACGGGATTTGTGGATTACTACCACGGCAATTTCTCTTTGTTTCAATCCTTGCCTGATGTCTGGGCGATCGATCAGTTGCACCCGATCATGCCGCTACAACGCCTGAACGAAGACCCAACGCGCAGTGCGATTTTGACCGATATCACCTGTGATAGTGACGGAAAAATTGATCAATTTGTGCTTGCGGATGGGGTTGCTGGGGCGCTGCCTGTTCATGAACTGCGCGATGGCGAAGATTACTATATTGGTGTCTTTTTTGTCGGGGCTTACCAGGAAACTTTGGGCGATTTGCACAACCTGTTTGGGGACCCGAACGTCGTGACCATTTCGCTTGATGGTGAGGGCGGGTTTGACATCGAACATGAAACCGAAGGCGACACGATTGCGCAGGTCTTATCCTATGTTGAGTACGACCCCCAAGATTGTCTTTCTACGTTCCGCAAAACCGTCGAAAAAGCGGTAAAGGCGGGCAAAGTGAACGCATCAGAGCGCCGCACGATGATTGCGGCTTATAAAAATAGCCTTGCCGGTTCGACCTATTTTGGCACCGACAGTTAAAGAAAAAAGGATCAAAACATGGAAAAAGTTCTGGTTGTGGGCGCGGGTGGCGTTGGCGCGGTTGCCGTTGTCAAAATGGCGATGCACCCCGAGATTTTTAAAGACATCACACTTGCCAGCCGTACGGTTTCAAAATGCGATGATATCGCTGCGAACGTCAAAACCCGCACGGGTGTGACGATCAAGACTGCTGCGTTGGATGCGATGGATGTCGCGGCGACTGTCGCACTTATCAAAGAAACAGGCGCAGAACTGGTCGTGAACCTTGCTTTGCCTTATCAGGATTTGGCCTTGATGGATGCTTGCCTTGAGGCCGGCGTGCATTATCTGGACACAGCAAACTATGAACCCGAAGACGAAGCCAAATTTGAATACCACTGGCAATGGGCCTATCAAGAGCGTTTTGAAAAAGCGGGTCTCACGGCCGTATTAGGGTCTGGTTTTGATCCGGGTGTGACATCTATTTTTGCGACATGGATCCGCAAACACAAGCTGGACGGCATTCGTTTGATCGATGTTTTGGATTGCAACGGTGGCGACAACGGCAAGGCGTTTGCAACCAATTTTAACCCCGAAATCAACATCCGCGAAGTCACCGCAGTCGCGCGCCATTGGGAAAACAATGATTGGGTCGAAACTCCTGCGATGTCACGTAAGGTTGCGTTCGATTTCCCCGCCGTGGGCGAAAAGAACATGTACCTGATGTACCATGAAGAATTGGAAAGCATGAAAACGCATTTCCCAGAATTGCAGCGCGCGCGGTTCTGGATGACCTTTGGTGATGCCTACATCAACCACGTCACTGTCTTGCAAAATATTGGCATGACCCGCATCGATCCGGTGATCTATGAAGGCCAAGAAATCATCCCGCTACAATTCCTAAAGGCGGTCTTGCCTGATCCCAGCGATCTGGGCGCGCTGACCAAAGGCAAGACCTGTATTGGCGACATCATTACTGGCCCTGCCGGTGACAGTGAAAAGACCTATTACATCTATAACATCTGCGATCACGAAGAATGCTTTGCCGAGGTCGGCAGCCAAGCCGTTGCCTATACCACCGGCGTGCCAGCGATGATCGGTGCGGCGATGATGATGAAGGGGATTTGGCTGGAACCGGGCGTATGGAACACCGAACAACTGGATCCGGACGCGTTTATGGACATGCTCAATACCGATGGTCTGCCGTGGCAGGTTGTTGAACTTGACGGCCATCCGGAGTTCTAAAATGGATATCGAAGCGCTTTCGCGCGCCAACTTTGCACAATTTGACCTGACCCGCGTGCCATCACCGTGCTTTGTGGTCGACGCAAAGGCGATTGAACGGAATCTTTCCATTCTGGCTGATGTGGCTGATCAATCGGGCGCAAATATACTGCTGGCACTGAAAGCGTTTTCGATGTTCGCGACGGCACCTTTAGTCGATAAATACCTATCGGGCGTTTGCGCGTCGGGCATTTATGAGGCCCGGCTTGGGCGTGAAAAATATAAGGGCGAAGTGACGACCTATTGCGCGGGGTTCAAAGCACAGGACCTTGATGAAATCATTCATCTGTCAGACCATCTGATCTTTAACACACCAAGCCAACACCAGCGTTTTGCAGGGCAGGTTCAGACGGCGCGCGACACGGGCGAGGTCATCAGCCTTGGCATGCGCATCAATCCCGAACATTCCGAAGGGTGGAACCCCAAATATGATCCCGCCGCACAATGTTCACGGCTTGGCACGCCGGTTTCCAAGGTGACCACCGCTGATCTTGAAGGCATTGACGGGTTGCATATGCATACGCTGTGCGAACAGGGGTTTGCGCCGCTAAAGCGTACTTGGGATGCCGTTGAAGATCAGATTGGTCCCTGGTTAAAGGGGATGAAATGGCTGAACCTTGGTGGCGGGCATCACATTACCAAACCCGATTATGATCGTGCGGGCTTGATCGCTTTGGTCAAGCATATCAAACAAACCTACGACATTGATGTCTATCTTGAACCCGGCGAGGCCTGCGCGCTGCACGCAGGGATTCTCGTGGGTGAAGTGCTGGATGTCACCGAAAATGATATGCCTTTGGCAATTATTGATATTTCGGCCACTTGCCACATGCCCGACGTAATCGAAGCCCCCTACCGGCCCGATTTACTGGGCGAGGTCAATGATGGCGTTACCTATCGCCTTGGTGGGCCGTCGTGTTTGGCGGGCGACGTGATTGGTGATTATATCCCTGCACATCCGCTGGCCCCCGGTGACCGGATCGCATTTCTGGATCAAGCACATTATTCGATGGTCAAAACCAACACGTTCAACGGCGTGCCTTTGCCTGCAATTGCGCTTTGGAATTCAGACACGGATGACCTGCGTATGATCCGTGAATTTAGCTATAATGATTTCATGGAGCGGCTGTCATGACGTACTTTTTGGAAGGTGAACTATCCACGTCTGAACGCGACCCCCAGACCGCCAAATTCCGCGTCATCCCGGTGCCACTAGAACGCACTGTATCCTATGGGGCAGGGACCGCTGACGGACCTGAAGCAATATTGGAAGCCAGCGTCGAATTGGAACGCCTGTTTCGCAACTCAGAACCCTGCGAGCACGGGATCGTCACACAAGACTATGTAGACTGTACTGGCCCCTTGCCCGAGGTGATGGAACGCATTGCGACCCGCACCGAGATGGCCGTGAAAGCTGGCGCTGTGCCTGTTACTTTGGGCGGTGAACACGCGCTTTCTTATGGTGCGGTGCGTGGGGTGGTGCGTGGTTTAGGCCGTGATGTGGGCATTGTGCAAATTGATGCGCATGCGGATCTGCGCAAGGCTTACCAAGGTGAACGCCATTCGCATGCATCTGTTATGCAGCTGTTGGCCGAGGAAGACGGGATACGGATCGCGCAGTTTGGTGTGCGGGCACTTTGTATCGAAGAAGCAAACCGTCGCGCCGATTGCGGCATATTCTACCGTGATGCCGAAGAGCTGGTGACACAAAACATCCAAGCCGTCGATCTGCCTGATGATTTTCCCCAAGATATTTACGTCAGTTTTGACGTGGACGGGTTGGACCCGTCGATCTTGCCCGCGACAGGCACCCCCGTGCCCGGTGGGCTGGGGTATTATCAAGCGCTGAACTTGGTGCGCCATGCGCTGAACGGGCGTCGGCTGGTTGGGTTTGACGTCGTCGAACTCGCCCCAAACAAACACAGCGCCGTATCAAACTTCACCTCTGCGCAAATCACATACGCAATCATGGAAATGACCGAATAATATATACTATTTATCAATAGAACCGTAAACGAAGTTTACGCCCAAATCAACGGAAGTGCTTGTGGTTGATCTGTGCGATTGCTGGTCAACTCCATTGACCATCCAAGTCGCTGCGGCAATGCCCAAAGCATAGTCAATAGACCTACAAAACCAAGAGGCAGGCAATGGCGACCGACACGCAAGCACGCAAAAGGCGCGTCTCGCCGTGGCGAATTTTGAAACCCGTTCGGTCACAAATCAGGCTTGCCATGGCAATTTCGGCCAGTTCTGCGCTCTTTGGGCTGGCAGCTGTGTATACAGTCGGACTATCGCAGATTATGAGGCGACGATTGTTCAGCCACGCGAAATTGGGTTGGGCGTGCATGTAACCCTCTAACAACACAAGCCAATCCTCCGCGCCTGATAATGATTTCGAGGTGCGGGGGAATGAACCTGAAAATCATAGCTCAAGACTGCAACATGGCAGTACATGTGTGAAGTGATCCGTAAAATTCGGACTGAGCTGCACTCCAATCCTTGGATCGGTTCTGAGTTAATCTAAGCACTCTTAGCAAATAGCGCTATTTGGCCCCATAAACTCAAACAGAAACCGAACCAGAACCTCCGTTATGATACAGCTTCAGCTCTCCGAAAACGCTAACGACGGACAGTTCGAAATCGACGGTGTTGGCAAAGACGTCGCACGCGAGGCCCTGCGCCTTGCAGCGATGAAGCTTCCGATCAAAACACGCACAGTCGTGCGCGAAGATTGGTAAATTTCGCATAGCGAAATTTTCTGTCTAGAAATATAGTAGCCCTCGCTGAGAAATCAGCGGGGGCTCTTTTCTTTTGCATCGTGATCCATAGGCTTTGAAGCTGCGAACGTGTACAACTAGCTTACCTCCAAGAATTGACCGGGAATTCAAATGCGTGAACCTGTAGCTGCCATTACCATGTTTCGGGGCGATCACTATTGGTTGCAAACATGGTTAACACATTATGAGCGTTTGCTGGGAGGACGGGAGCATCTTTATGTGATCTTACACGGAGACGATCCAATTGCGCGCGATATGCTAAGTGGTGTGTCTCAGGTTGTTGTACCATACTTTCCTGGTGACAGCTCATTTGAACGCCGCCGGATGCGCCTGGTCCACCGTTTTGCGGCGGGGCTCCAGCAGTACTACAAGTGTATTCTCTTTACCGACACCGATGAGCTTGTGGCATTGCACCCGAGCGCAGGCAACAACTTTGCATCATATATTGAGGATCATGAATTCGACGGTGTTGCTCTGACATGTGTTGGATTGGAATTGATGGGGGCGGAGGATGAAGAGCCGATTAATTTAGATCGTCCAATCTTGCAACAACGGTTTCACGGTATCCTCAGCGGTGGGTATTGCAAACCCAATATGTTCTTTCAGCCAGTCGGACGTGCTAACCAGCATCGGATACCTGGACAGCCGATGGTAATCGACAACAACATTTACTTGTTTCATCTACGCTATAGCGATTTTTCTCTATTTAAGGTTACAGCGAACGCCCGGCAGTCCATCCACAATGAGATGTCAAAAAATGGGGCTGCCAATGTTGGGGGGTGGGCGTCGCCTTTGGCTGGCTATACTCACAAGATGGATTTTATGCTTTCGCAGGAACCAGTCGAATTGAGTGCCGAAACGATTGCGCCGGGACTCGCCACATTTGAACGCCTGTATCGTCGCAAGGGGAGGATTGGCGCTCGACTTTATGGTCACTTTATCGTGCCAGAAAACATGCGCGATTTAGCGTGAGCTTGTTGTGTAACGGTTCACAGGTGGTAGGTTTAAAACCGCACCACCTGCTTTGGCGTGATCCGGTAAACCTCATCCTCTAGGCCATTGCTCTCCATAAACCGTGCAATGGACCCAAACGTCGCTGTCGCCACGTTTGGTCCGTGGTCGGCGGTGGTGAGCGCTTGGGATGCCACCGTGGCAAGCGCGCGTTTGAGCCCCCCAACTTGGATGGGTTGTGGTTCAAAATGGGCGGCGGTGTTGGCTTTGATTTGGTTCAGATCATCGGTGTCATAGAGCGCGGCCATCAGCACATTCAGCGTATGTTCGGTGCAGTTTTGGAACTGGTTGGTATTAGGGTTGGCCAGTGCAGAATATACCGGATTGTGCAGGGCCGCGTAGGTTGGGCTGCTGATCACATCCAGCAATTTGGTTTGCAGCCGAGGGTCGGGGATGATGACCCCTGCATCCAGCACATGCGCGCCGGCAAAGAAATCGGCCGGGCTGTCTTGGACCAGATCACTGCGCACGGCGTTATCGGCTTGTTGGTACAGATTGTAGACCCGGTAGCCCTGACCGGTGCTGCCGTCCGCGCGGGTGATCCGCGAATAGACCCACAGCCCAACATGGGTATAGGTCACATCGTCTGGCAGTTGCGCCGGGTCACGCCCGACGCGGGCAACGATAGCGACACGCGCGCCTCGCGCAGCAAGGTCCTGCTGGACGCGGTTTGAAAAGCTTGCGACTTGGTTCATTGGTAAAATGGCGACCCCATTGGCGCTGCTACCAGCAAAGCTGGGGGCAGGGGCGCAAAGGGCGGCGGCGAGAAGGCAGGCGGAAATAAAGCGTTTCATGATGTTCTGCCCGGCTTATTTTAGGGTTGGCGGGCCATCGGCGGCCAGCGTTGGGTCATAATCAACCTCATCCGCGCCATAGGCCGCATCGGCGAGTGCGGCACCAGAAATGGTAAGTGTATTGCCCACAGCGGTCAGTGGGGCGGCGCTGATCAATGCGGCCCCGGTGCCAACGGTTGCAACACTATGCCCGATCGCTTGACCGCTGTTATTTGCGGCTTGGGTAGAATGCTGGGCGCTAGGTGTGGCGCAGCCGGCGACGCACAAAAGCGCGCCGAGTGTTATAAGTTGGTGTTTCATAGCTTTATCCAATTCATGATCAATGTTCATGAATTGATAGGGTGCAGGTTGAGTTCCGTCAATTAAAAAATGAACAAAGTTCACAATTTGACTGGACTAGCCCCAGCTATAGTTAAAACTCACCGAAATCCGTTCTTCTTCTTCGGCCATGTTCATCGGCACCTCGTGGCGCAACCAGCTTTCCCAAAGCAGCACATCGCCGACGGCGGGCTTAATGTAGATGAACGGGCGTAATTCATCGCGCGCGTCTTTTACACGCGTGGGCGCGGCCATCATCATGGGCAGGCGGGGGTCTTCGAGTTTCAGCGCGCTGGCCCCTTCGGGCATGGCAACATATGTGGTGCCGCTGATGACTGAATGCGGGTGGATGTGGCTGGTGTGGATGCCGCCGGGGGGCAGGATGTTGATCCAGATATCTTCCAGCTTAAGCTCTTTGTCGCCCAGATCGAATTCAAGGTCCTTGGCGAAGGCCGCGACATGCGCGTCCAACACTTTGACAAGATCTGCAAATATCGGGAACCGCCACGGCAGATCGGTCAGGGACGCGTAAGACGTATAGCCGGGATAGCCGTGTTCCTCGCACCAATCTTGGCCCGCCTCGTCGTCATCGGCGATCACAAGGCACGAATTTTCTAACTCGGCCGGGTCAATGGGGCCGTGTTCGGAAAGGGGGGCGTGGTAAAGGCGGGTCGCGAATAGCGATTTGATATCAGACATGCTGCCTTTTGTATCCTAGCCTCTCGCAAAGCGCGAGAGGCGTTTGGTATCATTGATCTGTGCTATTTGTCTTCAGGATGCAGCGACGCACCGAGAATATGATCAGAATGTTTCACCGCGTGCGACGCATGCAGCACGATTTGCGGATCAGGTGCAGTGGCGACCTCTGGGTCTTTGTCCGGGTAGTCCAGCTGCGATAAAAAATGCCGCATACAGTTCAGTCGCGCTCGTTTTTTGTCGTTCGACCGGATCACCGTCCATGGCGCATCAGCAGTGTCGGTGTAAAAGAACATTGCCTCTTTGGCTTCAGTGTAATCATCCCAGCGGTCGATGCTGGCGCGGTCAATCGGTGAAAGCTTCCAGCGCTTCAGGGGGTCGGTCTCGCGCGATGCAAACCGATTGCGTTGTTCTTCTTGGGTGACCGAGAACCAGTATTTGAACAGCGTCACACCGCTGCGCACGAGCATCCGTTCAAATTCTGGTGTCTGACGCATGAATTCGAGGTATTCATTGGGTTCGCAAAACCCCATCACCCGCTCAACACCGGCGCGGTTATACCAAGACCGGTCATAAAGCACCATTTCACCAGCCGTAGGCAGGTGTTTGATGTAGCGTTGGAAAAACCATTGGCCGCGTTCTTCGTCAGATGGTTTGTTCAGGGCCACGACGCGCGCGTCACGTGGGTTCAGGTGTTCGGTGAACCGTTTGATCGTCCCACCCTTACCAGCCGCATCGCGCCCTTCGAACAACAAAACAATCTTTTGATCCGTCTCTTGTACCCAATGCTGCGCCTTGAGCAGTTCGACCTGCAGTGCGGCTTTTTCGTCTTCATAGCGTTTGCGGGGCAGGCGGCGCGCGTAGGGGTATTTGCCTTCTTCAAACCCGATGATTTCAGCGGTACGGGCTTTGTTGGAAGGCGCGGCTTTCTTGGCGGCGTTTGTGGGCATGGTTTCTCCTTTATGCGTTTGAGGCAACCAGACCACATATCGCCAAACCTGTCGTTGATCTGCGTCAAGCGTTGGTGCGCAAGGGGCAGCGCTTGGACCTCGGGGTGGGTGCGAAGCGCCCTCCCCATGGGGGAGGTCCGGGCGCTGCCCGGCCTATCGTCCGAGCGGGATGATGCAGTTGCAACGCTTTGTTAACTCTTTCTTGACATTTTGGTGCGAGATTAACCACATCGAATGATGATACAGGAGCAGCAAATGAACGTACTTGGTATTGCCGGAGCAGTACTCCTTATACTAACTGTCACCAAAGCAGTCAGTCCCAGACGTTTTCGGATCCTTCCTCTCGGAGGATCTGCAATAGCCGAAATGGGAATCGTTTTCGGTACAGCAATCGCGGTGATTTCGATTATCCAAGCAATTGGTGACTCTGGTGCCTACTAAACGCGTGACAGTTTCACTGGAGCCAGAACTGGCTTACTGGCTGGAAGCAGCTGCCAAGGTGCAAAGCTGTTCAGTGTCTGAGGTAATCCGCCAAACCTTGCGTGAATACGCCACCGAACACCCTGACAACTACTCCCGAAAAAAGACGGCGAACAAGCCATCAGAGGCGGTTTGGCTTAAAGCACAGCACACCGATGGTCTCTATAAGGGCTGAGCATCACAAACCCCCTTGTCACACGGTCGCATCCCCCCTATACGGCCCACTTCTACCCCACTCCATCGGGAATCGGGTCACGCACGTGTGCGGCCTGCCGGTGATGTTGAAAAAGGAAAATGGCATGAACGCCAATGAACTGCGGGATAAAACGCCCGATCAGCTCCGTGAAGAGCTGGTGAACTTGAAAAAAGAATCCTTCAACCTGCGCTTTCAGCAGGCCACAGGCCAACTTGAAAATACTTCTGGTATCCGCGCTGCACGCCGCAACGCTGCCAAAGTCAAAACAATTCTGAACGAAAAAGCAGCTGCCGCTGCTTCGGAGGCTTAATCTATGCCTAAGCGTATCCTAGCTGGGGTTGTCACAAGCAACCAAAACGAACAAACGGTCACAGTATCTGTTGAACGTCGTTATAAGCACCCGCTGCTTCAGAAAACTATTCGTAAGTCCAAGAAATACCGGGCGCACGATGAGAACAACACATTCAACGTCGGCGACCAAGTTCGCATTCAAGAATGTGCTCCAAAGTCGAAAACCAAACGCTGGGAAGTGATCGCGTCCTAGGACGTCCACCAACAGTTTAATCGAAACCCTGGGGCCCCGGACGGAAATCGGGACTACCCCATAGGTCGGAAGGAAACCAAATGATCCAGATGCAGACCAATCTGGATGTTGCTGACAATAGCGGCGCTCGCCGTGTTCAGTGCATCAAGGTTCTGGGTGGCTCACATCGTCGTTACGCGAGTGTCGGTGACATTATCGTTGTATCGGTGAAAGAAGCCATTCCACGTGGCCGCGTAAAGAAAGGTGACGTCCGCAAGGCCGTTGTCGTGCGCACCGCAAAAGAAGTACGTCGTGAAGACGGCACAGCCATTCGTTTTGACAGCAACGCTGCTGTTATCTTGAACAACAACAATGAACCAATGGGTACACGTATCTTTGGGCCAGTTGTTCGTGAATTGCGTGCGAAAAACTTCATGAAAATCATCTCGCTTGCTCCGGAGGTGCTGTAACTATGGCTGCTAAACTCCGTAAAGGTGACGACGTGATCGTTCTTGCCGGAAAAGACAAAGGTCAAAAGGGCACAATCTCGTCCATCGACCCGAAATCAGGCAAAGCAATCGTTGATGGCGTTAACATGGCTGTCCGTCACGTGAAGCAATCTCAGGCAACACAGGGTGGCCGCACGCCAAAGGCGATGCCGATCCAACTGTCAAACCTGGCAATCGTTGACAAGAATGGCAAAGCAACACGCGTTGGCTTCCGTATGGATGGCGACAACAAAGTGCGCTTCGCTAAGACAACAGGGGATGCGATCTAATGCTTGATACCGCAAATTACACCCCACGTTTGAAGTCTGAATACACTTCTAAAGTTCGCGCTGCGATGAAAGAAGAATTCGGCTATAAGAACGACATGCAGATCCCAAAGTTGGACAAAATTGTTCTGAACATTGGCTGCGGCGCCCAAGCTGTCCGTGACAGCAAAAAAGCAAAATCCGCTCAGGAAGATCTGACAACAATCGCCGGTCAAAAGGCCATGACAACACGCGCTAAGAAATCAATCGCTGGTTTCCGCGTTCGTGAAGACATGCCGCTTGGCGCAAAGGTAACTTTGCGTGGCGACAAAATGTATGAATTCCTGGATCGTCTGATCACCGTTGCGATGCCACGTATCCGCGATTTCCGCGGCGTATCTGGCAAATCTTTCGACGGTCGCGGCAACTATGCCACTGGCCTAAAAGAGCACCTGGTGTTCCCCGAGATCAACTTCGACAAGATCGATGTGAACTGGGGCATGGACATCGTCATCTGCACCACAGCGAAGACTGACGCTGAAGCAAAAGCATTGTTGAAAGCTTTCAACATGCCTTTCAACAGCTAAGCGTTAGGGAGAGATTAGAAATGGCTAAGAAATCCATGATCGCACGCGAAGTTAAGCGTGAAAAGCTGGTGGCAAAGTACGCTGAAAAGCGCGCGGCGCTGAAGGCGATCATCAACGACCAAGAGAAGCCCGTAGAAGAGCGTTTCAAGGCAACCCTTGAACTGGCGAAACTGCCACGCAACTCTTCTGCAACGCGTCTGCATAACCGTTGTCAGCTCACCGGGCGTCCACACGCCTATTACCGTAAACTCAAGATCAGCCGGATCGCGCTGCGGGACCTTGGTTCCAATGGCGAAATTCCAGGCATGGTCAAGTCAAGCTGGTAAGGAGAGCATAAGATGAACGATCCTATCGGTGATATGCTGACACGCATCCGTAACGGCCAAATGCGCGGCAAAGCTGCGGTGGAAACACCTGCATCAAAACTGCGTGGTTGGGTTTTGGACGTACTTTCTGACGAAGGTTACATCCGCGGTTACGCTAAAAAAGATGGCAAAGACGGGCACCCCGCTTTTGCAATCGAACTGAAGTACTACGAGGGTACTCCTGTTATTCGTGAAGTGAAGCGGGTTTCTAAGCCTGGCCGTCGCGTTTACATGGGTCCAAATGACATCCCATCAGTCCGTCAGGGCTTGGGTGTGTCGATTGTCTCCACCTCAAAAGGTGTGATGTCGGATGCAAACGCACGTGCGGCCAATGTTGGCGGCGAAGTGCTCTGCACTGTATTCTAAGGGGATAATATGTCTCGTATTGGTAAAAAACCGGTTGAGCTACCATCAGGCGTTACTGCCTCGGTGTCTGGCCAAACCGTAGAAGTAAAAGGCCCTAAAGGGACCCTTTCTTTTAAAGCCACTGACGATGTTTCCATCACTGTTGATGGGAATGTTGTTACTGTAGAACCACGCGGCAAATCCAAGCGCGCGCGCCAGCAGTGGGGCATGAGCCGCACAATGGTTGCGAACCTTGCGACTGGCGTCTCGACAGGTTTCAAGAAAGAACTTGAACTGTCAGGTGTTGGTTACCGTGCACAGATGCAGGGCAATGTCCTGAAACTGTCATTGGGCTACAGCCACGATGTGAATTTCGAAGTGCCAGAGGGCGTCACAGTGACGGCCGCTAAGCCAACCGAAATCACAGTGGAAGGTATCGACCCTCAGCTTGTTGGTCAGGTCGCGGCGAATATCCGTGAATGGCGCAAACCAGAGCCCTACAAAGGCAAAGGTATCAAGTACAAAGGCGAATACATCTTCCGCAAAGAAGGCAAGAAGAAGTAAGGAACGCACAGATGGCAAACAGCAAAAGAACTCTGTTTCTGAAGCGCCGCATGCGCGTTCGGAACAAACTGCGGGGCGTAACAGCCAACCAAGGGCGTGCACGTCTTTCGGTTCACCGCTCAAACAAAAACATCAGCGTCCAGCTGATCGACGACGTAAAAGGCGTAACAATCGCATCTGCGTCTTCGCTCGAAAAAGCACTGGGCGTGGTTGGCAAGAACAACATCGAAGCCGCGACCAAGGTGGGTGCTGCAATCGCAGAACGCGCCAAGAAAGCTGGCGTCGAAGTTGCATATTTCGACCGTGGTGGTTTCCTGTTTCACGGCAAAGTCAAGGCCTTGGCCGAGGCTGCGCGTGAAGGTGGTTTGAAAATCTAAAGGGTGGGGTGGATCAAGATCCACCCTACGACTTTGCAGCTGATCCGCCCGCGCGGGGCAGCTCGATGATCCGGCGCATTTGAGACCGTGATTGGATAACTGGGCGTGAGCCCTACGATATATAAAGGACGCCACATATGGCAGAACGTGAAAACAATCGGGGCGGCAACCGCCGTAACCGTGAAGAGCAAGCTCCTGAGTTTGCTGACCGTCTGGTCGCAATCAACCGCGTATCAAAAACCGTAAAAGGTGGTAAGCGCTTTGGTTTCGCTGCACTCGTCGTTGTTGGCGACCAAAAGGGCCGCGTAGGTTTCGGTAAAGGGAAAGCAAAAGAAGTCCCTGAAGCGATCCGCAAAGCGACTGAGCAAGCCAAACGCCAGATGATCCGTGTTGCCCTGCGCGACGGTCGGACACTGCACCACGACATGGAAGGCCGTCACGGCGCCGGTAAAGTGGTTATGCGGACAGCTCCAGTTGGTACCGGGATCATCGCCGGTGGTCCAATGCGTGCTGTGTTTGAAATGTTGGGTGTACAAGACGTTGTGTCAAAGTCCATCGGTTCACAGAACCCTTACAACATGATCCGCGCCACCATGAATGGCCTTTCTAAAGAGCAATCCCCACGCAACGTCGCTCAGCGTCGTGGCAAAAAGGTTGCTGACATCCTGCCAAAGCGTGACGAAGCACCTGCTGCCGCCACTGCCGAAGCTGCAGACGCGTAAGGAACCTGAACAATGGCAAAAACGATTGTTGTAAAACAGGTGGGCTCGCCCATCCGTCGCCCCGCCAAACAGCGCGCTACGCTGATCGGTCTGGGTCTAAACAAAATGAACCGCACCAAAGAGCTTGAAGATACACCTTCAGTTCGCGGCATGGTCAATTCGATCAGCCACATGGTCGAAATCATCGAAGAAAAGGGCTAAACCTTTTTCCGGTTCGCCGGATTTCGATGTGATTTTTTAGAACGCCCTCTGGAAACCGGGGGCGTTTTTGTGTGGGTTCACCTGAAAAATGCCTGCGCAACTTTTAGGCGTGTTGCGTGTGCGGCATTCCAATGCTGCATAGCAGCAATTCCAAACGAGCGTTTGTTCTGACCCATAGCACCGCCTATTTATGGGGTATGAAATTTACCGCCCCGCGTTGACCGCAACGTAAAACGGGGCTTCGCTCGAGAAGGAAAAGACACATGGCTTATATGAACGCAAACCCACAAACAGTCGCTGGCAACCCCGTCACGCGCTTTATCTCTGGGGCAATCGCTGACTTTAAAGCAGCCTCTGGGCGTCGCGCCGCTTACCGTGATGTTGTTGTGCAGCTCGAATGTATGACGGATCGCGATTTGGCTGACATCGGCATCCCGCGCGAGGCGATCCGGGATGTAGCGACCAAAGCGGCTTACGGCAACGCTTAAACCAACTCAATTTACCCGCGGGGCGCCGGTGAGAAATCACCCGGCGCCCTTTTGCGTGGCCGCGTCAAAAGCGCGCGCTGAGCCATTGCACACATCTTCCCCACTTGAACCGTCATCTGCATCCGTCTATACGCCGCTAGTCTGCCTTTGTTGGGCCGACTCAATTGAAACGCCGTGTTTGACCGCTCCCGTCGCTGGGGGTCAGTTCCGGCAAAAGGAGAAGCGACATGAAACTGAACGAACTTCACGACAACGAAGGCGCAACGCAGCGCAAGAAACGCATTGGCCGTGGTCCAGGTTCCGGCATGGGTAAGACCGGTGGCCGTGGTATCAAAGGTCAAAAATCACGCTCTGGTGTGGCGATCAAAGGCTTCGAAGGCGGCCAAATGCCGATTTACCAACGTCTGCCAAAGCGCGGCTTTAACAAGCCGAACCGCAAGGCATTCGCTGTTGTAAACCTTGGCCTGATCCAAAAATTCATCGACGACGGCAAGATCGACATCAAAGCAGACATCACCGAAGATGCGCTGATTGCGTCAGGTCTGGTACGTCGCAAAAAAGACGGTATCCGCGTTCTTGCAAAAGGTGATTTCACCGCAAAAGCAACGATCATTGTGACTGGCGCCTCTGCTGGCGCAGTTGAAGCTGTTTCAAAAGCGGGCGGTTCATTGACCGTCGCAACAGCGGCCGCGGCTGAGTAAGACTTGTGAGCAGCGGAAACGTTGCTTACATATCCATTCAAGTTTTCCCAAACGCCGCCAACGGGAACCCGTTTGGCGGCGTTTAGCATGAAAAGAGACACGAAATGGCTTCTGCAGCAGAGCAAATGGCATCCAACATAAGTTGGAGCGCGTTCGGTAAAGCAACCGAACTGCGTCAGCGTATTCTATTCACCATCGGGATGCTGATGGTTTACCGTCTAGGCACCTATATTCCGGTTCCCGGCATCGATTCGAACGCTTTGCGCGAATTTATGGATCAGGCTGCCACAGGCATTGGTGGTATTCTGTCGATGTTTACCGGTGGCGCGCTGTCCCGCATGGCGATCTTTACCCTTGGTATTATGCCTTACATTTCTGCGTCGATCGTGATGCAATTATTGGGCTCAATGTGGGAGCCGCTCAAGAACCTCAAGAAAGAGGGCGAGCAGGGGCGTCGCAAACTGACCCAATACACGCGTTATGGGACTGTGTTCCTTGCCACGGTGCAAGCCTACGGGCTGGCTGTTGGGCTTGAAGCGGGTGGTTTCGCCACTGATCCGGGCCTGTTTTTCCGCGCTGCCTGTATGATCACAATCGTTGGCGGCACCATGCTGTTGATGTGGATTGGCGAGCAGATCACTGCACGCGGTATCGGCAACGGTATTTCGCTGATTATCTTTGTTGGCATTATCGCTGAAATTCCAGCTGCATTGGCACAATTCCTTGCCCAAGGCCGGTCTGGCACCATCAGCCCGCTGACCATTATTGGCATTTTGGTCATGGTTGGCATTGTGCTGTTGTTTGTGGTGTTTATGGAGCGCTCACTGCGCAAGATCCACATTCAGTATCCGCGCCAACAGCGCGGCATGAAGGTTTTTGACGGTTCATCCAGCCACTTGCCGATCAAGGTGAACCCGGCTGGCGTGATCCCTGCGATTTTTGCGTCTGCTTTGTTGTTGCTGCCAACGACCATTAGCACATTCAGCGGTGGGACCTCTGGCCCTGTCATGTCAACGATCCTTGCGCTGTTTGGCCCCGGCCAGCCGCTCTATCTGATCTTCTTTGGCGGTATGATTGTGTTTTTCACGTATTTCTACACCCGTGAAGTCGCGTTCAAGACCGATGAAGTTGCCGACAACCTGAAAAACCAAAATGGTTTTGTGCCCGGTATTCGCCCTGGCAAAAAGACCGCCGAATATCTGGATTATGTCGTCACCCGCATTCTTGTGCTTGGTTCTGGTTATCTCGCGCTTGTCGCGCTGTTGCCCGAAATCATCCGGGCGCAACTGTCAGTACCGTTCTATTTTGGTGGGACATCTGTGTTGATCATCGTTTCGGTCGGTATGGATACAATCCAGCAAATCCAGTCGCATCTCGTCGCCCATCAATACGAAGGCCTGATCGAGAAGTCACAACTGCGCGGTAAGCGCAGTGCAAACAAACGTAAGGGACCATCGCGCAAATGAATATCATTCTACTGGGACCGCCCGGAGCGGGCAAAGGCACACAAGCACAAAAACTTGTGGCAGAACGTAACATGGTGCAGCTTAGCACCGGTGACATGCTGCGTGCCGCGCGGACCAGTGGAACTGAGATGGGCAAGAAAGTCGCAGCCGTGATGGATGCAGGCAATCTTGTCACCGATGAAATCGTCATCGGCCTGATCCGCGAACAATTGGAAAATGGCGCCGAAGGCGGGTTCATCTTTGATGGTTTTCCCCGGACATTGGCGCAGGCCGATGCTTTGGACGCGCTCTTGACTGAGATGGGGCAGGGCTTGGACCATGTGATCGAGCTGCAGGTGAATGATGAGGTTCTGGTTGAACGCATCCTTGGCCGCGCAGCTGAGACTGTTGCTGCGGGCGGTAGCGCCCGCGCTGACGACAACGAGGAAAGCCTGAAAGTCCGCCTGCTAGCCTACTACAAGCAAACCAGCCCGCTGATCGGCTACTACTACGCCAAAGGCGACCTGCAATCTGTAGATGGCCTTGCCAGTATGGATGAGGTCGCGGCGAGCATTGCGGATGTGTTGGCGTAAGCTTCTCGAAGTTTCTGCAATTGATGGATTTTAATGAAAATCCATTGCCGCTGTATGGGTGGGTTGACCATAAGGTTATTCCCTCCTAAACAGCGCCATCCCGCAAGGGAATCAACGGATGGTTAACGGGTCGCCCCCGGAACGCCATCAACCACCTCGATATGACTTAAGCCCGGGCAATCGCTGCGGGCTTGCGTTGTGAAAAAAGGGTCTGGAATAACGGACCCGCAACCAAAAGGAATTGCACACGTGGCACGTATTGCCGGCGTAAACATCCCGACCGCAAAGCGGGTTCCAATCGCCCTAACTTATATCACCGGAATTGGCCCAGCCAAATCTGAAGAAATCTGTGAAGCTGTAAAAATTGACCGCACACGTCGCGTCAACGAATTGTCAGACGCCGAAGTATTGGCGATCCGCGAATATATCGACGGCAACCTGACTGTTGAAGGTGACCTGCGCCGTGAAACACAGATGAACATCAAGCGCCTGATGGACCTTGGTTGCTACCGTGGCCTGCGTCACCGTCGTAACCTGCCAGTTCGTGGGCAGCGTACATCAACCAACGCACGTACACGCAAAGGCCCTGCAAAGGCCATTGCTGGTAAGAAGAAATAAGGGAGATCTGACAGATGGCACGCGATACCAAACGCACCAAAAAGAAGGTTTCCAAGAACATCGCCGCTGGCGTTGCTCACGTGAACTCTTCTTTCAACAACACAAAAATCCTCATCTCCGATGTGCAGGGCAACGCGATCTCTTGGTCGTCTGCAGGCACAATGGGCTTTAAAGGGTCACGCAAGTCGACACCTTATGCTGCCCAAATGGCTGCTGAGGATGCGGGCAAGAAAGCACAAGATCACGGCGTGAAAACGCTTGAGGTCGAAGTGCAGGGTCCTGGTTCTGGCCGTGAAAGCGCATTGCGCGCTTTGGCTGCTGCTGGTTTCAACATCACATCGATCCGTGACGTGACTCCAATGGCGCACAACGGCTGCCGCCCACCAAAGCGCCGCCGCGTCTAATTTCACCCAAACGCTTTGGGGTCGTGCATATTTTTGCACGGCCCCAATCCGTCATTTTGAAACCTCGGGCGTTTGCCTTTCGGACATGAAGGTAAACAGGAATGGAGGGACACATGATCCACAAGAACTGGGCTGAGTTGATTAAACCAACTCAATTGGAAGTGAAACCGGGCAACGACCCAATGCGTCAGGCAACTGTGATTGCTGAACCGCTTGAGCGTGGCTTTGGTCTGACTTTGGGCAACGCATTGCGCCGTATCCTGATGTCATCGCTGCAAGGTGCTGCGATCACTGCCGTTCAGATCGATAACGTTCTGCACGAGTTCTCATCCGTGTCTGGTGTGCGTGAAGACGTAACCGACATCGTTTTGAACCTCAAAGGCGTCGCCATCCGTATGGAAGTCGAAGGCCCAAAGCGTTTGTCAGTTCAGGCCAAAGGCCCGGGCGTTGTGACCGCTGCTGACATCTCAGAAGCTGCTGGGATCGAAGTGCTGAACAAAGACCACGTGATCTGTCACCTTGATGATGGCGCTGATCTTTACATGGAACTGACCGTGAATACCGGGAAGGGCTATGTTGCGGCTGACAAGAACAAGCCGGAAGACGCACCGATCGGTATGATTGCGATCGACGCGATCTATAGCCCTGTCAAAAAAGTCAGCTATGACGTGCAGCCGACCCGTGAAGGTCAGGTTCTGGACTATGACAAGCTGACGATGAAAGTCGAAACAGACGGTTCTATCACACCGGATGACGCGGTTGCTTATGCGGCCCGCATCTTGCAGGACCAGCTGTCGATCTTCGTCAACTTCGACGAGCCTGAATCAGCAACTGCTGGCCAAGACGATGATGGTCTCGAGTTCAACCCACTTCTGCTCAAGAAAGTGGACGAGCTGGAACTGTCTGTCCGGTCTGCAAATTGCCTCAAGAACGACAACATCGTTTACATTGGCGATCTGATCCAGAAAACCGAAGCAGAAATGCTCCGCACTCCAAACTTTGGCCGCAAGTCTTTGAACGAAATCAAAGAAGTGCTGTCAGGCATGGGGCTGCACCTCGGCATGGACGTAGAGGACTGGCCACCGGATAACATCGAAGATCTGGCGAAGAAATTCGAAGATCAGTTCTAAGAATTTGGGTGGGCCTTCGGGCCCATCCGCAAATGCCTGCATTAGCGGGGAATACCTGGGCAATTCTGCCCCAATAACGCGGCTGGCACGCATCAGACCGCTGCACAAAGTATAAAGCACTAGGAGACTATCAAATGCGTCACGCACGTGGTTACCGCCGCCTGAACCGTACACATGAACACCGCAAAGCGCTGTTCGCGAACATGGCTGGCTCGCTCATCGAACATGAGCAAATCAAAACAACATTGCCAAAAGCAAAAGAATTGCGCCGGATCACTGAAAAGCTGATCACGCTTGCAAAACGCGGCGACCTGCACGCCCGTCGTCAGGCAAATGCACGCCTGAAGCAAGAAATGCACACAGCGAAACTGTTCGAAATCCTTGGGCCACGCTACAAGGACCGTCAGGGTGGCTACATCCGCATCATGAAAGCCGGCTTCCGCTACGGCGACATGGCGCCAATGGCGATCATCGAATTCGTCGACCGCGATGTCGATGCCAAAGGGTCTGCTGACAAAGCACGTTTGGCTGAATATGAGAACGCTGAGGATTAAGTTGCTCACGTTTTGTCAAATTTTGCAAAGCCTCGCGGTCACGCGGGGCTTTCGCTTTTTTGCATAAAGCATATGTTCGTCCTATGGCTGATCTATTCGCAACACCGCAACCCGACACCCCCGTAGGCCCGCGCCCATTGGCGGATCGTTTGCGGCCGCAGCGTTTGGGTGATGTCATTGGGCAAGAACAGGTGCTTGGGCCGGATGCGCCGTTGGGTACGATGCTGTCTTCGGGGTCCTTGTCGTCGTTGATTTTTTGGGGGCCGCCGGGTGTCGGTAAAACAACGATTGCCCGCCTGTTGGCCGATGAAACTGATCTTCATTTTGTGCAGATATCTGCGATTTTTACGGGCGTGCCGGACCTGCGTAAGGTGTTTGAAGCCGCTAAAATCCGCCGTCAAAACGGTAAGGGCACTTTGTTGTTCGTGGATGAGATTCACCGTTTCAACAAAGCCCAGCAAGATGGGTTTTTGCCCTATATGGAAGATGGCACCATTCTTTTGGTCGGCGCCACGACAGAAAACCCCAGTTTTGAATTGAACGCCGCGGTGCTGAGCCGCTCGCAGGTTCTAATACTGACCCGGCTTGATTTGGCTGATCTGGAACGCCTCGCGCAGCGCGCCGAACAGGAATTGGACTGTGCCTTGCCGCTTGATGGTCACGCGCGTGAGGCGTTGCTTGAGATGGCCGATGGCGATGGGCGCGCGCTTTTGAATCTGATTGAACAGGTTGCCGCGTGGAAGGTGGATCGAAAACTATCCACGGATGATCTGACCAAGCGCTTGATGAAACGCGCAGCGAAATACGACAAATCGGGCGAAGAGCATTACAACCTGATCAGCGCGTTGCATAAATCGGTACGCGGATCGGACCCGGATGCCGCGCTTTATTGGTTTGCGCGCATGTTGGCAGGGGGCGAGGACCCGCGATATTTGGCGCGCCGGATCACTCGCATGGCCGTCGAGGAGGTCGGGCTTGCCGACCCGCAAGCGCAGGCAGTCTGTTTGCAATCATGGGATGCTTATGAACGCATCGGCAGTCCCGAAGGTGAATTGGCATTAGCGCAGGCCTTGGTTTACGTCGCCTTGGCCCCGAAATCGAACGCGGCCTACGTTGGATATAAGGCAGCCGTGGTCGCGGCGAAAAGCACAGGGTCTACCCCGCCGCCAAGCCATATCATCAATGCCCCAACGCAGATGATGAAGGATCAAGGTTTTGGCGCAGGCTACGCCTATGACCATGACGCCGAAGACGCGTTTTCCGGCCAGAACTATTTTCCTGATGGGATGAAGCGCGGCGTTTATTACCTGCCCGTTGATCGCGGGTTTGAACGCGAGTTGAAAAAGCGCGTCGATTACTTTGCCGGGCTGCGCGCGAAAAGGAATAGGTCATGACACTATTGATGGTGGCCTGCGGAGGTGCGCTGGGGGCTGTACTGCGCTATTTGATTGTGGCCAGCATGGCCTTTCCGTTTGGAACGATGCTGGTAAACACTCTGGGGTCGCTGCTCATTGGTGCCATCTATGCGACGATCCAACATAAGGGGTTCCATGCATGGCAGCCGTTCCTGATTGTCGGCGTTTTGGGCGGTTTCACTACATTTTCTGCGTTTTCACTTGATACCATGCGTTTGCTTGAGGCCGGAAGGCTGGCGGCGGCTGGTGGATATGTTATGGGCACGGTTCTATTATCGCTGGCGGCTTGCGCTGTTGGCCTTTGGATTGCGAAAGGTGCCCTATGAGCGGCGTACAGACACGGACAATCGGCCCCGACGACGGTGATCAGCGGCTTGACCGCTATTTGCGCCGTCTTTACCCACACGTCACCCAAGGGCGCATCGAAAAGATGTGCCGCAAGGGTGAATTGCGCGTGGATGGTGGCCGCGTGAAATCCAATACACGGCTTGAAGTCGGACAAAAGCTGCGCATCCCGCCGTTGCCATCCGAGGAAGAAGCGAACGCGCTGCGGTCCTTGGCCCGTCAGGGTGTGACAAAGGCCGACGCAAAGCTAATCCAATCTTGTGTGATCTACAAAGACGACTACATCATTGCGATCAACAAGCCGCATGGGCTTGCAACACAGGGCGGCACCAATACCACGCGCCACGTGGATGGCTTGGCTGAGGCGCTGACCTTTGGATATGATGAAAAGCCGCGTCTTGTGCATCGGTTGGATAAAGACACATCGGGCGTGTTGCTACTGGCGCGCACCCGGATGATGGCCAAGCAGTTGACCGAAAACCTTAAGCACCGCGAAACCCGCAAGATTTACTGGGCTGCTGTTGCGGGCGTGCCGCATCCGCGTGCTGGGACCATAAAATATGGTTTGGTCAAGGCCGGCGGTGGCCGTGGCGGTGAGAATGAAAAGATGCGTTGCGTGCATCCGCGTGATGTCGAAAGCACCGAAGGCGCAAAACGCGCCACATCCGATTACGCTGTGATGGATACGCTCGCGTCGCGCGCGTCTTGGTGCGCGCTTGTGCCGATTACCGGCCGGACCCACCAGCTGCGCGCCCATATGGCCGAGATCGGGCATCCAATCATTGGTGACGGGAAATATGGCGGCTCTAGCCAAGAAAACCTTGGCGACGGTTGGGGGGCTGGCATGGGCTCTGAAATTGGCCGTAAGATGCATCTGCATGCGCGGTCCCTGACGATCGAACATCCTGCTACTGGTGCGCAGTTGCACATTACGGCGCCGCTACCAGAGCATATGCAAAATACATGGGATTACGTTGGGTGGGTTGTCGGCCATGCACCGATTGATCCATTCAATATGCCGGATGAGTGATCTGCGCCTTGTAATATTCGACGTCGATGGCACGTTGGTCGACAGTCAGGCTGAAATCATGGCAGCGATGGCGCATGCTTTTGACGCCGAAAAAATTGTCATGCCGCCGCGCGCTGATGTGCTGTCGATTGTTGGGCTATCGCTTGATGTGGCCTTTGCCAAACTGTGCCCGGATGCTGATACCGTGACGCAGGCGCGTTTGGTCGCTGGGTATAAGGACGCATTCAGCACCCAACGCGCGCAAAACGCCAATCACGGGCCGCTATACCCCGGTGCGCGCGACGTTCTTGATGTGCTCGCTGGGCAAGACAACACTTTGCTGGCCGTTGCGACAGGAAAATCACGGCGTGGGTTGGACAAATTGCTTGAACGTCATGCGCTCGAAGGCTTCTTTCACAGTGAACAAGTTGCGGATCACCATCCATCGAAGCCAAACCCGTCGATGATTTTGACGGCTTTGAATGAATTGGGCGTTGCTGCGCAGCGCGCGGTTATGGTCGGCGATACCACATATGATATGGATATGGCGCGCGCCGCTGGGGTTGCCAAGATTGGTGTGCCTTGGGGCTATCACGCGGCGGAAATGTTGCGGCCAGATATGCTGATTGCGGATTTTGGTGCCCTGCCGGGTGCCGTAGATACACTTGTAGGACAGTAAGATGAGCGATTGGAAACCGAAGCGATTTTGGAAAACAGCCGTTGCGACGGCATGTGAGGGCGGTTTCACGGTGGAACTTGACGGGCGCAGTGTAAAAACGCCCGCGAAGGAGACGTTAATCGTACCCACATTGCCTATGGCCGAAGCAATCGCAGCGGAATGGGATGCGCAGGGTGAGTATGTCGATCCGCTCAGCATGCCGATCACGCGCGGGGCAAACGCCGCCATCGACAAAGTGCGCACGCAACACGCCGAAGTAGCCGCGATGTTGGCTGAGTATGGCGATAGCGATTTGCTGTGCTATCGGGCGGCCGGGCCAGATACACTTATTGCACGCCAAGCTGCGGCGTGGGATCCGTTGCTAGATTGGGCGGCGCAAGAATTAAACGCGCGCCTGGCCGTGGGCGAGGGGGTGATGCATGTGATGCAAAACCCTGATGCGTTGGCGCGGTTGCGCGCAGAGGTTTTTGCCTTTGATGCGTTCGCTTTGGCCGCAGCCCATGACCTGATCAGTATTTCAGGGTCACTGATTCTTGGGGTGGCTGTAACGCGTGATGCTGTCGATCCGGACCATGCCTGGACGGTTTCGCGTATCGATGAGCATTGGCAAATTGAACAATGGGGAGAGGACGATGAAGCCACTGCCCTCGAAGTGACCAAACGTGCCGCATTTTTGGACGCTGTGCGGTTTTATCGGCTTTCACAAGCATAGGGAATCGTCCTGTGAATTTCCGATTTTCGGGAAAACTGCCTGTTTTCGCGGCAAATGCACAGAGTTTTCCATTTGGTCCTCTTGACCTTATCGGCTGATTCCGCACAGTCTAGGCTGATTAATCGGGTGAGAGCCTGCTTATTCACCATACACTGTCCATCGGGACGGGATAAAAGACTGCCCCGATGTTGGGGCGGAAACTCAGGAAGAGGTAAAAATGAAAAAAACCGTATTTTTTGGCGCGCTGACTGCCGCCGGCTTGGCTGCTGGCATGGCTTCTGCGGCGACACTTGACGACGTCAAAGCACGTGGCTCGCTGAACTGCGGCGTTACAACTGGCCTTATCGGCTTTGCCGCACCAAACGCCGAAGGCGAATGGGAAGGTTTTGACGTCGGCGTATGCCGTGCCGTTGCAGCAGCAATCTTTGGCGACCCAACAGCCGTTGAGTTCGTACCAACAACTGGCCAAACACGTTTCACAGCGCTTGCGTCTGGCGAAATCGATCTTCTCGCACGTAACACAACATGGACCATGAGCCGTGACGTCGACTTGAAGTTCGAATTTGTTGGCGTGAACTACTATGACGGTCAGGGTTTCCTCGTGCCAAAAGCACTGGGCGTGACATCTGCGACAGAACTGGACGGCGCGACTGTTTGTATCCAAACTGGTACAACAACAGAGCTGAACCTTGCTGACTACTTCCGCGTTAACGGCATCACATACGAACCAGTGCCGATTGAAACAAACGCTGAAGGCCAACAGCAGTACCTTGCCGGTGCTTGTGACGTATACACAACTGACGCATCTGGCCTTGCTGCGACGCGTGCAGCGTTTGAAAACCCAGGCGACCACGTTCTGTTGCCAGAAATCATCTCTAAAGAGCCACTTGGCCCGCTTGTTCGCCACGGCGACAACGAATGGGGTGATATCGCACGTTGGACACTGAACGCGCTGATCACAGCTGAAGAGCTGGGCGTGACATCAGAAAACATCGAAGAACTGGCTGCGACACCAGGCGACAACCCAGAAGTTAACCGTCTGCTGGGCACCGAAGGTGAACTGGGCGCGCAACTGGGTCTGGAAGCCGACTGGGCGAAAAACGCGATCATGGCTGGCGGCAACTACGGTGAGCTGTTCGAAGACAACATCGGCGAGAACACTGCTATCGCTCTGGCCCGTGGCCTGAACGCACAGTGGACTGAAGGTGGTCTGATCTACTCTCCACCTTTCCGCTAGGATCTGAAAATGGCGAAGGGCTCGGGAAAATCCCGGGCCCTTTCCAAATGGCGACCACGATAAATAATAAATGCGTACCCTGCACGTGATGACAGTTGGATAAACCAACGCGCACGTGACCCACACCAGGCCGCACCGGGAGATACATTCATGTCGACGTTGACCGACCCGCCTAAGCCGGGTTTTCGGCTAAGCCAGCTTATTTACGATACACGGTATCGATCTATCACCATCCAAGTCATCGCGCTTGTGCTCATTGTTGGCGCATTTTGGTGGCTGGGAAGTAACACCGTCAATAACCTCAACGCATTGGGTAAGGATTTCGATTTCGGGTTCCTTAATAGTGCTGCTGGATATGACATTAACCAACGGCTCATTGAATATGACAACCAGATGTCGCACGGGCGTGCCGCGTTGGTTGGGATTTTGAATACGCTTCTGGTTGCCTTAATGGGCTGTGCATCCGCGTTGATCATTGGTGTTTTTGTGGGCGTGCTACGCCTGTCGAAAAACTGGGTCGTGAGCAAGTTGATGGCTGTCTACGTCGAAGCCTTCCGCAACGTACCGCTGCTGATCTGGATTTTGCTGATTGGTGCCGTCATGACCGAGAGCATGCCGCAACCACGCGAGTTCCGCGGCGAAGACGCAACACAGAGCATGATATTAGGGGACAGTGTCGCGGTGACGAACCGGGGTATTTGGATTCCACGTATTGGATTCAGCAATTCCATAAGCGGTGAAGAAGCTGTCGCGCCGATTGATGGGGCCACACCCGTTGCATCAGGTGGTGCGGATTGGCTTTTGATATTGGGCGTTTTGGCGTTGAGCCTGATTGCGATGCGCGTTGTCCGCAACCGCGCGGATAAAATCCAGCAGGCGACCGGCGACCGACCGACTACATGGTATCAACAAGTTGCTATTTTAGTGATCCCTGTTGGTGTTGTGATGTTTGCATTAGGTGCGACGATTGTGGCGCCATATCTTAAGGGTTTCAACTTTACCGAAGGCACGCATCTGCGCAATTCCTTGATCGCGCTTTGGGTGGCTTTGTCGCTTTATACCGGTGCATTTATCGCAGAAATCGTGCGTGCAGGTATCATGGCTGTGTCCAAAGGCCAGTCCGAAGCTGCTGCAGCCCTTGGCATTCAGCCAAGCCGCACGATGAAGCTGGTGATCTTGCCGCAGGCATTGCGGGTTATCATCCCGCCGCTGATTTCGCAGTTCTTGAACCTGACCAAAAACTCTTCACTCGCGATTGCTGTGGGTTACATGGATGTGCGCGCCACGCTTGGCGGTATTACCATCAACCAAACGGGTCGTGAACTTGAAGGGATGCTTTTGATGGGGGCCTTCTATCTTGCCCTATCTTTGCTGATTTCAGGCGGCATGAACTACTACAACCATTCAACTCAACTCGCGGAGCGCTAAGATGTCAGACACTCCTGTAACTTACGTCCGCACACAAATGTTGGACCAACAAGCGCCACCAACCTCAGAAGTAGGTCCGGTGCGCTGGGTGCGCGAGAACCTGTTCTCGTCACCGATGAACGCAATCCTGACGATCTTGTCGCTTTATGTGGTCTACATAGTGCTGAGCCATGTTGGGCCTTGGATCGTCAATGGTATTTGGAACGCAAATTCGCTGACCGAGTGTCGTGAAATCATTGCGACGACTGGCGATGGTCATCATTCTGCTGCGTGTTTTGGCGTGATTTCTGCACGTTGGCACCAGTTGGTGTTTGGCTACTATCCATCAGAGCTATACTGGCGGCCCGTCTTGGCGCTGGTCGTGTTCTTGGTGGGGATTGCTCCTGTCATGTTCCCGTCGCTTCCACGCAAGTTGTACTTTGTGACAGCGGCCGCGCCATTCCTTTGCTTTTGGTTGCTGTGGGGCGGGTCCATCTGGCTCCCCATTTCCATTGCACTTGGTTTTGGTGTGGGCATTGTTGCAAACAAGGTGCTGGCCGAACATGTCAGCGCGCTTGCTGCGATTGTTGGAGTGATTGTGCTGCCGCTGATCTATTGGATACTCCTCGCTGGCCCTCTCGCCGGTGGGTTGGCTAGTGTCATTCCACTAGAAATCGAATTTGTCCCATCGCGGTCATTTGGTGGCTTTATGCTGTCTATCGTGATTGGGTTGTCGGCGATTGTAATGTCACTACCGCTCGGTATTCTTCTGGCGCTGGCGCGGCGGTCTGACCTGTTCATCATTAAGACTTGCGCGGTTGTGTTTATCGAAGTTATCCGCGGTGTGCCGTTGATCGTGTGGCTGTTCACAGCGCAATTGCTGCTGAACTACTTCCTGCCGCCGGGCAGCAGCTTTGACTTGACGCTGCGCGTGATCATCATGGTGACCCTGTTTGCTGCGGCTTACATTGCCGAAGTTATCCGGGGTGGCTTGGCTGCATTGCCGAAGGGCCAGTACGAAGGCGCAGATAGCCTTGGTCTGAACTATTGGCAGTCTATGCAGTTGATCGTATTGCCGCAGGCGCTCAAAATCTCGATCCCAGGTATCGTGAACACCTTCATTGGGTTGTTCAAAGACACCACGCTGGTCGTTTTCATTGGTTTGTTCGATCCGATTGGTATTTCCAATGCGATCCGTGCGACCACTGAATGGAACGGCATCTACTGGGAACTCTTCCTCTTTATTGGCATCATGTTCTTTATCTCTTGCTTCAGCATGGGCCGTTACTCACTTTACCTGGAGAAAAAGCTCCAGCGTGAACACCGCTAAGGAGACCTGACAATGGTTGAACTCACACAAGAACGCACCGTTGATCGTAGCCACATGCAGGTCTCGGATGAGGTCGCGATTGAAATCCGTAACATGAACAAATGGTACGGCACATTCCACGTGCTCCGTGACATTGATCTGACCGTGCAACGTGGTGAACGGATCGTCATCTGTGGCCCGTCTGGGTCCGGTAAATCGACCCTGATCCGCTGCATTAACCGGCTTGAAGAACACCAAGCTGGCGACATCATCGTGGACGGGACGGAACTTTCATCTGATTTGAAAAACATCGACAAGATCCGGTCAGAGGTTGGCATGTGCTTTCAGCACTTCAACCTGTTCCCGCATCTGACGATTTTGGAAAATTGCACGCTGGCGCCGATCTGGGTCAGGAATACCCGCAAGAAAGAAGCCGAAGAAATCGCGATGCATTTCCTTGAAAAGGTGAAGATCCCTGATCAGGCACATAAATACCCTGGCATGTTGTCGGGTGGTCAGCAGCAGCGTGTGGCGATTGCCCGGTCGCTGTGCATGAAGCCTCGTATCATGCTGTTTGATGAACCGACATCAGCGCTTGATCCCGAAATGATCAAAGAGGTGCTGGATACAATGATCGAGCTGGCCGAAGAAGGCATGACCATGCTTTGCGTGACCCACGAAATGGGCTTTGCCCAAGCGGTGGCGAACCGGGTTATCTTTATGGACCAAGGTCAGATCGTTGAACAAAATGAGCCGACCGAGTTCTTTAACAACCCGCAATCGGAGCGGACGCAACTGTTCCTCAGCCAGATCATCGGCCACTAAAACCAAAGCCCCGAGGGAAACCTCGGGGCTTTTTGCTTTGAGAAAGTGCAGACAGCTGTAGGTTCATCGATCAATTTGCAAGGGCAATCCAAATTTGGGTAACTCCGACTGCAATACCGATGACTATCGAAATGACCGCAATTCTCATCGCTGATCTCGAACTCTGCCTAGCTTCCTCCAACTCCTGTAGCTCGATATATTTAAACGCAGCTTCGAGCTTTAAGTGAAATTTAGTACCATCATTTAGCGCCGCTATTTCTGCAGAAACTGTAAGATTGCCGTACTCTAGAGGCCTAAATAGCTCGAGAAAGAGTGCTTTCGCCCTCTTGTCTTCAAGTTGTAGTGTCGTTTTCGTGGCTAAAAACCCTTTGAGGTCTGCAAAGCTAACACCTTCATTTATGCGCTGGTGCCCCCAATTCAGGACCTCGTAATAAACGTTGGTTTCTTTCGTCATATTACGAACTTTTCCTCACTTGGATTAAATGAAAACTAATTTTCCGATGGCCGACACCCCTGATGCTCGCTAAACCCCACCACCCGTCGTCCCAATCAAATCTCGTGGTACGATGAAATCGGTGCAGGTGCCGCTGTGGCGCTGTATTGCGGTCCAGTTGAGCACGTCAAAGTCGATCACTGTGGTGGCGCAGGTCGGGTAGCCTATGAACCGCGCATGGTCGGGGGCTTGGGCCACCAGCATATTCGCGAGCATCCCAATCCCCGGATTATGCCCAATCAGCGCGACTGTGGTGACTGTCTCGCGGTGGATCGTGTCCATGAGCGTATCTGGGGCCGCGTGGTAGAGCGCATGCATCAGTCGCAGCTTAGGGCGCGTTGGCAGGGCATCAATGATCAGGTCGGCTGTTTGCTGGGTCCTGCGCGCGTCCGAGCAGAGTATCTCTTCGGGCTGATATCCCTTTTCGGCCATCCATTCACCAATTGCCGTCGCCGAAGCAAGACCACGGGTATTCAGGACCCGGGCATGATCATCCGAAAACGGATCATCCCAGTTAGATTTCGCATGGCGGATCAGGATCAGGCGTAGGGGCAAAGAAACGACTCCATATGGAATGCAGATTGTGCGGGCAGGCGATTGCCTTGCCCAATAGGGCAGGCGCGGCGTGCAAGGCAACCGCGCGTGCGGCAATCTTGCCCTGCGGCGGATGCGACGTGCATTTTGCAAGCGGTGACGTCGTAGCCGTTTGCAAAGGCATCAACAGGGCAGGCGGTGATACAGGGTTGCGCACAGGTATCGCAAGGTTTGGTGGATTTTTCGTACGGGTAGTCGCCGGGGGGCATACGCAGCGCGCCGCGAAAGCTGGTGAAAAGCCCGGTTGTGTCATGGACCAAGAAGCTGATGGGAGAGCTCCAGAAACGCCCACTGTTGGTTGCCCAGCTATAAAAGGGCGCATAGGGTGGTCCGCCAAACGGGAACAATGGTTCGGCATCTAGAGTGGCGGCGATATGGGTGATCACCCGGCGCGACCAACGGTCCATCGGATCGGGCGCGCCGTCTTTGTATTCGGGGCTTTGCGTGAACAAGGGCCAGAATGCTGGCTCATCCGGCCCGACAAGGACGATAGAGCGCCCCTGATCGGGCAGTGTTCCCAACGGGACCAACGCATAGGGGGCCAAATTTGCTGTAAGCATGTCCATCATCATCGCAGCCTAGATCGCGTATTCTCGACGCACCAGATGGATTATCCGGCGCGTCTCCAAAGGCGTGGGATAGATCCAAGCCGTTCCGCTTCAAAAGACACAGAATCGCCGGTACAGCCGTAGGTGCCTGTGGATTGCCCCCAGACGCCGCCTGACAGCTCTGCCGCTGTAATTTCAATGATGGCCCCCATCACATCGGCGGTGCCTATCAGATCATAGTCAGGCGCATTCGCGACATAGGTGCTCCCGTCGTCCGCGTTCATTGCGCCTTCGCTCCAGCCATTGATTGTGACGGTGGTTGGGGGGATATCTGGCATCATGCTGTTGACCCTGAAATCATTGGAGAGCAGCGTCATGGTGCCGTCCCCGGTGATTTCAAGCGTCACGGTGCCGCTCACGTATCCGATAGATCCGCCAGCAGGCATCTGCGACCCCATCACATGGGCCAAATCATCGTTGTCTGCCTGCCAGACGCCGACAAGGCAGGGATCAATCGCAAATGCGGGCGAAGTCGATGCTGCGAAAATAAGTGCAGTGATAAGCTTCATAGAAATTCTCCTGTAAAATATGCTTTTAGCATAGCAGAAGAATGGTCAGCTGTCAGGTCATGTTAACATGACCTTGGTTCGCGAATGATCGATCCCGCGCCATGTTCGGTAAATAGTTCTAGTAGGCTGGCATTTGGTAAGCGCCCGTCAAGGATCACGACCGCACGGACGCCCTTTTCAAGTGCGACTAGTGCGGTTTCGACTTTGGGGATCATCCCACCGGCAATGGTGCCGTCGGCAATCATTGCGCGGGTTTGATCGGGGGAAAGCTGTGTGACCACTTCGCCGCTTGCGTCTTTGACGCCGGGGACATCTGTAAGAAGAAGCAGGCGATCTGCCTCAAGCGCGCCTGCAATCGCGCCTGCTGCCGTGTCACCGTTCACGTTGAAGGTCTCGTTCGCGCCCCGGCCTGTAGCCACAGGGGCGACGACTGGGATGATGCCTGCATCAAACAGATCGCGTAAAACCTGCGTGTTCATCTCAACTGGGCGTCCGACAAAACCCAATTCTGGATCATCGGCTTCGGCGACCAGCAGGTCATCATCTTTGCCCGAAAGCCCAACCGCGCGCCCACCTTCATCCATAATTGCTTGAACAATACGTTTGTTCACAAGCCCGGTCAGGACCATTTCGACCACTTCGACAGTTGCTTGATCGGTGACACGTTTGCCACGGATAAATTCGGATTGAATGCCCAGTTTATCAAGCATCTCATTAATCATCGGACCGCCGCCATGCACAACGACCGGGTTCATGCCGACCTGTTTCATCAGCACGATATCGCGTGCGAATTGCGCCATCGCATCGGCATCGCCCATCGCGTTGCCGCCAAATTTGACCACAACGATTGCACCAGAGTAGCGCTGCAAATAGGGCAGGGCTTCGGACAAGGTACGGGCGGTGGCGATCCAATCACGGTTCATGTCTTGGGTCCTTGATTTCATGATATGCCTGCGATGATTGCGCGCAAAGTTGGGATGCCGTCACCCTTTTCCGAAGAGGTCAGGATCAGCTCTGGGAAGGCCGCAGGGTGTTTTGCCAAAGCAGCGCGGGTTTTCTCAAGAGAAGCCGCGAGCGCATCGCCGCGCAGTTTGTCGACTTTGGTCATAACCACCTGAAACGTCACCGCTGAGCGGTCGAGTAGCGACATGATTTCTTCGTCCACAGCCTTGGCCCCGTGGCGGGCATCGATCAGCACAAACACACGGCGCAGGGTTTGGCGCCCCGACAGGTAGTTTTTCAAAAGACGCTGCCATTTTTCAACAACCGCAACAGGGGCATTCGCAAAGCCGTAACCCGGAAGATCGACCACATAGGTGTCGCCTGCGGTGAAATAGTTGATTTCTTGCGTGCGGCCGGGTGTGTTGGACGCGCGTGCCAAACCTTTGCGCCCGGTGAGCGCATTGATTAGGGATGATTTTCCGACGTTTGACCGCCCAGCAAAGCAGATTTCAACCCGATCTGCTGGTGGCAGGCCGTCCATCGCAACGACACCTTTGACAAAGTCGGTTTCGCCCGCAAAAAGCAACCGCCCAGCTTCGAGCGCATCGGGTTCTGGGGCTTCAACCTCGGGAAAACGCATTTCCATCTTAGACTACCTCGACCTTATCGTTGATTTGCACCTTACCGCCATTGGTGACGGTGGCATAGATGCCAAAATTCTGGTGCCCCCAGCCGTTTCGCAATACGCCTAAGATGTCTACGTCACGGACGCCAGTTGTTGGGTTTGCAGCCGGCAACATACACCGTTCAATGGGTTCTTTGACTTGTAGGGTTGCGTCGTCAATCCGGATGCTCTTTCCGATCCAGTTCAGCTCTTCCCATGCGTCCGCGCCATCAATCCAAATATTTCCACGCCAGCGTTCAACCGCGAGCGGATGCCCTAGCTGCGCGGCGACGGCGGCATGGCTGGCTTGCGACATAATTGAAACAGACGGATAATCCGTGTCCGTCATGCCGCGATTGGGGGCCTTTGCAATCCCAGTAGGTTGCGACTTCTCGGCAGGGCATAGCGGTGCAACCCAGTTCAGAAAACGGGCGACATCATTTGGGTCGTCAGGGCAAAAATCGAAATCGTCCAGATCAGCATGCTGCAGTCGTAGGCGCGCTTGATCGACGTCGAATGTGGCTAATATTCCTGCAAGGCCGGGGGTGCGCGTGGCCGTCATGAAATTACGACACATCACCCACGCAGGATTATCAGGCGTGAATTTGCTTTGCGCATGGGTCACCGCCCAATGACGGTCCCATGGCATTGTGCGTCCGGCTTCAAGGACCACGTCGGTTAAGGATTCGCGCCCATGGCTTTTGATCGGGTGCCGCCATAATGCGGCGACATTGATCATTTACTTGCCCTCGGTCGTGTCAGCGTCGGCTTTCTTTTTGCGCTTTAGGCTGGCCTTGATATTGCCAAACACATCCGGTTTGGCACCGTGGCTGCGCATGATCAAATACTGCTGCGTAAAGGTGATCACGTTGTTCGCGATCCAGTAAAGAACCAAACCGCTGGCGAAATTACCGAGCATGAACATAAAGACCCAAGGCATCCAAGCAAAGATCATCTGCTGTGTCGGGTCTGCTGGGGCGGGGTTCAGTTTCTGTTGCAGCCACATGGATACACCAAGGAAGATGGGCAAGATGCCAAGCGACAAAAGTTGCAGCGGGCCAAGATCTGGTGCCGCGAATGGCAGCAAACCGAATAGGTTAAAGATCGACGAAGGGTCTGGGACGCTCAAATCGGTGATCCAGCCAACCCAAGGGGCATGGCGCAATTCGATTGTGACAAAGATCACCTTGTAGAGCGAGAAGAAGATCGGAATTTGCAATAGCATTGGCAAACAGCCGGAGGCTGGGCTGACCTTATTGTCTTTGTACAGCTTCATCATGCCCTGCTGCATGGCTTGCTTGTCATCACCGGCTTGCTCTTTGAGCTTTTCCATTTCTGGCTGAAGTTCTTTCATCCGCGCCATTGAGACATAGGACTTATAGGCAAGCGGCAGGACCAGCGCCTTAAGCGCGATGGTGAGCGCGATAATCGCCCAGCCCATGTTGCCAATCAGCCCATGCAGAAGGTGGAGCAACCAAAAGATCGGTTTAGTCAGGAAAAAGAACATGCCCCAGTCGATGCTGTCCAAAAACCCGCCGACGCCCTCTTCATCTTCATAGTGTTTGATGGTCTCCCATTCCTTCGCGCCTGCAAAGAACCGGGTGGTATTTGCATAGGTTTCACCAGCTGCGATGGTCGCAACAGGCATTACAGCCTCTGCTTGGAATAGATTGCGGCTTTCGAAATATTTTGAAGTCGACCGGAATGGTGCGGCCTGTTCTGGGATCAACGTCGTCATCCAATAGTGGTCGGTAAAACCGATCCAGCCAGATTCTTCAGCCTCTAACCGCTGTGCGGGCACACGTTCGCTAGGGTGGATGTCGTATTCTTGAATGTCATCATAATCGGTTTCCGCAAGTTCGCCGTCAGTCATGCTGATCAGGCCCTCGTGCAGAATGAAGAAATTTTTCATGTCCTCTGGAATACCATGACGACGAATGATCCCGTAAGGGCGCGCCGAAACTGCGCTATCGCTGTTATTTGTCACACTTTGATTGAACGCGAACATGAATTCATCATCAACCGAAATTTCGGTGCGGAAGATTTGGCCGACGCCATTGTCCCACATCAAGGTCACAGGTGTGTCAGCCGTCAGCGTATCACCGGTTTCTAGCGTCCAGACAGTGTCAGGGGTGGGTACGTTATCCGCTGAAATCCCTTCGGAAGCTGCCCATCCAAATGCGGTGTAATATGCGCCCGCTTCACCCTCGGGGTGTAGCAGCTGGACGATTGGGGAATCTTCGGTGTTTTCTTCGCGGTATTGAGTCAGTGACAGCGTATCAATCCGGGCACCACGCAACGAAAGAGAGCCTTCAAGATCATCGGTATTGATCGCAACGCGGGGCGCTGGTGCATCAGGTTCCGCGGTGACGGGTGCAGTCGGGCTGGCTGCCGCACCTTGGGTTACGGGAACGGTTGGGTCGCTTGCGCCAACTGTGACCTCGTTTGTCAGGTCGATCGGCAGCTCTTCTGGCGGGAACAAAACGGTCCATGCCATGATTACCAAAAAGCTAAGTACCGTCGCCAAGATGAGGTTTTTGTTCTGGTCGTCCATTCGAAACCGCCCATTTTCCCATAAAAATCTGAAGGCCGTTCAACCCGTCAGGGTCACAAAGGTCAAGAGGTTTTCAAGAAATAGGGGGCGATTAGGGGAGTTGTGATCGATATAGATCGGGGAAACGCAAGCGTTTCTAGTTTTGAGAGAGGTTTTGGTAATAAGCGCGTGTGTTTTGGAATACTGCGATCAAGCGCGGATCATTGATGGCAAGCTGTTCAACTTGCTTATTAAAGGCTTCTTCGCTTTGGCCATAAAATGACTTTGCTGCAGCTTCATGGGGGGCGACGCGTTGGGCTGATTGGCTCATAACGGCATACTTTCTGACTAGTGACGCCTTATCTTTAACGATTTAACGCGGTGAAAATGAGGCGGCAATAAGGAGTATGGGTTCAATTTTAATGACAAAACTTAGGAGAGTGTAGGCATCTAGCCGCTCTTGGCAAGCATTATGCCGCAGCAGAGCATGTAATTGCAACTGCGAGCCTGCGTGGAGCAACTAGGGCGCGCGTAAACTCGCGCATGGCACAATCAGTTGATGCAATTAAGTGCGTCAAATTGTGACAAGTAAACATTTCCAGTCAGGGTTTTTAGGAAATGTTGGTCGCGCAATCTGTCCATAACAGGGCCTTTGACCTCTGACAAATGCAGGCGAACGTCCATTTCTTCGAGTCGCGTATTGATCATCTCAAGCGATTCGAGCGCGCTGAGGTCAATGTCATTCACCGCCGAGCACTGCAAAATCACGTGGCGTACGTTCTTGTCGCCCGCGACGCGGTTTTGAATGAAGTCTTCAAGGAACCGCGCATTGGCAAAGTATAGGCTCTCGTCAACGCGCAGCGACACGATGCGCGGGTCGGTTTCCACTTTGTGGCGGTTGATATTGCGAAAATGCTCTGTGCCTTCGATCAACCCGACCTCAGCGATATGTGGCCGCGATGTTTTGTAAAGGTGCAGCAGGACCGATAGGACAACCCCAGCGGAAACGCCGATTTCGACACCCATTGCAAGCGTGAGCGCGATAGTTGCGAGTACGGCTGAAAAATCAGCAAGAGAATATTCCCAAGCCCGCTTTAGAATGCTGAAATCAACAAGGCTGAGCACGGCGACAATGATGGTCGCGGCAAGTGTCGCCTTTGGCAAAAAGAAGATCAACGGAGTCAGTGCCAATGCTGCGATAGCAAGCCCGATCGCAGTAAACGCGCCAGCGGCAGGGGTTTCAGCACCTGCGTCAAAATTGACGACGGACCGCGAAAACCCGCCCGTAACCGGGAAACCACCTGTGAACGCCGCGCCGATGTTGGCCGCCCCCAGCCCGATCAATTCCTGATCGGGGTCGATCCGCTGCCGTTTCTTGGCCGCCAAAGTTTGCGCAACTGAAATCGATTCAACAAAGCCGATCAGTGAGATCAAGAAAGCAGGCAAAAGCAATTGTCCCAAGAGCGAGGGCGAGAACGAGGGCAATGTCAGCGGTGGCAGGCTTTGCGGGACATCACCAACGATTTTGACGCCTTGGTCGCCAAGCGCGAACATCCAAACGGCAAGCGTTGTGGCCACGACGACGGCTACAGGGCCAGCTTTGACCGCGACACTTGTCATCGTGGGGCTAACGCCGAGCTTTTCAAGCAACGGTTTTAACCCTTTGCGGACCCAGAACAAAAACGCGGTCGCAAAGACGCCGATAATAACCGTGATCCAATTGGTATCAGGTAAATGTTCGAAAAGTGATAGCGAGAGGTCCAAAAGGTTATGACCATGCGCTTCAATGCCAAGAATATGCTTGAGCTGACTTGCCGCAATAATGATACCTGACGCAGTAATGAAACCGGAAATAACTGGGTGTGACAGGAAGTTGGCGACAAATCCCATCCGAAACAGCCCCATTGCCAATAGCATGACCCCAGACAACGCGGCCAACGAAAGCGCCGCGACCGCGTAGCCCATCGTGCCTTGTTCTACGATGTTGCTTAGGGCGGCTGCCGTCATCAATGATACCACGGCCACTGGACCCACGGCTAAAACGCGGCTCGTGCCGAACACCGTATATAGGATGATTGGCGCGATAGACGCATATAACCCTGCCTCTGGTGGGAGCCCCGCAAGCAACGCATAAGCGAGCGATTGCGGGATCAACATGATCGTCACAATCACCGCCGCGATCAGGTCGTTGGACAGCGTTGCGCGGGTATAGTCTTTGCCCCACGTAAGTATGGGCAGGTAACGGGCAAGGGACATGATAAGGCTCGGTTTGATCAGTTGTCGTTATTTGGCAGTAATTTTTTCAGGTTTGGCAAGCCATTCGCGGCCCTTGAGCATCCCTTTCCAATAGATCGGGGGAAGCATCTTTTCTTTTAGGAACCAAGCCGCACGGGTGGGTTTGGTGCCGTCCACAAGGAACTTGGGGAAGCTTGGCAGCAAGGCACCGCCATATCCAAATTCAGCCAAGACAATTTTACCGCGCTCAACCGTCAATGGGCATGACCCATATCCGTTATATTGTGCGACAGGGGCGCCGCCACGCATGTCCGCGATCATATTGTCAGCCACAACAGGGGCCTGCATCCGCGCCGCCGCGGCGGTTTTTGCATTTGGCGCGTTCATTACATCGCCAAGCGACCAGATGTTGTCATAGGACTTGTGGCGCAATGAGAACTGGTCGACATCCACCCAGCCAGCAGCATCGGCGAGCGGCGATACCCGCACAAAGTCAGGTGCCGTCTGTGGAGGGCAAACGTGCATCATGTCGAATTCCATCTCAACCCGTTCAACCGGCGTGTCGGGCTTGGCCACATCAAACCAAGCTTTCTTTGCGGGGCCATCAACCGCGACAAGGTTGTGGAAGAAGTTCAGGTTTGCATCGTATTTTTCAACATAGTTCATCAGCGCTGGCACATAGTCTTTGACGCCAAATAGAACGCCGCCAGCATTGTTGAACTGAATGTCGATGTCTTTCAGCACACCACGCCGATACCAAGCATCACCCGACAGGTACATCGCCTTTTGTGGCGCCCCGGCACATTTGATCGGCATTGGGGGCTGCGTAAAGATCGCGCGCCCAGACATCATCCCGGACACAAGTTTCCAAGTGTATGGGGCAAGATCATAGCGATAGTTTGAGGTGACGCCGTTATGGCCGAGCGTTTCGACCAACCCGTCGATTTTGTTCCAGTCGAGCTTAATCCCTGGTGTGACAACCAAGCGACCGTATTTCACCACGCGGCAGCCATCGAGAATGATCGCGTTATTGTCAGGCTCAAACGCGGCGACTGCAGCTTGGATCCAATGCACGCCGCGCGGGATCAAAGATCCCATTGTGCGCGCAGTTTGCTGCGCCTCAAAGATGCCGCCGCCAACCATCGTCCAGCCGGGCTGGTAATAGTGCACGTCAGCAGGGTCGATAATCGCGATTTCTAGATCTGGTTTGCGGGCTTTCAGGCTGGCCGCAACGGCGATGCCACCAGCGCCAGCACCGATGATAACCACTTCATAGCTAGCATCGCCAGTATCGGTTGGCGTTTTGCCACCATTTGCGATCCGGCGCACTACGCCGCCCATGTCGTAGCCTGCGGTCTTGGTTGCGGCAAGAATATCGGCGACGCTGCGTTTGCCGGCCTGCGACAATGACCAAAGCGTCGCAGACCGTGTTCCCGTGCGGCAATAGGCCAACACAGGACCAGGCAGATCGTTCAGGGAATTGCCGAATGCTTCAGCGTCTTCGTCGCTGACCTTTCCCGCAACAATGGGTTGATAGACCGCCTCTATCCCAAGAGCTTCGGCCGCTTTCGCGATTTCTTGGAAAGTGGGCTGATCGCTACCCTCACCGTCTGGTCTATTGCAAATGACCGACCGGAAACCGGCATCTTTGATCACTTGCAGATCAGCGGGCATAATTTGTGGGCTGGCCGAGACGCCAGCGGTAAGGGTGTTCAGTTCCATTGTCGCGCTCCTCGATTAAAGTTTGTTTACAGGGACTTTAAGCATTGGGTTCCCGTCCGGGTCGGTCGGAACGTCGCCTGCGCGCATGTTGACCTGCAAAGAAGGGATAATCAGCTTTGGCATATCAAGCACTGCATCGCGTTCGGTACGAAACTTGATGAAGTCTTCGCGTGACTTGCCGCCACCGACGTGGATGTTGTGGGCTTTTTCTTCGCCAACCGTGGTTTCCCACGCGATATCACGCCCGTTCGGGCCATAGTCGTGACACATGAACAGACGCATATCGTCAGGTAGTGCGAGCACCTTTTGAATGCTGTCGTAAAGCGTGCCTGCGTCCCCACCAGGGAAATCTGCGCGGGCGGACCCACCGTCGGGCATAAACAATGTATCTCCCGTAAACGTGGCGTTCCCAGCAACATGCACCATACAGGCAGGCGTGTGACCGGGGGTGTAGATTGCAACGACTTGCATGTTCCCAATCATATAGGTGTCGCCATCCTTAAACAGCGCATCAAACTGCGATCCGTCGCGTTGGAATTCGGTGCCTTCGTTAAAGACTTTCCCGAATGTGTCCTGCACGACCAAAATCTTGTCGCCGACACCGATCTTGCCACCCAGTTTTTCCTGAATGTAAGGGGCGGCAGACAGGTGGTCCGCGTGGACGTGGGTTTCGATGATCCAATCAAGGGTCAGCCCACGGTCTTGGACTTCTTTGATCAGCGCATCCGCGTGATCATAGGTGATCCGACCGGCAGCATAGTCGATGTCCATGACGCTATCGACAATGGCGCAATGGTCGCTGGATGGGTCTTTGACGATATAGCTGATCGTGTTTGTCGCTTCATCAAAATGCGCAGACACTTCAGGGATGACGTTCATATCAACAGGATAGGTCATTTGGGTTCCTCCAAAAATCAGTTTTAAAGCCGGCAGGTACGCAGGCCTAAGATGCGATAGAGCGGACAAAACCGCATCGCTGACGTGGCGATCAGGATCACGCCTGCGACCACGGCGATGACTGTCGCGGCGGTGCTTTCAAATATCGCGAAGCTGCTGATGAATGGCATTAGTAGCAGGGCTGCACCAACGATGATGCGTACTAGGCGATCGATTGTTCCAACATTTGCAGTCATTTTCTTGGCTCCATGTTTTGTTCACGGATCATCTACAGGGAATGCCTGCTTGATGACGGTGACAATGTCACCATGTGAACGAAATCTATGTCACCGACTGTAATCCGCTAAGTTTTCTAACGCATTGCGCTGGATCAAGTGGATGCAGCCACGGCTTTGCGCGACCCAGCCCCGGCGCTGAAATTCTTGCAATTGACGCGAAATAACTTCTCGGGCGGTGCCCAGTTCAACCGACAGTTTTTGGTGCGTCGTTGCGATTGTGTCTTGGCCGTCAGAAAGGGCGATCAGCTTATCGGCAAGCCGCACATCCATTTTTTGAAATGCGACCTCGTCGATCATCAAGAACAGATCAGTGATCCGTTTGGAAAAGGCAGCAAAGACAAAATCGCGGAATTCTTTTGACTGTGCAACAAGATCGTCGAACACTGCACGTGGCACGGCTGCGGCGGAAATGTCGGTCTCGCAAATGCCTTCGGCGGAATAGTCTTCAAATGCCAAAAGACAGGCCGTGGTCAGCACACAGCTTTGACCTGCATGAATGCGGTAAAGCACAATTTCATGACCGGTCTCAGATACTTGTTGTACTCGCACGCTGCCATCAAGCAAGAATAACATGTTTTCAGGTGAATTGCCCGGCCCAAAGATTGTTGTGTTTGCGGGCACATCAATGACGGCGCTTTTTTCCAGGAGTATCTGCTGGGTTTCAGGTGAAAGCCGCGCAAGCCCGGGAAATCTGCCTGTCCAGTTATCGTTTGTCATCGCTTGTTCGTCCCCACCCTGATCGCAACCTTTGGCCCTAGTATTAGTTGCGAACGAAGAAACTGTATAGTGAACGCTCTAAACACAAACCGAGACATCTGCGCGCATGCGCGTTATTGTTTAGGCGGAGGACGACCACTAACCACGGGAGGGGGGAATGGTCATTTCAGAGAAAAAGTTACACATCGATAGGATCATGGGCGCCGTGCATTCTGGGTCAGCGGCTGCGCGATCTGCATTGGCGGCATCTTGGCGGCGATCGGTGGAACATCATGGGCTGGATCCCGCAGATGATGTTGGCGTGACCCGTATCGATACAACTGACTTGCATGACCGGCGCGGCAAGCATGACCGTTTCATGATGGTGACTGCCCCGAAACTGGACCATTTATATGGCCTAGTGGGGAAATCTGGCTGCGGTGTTTTGCTGACAGATGAAACAGGAATTGTTTTAGATCAACGGTGTACAGACGCTGATGGCGACACATTTTTGAGCTGGGGCCTGTGTGTTGGCGCAGACTGGAGTGAGGCTGCCGAGGGGACGAATGGCATTGGAACATGCCTAGCCGAACAACGCCAAGTCACTATCCATCGCAACGAACATTTCTTTGCGCGCAATATCGGGATGAGCTGTATGGATGCGCCGATTTTTGGCACAGATGGGCGGCTGTTAGCGGCGTTGGATGTGTCGTCTGCGCGGGCTGATCAAACCGAAAGCTATAACCAATTGATTGGCGCGATGGTCGGCCAAACCGCTAAATCCATCGAATCCGATTTTTTCCGCGCCTCTTTTCCCAAAGCCCGAATCATCGTCGCTGACGGCGGCGACGCCGATATTGCGACGCTTCTGGCCGTGGATGCAGATGACATCGTTGTCGGGGCGACGCGTAATGCGCGCAAAGTCTTTGGGCTTGAACTGATCGGGGCGCTGCGCCCGCGACCGGCCTCTGATATCTTTGGCAGGGATGAGGGGCCGACGGGTTTCATCAAGGCCGAACGCGCAGCTGTCGTGCGTGCACTTGCCCGCGCGGATGGGAATGTATCGCAAGCCGCGCGGGCGTTGGGTGTGGGGCGTGCAACATTGTACCGCCGGATGAAGCGACTGGGGATTGGTGATTAAAACCCGGCATTGACCGGGCCCTAAAATCGCACTATGCATGATTCTGCAACTTTATGCAGGAATTTGCATGAATCTGAATATCCCCGATACCCGACAACGTCTCCTCGCGCAGCGATTGGATGCAGGGTCCCAGATTGTCGCGACCGATGTGGCGCAGGAATTTGACGTGTCGTTGGATACGATCCGGCGCGACATTCTTGCGCTCGAAGCAAAGGGTTTGGCCCGGCGCGTGCGCGGCGGCGCAATGCCGATTGCGCGGCCGGCTGATCCGTTACATGCGCGCTTAGATGCCGCAGATTCGGTTAGCCCCGCGATCATCCGCACAGCAGTTCAAGAAATAGGCGATGCGCCGACCTTGTTGATGGATGGTGGCGCGACGACATTGTCGTTGGTCCCGCTGCTTGCAGGCGTCACAAACCGTTTGGTTATCACCCCGTCACCTTGGGCTGCGATTGCCTGTCAGGAACACGCGATTGCAGTGTTTTTGATTGGCGGCACGCTAAGCGCCCGCGGCGGTATCGCCGTCGGGGACCTCGCGCTGCTTAGGGCGGGCGAGATCGCCGCGGATATCGCCATATTGGGTGCTTGCGGAATCGACACGAAATTTGGGCTAAGCACCGATGACCACGCTGAAGCGCAAATGAAACAAGCGATGCACGCTGCTGCTGCACGCACGATCGTTGTCACCGGAGCGCAAAAGATCGGTCGCCGTGCGCGGCATCATACCTTACCTCTCGGTCAAATTGACGCGGTGATCACCGACGCTGATCACACAATGACTGCACCATTTTTAGAAAAAGGTGCGACCTTCATATCTGTAGAAACCGTTTAAGTTAGGACACCCATTGACTGAACACGCTTCAACCGCGCCTGCGCGCCTCGCGACGCGGATTGCATTTTTTGTTGCCGGGTTCGCCATGGCCTGCTGTGCGCCGCTGTTTCCCTTTATCAAGGCAGATGTAGGCGTTGATGAAGGCCAGTTTGGTGCGGTTTTGCTGTGTCTTGGACTAGGATCGATCATCGCGATGCCCATCACCGGGGTGATCGCGGCGCGCCGTGGGGCGCGGCCCATGGTGCTGTGGGGGGGCTTTGGGCTGGTTGCGTTTTTGCCTATACTTGTGCTTGCGGGCTCGCCGGTGGCTCTTGGGGCTGCGCTGTTCTTATTTGGGGCATCTCTGGGAACACTTGACGTCGCAATGAATCTGCATGGTGCAGAGATCGAAGGCAAAGAAGGCCGCTCGTTGATGTCAGGGTTTCATGCGCAGTTTAGTGTTGGCGGGTTCTTTGGGGCGATGCTGACGACCGGGCTTTTATCGGCTGGCGCATCTGTCGTGGTTTCGGGGGTGGTTGGAGCGGCAATTGCGCTCGCGGCGATCTTGTTTGCCGGCCCTCGGTTGTTGGCCGTCAGTGGTGATGTGCCAGAACCCTATACCATCCCGCGTGGTATCGTTCTTTTGCTTGCTGCCTTGGCGGCGGTGACGTTTCTGGTCGAGGGTGCCGTCTTGGATTGGGGGGCGTTGCTGATCATTGATCGCGACCTAGCTTCAGAAGCATCTGCGGGGATCGGCTATATCCTATTTTCCATTGCGATGGTGATCGCGCGGTTAACAGGCGACCGGATTGTGATGGCGCTGGGCGAATTTCGCGTGTTGCTCGTCGGTGGAGGCCTGACAATTTTAGGTGTCTTAATGACGGCAGCAGCGCCGTTGGCGATTGTGTCGTTGGCTGGGTTTGTGTTCATTGGGTTGGGGGCCGCAAATATCGTACCCATCGTGTTTAGCGCAGCGGGTAAGCAAAAAATCATGCCGCCGGGGCTCGCAATCGCGTCGGTCACGACAACGGGCTATGCGGGGGTTTTGCTGGGACCTGCGTTGGTTGGATTTGTGGCGGAAGCCGCGAATTTGCGGATCGCGTTTGGGCTTTTGGCGTTACTGATGGCGCTTGTCCCGCTGACGGCCGGGCGGGTCGTGCGCTTATAAACCGGCCGTTGTCTCAGTTCTGATACAGGTCACGGCGGCTATCTCGTTTCACCCATATACGCGGTAATCCGTAGGCCGCTAGCTTCTTTGGACCCGGTTTGGAGGAGACAATTATGAATGAAATGACACAGACTGAGCAGCAGTTCCGCTCACCGTTTAAGAACCGCTATGACAATTATATCGGCGGTAAATTCGTGCCACCTGTTGGCGGGCGCTATTTTGATAACATCACGCCGATTACCGGTAACCCGGTGTGTGAAATTGCGCGCTCTGACGCGGCTGATGTCGAACTCGCATTGGATGCGGCGCATGCGGCCAAGGACGCATGGGGCAAAACATCCGCGACAGAGCGGTCCAATATTTTGCTTAAGATTGCGGATGTCATCGACGAAAACCTAGAGCTGATTGCAACTGCGGAAACATGGGACAACGGCAAGCCGATCCGCGAAACGATGGCGGCTGATATTCCGCTGTCTGCGGACCACTTCCGCTATTTTGCTGGTGTATTGCGGGGCCAAGAAGGCTCTATGTCAGAGATCGACAACGATACAATTGCCTATCACTATCACGAACCATTGGGCGTTGTGGGGCAGATTATTCCTTGGAACTTCTCTGTTTTGATGGCCGCATGGAAATTGGCTCCTGCGCTGGCTGCGGGCAACTGCGTTGTGCTCAAGCCTGCAGAACAGACCCCCGCCGCGATCATGGTGTTCGCAGAGCTGATTTCAGACCTGCTGCCTGACGGCGTGCTGAACATCGTGAACGGCTATGGTGGCGAAGTGGGGGCCGCGTTGGCAACATCTTCACGTATCGCCAAGATCGCATTTACCGGATCAACCGCGACGGGCCGTAAAATCATGCAGGCCGCGACTGAAAACCTGATCCCTGTCACATTGGAACTGGGTGGCAAATCGCCGAACATCTTCTTTTCAGATGTGATGGCCAAGGATGATGCCTTCCTCGACAAAGCGATCGAAGGGTTTGTGCTGTTTGCCTTTAACCAAGGCGAGGTTTGCACCTGCCCAAGCCGCGCGTTGATTCAAGAAGATATTTATGAAGAGTTCATCGCGCGGGCGATTGAACGGGTGAAGGCGATCAAGCAGGGCGATCCACGTCTGCCAGACACGATGGTTGGCGCGCAGGCCAGCCGCGAGCAGCAGGATAAGATCCTGTCCTATCTGCAAATCGGTGTCGAAGAAGGCGCAACCGTGCTTGCTGGTGGGGCCGAAGCCAAGATGGATGGCGACATCGCAAACGGGTTCTACATCCAGCCAACAATCCTGAAAGGCCACAATAAGATGCGGGTCTTCCAAGAGGAAATCTTTGGCCCTGTTGTATCGGTGACAACCTTTAAGGACGAAGCCGAAGCAATGGAAATCGCCAATGACACAATGTACGGGCTTGGTGCTGGTGTTTGGTCACGCGATATGAACACCTGCTACCGCTTTGGCCGCGGGATCGAAGCCGGTCGCGTCTGGGTGAACAACTACCACGCCTATCCGGCGCATGCGGCATTTGGCGGATATAAACAGTCCGGCGTGGGACGTGAAAACCATAAAATGATGTTGGACCACTACCAGCAGACCAAGAATATGCTGGTCAGCTATAACCCCAACAAATTCGGCTTCTTCTAAAGTGATAAAGGGCAGCCGCGTTTGCGCGGCTGCCTGCTTCTTTTTTTGTCGGCAACTTGGTGACGTCGCGTTTCATGTGGGTAGTCATTTGTGCTCGTTAAAGTAGGTCCAATTCAGCGACCAGCCAATCACGTTTTGATCCCGCGCGCACGGCAACCGTGTCGCCTACCGAGAACTGGTCACTTTCTTTGATGGTCAAGGTCATGCTGCGGGCGGTCTTACCTCCTGTGTCTTGCCACTTTACGTATCCAATAAAATTCAAACTGCCCGGAAGCCAAACTGTTCCTATGTGTGTTACCTTAGCGATATAGGGAACCCCGTGCCGTTGGGTGTTTTTCGCATCCCACTTGATTACGGTTGCCCGAGCCACGAGAAAAAGTCCAAATAGGCAACCAAATGACGCAAATGCCAACAATGGCAAACTTCGAGATACCATTTGGGAAACGCTTGGTTCTCTTAACTGCAAGGTCGTTGGATCATTAGGGTCCATGTAAATAGTGGTTTCAGACCCTTCTTGAATTCTGACGTCTTGTCGTACAACCTCAGTTCGCCCATCAGGATAGGTGATTTGAATGTCAGTCCACCTTTCTCCACTCCCAATTTCACTAGCTGCAATCGACACCACTGGAAACGCGGTTAGCTCATGCTCTCGCGTTCGTTCTTGCACTATTAAGCTAACGCAAAGCGATAGAATTGAACCAAACAACAAGGAAAACGCTACACCCGTATTTCGCCCTAACCTCGCGCCCATTCCAATCCTTTTGTTCAGTGTCGGTGTGACAGGAGGGTTCATTATGATTCCTAAATTTTTTGTTTGAAGTATGCGTAAGCTACTAAGTACGGTTTTGGAATTGCGGCGTGTCGGGAGGTATCCGGTTTCTTACGGCGGTCCGACGGAGACTTTTTCAAGCTGGTTGTCGACTCCATTTCGCAATCCCGTATGCAGCGGTATACTGTGGACGATGGCGGTGACATCCGCTATGGAGCAAGGCAACTCAATCACAAGAGGTTCCTATGTCAGATATCATCTACACCAAAGTCGACGAAGCACCTGAATTGGCGTCTGCGTCGTTCTTGCCCATCATCCAAAAATTCGCGGCCGCCGCTGGCGTGTCCGTGGGCACCAAAGACATCAGCCTTGCGGGCCGTATTTTGGCGGCTTTCCCAGACTATCTGACCCAAGACCAACGCCAGTCTGATGATCTGGCTGAACTTGGTAAGCTGGTGAAAACAGCCGGCGCCAATGTGATCAAATTGCCAAACATCTCGGCCTCTGTGCCGCAGCTGGTTGCTGCTGTAAAGGAACTGCAGGCGCAAGGTTACGCATTGCCTGACTATCCAGAAACACCCAGCACTGACGAAGAAAAGACCGTACGCGCGAAATACGATGCGCTGAAAGGCTCTGCTGTGAACCCTGTTTTGCGCGAAGGCAACTCTGACCGTCGCGCGGCCAAAGCGGTGAAAAGCTTTGCACAGAAAAACCCGCACCGGATGGGCGATTGGGTGGCTGACAGCAAAACGCGCGTGTCTTCAATGTCGGGCAACGACTTTTTCTCAAACGAAGTGTCAGCCACTTTGGCCACTGAGGCGACAGCGAAAATCGTGTTGGAAACTGCTGACGGCGAAACTGTGCTGAAGGATGGTATCACATACCCTGCAGGCACTGTTGTTGACGCGACTTTCATGAGTGGCGCGGCACTTGATGCGTTTTTGGCCGAAGAAATTGCCAGCACAAAGGCTGACGGCACGTTGTTTTCACTACACATGAAGGCCACAATGATGAAGGTCTCTGATCCGATCATCTTTGGTCACGCGGTAAAAGCGTGGCTTGCCCCAGTGTTCGAAAAGTTTGGTGAAAAGATGGATGCGCTGGGCGTGAACCCGAACCAAGGTTTGGGCGCGCTATTGGACAAGGTCGCAGGCGAGGCCGATATTATGGCCGCCATTGAGGAAGTGACCAGCGCCCGCCCGCCTATGTATATGGTCGACAGTGACAAGGGCATCACAAACCTTCATGTCCCGTCTGACGTGATCATCGACGCATCTATGCCTGCCCTTATCCGTGCAGGCGGCAAAGGCTGGGGCCCGGATGGTAAAGAAGCAGACACGAACTGTGTGATCCCCGATAATTCATATGCGCCCGTTTATGACGAATCTGTTAAATTCTTTAAAGAAAACGGTAAACTTGACCCGGCGACAGCTGGCACTGTTCAAAACATTGGTCTGATGGCGCAAAAAGCCGAAGAATACGGATCGCACCCAACCACGTTTGAGATTGAGACTGCGGGCACCGTGAAGATGATCCTTGACGATGGCACCGTGTTGCACAGCCACGCTGTGCTGCCCGGCGATATCTGGCGGTCTGCCTCTGCGCGCAAAGCACCGATTGAAGATTGGGTGAACCTTGCGATTGCACGCCAAAAGGCCGAAGGCACACGCGCGATTTTCTGGCTGGACGCGAACCGCGCCCATGATGCCCAATTGATCGCCTATGTGAAGCCGATCCTAGAGGCGCAAGGCGTGGCCGATAAGTTCGAGATCATGGCCCCACGCGAGGCTACGCGCGCATCGCTGGAAACCATCACCAAGGGCGCAGACACCATCGCGATCACGGGTAACGTGCTGCGCGACTATCTGACTGACTTGTTCCCAATTCTAGAACTGGCGACATCCGCTAAAATGTTGTCGATCGTGAAATTGATGAACGGCGGCGGCTTGTTTGAAACTGGTGCCGGTGGATCTGCGCCGAAACACGTGCAGCAATTGCAATCTGAAAACCACCTGCGCTGGGACAGTCTTGGTGAGTTCTGTGCGCTGGGCGAAAGCCTGACGTTCTTGTCCGAACAAAAGGGCAATGAAAAAGCGCGCGTCTTGGGCCAAGCGGTCGATGCTGCAACACAAGGTATCTTGGATGATGGCCGTTCGCCGTCTCGTAAGGTTGGAGAGCCAGACAACCGCAACAGCCATTATTGGTTTGCGCGCTATTGGGCAGAAGCTTTGTCGCGTCAAAACAGCGATCCAGAGCTTGCTGAGTATTTTGCACCGGTTGCGAAAGCATTGGCCGAAGGCGAAGCTGATATTTTGGCAGAACTTGCAGCGGCGCAAGGCCCCGCAGTTGATCTGGGCGGCTACTACCGCACTGACCCCGTTAAAACCGCCGCGGCGATGCGCCCATCAGCGACTTTGAACGCGATTATCGATCAATAAATCGCCGAAATGAATATTGGGCCGCGCCGTCAGATCGACAGCGCGGCCCTTTTTTGTGTCAGATCCAAAAAATAAGAGCGACCGCATGCAGCCGCTCTTATTATCCGTTCTGGGAAGAGAGTTTAGAACGGTGAATCTGGGAAATAGAAAGATTCCGCGTTTTCTTGGGTGATCAATGTCGCGCCAAGAATGTAGCGTCCCGCAACCGGACCGTTTGATTTAAACGCAGCAACAGTCACATCCATCGCCGTTGCGATCATTGACGGTGGGTACAGCACGTCAACGGGGACCAGTTCATTGCCGTCCATGATGCCGCGAATGGTTTCTTTCATGCCAGCGCCGCCGACAACGAACATGCCGTCGCCAGCACGGTCAGCTTGCTCTAGCGCTGCAACAACGCCGATAGCGATGTCATCATCTTGCGCCCATACGGCGTCGATATCTGGGAATCGGCTGAGGAAGTCTTGCATCACCTCAAAACCATCGTCGCGGTTCCAGTTCGCGTGCTTGTGGTCCAGAACGTTGATACCTGATCCTTCGATTTCGGCCATGAACGCGTCAAAGCGTTCGTTGTCGATGATCGTTGGAATACCGCGCAGGATGACGATGTTATCGCCAGCGTCCAAACGGGTCATCATGTATTGCGCTGAAATACGACCCAGTTCCGGGTTATTACCTGCGACATAGATGTCTTCGATGCCGGGTTGGCTTAGGCCGCGGTCAACAACTGTGATCAGGGCGCCGCTATCTTTGACGTTCAGAACCGGATCGGTCAGTGGCTCTGATTCAAATGGCAGGACAACAAGCGCGTCGATGCCGTGAATAGATACGAGATCTTCAAGCGCGCTTGCTTGCGCCGCAGGATCAGGCGAGTTGATGAGGATCAGATCAACATCAGAGTAAAGCGCTTCAAGCCGGGCTTCGGCCTGTTCCGCGTGCCAGTTCATGCCGGCTGCCCAAGCATGTGTTGGCGTCGGGTATGACACGCCGATCTTGATGGTGTCTTGGGCTGTCGCAGCCCCTGCAAATGTGAGCGCGCCAATAAGGCCCGCCACGATTGTTTTTCCGAATTGCATTTTATCCCTCCCATGAGATTTTGGTGGTGAATGCCCCGCGTTTTGGGGCGAGATGACGCGCACGATGCCTCCTCCGCAGCGCGCGCGGGCGTTGGTTAGTCTTTCGATTTGCCCCAATTTGCACGTTGAAGCCAAACGGCGATGATGATGATCAGACCCTGCATCGTTCCGTTCAGATAGTTCGAGATCAGGTCTGTAAAGTTGAGGATGTTGCCAATGGTGGTCAAAATCAGCGCGCCCAGAATTGTGCCGCCAATCCGGCCATAGCCACCCTTAAGAACTGTGCCGCCGATGATCACCGCTGCGATGGCTTCCAGTTCCCACAAGACACCTGTTGACGACGACGCCGACCCTAGACGCGGCACGTAGATGACGGTGGCAAGTGCGACGCACAGCCCTTGGATCACGTAGGTCCAGGTTTTGATCTTATTGACGTTGATCGCAGAATACTGGGCGACATGTTCATTGGACCCAATTGCGGTGCAATAGCGGCCAAATGTCGTACGGTTCATCAAAAACCAGCCCGAAATCGCAACGATGATAAACACCCAAACCGGGATCGGCACACCGATCAGACTTTCATAGTAAACCGGGCGGTATGTGCCTCGGATATCAAAGTTCAACGAAAGCGTGCCGCCATCAGCGAAATACGTCACCAGTGATCGAAAAATCCCCATCGTCCCAAGTGTCACGATAAAGGCTTCGATCTTACCTTTGGTTGTCAGCAAGCCATTCGCCAATCCGGCGAGAGCCCCCAAAAGCACGGCACAGCCCGCCCCAACGGCAACGGTCAACACGCCGGTTCCCAAAATGTCGACTAAAGCATTCATCAAAATAATCATGATGCCCGCGATTGCGGCGGCCATTGATCCGACCGACAGATCAATCCCCCCGGCGGTGATCACAAAGGTCGCGCCGACCGCGATGATCCCGATAAAGGCTGAGCGGGTCAGTAGGTTGGTGATGTTCCCTTCGCTGAGGAACGCAGTGTTGAGCGAAAACCCAATGATACAAAGGATCACCAGTGCTATTGCCGGGCCGTACAGTTTGAGATCCAGATTTGGTTTACGGGTGGCGGGCTCTGTTTGGGCTAATTCAGGCATGGGTCTTCTCCTCATTCAGCCCTGCGGCGTAGCGTACAATTTGCGTTTCGTTGATATCGCGGCCCGAAACGGTGCCTGCGATCTGGCCTTCGCGCATGATGATGACGCGGTGGCTTATGCCGATGACCTCTGGCATTTCCGACGAGATCACGACGATCGACACACCTTCGGCAGCGAGAGCTGCAATGAAGTGGTAGATTTGCTGTTTGGTGCCAACATCGATCCCGCGAGTGGGTTCATCGATAACGACAATTTTGGGGTTGGCTTCCATGACCTTGGCCAGCAGTAGCTTTTGCTGATTGCCGCCGGACATATCTTTGGCAAGCACATTGGGATCACGGGCGCGAATGTCAAAACGACGGATGGCGCGGGTCAGAGCAGCTGCTTCTTTTTTGCGATCCAACATCAAACGATTTGCGAATTGGGGCAGGGCGAGCAATGTTAAGTTCGTCTGCATCCCTTCGTTAAGCAGAAGCCCCTTACCCTTACGATCCTTCGTCAGATAGACGATCCCCGCATCACGTGCTTGTGCCACGGATGCAAACCGTCCCTCTATGCCAAATGTGATAACCGCGCCTGCCTGCATGGGGATCAACCCGCAGATTGCTTCAAACACTTCGGTGCGGCCAGACCCAACAAGCCCCGAAAACCCTAAGATTTCGCCGCGCCGCAGTTCAAACGAGACATCAGTTGTGTTCTTGGTATGAAGCCCAGCAACCTTTAGCGCGATTTCCGCATCGACGTTGGGTTCATTCACCGGCGGATAAAGGTCTGACAGCTCGCGCCCGACCATCATGCGGGCCATGTCGTCCAGATTAAGATCTTCGGTCGCGCTCGTTCCAATCCATTGGCCGTCACGCAACACTGTTACGCGGTCCGAAATCTCTTGGACCTCATGCAGTTTGTGGCTGACAAACATGATAGCAACACCTTGATCGCGCAGACGGTTCACCTGTTTAAATAAGACACTTGTCTCAGCCTCGGTCAGAACGGCAGTTGGTTCATCCATGATTAGAACACGGGCGTTGCGGCTCATCGCCTTTGCGATTTCGACCATCTGTTTTTGCGCGATTGATAGCTGCGAAATGCGTGTATCGGGCGAAATATCTAGACCGACATCCGCCAGCATTTGCACCACACGCGTGGTCATTTCTTGTCGATCTAAGACGCAGCGTTTTGCAATTTCGCGGCCCAAGAAGATGTTCTCGGTGACCGTCATTTGTTCGGCAAGGTTCAATTCTTGGTGGATTAAAACGATGCCAAGCGCCTCTGCGCCGCCGTTTGGGGGCAAGGTGACTGGCTTGCCATCATAAATAATGCGACCTGAAGTTGGGGTGTGAAACCCAGACATGATTTTCATCAATGTCGATTTCCCGGCACCATTTTCGCCGATCAACGCGTGGACTTCGCCTGCTTGTAGCGAAAAGCTGACACTAAATAATACAGGCACTGTTCCAAAGGATTTGCTTAGCGAATCCGCGCAAAGCAACCCATCCGATGCCATCGGATTTTCGACCACCATAGACCCTCCCCGGTCATGTGTTGCCTCCCGCAACGAATCTCATGTAAACCTTTACACAACTTCATGTAAAGGTTTTCATTGGGCGGAGTATTGGCTATCTTATCGGAGCTTTCGGGGTGTTAGGCCCTTAGTTGAACCCTGTGCCGCGCAAATGGTTAAGAAATTACGTGCAACCCCCACCGAAGAAACCAGCAACGATTGAAGATGTCGCGCGGCTTGCCGAAGTGTCGATCGCAACAGTGTCGCGCGCGATTTCTAAACCGGAAAAAGTTGCTGAGAGTACCCGCAAAAAGGTGACCGCTGCGATTGCGCGTACAGGCTATACAGCAAATGCGATGGCGCAAAACCTGCGGCGTCAACGCTCGCATATGGTTTTGGTCTTAGCGGAATCGATTTCTGATCCGAACTTTCCGGGCATCCTGACCGGGCTTGAAAAAGTCGCGAACACGCGCGGCTATGGCGTGCTGATCGGAAATACCGAAGGCGATGTGGCCGTCGAAGAAAAATATCTACGTTTTCTATCAGCCGGGACCGCTGATGGGCTGATTTTGTTGACTGGGCATCTGCCCGTGGCCGGGTGGCCTGAGAATTCAAAATCACTGATCCCCACAACCGTGGCCGCAGCAACCCCGGTCGATCACCCCAATATCAGTTATGTCTGTACTGATGATCAATCGGCTTCGCGGATAGCGACCGAATACTTGATGTCGCTTGGGCATCGGCGGATTGTCTATGTCGCCGGGCCAAAGGGATCTGTGCTGACAGAACGGCGGTTAAAAGGATATTGCGAGGCGCTAAGCCAGTCGCCCGAGCCAATGTCGATCTGGAAAGTAGACGGTGACGGCACCAGCCTGGGTGGGCGGGCTGCGGTTGAACGTCTGTTTATTCGCGACACACTGCCGACGGCGTTTTTTTGTTATAATGATGACACCGCTATTGGTGTGATAGGCGCGCTTCAAGATCGCGGTTACGATGTACCGCACGATATGTCGGTAGTGGGATTTGATGATATACCGTTTGCCAATAATATCACGCCGTCCTTAACGACGATCCGCCAACCCCGGAGCCTGATCGGCGAATACGCGATGACGGCCTTGCTTGACCGGCTCAGCGATCCGGCAACCCCTGTTGCGACAAGCGAGCTGCACGGTGATTTGATCGTGCGCAATTCCTGTGCGGGCGTTAAAACATAGGCCGCGCACCTGCGATCGTGGCATCGCAGGTGTCGGTCCTTATTGCTGCCTGAGGTTGTATTTACCGAACGGTCAAGATTTCATTTGAAACTGTCGCAAAAGTTTCACAAGCTGTTCATATGGACTTTTTCTGTTTTGCACGCCGATTTGGCGGCTTCATCCACAAATGAATGGGATTTTGATATGAAACTTGGACTAGCATCAACGACAGTTCTGGTTGCCGCATTGTCGACAACCAGCCTTTCTGCAGACACGCTGCGTCTTTTGACATGGGGTGGCTATGCACCTGAAGATGTGATTGCGCTGTTTGAGGCAGAAACAGGCCACACCGTCGAAGTGACAACATCAAACAACGAAGAAATGATCGCAAAGCTGCGCGCGACAAATGGCGGCGGTTTTGATCTTGCCCAGCCTAGCCAAGACCGTATCGCAAGCGCACAAGAAGAATTCGGTATCTACAAACCGTTGGATATGTCCATGGTAGACGCCGCGCAATTCATTCCGTCCATGATGGAAGCGACTGCTGCAAACACCACATATGAAGGCGAAGTTTACGGCTTGCCACATGTTTGGGGGACAAGCGGTTTGGTCGTGAACACGGCTGAGGCTGGCCAAGTTACTGACTACACTGACCTATGCGACGAATCCGTGGCGGGTAGCGTATCCTACCGCCTCAAGCGCCCAACGCTGATTGGTTTTGCCTATGCGATGGGGCTCGACCCGTTTGCGGCTTATTCAGATGCGGACGCGTATCAAGGCATTCTGGACGAAGTTGAGGCCGCGTTGATCGAATGTAAGCCGAACGTAAAAACCTATTGGGATGGCGGCGACGAGATCAAGAACTTGCTGCGTTCAGGCGAAGTTGTTGCCGCAATGGCGTGGGATACGGGCGGCTGGCAGCTGAACGCCGACAACGCGGACATCACATTTGTTGCACCAGAAGCCGGTGCGCTGGGCTGGATCGATACCTTTGTTCTGCCAGCCCGTGGTCGTGCAGATGAGGCGGCCTATGACTGGATCAACTTTGTGATGCGCCCAGAAATCGCGTCAATGATCACAAACACGGCGGGTAACTTTACGGCCGCGGTAGACGGCGACGCTGAAGTGAGCGCAGAACTCAAAGCGCGTTACCAAGGCAGCTTTGATCAAGCGGCGATTGACAACATCAAATGGTACCCACCTGTGCCTGCTGGCCTAGAAGCCCTTGAAGGCGCTACATTGGACCGTATCAACGCGTCTAACTAAACCAATTAAAACGATGAATGCGAAGGGCGCTGATTGCGCCCTTCGTCGCTCTTATAGGACGACCAAAGCCAATGACGACACCTGCTGACCTTGTGTGCAAAGACTTAACCAAAGACTTTGATAATTTTCGCGCCGTCGATCAGGTGAGTTTTGAAGTCCCGCAAGGGTCGTTCTTTTCTATTCTGGGGCCATCTGGGTGCGGAAAAACCACGCTATTGCGGATGATCGCGGGGTTTCAGTTTCCTACCAGCGGCGACCTGTTGATCAAGGGGAAATCGATGATCGACGTGGGGCCAAGCAAACGGCCCGTCTCGATGGTGTTTCAACACCTCGCACTTTTTCCGATGATGAATATCGGCAAGAACGTCGGCTTTGGTTTGCGCCAACGCGGTGTTCCGGCGGCTGAGATTAAGACGCGCGTAGGCCGGGTGTTGGAACGTGTTGGCCTGCCGGGCATCGAAGATCGCCAAGTCGATCAACTGTCGGGCGGCCAGAAACAACGCGTTGCTATCGCCCGCTGCATGGTACTTGAACCTGATGTCCTGCTGCTGGATGAACCGCTCGGCGCGCTGGATTTGAAACTGCGCGAGCATATGAAAATCGAGCTCAAATCCTTGCAGGCCGAATTCAATACGACCTTTGTTTATATCACCCACGACCAGTCCGAAGCCTTGGTGATGAGCGATAACATCGCGGTGATGAACAAAGGGCGTTTTGATCAAATCGGAACCGCCAAAGAACTGTATTACGAACCTGCTAACGCATTTGTGGCGGGGTTCGTTGGCGATGCGAATAAGTTTTCGGGAAAGGTCACTGGGATCGATGGCCAGCACGTTACAATCACGACAAATGGCGGCGCCACACTTAGCGCGCACGCGATGAACAGTGCCCCGACGATAGGCGCAGACGCCCAGATATTTGTGCGCCCAGAGGCTATTGCGCTCTCCAAGGTTGCGCCACCGGACAGCGAAAAAGCCAGCGCGCATATTGTGGATAGTGTTCTGTTCAACGGGGCCAATAGCATGGTTTTGCTGCGTGACCCGCAATCTGGCGAGACATTGCAAGTGACCCTGCCACAATCTGGCGATCTGTTGGGATTGGGCAAAGGCGATACTGTTTTCGCCCGCTGGGATCCGGCCCAAGCCCGCTGTTTCGCGACAGAGGGTGCATAGATGACCGATAGATCCAAACTTGGGTTTTACCTGTTATTGATGCCGCTGATGTTGTGGTTGATCACCTTGATCATACTACCGCACATTGGGTTATTCATGGTGTCGATCAGTGAAAAAATCGGCGTGCGCGAATATGAAACCGGTCTGGGGAATTACGCGGTTTTCTTTAACGAACCGCTTTATTGGCGTACATTTGCGCGCACGGCGTTCATGTCGATTTTCACAACTATCCTGACGCTCGTGCTTGGGTTTCCGGTCGCCTATTACATCGCCAAGCTGACGCGCGGGCGCACCAAAACCACGTTGTTTTTGATGTGCTTAATCCCGTTTTGGGTATCGGAATTGGTCCGGACATTCGGCTGGATGATCTTGCTGCGTGAAACCGGGGTGCTGTCGAATTTTTTACAATATACTGGCGTGATCGGCGGCCCGGTCGAATTTTTGTATAACGACGGAGCCATCATGGTCGGGCTGGTCTATACGTCGATCCTGTTCATGATTGTGCCGCTGGTCACCACGCTAGATAGCCTCGATGATAGCCTGATCGAAGCAGGCTATGATCTGGGTGGATCGGGCTATTCCATCATGCGTGAAATCGTCATCCCCCATGCGACGCCGGGTATCGTATCGGGCTGCATCGTGGTGTTCATGCTGTCCTTGGGCAACTATCTGACTCCAATTTTGCTGGGCGGCAAAGATAGCCTGTGGTTCACCGGGTTGATTTATACGCAGTTCATCACCCGTTTTAACTGGGAACTTGGGTCGGCGTTTGGCTTTCTGCTTTTGGCGCTATCGTCCACTATTGTTTTCCTTGGCCTGAAACTGTCGCGGCAATCGCTGACTGAAACGATGGGGCGCTAGATGATCCCGACAATTCCCCAAACGAATGTGCTCAAATGGTCCTACCGGGCCTATGTGACGCTGTTCTTTATCTACCTTGCGCTGCCGCTGACGGTCGTTTGCGTGTTTGCATTTAACGACAGCGTTTTCCCGTCGCTTCCATGGGAAGGCTTCACCATGGCGTGGTTCTTTGGAACCGAAGCCCCATTTATTGGCGTGTTCAATGAACGCTCGATCATGCGCGCGATTGGCACTTCGGCCTTTGTGGCCATGTGGGTCGCGGGGCTTGCGGTGTTCGTAGGCACCTGCAACGCGTTCCTATTTGTGCGGCACGATTTTCGGGGCAAGGGTTTCCTGTATATCTTGATGCTGCTGCCCCTGATCATTCCGGGTGTGATTTTGGGGATTTCGATCCTTGTCTTTGCAAGCTCGGTGGCCAACACGCTAGAAGACGCGACGGATCTGTGGTTCGACGGGCTCCGCCCCGGGCTGTTGTTGGTGATCTTGGGGCAGTTTTCATTTATCACCACATTTGCCACGCTGGTCATTTCTGCGCGCCTACAAAAATTCGACCCAAGCTTAGAGGAAGCAGCGCTGAATCTTGGGGCGTCCAAATGGGGTGCGGTGCGACAAGTCACGCTGCCCTTTTTGTTCCCCGCAATCATGGGCGCAGGCGTTGTGGCCGTGTTGATGAGCTTTGAAAATTTCAACACGACATTGATGCTTGTTGGGTCAGATTCACCACTGACCATCACAATGTTTGACAAGCTTAAACACGGATCAACACCCGTTCTGAACGCAGTGTCACTGTTGCTGATGATCATCTCTGCTGCGCTAGGTTTGCTTGCGTTGCTGTTTCAACGCAGCAAAGAATGATTAGCTATATTTTTCGATGAACGCATCGATGTCGAGCGCACGAATGTCGGGCAGCGCGGCTTTGTATTTATCACGTGACCAATCCCAGACTGCGATATTTTGCAGGGCATCCGCTTGGGTTTGGGTAAATCGACGCTTGATGAACTTGGCGGGCACGCCGCCCACCACAGTGTAGGGGGCGACATCTTTGGTGACGACCGCGCCTGCGCCGACCACTGCACCTGTGCCGATCGTGACGCCCGCTGTGATTGTCACCCCATGACCGATCCAGACATCGTCACCAATCGTGACCCAGTGATCCTTGCGCCAAGCAAAAAAGTCATGATCGTCGTCACCTAACCCATAAGCGGCAGCGCGATAGACAGAATGATGTTGCGTCGCGCGCCATGTTGGATGGTTTCCGGGGTTGATCCGGGCGGCGTTGGCGATGGAGCAAAATTTGCCAATTGTTGTCCAAACCACATGACAATCACGCGTGATATAGGAATAGGCGCCCATCTTGACGTCCTTCATCACCGTGCCTTGGCCAACTTCGGTCCATTGCCCTAAATCGCAATCTGTTACCGAGGCCTCTGGGTGAACCGTTGGGGTTTCGCTTAACTGCTTTTTCGATCCAGCGCCGCTCATGGGGTTATTTCCAATTCTCGTTTGACGATTTATTTGGCGAGCTCGTTCTTACCGATGAGCTTTGCCCGGATTTTGCCGCTGATCCAGTCAATCAGATAGACCATTGCGATGATGAGGAAGATGATCGACCAGGCCTCACCTCATTTATACGCAGCAATGCGATCCGACAGAAGAAACCCGATCCCACCCGCGCCAACGATGCCAAGGATTGTGCCGGAACGGACGTTGGATTCAAAATTATACAGCAAGACAGATAGGATCACCGGGTTGACCTGCGGCATGATCCCGTAACGAATTTGCTGCAAGCGTGACCCGCCAGAGGCTTTCACGCCGTCCACCGGGCGGGAAGAGCTATTTTCAATCGCTTCTGAGAAAAGTTTGGCAAAGGTGCCAACTTCGCTCACGGTAATGGCGAGGATACCTGCAAGCGGGCCAAGCCCAAACGCGCGGATGAAAATCAGCGCAAGTATGAGGGTTTCAAAGGCGCGGATCACGTCGTAACCGCGGCGCACGCCAAGGCGCAGGAAGTTTAGTTTGTTGATGTTTTTTGCGCCTAAGAAGGATAAGGGAAAGGCAATTACAGCCCCTAGAACTGTGCCCAAAAACGCAATGGCAAGGGTTTCACCCAAACCGTTCAGCACCTCAGAAAACTCTGCCCAAGTGGTCCAGATATAAGGCGGGAACATAAAGCCTATGACTGTGCCCAACCTTTCGAGGCCAGCCCATAGGCGCATCGGGCTAAAGTCGAACGCCCAAAGGCAATAACCAAACAAAACTAACATGAAGGCGCGCAGCCCAATTTTGCGCGCACGCACGGCCGGTGGGTCGCGAAAGGCGCGCGGAACGCGGGCTTTGGCAGCGTCGATCTGTGTCGGGGTCATGCGCGTATCCCTTCCATTCCAATAATGCGGTGACGAAGTTTTTCGGATCCGTAATCAATGATCATCACGGTGACAAAAATGATCACAAAAAGCGCGGAAAGATCAGTGTATTCTTGAAAGCTCATTGCGGTGCGGAATTCTTGGCCCAGACCACCTGCGCCAACATATCCGATAATGGATGAGGCACGCACGTTGATCTCAAACCGCAGTAGCGTGTAGCTGATGATGTTGGGCATGACCTGCGGGACGGCGCCGTAGCGAATTTGGTCGAACCAAGTGCCACCAGCTGCCTTCACCCCCTCAAGCGGGCGCATATCAATATTTTCATTCACTTCGGAATATAGTTTACCCAGCGCGCCCGTGGCGTGCAGACTAATCGCCAGCACACCCGCCATTGGACCAACAGAAAAGCAGAATACAAAAATGATTGCCCAAACCAATTCTGGAACGGTGCGTGCAATTTCAAGATAGCGGCGCGTCAACCAAAGGATCCATTTGTTCGGGGCAAGGTTGCGCGCGGCGGGAAACGACAAGAGAAACCCACCGATGACGGCTTTGTTGCACAAATCGGCTTCTAGGATTCACTGTATGAATCGAGTGTGCTAGCTGGCGTGGATGAGCAGTTGGACACCGACGACATATAAGACCACGAACTGGTCAGATTATAACACGGCCCTGAAGCATCGTGG
>CALLAF010000014.1 GCA_938002605.1 uncultured Paracoccaceae bacterium | reverse complement strand
TCCGCACCGCGATTGCGCAGCGGAAACGCAAGGTTATCGCGCACCGTCATGGTGTCGTAGCCGACATCAAAGTATCTTTCTTGCGCGTGGTGTTGTGTGCCTTGCGTGAATTCTGGCGGGTGGCGCACGATCACAACCGTGGCTGTGCCCGGACGCGGGGCCGCGGATTTACGTGACAAATGGGGCAGACATTTGCAGCGCCACACATCAGGAAAGGCGTTTAAAACCAGTCGTTCAATATCAAATGGGGTCACAGCGCGTTGCCGATGACGGAGCCGTTCACCAACCCGAGCAAGATAATCTGGCCGGGTTTCGGGCGGTTTTGGTGGTGCGCGGCGTGCGGCTTCTTGTGGCGCAGCCATCCCGGGTTGCGGCACGTTAAACCGCCATTGCCTGTCGCCCGATGCTGGCGGCGTGTCGCTTTCGGTGCTGACTGCCCAAACGCCATTTGTGCGCACGCGCGACAGCGTAGGGTGGGTTTCAAACCCACGCCATGGCGCAGACACCGCCACCCAAACACCGCCTTCGGGCATTTCACCCGCTGGGGTATGTGCGTCATTTGGTAGATCAAGCGTCACAACCCCAGAGCGCAGCAATCCGTCGGTCGTATCGGATGAAATCGCTGTGGGCGGCAGATCGGCCCAGCCATCAGCGGTCAGGTAATGCCAATCAAGCGGCACCGCTGGCGGCACCAGCCGCAAATGTCCGCTATCGGCAATATCAAACAAAATCCCCAATTGGCGCAGCGCACCTTTGCCCGCAAGCTGGATATACAAGGTGCCAAGACCCAAACGCGGGGGAAATAGCCCCAAATTGCGCCTGATGCGGTTAGGAAAGCCCACCCGCGCCCCAAACGGCGTGATTTGCGTGATTTTGTCTCCCGGCTGTGCCGTGTCGGGCGCAGCCAAGGTCATGACAGAAGCGGCCGTATAGCCAAGGCTCAGGTGCTCAATGCGCGGAATCCATGGCGGGTTTGGGGGTACCCGCTGCCGCAGTGGGACCGGGTTTGGCCGCATGGCTTTGACCAACGCAAGCGGATGTTGCGCTTGCCCGAAATCCCCGCCGCCGCGCAGGGTTAATCGCAGCGCGCCTGCACGCAATTTTGCGCGGTTTTTGGGTAAGGGGCCTTGCGTGTGCATGGGGGGCACACTGTCAGAGCCTTGCACCGGCGCAGTCAGCGCCCATTCTGGGAACAAAGTGCCATCATAGGGGTTGGTGTGGATCATCGGGCCGGGCGCATCTGTGATCGGCTTCCATGCCGCATCGACAAGGTATTCGGCCCGGACCGTTGGGTCTGGGACCGCGACACTGTCCGGATAGCCGCGATAATACGTAGCAAAGCCACCGGGCTTGTCGGGGACATCAGCCCAGCGCAAATTTATATGCACCCCGGTTACGGGTTTCGCCGCCATCTCTGCAGAGGCGACGGTGAATGTGGCGCCTTCATTTGGGCGCGCACCAAAGGGCATGAAGGATTGCGCGGTTGCAACCGGTCCATCATCGCTAAACCCTGAAAGCTGGGTCAACCCGTCGACCCGCACAGCAATCCCGACTTGATCTAGCGTATAGCGTTCAAAAAATGAGATTGGGCAGACGCGGGCCTGTTGGTCCCAGCGGAACGAAAGAACGGGTGCTTTATCTTTTTCTGCGGTGATGGCAGGCATATCTGGCGCATATGTCAGACGGATTAAAAAACCGGGTGACCCATCTGTCTTGGGGATAATTTGCGTGAGTTTCGCGGGCATGGGCCCTTGCGCTGCAGAAAGGGTCACATGGAAGGCATCGCCCAGTAGTTTTTCAAACATATCGGCGGGGGAATAGATGAATTGCCCATTTTCTTGGCCGAAGGCCTCGACGATTTGGCCAATGTCACCCGTTGCGGCTGCAGGGTTATGTTGCCCGGTGAGTGCGGCTTCACAGGCCAATATACGGGTCTTGAGTGTGTCCCAGTAAGATCCGGTCGGCCAAGGGTGGTTTTCAACCAAACCCAGCGTCACAATCCGCCCCAAAAGAATGCGCAGCGCGGACACGGTGAGAATCTTACCTGCGATAACTTCGTAAATCAGGTCCATCGAGGCGCCGCAATTGCGCGCGCAGGCGGTGCGATGCACCTCGGCAGCGATGACGGCCACACCTGCATTCAGATTGTCAAAGCCCAGCGCGCGGATCAGCGTCGGGTCAGAGCGGAGTTCGAGTGCGATATCAGGGTCGGGAGCTGCCTGCGCAGCGCTTGTGCCCGCCGGGGTCGCCGTTGGCAAATCTGTTGCGCGTCGTAAATGGAAACTGACGTCAATTTGGCGGTGCCCCTCTGACAGTTGGAACATCTGCGATGCGATATTCAACCCCATTTCTATATCTTGATTTGCAGGCCCAACAAAAACGCTGCGCCCAAGCGGCTGTTGTTCTGCGGGTTCAATGCCGCCGCGCACACCTGTGACGCAGCCCAAGGTCGAAAACAGCGAAATCTGCGGATCGGTGTCATAGCTAAGTGCTGCCGTCGCAACCACCTTTGCAGGGGTGATCGGCACGTCGCCTTCGGTCTCAAAACGTAGCTTGCTGCCGTCGGCCAATTGCGCAGTCAGTGGTGTTCCCTTAGTCAGTAATTTCGGCGCGCTACCTGATGGTAGATGGAGTAATGCACGATCGGGCGCAGCGCCACGGCGCGGCTGGCCGATGATCTCTTGATAGTAAAAATCGCTGTGGCGTTCCGTGAACCGGTTTAAGCGCGCATCGACATGCTGCGCCGCCGAGAGTTCTGCAAGCATTAGTCCAATTGCCGGGTCAATCAGCCCTGATTTCAATCTGTGATCAAACCCAAGTTGCGCCGCCGGTTTCAAAGATGCGATCGCGTGGACCAGCTGGCGATGTGCCGCGCTTAGCCCGGCTTGGCGCGCGCGGGCCTGAACGATGGTGTCGCCTGTTGCCGCGGGAATAAATCCTTTGTCTTGCATCACCGCAATCATTCGCGCGCCCGAGGTCCGTGCAAGCGCATGGGCGCGGTCGCTGAGATTCATTTGCTGATCCAAACCGTGCAATACGGCCGCAAATTCACCCGGCCATTGCGTCCGCAGCCGGGTAATCCAATCGTCAAGTTGCTGTGCAAGGTTACGAATTTCACGCGCAGCGGCGTCGACGCCTTGTTCAAGCGCCAGATCAAAACGCGTCATTTCGTCATCAATCCGAAAGGCGACAACTTGGGCCGCGACCAGTAACGGTTCAGACCTGAACATTTTATCCCATGGGGCAGGGGCATGCGCCGCAAGTCCAACAAAGTTATCCGCCAATGTGCCGGGTCTGATAAGCGGTTCACTGCGCTGCAGTGGCATTGGCAAGCGCGCGTCTTCGAGCGACCCTTGCGTGACGCGGATATCTGACCAATCGTGTGACACTGTTGCTTTCTGCAATTGTTTTTTCATCGTTTCAGAACGGGTTATTGGGGTGCCGCGGCCGAGCCGCCGCGCGAAAGAAAGACCGCCGTGAGGCTGGATGCATCACCTTGAATGGCAAGGACCCCACCAAGGTCACTTGGACCGGGTGCGGATGGGTCGGCTGCAAATTGGGTGGCTTGGAACACCAGCACGCCTTCGCTTGGGACGGCGTTTGGGCCAAAGGTAGGGATCCGCCCGTCGTCATGGTCATACATACTGACAACCCCCTGCCCAGAGCTGACAACCCGCGCGCCGCAAAGCCCCAGCCGGGTCCAGCGTAGCCGGGCAAAGGGCAATGCTGGGCCGCTTTCAATCCTAAGATTACTGATCGAAAATGTGGCGCGCTGTGAACCAAAACCTAGGCGCATCGCAAAATCACCGGTGGCTTGTGTGGTTGTAACTGCGCCGTCGTCTGAAGCGGCTGTATATGTGATGGCCACAGCACCCATGCGCAGCGCTTGCCCCAAAAGCGGAATGTCGTCTTGCAGCGGCGGGATGCCGACGACCAAAGGGCCGCTGTAAGCCACGCCATCTGCCTGATAGCGCAGATCATAGGCCAGCGGGAGTGTCGCGCGGGTGTTGAGCGCGGCAATGGGGGTCGCGGTGGAATTTTTACGTCCGCTTAGTTCGCCCAGCGCTGACGCATCAAGCCCGCGAATTTTGCGATCATCTACAGCCAAATTGCGCGGTAGCGGGGCGTTGCCGCCACGCGCGCGGCCAGACACCGCGATGATTGTCCCACCCAGCGTATCATTTGCAGTCCGCAGATAAGTACCAGCCATGCGCTTGGCTTCAAACCGATCGACGTCGCAGGGCAAATCGGGGCCCAACCCAATGACCTCGGCTGCGGTGGTGTCGCGGGCCGCGTCAACGGCCCCTTGAACGGCATCACACCCAAGCAAAAGCCCCGTACAGGCGACCAGTGATATGAGGCGCATCGCGTCCATCAGCTACCCTTCGACCACAGGTGTATCGGTAACCAAAGTGCCTTCGCGAATATAGAAGGGAAAGACCACATTGGCACGCGAATTGGTTTGCCGGACACGGTAGGACAGATCGATAAGCAGTTTTCCTTCGGCGGCGTCCGCCACGGATACTTTGGTCTGATCGACATCTATGCGTGGCTCAAAAAACAAGATTGCGCGCGCAATTGCGGCCTCCATCTTGCGCAGGGTGGCGGCGCTGAGCGGGTCGAAAATATAGTCATAGATCCGACACCCATATGTTGGATGCATAACGCGTTCGCCCGGGCGGGTTTCAAAAAGAATGCGTAGGCTTTGGTATATGTCTTCGTCGGCTGTGACCAATTTTGCCTCGCCGGAAAACGGATCGAATTGCGGCGGAAACGCCCAGCCACGCCCTAAAAAGCCCGGATCATCGCTTGTCATGGCTAACCTCCGATAATCACAGTTGGGCAACCTGCGACGATTGATCCACCATGGGCCGTTGTGTCACCCATGCGCGCCGCGGGCGCGCCGCCGATCATCACCGTCGCAGAGCCTTTTGTGATTGTCGCCGGTGGCCCCACGCAGACACAATTGTCGCCCTGCACGGCTGCAGGCAATTTTCCAATTAAAACAGTTGCCTCCCCGGGGCCGACAACCGGGCCACCGACATGCGGCACGGGGCCGTTAGCGGCGGGGCATGTATGCATATCTGTCAGGCGTGCAGCGGGTGGCATTGGTGGTATCTTTCCTAGTTAATCATGACGATCGAGCCTTCGATCGTACATTGGCCAGAGGAGCTAAAGCTCGCACTCGCAGAGCCTTCGGCGGTTATTTCAACATCAGCGGTCGCGCTGATATTCATGCCGGTGATTTCAACATCCATATCGCTGGCGATGGTGATTTTATCAGTGGCTGTCAGGTCAAACGTGCCTTGGGCGGCCATTTCCATGCCGCTGTCCGACATCGTAATTGTGTTACCGGTGACATCGGTCAGGGTGATTGTGCTGGCATCATCGTCAATCACGATAGATTGGCCCGCCGGGGTTTCGGCGGTCAGGATTTCTTTGTCGTCATCAAAGGTGATGTGAATGCCTGATTTTGTGGTGATGGTCTTAAGTTCGTTTTCTTCGGTGGCCTCGTTTGTGCGGGCAAAGCTGCCGCTATGCATGGATCCAAGGACGACGGGCGCGCCGGGATCTGCGGATAGGAAACCTAGAATGACCTCATCTCCGACTTCGGGCAAAAACTGAATACCTGCGCCGCCCGTTGCATAGGGTTGCGCATAGCGCGCCCATAGTTCAGCGGGGGTTTCGCCCATCAGGGGGACGCTGACTTGGATCATTGTGTCGTCGCCCATTGGGTTGGTACCGCCGCTATCGATAATCGCAAGCACGGTGCCCACATGCAGCCCTTGCACCGGCGCGCTTAGCCCGCCAGCGCCGGGTGTAGTCAGGCCAAAACTATCGGATCGCCAGCCGGCTGGCAGGCCAAGCCGCGCAGTGGTTTCCCAAGTGCCCGCAGAAATTTCATGGGTGATGCCGCAAACATAGGCGGTCCCGCCTAAACGGTCGCCAACGCCCGTAATTTTAATGGTTTTACCAATTTCAGCCAAGGCAGATCCCGGATATTTGCAACGCCCTGAAATCGCGCCCATCGGTGCGCGCATCGCACGCGCCTTGGCCACATCCGCGAGCGCGACCTGACCAATGGCATAAGGCGTCGTGGCGGTATGAGAACGATCGCCTGTCACTTTGCTTAGATCGGCATAGGGTGTGTTGCCCCATGCCCCCGCATCCGTGCTGTCGCTGGTTTCAGTTGTGACAGCCTGCGACGCAGGGTCCCATCCTGTCACGGCAGTATCTTTGATGAGTGAGGCCGTGTCGATCTTGCAGTCAAAATCTAGAATATCAATGCCAAGCGTCAGGCCCATCGTCGCCGCAGAAGCAGGGTCGGGGACGTCGGTGGTCACTTTGCCATCGTCGACAATGATAATCTGACCGTTCCGATCGGCCAGCAGGCGCAGGAAATCCCAATCGCTGCAATCATATTGGACCAGATCGCTGGGATCGGCTGTGGTGGCTTTAACAGCGGCTGACAGCCCTGCATCACCGATGATGGCTGTCATCGCGTCGCTGTCTTTCATCTGGGCAAAACTAGCTGTTTTACGAATGTCCATTAACGCGATCGCCTTGTCGCGGCAGGTCAGTTCCAATTCTCCCGCGCCACCACCGCTAATGCGTAGGCGGGTGGCTGTGATGATGCCCTTAAACAGGGTTTGTTCGGCCCCGGCACCAAAAAATGCTGCAACCTCTATCGGGGTGCTGACCTCAAAATCGGCACCATCAATCAACGGAAATTCATTGGTCGCGACCGATCCATCCGCCAGCCGGACAGTGGCCTGCGGTACCCGGTTGATATCAAGCGTGACAGTAACCCCGTTCACAGCGATATCTTCGGCAATTGCACTGCCGTTGATTTTGACTATGATCCCAAGCGGACCGCTGACATTCGCGACGGGTGAGGTGGCCATGGGTTACCTCATCGGCGGGAAACGCAAAAGCGTGTCCGGCTCTAGTCGTGCAAAACCGTCAAGGTCATTAAACCGTGCGATTTCAAGGTATTTGGTGACGTCCTTGTATATCCGTTCACACAAAAGGGGCAGGGTATCGCCTTCGACCACGCGCACAAGATGGGTCAGATCGGGGGATTGGTTATTTGCCTCAAGCGCGACCTGAGCGTCGGTCAAAGCTTCGATAAATTTGAGCTTCATCGTCGCGCGCAACGGCGCGCCATCGGGATCAAACAATGTATAGTCGATATCAAGGCTGGTAAGACGCCCTTGAAAACCTTTCAGCTCTGTCCCCCAATCAATCTGCACCGCGTCGGGTTCATGGTCATCGCCAGAGTAATCATATGCGATACTGCGCAATTTATCGATTTGGGCGGCGACCGTGGTGTTCGCAGCATCTGGGACAACACCGGTGCCGTCCAAGGTGAGGGTGAATGACACTTCTTCTGGTTCAGAGGCTGAAAACTTAGGGACCGGGGCCGCCTTGCCGATCGCGTCGTCAGATCCGCCGCCCGCGCCAGAAAACTTGGTCGCATATTTGCGGTTAAAGGACGATGGGTTGATCGTTGTGGTGAATATATTCGCAGCGCCAGATTTTGCCGTGATTTGTGAAACAGAAGTATCGCAGCGCGTGATCGTCAGTTTGGTCATGACAGCAGACCTTCTTTGATCCGCTGTTCGATTGCCGCGATTTCTTTGGTCAGCGTTTCACGAAATTCCCTGCGTAGGCGAGTGGTTAGCGCGCGCATTTCATCTTCGTTTATCCCGGGGTCTGTGGGGTTTTTGTCGCCAAAAGTGCCGCGCACAACAAGGTTGCCAATTTCGATCGCCATTAGCTTTTCCTCTCTAACGTCAGGTAGCTTAGCTCGATTGTTTCAATCGCCAGTTCGTTTTTCATCGCGTCAAAATTTCCCGTGGTCCATTTGACCGGAAAAGCATTTGTGATCGACCAGCTTGCCACCGGCTCTGCCGCTTCATTGAGCAAAGAAATCAACAAATCTTGGGGTTTGATCGGTGTCCCAAATCCCTGCTCAAGCGTGTTTTGGCACCATGTCACAAGGCCGCTATCGTCGCCCGTTAGGGCACGTTTGAGCGACAGGTTCTTGTGCTTCACTTGTTTGGGCAGGTTATGGACAAACCGATTTTCACCGCCTTCTTGCAAAGGCTCGGTTGTCATCTCGGTCTCAAGCCCAGTGACCTCTTGGAAGGCAGTGTCCGAAATATCCGGATCACTGCCTTGAAAAGCCACGTCAAAGTGAAACGCTGTTGGTGCGCTAAACTCGTCCATCTTAAGCGTTCTCGATCACGAACCCTTCATGGGCGATCTCGATGCTTTCAACGGCGACCTCATTGCCTTCGGCCTTGAGGTCTGTGCCACTTACCTTCACGGGGAAGGCGTTTTGGACCTTCCAAACCATTGTCGGGGCACCTGCCTCGTCGAGCAACGAAATAGTGAGCGCCTTGCGGGTAATCGTGTTCATCTTGATTTCCGCAAACCAATCCCAAATGGCGTTGTCTTTGACAAAAACGCCTTTCTTCATGGTGATATTACCAGTCTTCAACATGCCGGGCATTTTGATCGTTGAAAATACCGGGTTATTTCCCGCGCGATATTCGAGCGGCTGGGTTTCGATATCGAGGCCAGAGACCTCTTGAAATGCCAGTTCCGTATCGTCCCACTTTACTTGAAAGTGGAACTTTGGAAGGGGCCAAATCGCCTGTGTTTGGGCGGAGCCATCATCTGCCATGGGTTAAATCCTTTCTGAAACTCTTAAGATTTCTGCATTTGCTGCTGGAAGGTAATTTCGATGAATTCCGCGGGGCGCACGACGGCAACCAAAACGGTGATCCGCAAAATGCCTTCAAGAATATCGACAGGGGTCATCGTGTCGCCCAAGCCAACATGCACGCTGAACGCGTCTGAGGGCACAGCGCCCGCAAGACCGCCTTGTTTCCAAACAGATGTTAGGAAGTTTTCGGTCATGGATTTCATCGTGATCCATGTATTGGCGGTATTGGGTTCAAAGACATAGGCCTTTGACGCCAGACGCAGCGATTCCTCGATCATGATCATCGTGCGCCGTACGTTGATATAGCGCCAATCAAGGCTGTTGCCGTCCAATGTCCGCGCACCCCAAACAAGCGTACCTTCCCCCACGAACGGCCTGATCGCGTTGATCGATTTTCCGGTTGTGGAAACGTTCAGGTTCTCTTGTTCTTCGTGGTTAATATTGACCTTCGGCCCAACCACAGAGTTCATCGAGATGTTCGCAGGCGCTTTCCAGACGCCGCGGCTATTATCGACCATCGTATATAGACCAGCCATGCCTGCACCCGGTGCCATGCTGTTTTCACGCTTGGCGATGGTGTCCATCATCGTGCCGTAAAGGGGCACCAGTGACCGCAACGTTTTGTCGATCATCGCGGGCGAGGGGCCTTGCGCCACAACAGGGCTGGTACCATCGACCAAGACACGCAATTCTTGTTTGGCAACCATCACGTCTTCTTTGAAGATCGTATAGGTCGCTTTGGCTTCGGGGCCCGCAAAGGCAGGGTCGGGGGCGAAGCTGACGCTGCCAGCGTCCGCGACGGTCCATGTCCCAACGCCTTCGACGGCCTTAACCTTGCCATCAGATGACGTGGCACCCGACAGGACAATCGATCCAGCGTCCGAATCAGGATGATCAGAGGCCACGTCAATTTCGGCGGTCGCCGTTTGTTCCTTGATAGCGGCAGGCAGTAGGATCGCACCAATCATTTCCATTTTCATGGTCAATGTATCGGTGGCCATTTCGGCCTCGTCACTGACGACCAATTCAATTTTACCCTTGGGAGAACTGCCATCATGCTGAAAGCTAATTGCGCTTGCGGTTTCATCGTCACCCAACAAATCTTGGGTGAATTCCCAAACTTCTGCGCCGTCAGCATTCACAAATGTGCCGCCCATCAGATCGGTCTTGGCGATCTTATAGATCAAACCGGTCTTGTCGCTTTCATCGTCTTCGGCCGTGAGATCATGCGGCGTGACCTTCACGGTGCCGCCTTTAGGCACAGAGATCGTGAAATCGCCAGAAACCGTTGGGGCAGAGATACGGTTGATCTCTGTGGCCAGTTCTTTGCCAGCTTTCATTGCCTGACGCATCAGCGCCATCATTTTCGGATGGCTGGAGCCAACGATATTTTCATAGCTAAAGTCACGCGATTGGAAAATCGACGTATCCAGCCACGGGTAATAGGCCGCGCCAAAATCAAGATTATTGATGCCAACATCATTGCGGAATGTCGCGACGGGGTTGCCCAACGGATCCTTTTGGTCAAGGTGGCCGGCAAAGATATCCAAAATCGCGAAACGGTTTTTCATGTCGTTGCCGCAGTGTTTCAGCATGGCTTGCTGCACTTTGACGGCGTTTTGACGCGCAAGGCGGGTCGCCTCTGGGATGACAACCATTGTGGGCTCAGGTTCTTTTTTCAGCCCGTTGATCGCAGCCAGCATGAGATCGGCGTCGATGACATTGTCTTCGATTTCGCCCGCGTCGTTCTTGGTCTCGTAACCACCGATGGAGGTGACATAGCAGGCGCCGCCGCCGTTTTGGAAAAACAAACGCATCGCACCAAATAGCGCAAAGGCCGGGTTCTTTTGCACGAATTCAAACTTTGCGTCACCGACGGTGAACACCGCGCGGGGCAGGGCGTCTTTCATCGCGGCACCATCAGCCGATAGTGGCGATGTGCCGTCAAATTCTTGATATGGGACCAGTTCATACTTCGGCTTTGGCGGGCCGCCGAAATAGTTCATATATTCTGAAAATGACGTGATCCGAAACGGGGTATCAAGCAGCGATACATTCCCGTTTGCGGCGCGTTCTGTGTAACCGATAAAGGCGGGCACCGCTGTGGCGACTTGCACGACCGAATTCGGGAAGGCGCTTTTTTCGACGATGTAAACGCCGGGGGTCTTCATGACCATTGGAAATTCTCCTTTACCATAAGCTGACGAAAATGTCGGATTGAAGTGGGGCTGCGGCCGCAGGGTCATCTGTTGGGCGCAGATTGACACCGGCCGCAGGAAGCACCGGAATCAAGGTAATGGGGTCAAAGGGCGGGTCTTGCCGGGCCTCAAGCGCAAAGCGCGCGTCAGAACGGTAAGACATCTTTATGGGTGTGTCAGAGCGCAGGACACGGGCAAAATGGCCATCCGTGATTGCGGTGCGGCCCAGATCTTCGAAGTATGTGCCGCCCGCAGCATCCGAAATTTGCAGAGCTTCGGCGGCGTTTTCACCGGTAAAATGATAGGCCCAAAGCGCGCTTACCGCCTGCAAATGAAACGTCACTTCACGCGTGCCTGAAACATCAATCGGAATACGAAGCCGCAAGAGCGGATCGCCGGGCATCCGTGCGGGGGCTTGGACGGGATGCGCATCTGACAGCTGCAATTCAGTTTCGCTACCCAAATCAAACAGCGGAACTGTTTCCGTAACCAACCCTTGGGTCAGAACATATGTATCCGGGCTGGTGGTGAAGACATCAAAATCAAGCTGCGTTGGCGCGGTCAGCTGTGCGGTTTCAGCGACGACATCCAACCGGGCAGGGGCCGGTTTCGCTAAAAATCCTGTCCTTGTGAAATGGTGCATGTCGGTTGGAAGGATACGCAGCGGCGGGGTCTCATCCCCCCAATATTCGTGGGTCAAACGCAATGACAATGCGATATGATAGCTCATGACTGCGCCTCCCTGAGGGGAAACAGACTGCGGCGTGGTTTGCGGATTGCTGGTTTCAGCGAGGTAATCGCGCCAGAGGTCAATGTGACTGTGCGGATTTTAAACATCACCGACGGCACGTAGCGGCCGCCCAGATTGCCCCACATCTGCCCCATCTCTTCGACACGCAGATTGCTGATCTCAAACGATAACTGCTGCATGCCCTTGGGCATATTGGGTGTGTTTTGCGGGGTCATCATTGGGTAGCTTTGAAAATACATCAAAGCGGCGGAAAGCATCTTGAGCCCTTCGCCATAAATGTTTGCATCATAAGAGGCCGCGAGCATCGCGTAGACGTCCAGATGCAAAGGGTCTACGCCAGCGGTGAACCCAGCCAACGGCGCGCCGCGTCCCTGACCACGGCGAGGCACGCTGTCTTCAGAGATATTAGTGATAAAAAGCGCAAGACGATTGCGGGTCAACTCAGAGACTTTTCCATCAGGATCGGTCAGCGGCGCAAGCACTGCGATATCTTCGGGCGCACCAAAACGGCCAGAAAGATGCCCATTTAACTTGGACACAGTCAAAGAAAGCGCCGCATCAATCACAGGTTTTTTCCATCTCTTTAGGGCCTGCAAACAGGGCATAGAAAGGCATAGTCGAAGAGACCATGTGGCCCCCTATTTTATATGTTGTCGAAAGTCGGAATGCGCTTGAAGGGCATACCTAAGGGCGAATTGAAAAGATCGGGTAAATAAATAGTTGCCCCCGGGTTAAGCAGAGCATAAGTCGCTGCCATCTGGCAATGACAGAGTTTTGTGATTTGCAATCTATATTTGGTTTCAATGTGTTATTGCGCACAGTTCCGGGCTTTGGGAACGATTCCTTTTGATATGTGGTCAGGTCTCTATACGAAGAATAGACCCAAGTTTACACTTTTCAGGTGTACTGTGCTGCGGCATCAGAAAGATACGCTGACGAGAGATACATCGATTGCGAATCTGAAGAAGACGGGCGAGAGCGCAAATTTCGAGCCTTATTTTCGCTTTGGCATGTCTCTATTTTCGAGAAAACATTGTAGACTGCGACTGCGCTGAGGCAGAGATATAAGAAATGGTTGAGAACGAAATACACGCAAATTGACGATCCCATCCTGGGTTTATCCTTCGCCGGTCAACATCTTGGCGGACCGAACTGCGGAAGGTGACCCGGAGTGCGCAGCAGCAAGTCTTGACGCGTTGCGGAAGCAATCGCATTGCAGCGTTCAGATAGAATTCCAGACCCAAAAGGGTGTCGTGTAGGAGCTCTTGATTGTTGAGACTGCAGTTATAGCGAAATCAACAGTTTAGCATTTTGAATTAATGAGACTCTGAGTTGAGCTAGTTTTCCCGGGTCGTGGTAAATAGCCGGCCAACCAGAACGGGGTGGTCGGTATCTGATATGCGGGACGTTGTTGTCGCTCTGAACGCGCAACTAAATTTCAGCTTTTTTTGAATTGCGGCGCCCGGTCCTGATATTTTAAATCGGCGCTTTGCATGTAGGTTACTTCGACCGGAATGCTCCCTCGCTAAACCATCGTGTGAATGCATCGACGGCAGATGACGGTTTCCGGCGCTCTGGGACGAGCACATAATACCGTTCTTCCGGCTCAAGTTTGGGCAGGTCCAGCGCAACCAACCGGCCATCGGCAGAAATCAGATCAGCGGGGGGGAGTTCGGATTTTTCGGTTTTCAAACGTTTGGTCAGTGCGGGCAGGACGGATTTCGCGCCCCGATCAGCCAAGAACCGCGCCGCGTTTGCGCGGACGGCTTGACGTTTGTCAGACAAAATGGCGATCAATTGATCATAAATGCCCAGCGCATCAGCAAGCAGTTTTTGCGCAGGTTCACGCAACCGCGCCCTATCATCAATTGCCACAAATAGCAGCGGTTGTACAAGATCAACTGGCAGGGAAGGAAAGTCAGCGATGACTTCCATAGCGCGTATTGCCGTTTTGATGTCAGAACCGCGCGGGGGAAGTGCATCAACAATGATGGGTAGGTTTGACGATGCAATTTCCCAAACGCCCGGCGAGATTGTTGAGGAACCGCAATAGTATCTTGGGCGATTGATGACCTCGCTCAAGTGACGACCAGCATAGGTTAGCGCATTCCCATCACTGGGTGATTGTATGAGGGCTCGGATTTCTTCGGCTATCGCGACAACCTGTGAAAAACTGACACGACCATCTGCTACTGCGTTTTGGACATATGGAGCTGTGGCGGTTTCGTGCCTCCCCAAGTGCTCGTTTAAGCCAGCTTTCGTTCAAAAGCGACGGGGCTTTTCCAACCCAATGCTGAGTGGCGTCGTCGTGGATTGTAGAAGCCATTGATGTATTCGAAGATCGCCA
>CALLAF010000013.1 GCA_938002605.1 uncultured Paracoccaceae bacterium | reverse complement strand
GTGTGCTGAAGGCCATGACCTGATCACCAGTCCGGCCTTCATTGTGCTCAAGGCAGCGAATGAGTTCCAGCACAAGACGACGGCCATCAACCAGCTTTGGCAAACAGACTTCACCTATATCAAGGTCCTCGGATGGGGATGCTGAACCGCACCGGGTTTGCCGGAGGCTCCAACTCTTGAGTAGGATGGAGCATCCTGACAAAGACAACGGACAAGTATTCCTCAGAAGTGCGTGCGCGAGCTGTGCGGATGGTATTGGATGGCGCAGGTCAGCATGAGAGCCGTTGGGCGGCGATTGTGTCGATTGCGTCAAAGATCGGCTGTGCGTCGCAGACGCTGAATGAGTGGGTCAAGAAGGTCGAAGTTGATACCGGCCAGCGCGGCGGCATCAACTTCGAGCAGGCCGAGAAGATAAAGGCGCTTGAGCGCGAGCTGCGCAAGCTGAAACAAGCCAATGAGATCCTGCGCAAAGCGTCTGCATATTTTGCCCAGGCGGAGCTCGACCGCCCACTGAAACGATGATCCAGTTCATAGAAGATCACCGGAGTGATCATGGGGTCGAGCCAATCTGCCGCGTCCTGCCGATTGCCCCAGCCACGTTCTATGATCATTTGGCCAAGCGCGCTGCCCCTTCACGCCTTTCGGATCGCGCAAAGCGTGACGAAGAACTGAAGCCTGAGATTGAGCGTGTCTTTGAAGAAAACCTCAGCGTCTATGGCGTTCGAAAGGTCTGGCATCAAATGCGTCGAGAAGGCTTTGATATTGCGCGCTGCACCGTCGCACGGTTGATGAAGGATTTGGGCCTTGAGGGCGTCATGCGCGGCAAAAAGCCGAAGACAGCGATCTCGGACAAGGCGCTGCCGTGCCCATTAGACAATGGTAAACCGCCAATTCCATGCGCCCGCGCCAAATGTACTATGGGTGAGCGACTTCCCCTATGTCGCGACGTGGCAGGGGTTTGTGTATGTGGCCTTCGTCATTGACGTCTTTGCCCGCCGCATTGTCGGGGGGCGCGTCAGTCGCACGGCTTCTGCCGGATTTGTCCTGGATGCTCTGGAACAGGCTATTCATCAACGCATGCCAGCACGGGGCAAGCTGGTACACCACTCAGATCGCGGCTCTCAATATTTGTCGATCAAGTATACCGAGCGCTTAGCAGAGGCGAAGATCGCCCCGTCAGTTGGCAGCGTCGGCGACAGTTACGACAACGCTCTGGCCGAAACGATCAATGGGCTATTCAAGGCAGACGTCATTCACCGACGAGGTCCATGGCGCAGCTTCGATGCCGTGGAATATGCCACCCTGGAATGGGTCGATTGGTTCAACAACCACCGCCTGCTGGAGCCCATCGGGAATATCCCGCCAGCAGAGGCCGAAGCAAACTTCTACGCAGCTATGGAAAGATCAGAAATGGCCGCGTAAGTAAGGCAAATCAGCCTCCGGCAAGCCCGCTGCGGTTCAATAGGAGCCACCGGCGCAAGTCTTAGAAATTGTCCGCGATGGGGGCAATGCAATCAACGAAAGTGACATATCGCCCGCTTCAAACACCAACTTTCGCGTCTATCTGCAAAATACTGACACCGAACAAATGATCGGGGTTGTCAGCATTTTCGGCAGTACCGGTCAATCTCGTATCTTAGAAGTCCGATAGTGCTGTACGCATCATAATTCCTCAAACGCATTCGGCATCAGGTCTTCCCAGAAAGCAAAGATGGCATCGGAATTTAATGCCGACATCCAGCCATGATTTTCAAAATTTAACCGGGCGACGGCATCGTCAAGACGCGACATGAACAACCGCTTATCCGCATCACGTTGGGTTGGAGTACGCGCGCTAACAACATCACGTAGGCGGGCGAGCCGTTTGGCCCTGTCAGATTTTGGCGCCCCCTGCCCTGCCCGTGCGTCTGCATAGTCTTCTCGCAGCGCGGCCGTCAGATAGCTCACCGGGTTCTGTACATCTTTGCGCGCGCTAACATAATCGATTTTCCCGGCAACATGTGCGGCCCCATGTTCCTTTATCCATTGGCGCGCCAGACGCTCACTAACCCCCTGCTGCAATAGTTTTTCATAAATGGGTTCGTTGCGTATCCCTGCCACATCGTCCAGATCAAGGATCGACAGCTGCGGATTCTTGGCGATCTTAAACCGAATTTCCGTTACCGCCCGGCCCATTTTTCGGGTCTCAGCGGTTAAGATAATATTTGACGTTTTGTTCACCTCGGCGACGGCAGGTTTGATCACTTTGGGGTATTGCCAATTTATTTGGGATAGGGCGCGATTTAGCGATCGGTTAGCCTCATGCAGTCATTTCTGTTGTGTAATCGCGCCATAGGTCGAAGGCGTCGTTTCGGGCGTGACGATAAGAGATTGAGGTGAGTTGATGACGGCGTGGACGGAAGATCAAGTTGATCGAATCATGAGTTGATAGAAATTTCTGGGTGTGTCGTATCGATTTGAACCTTCCAAAGGTCTTTTCACGCTTTCGGGTCGGCCTGTGCGACATCTCAATCGCGTTGTTCAATCCCTTATGGGCACGGTGGTCAGTTTCGGGCGATAGTTTACGGATTGGTTTGATGTAACTGCGTAATTTATCCGGAATATAGCGACGCGTGGTTGACCAAACTGGGCTGTCAGTTTCCCGAAGAACCGACGCGAAGCTTTGGCGTTTCGTCGAGTTTGCACTAGTATATCAAGCGTATCGCCAGACGCATCAATAGCGCGCCACAGCCAATGTTTCACACCTCGGATCGTGATCACTACTTCATACAGATGCCACTTGTCATTTGGGATTGGCCGGCCGCGCCGATTGCAGTTTGCAAAGTGGCGCCCAAATCGATTGACCCACAATCGAACCGTCTCGCGACTAACGATGACACCACGCTCAGCCAGGAGATCTTCAACATCCGCCGTACTCATGGCGAAGCGATGATACGCCCAGACCGCGTAGGCAATCACCTCACGTGGGTAACGGAAACCTTTCAGGTGTGGCAAATCAGCTGGAATGTTCATAGGACCGTCTAGCGTTCATCCTAACCTCAAAACAACTTGGCAATACCAAATCATGTCGTCGCCTCAGTTGCTGACATTGGAGACAGTGCATGTCCACCCGTTGAGGCGTTTCCCAAAATTAACAGTATCGTCACGTTAGGCGCGATTCGTGCTTGCTATAATACATCTGGTGGTTAATTAAGATTCTATTAACTCTATTAATTAATTCACGCAAATTTGGGCGCGGCCTACTCAGTTGCGTGACAAAACGCATTGAGGACGTTGGAATGAGCAAATCAACCAAAGCGAATGGACAGCAGGCTACCAATGGTGCGGCGACGAAAGCCCCCGATGGTGTCGATCGGCTTTGTTGCACAAATCGGCTTCTAGGATTCACTGTATGAATCGAGTGTGCTAGCTGGCGTGGATGAGCAGTTGGACACCGACGACATATAAGACCACGAACTGGTCAGATTATAACACGGCCCTGAAGCATCGTGGGT
>CALLAF010000012.1 GCA_938002605.1 uncultured Paracoccaceae bacterium | reverse complement strand
TGCGGACCGATAAATACAATTCCGCAATCTCGGCCACACGGGCCGAGGCGTTATCAAGAGCATCCTGCCCCTGATCGTCTAAATTGTTCATGATGGTTTTGCCTAAGTTAGGCTTCCGTGTCACCGAGAGGTGCGCGCACCTTCTAGCAGTATCACCATACGCATGTATACGCATAAAAGTCAATCAGCCGAATGCGCTATGACGCGCCCCCGGCTGATAAATAGTTAACCTTTACAAGATCTTAATTACCCGAACTCTGCTCTGCTTCGATTTCTCGCCAGCGTGCAACATTGCGGTTATGTTCGTCCAATGTCGTCGCAAATGCGTGCCCACCCGTGCCATCAGCCACAAAGAAAATGAACGGTGTGCTGTCAGGGTTCAGTGCCGCTTCGATACTGGCGCGGCCCGGATTAGCAATTGGGGTCGGTGGCAAGGCCGGGATGACATAGGTGTTCCACGGCGTTTCAGCGCGCAATTCGCTTTGTCGCAATCCACGGCCCAAGATGCCTTCGCCCTGCGTGATCCCATAGATCACCGTCGGGTCTGTTTGCAGCTTCATCCCTTGATTCAGACGGTTGATAAAGACGCTGGCAACCTGTTGACGTTCTGCGGCAACGCCTGTTTCTTTTTCAACGATACTGGCCAAGATCAGCGCTTCTTCAGGCGATGCCAATGGCAGCCCTTCCGCACGTTCAGCCCATGCTGTCGCCAGAATTTCAGTCTGCTGCTCAGTCATCTGCGTGACGATTTCAGATGCGCGCATCTCTGGGACGATTGGATAGCTACCGGGGGCAAGCGACCCTTCGGCTGGGGCCTCGCGCACGTCAGCGGTCAACACATCGATCGCGCTAAGTTCATTCACGATTTGCCAGCTGGTCACACCTTCGGCAATGACAACACTAAACTCTGTTCCAGTCGCATCGCGCGCTTCAACGTATTGCGCGGGCTCCTCAACCTCGTCTGGGTTAAAGCTAGCAAGATCAACAAAACTGTTCGTTTCGGGATCAAGTTCACGCACCTGAATTTGCATCCGGTTGATACCAATGCGGTAAACGATGCCAACGCCACATGTATTTGCCCCGCCACGCGTAACAATATCGACGATTTCTTCCATTGGCGCGGCTTCCGGCACCAAGAAACGGCCTGCTTTCAGCAAACCTGCTTTATCCGAATAATCCGCACCTGTTTCAAAAATAAATGTGGAAGAAATCGCGTGCCGTTCAGACAATTCGCGCGCAACGCGCGACATGTTTGATCCGCTTCTGACCTCAAAACAGATCGGCTGCTCCAGTGGGCCGGGTGCCGTATATTGCGTCACCCCCCAGCCGACCCCGCCGACCAAAAGAAAAAGGCCGACGATGATCAGCGTCATAAAATTAGACGCAATATGGCGCCACATTAGCTAACCTTTCCGAACACAACACTTGCATTCGTGCCGCCAAACCCGAACGAGTTCGACAAGGCAATGTCAATTTTCCGTTCGCGCTTCGCATTGGCGCAAAGATCGACAGTCGTTTCAACCGCCGGGTTATCAAGATTGATTGTCGGCGGTGCCACTTGATCACGGATCGCAAGGATCGAGAAAATCGCCTCAATCGCGCCCGCAGCCCCCAATAGGTGCCCAGTGGCGGATTTTGTCGATGACATGGTCAGCTTTGCTGCGGCCTCTGGGCCGACAAGACGTTCAACCGCGCCCAATTCAATGGTGTCGGCCATCGTTGATGTGCCGTGTGCGTTGACATAGTCGATCTGCGTCGGGTCAATTCCGGCATTGCGGCAAGCCGCACGCATCGCACGCTCCGCACCTTCGTGGTCCGGTGGTGGGGCCGTGATGTGGTGTGCATCGCCGCTCAGCCCGTAACCCAGCACTTCTGCATAGATATGCGCGCCACGTGCCACGGCGTGCTCATATTCTTCAAGAACCACCATGCCAGCGCCCTCGCCCATGACAAAACCATCACGGTCTTCGTCCCACGGACGGCTGGCCTTTTGTGGGTCATCGTTATGCTTTGTACTCAGTGCCTTACAGGCGTTAAAGCCCGCAATACCAATTTCACAAATCGCGGCTTCGGCACCGCCAGCAACCATCACGTCGGCGTCACCATGCTGGATTAAACGTGAGGCATCACCAATCGCATGCGCGCCTGTTGAACAGGCCGTCACAACGGCGTGATTTGGACCACGGAACCCGTATTTGATCGACACTTGACCAGAAATCAGGTTGATCAGCGCACCGGGCACAAAGAATGGGGACACGCGGCGCGGGCCCTTTTCGGCCATCATCACGGCGGTGTTGGCGATAGAATTCAATCCACCGATGCCAGAGCCCATCATCACACCTGTGCGCTCTTGGGCTTCGCGGTCCTCGGGCATCCAGCCCGCATCCTCGATCGCCTGCTGCGCGGCAGCCATCCCGAACAGGATGAAGGTATCAACCTTCCGCTGTTCCTTGGGCTCCATATATTTATCGGCGTTAAACGTGCCATCCGTGCCATCGCCCAGCGGCACTTCGCAGGCGTATTGGGTGGTCAATTTACTGGGGTCGAATCCCGAAATTTTTCCCGCACCTGATTGGCCCGCAAGGATACGTTCCCAAGATTTTTCGACACCATCTGCCAGGGGTGTAACCAACCCCAGCCCTGTAACTACGACGCGACGCATATTATTCTGCCCTCACCTGATTGGCGTATTTGAATGCAGTGATAACCCAGCCAGTCGTGCAGGGGCAAGAGCATGCGCGGAATCAAGCGGTGACGCGCCAGATGTTCACGTCAAGTTAACGAAGGCCGACATAGGATTGCTGGGTTTCCAAGCGGTGAACATGAAATGAACGCATTTTTTCATCGGTGGATGCTTGCATCCGTCTTGATCTGGACCGCTTTTGCGGCCCATGCCAACTGCGGTGTGATTGATACGCTTGATAAATTGCACAGCGTCGAAACCCGGCTGATGCAAAATCCGAATTCACCGCTTTTTAGTTCTGAGATTCGGTATTTGACCAGTCAAGCACGTCAATTAAACGGGGCATCTGTGACAGACGGGCTTCAAGCGGGCCCATCAACGGACAAAGGTGCCGCGTTTCTTTATTTTATTTACTACGCCAAAAAGCTCGCGCTTGAAGTCAGCATTGACGAACCAGCCACTGCGGCACGCATTTTGCAACACCCAGCAGTTAGCGCAAACCACACCAGTGTCGGGGGCTACTTGGGCGACATGCGATGTTCGGCAGCCGAAATTGCAGGTACTGCCCCCTTCCCGATTGTTGCCACCGACCAAATTGACATCGAATTTCTTGTCGCGCGTTCCGCCGTCACATCCGTATTCACTTTGCGTCACATCTTAATCGCAATCGCTCTGTCAGCGGCCCTTTTAGTCTGGCTACAGTTCCGAAATACGCATAGGGTTCCTAACACGCGCTCAAACCGCTCGTGAATGTACGAAACACGCCGCCGTTTTGCTTTAACCTTTATTAACGCTCTATCGCTTAACCTCCTTAAATCCAGCATTGGAAGTTTTAATGGTTCGCGGTCTTGGCATATTTATTGGCGTCATTGCGCCTGTGTGGTGCGTACAGCCCGCCCACGCGAATTGCGAGGTTATTGCGCTACTCGACATGATGCACAGTGTTGAACACCGGATCTCTCAGGCCAAAAACGACACAAATTTAGGAGTAGAAATCCAGTTTTTGTCGCGTGGCGTAGCCCGCACATCAACCTATGATATGCTGGCAATCGTTGGACGCGAAAACGCGGCCGCCTTTCAGGGGTTTCTTGACCAAACTCAGGATTTTCTGCACGTTTTTGAACGGCAAAGCCTGCCAACCGCTATGGCTTTTCTCAAATCGCGCGACGCCGTTCGTCAACTAAATGATATTGCCAATCGTTTGCCCGAATTGCGCTGCGTACCACCGCAACAAGTCCAACAACGGCCGCCCAGCAACGACGATGGCACAAACCTCTCTGGTGTGCCTCTCAACTGCACGCTTTCGCGTGATCGGGTCTTGCTCGCCGTTATGGGGTTGATCGCATTTATGATTGCAACGTTCTTTGCGATGCAATGGCAAGCGCGCAATCAACGGCGTACGAAGCGATACCGCATCCACTATCAGACCCAATATCAGATGGACGATGGCAAACATTTCGGTGTTTTACTTGATATTAGCGGCGCCGGTATAAAGCTACAGCACGATCCAATACGACCGCCCATGCTAGGGACAAAAATCGCAGTGAAAATTGCGGATCGATGGATCAGTGGCACCATTCAATGGACCAATCCGAACTTTAGCGGTATTCTTCTGAGCCCACCAATGCCTGCACGTCATGTAAACAAATTCGTCCGCTCGCAGCAAAGCGCAAAAACGAAAACGGCGCCCCAAGGGACGCCGTCTAACGCAAACGACAGTAAACTTACTGTGCGCCGTTGATGAATTTTACCGCGTCACCAAAGGTTTGGATCGTTTCGGCAGCATCATCAGGGATTTCGATCCCGAATTCTTCTTCAAAAGCCATAACCAGCTCAACAGTATCAAGGCTATCTGCGCCAAGATCGTCGATGAAAGACGCTGTTTCTGTTACTTTATCTTCTTCAACACCAAGATGCTCTACTACGATCTTGCGTACGCGGTCTGCAACGTCGCTCATGTCAAATTCCTCATGTCTTTCTGGGCTTATGCCCGTTCTACTTTGGGCTAACGCCCGACTTATACTTTCCCCATACGGGGTTTCACCGATCTGCGCCACAAACATCCGACGTGACGTCACATGCGCTTTTCGGCAAATCTGGGTGGCCTATAGCAGAGAAATCCGCTTTCGCAAACGGTTTCATACCCGCCCCTAGAGCATGGCCATTCCACCGTTCACATGCAAGGTTGTCCCCGTCACATAAGCGGCTTCCTGGCTAGAAAGATACAAAACCGCTGCTGCGATCTCGTCTGCATCACCCATGCGGCCGGCAGGCACCTGTGTCAAAATGCCCGATTTTTGATCATCAGTCAGCTTATCGGTCATCGCCGTGGTGATAAATCCGGGCGCCACGCAGTTCACTGTGATCCCGCGGCTCGCGACCTCATAGGCGATTGATTTTGACATGCCAACAACACCGGCCTTTGATGCCGCATAATTGGCCTGCCCGGGGTTTCCTGTCGCGCCTACGACGGAGGAAATATTCACGATCCGGCCCCAGCGGGATTTCATCATGCCACGGATCACGCCTTTGCACAGGCGCATGGTTGACGTCAGATTGACGTCCAGCACAGATGACCATTCATCATCTGACATACGCATAAAGATGTTGTCGCGAGTGATCCCCGCGTTGTTGACCAAAATATCAACAGATCCCATCGCATCCGCCGCCTGCTTCGGCAGGGCCGTGACGGCCTCTGCATCGCTTAGGTTACAGGGCAGCACATGCGCGCGATCGCCCAATTCTGCGGCCAAGGCTTCAAGCGGGGCAACCCGTGTGCCAGATAGTGCAACAGTTGCGCCAGCCGCGTGCAATGTCTTTGCAATTGCGCCACCGATACCGCCAGACGCACCTGTAATCAGGACATTTTTTCCGTTCAAATCAAACATTTTCTTCCCTTCAAGTATTCAGTGCCGTGGCAGCAGCGACCACATTTTCGGGTGTGCCGACAGCCGTGGCTGTCAAGCTACGGTCAATCCGTTTCACCATGCCACACAGCGCTTTACCAGCACCAATTTCAAAGATTTCTGTAACGCCTTGCGCGGCCATATAGCCCACACTTTCGCGCCAACGCACAGAGCCGGTAACCTGATCGACCAAGAGCGCCCGGATCGAACCGGGGTCTGTGGCGCTGCTCGCAATTACATTGGCAACCAATGGAACTGCGGGCGCATTAAGCTGTACCTCCGCCAATGCCTGCGCCATTTTTTCCGCTGCTGGTGCCATCAACGCACAGTGGAAAGGCGCACTCACCGGCAGCAAAAGCGCGCGTTTCGCGCCCTTTTCTTTGGCCAAGACTGTAACACGTTCAACAGCGACCTTATGACCAGACACAACCACCTGCGCCGGATCATTATCATTTGCCGCTTGGCAAACCTCGCCTTGCGCGGCCTCAGCTGCGATTTCAGCCACCGTTTCAAAATCCAGCCCTAGAATCGCTGCCATCGCGCCAACGCCCACAGGCACCGCCTCTTGCATGGCTGTACCGCGCAAGCGCAACAGGCGCGCCGTATCCGCCACTGAAAACGCCCCAGCAGCAGCAAGCGCCGAGTATTCACCCAATGAATGACCGGCTACGAATTGCGCGGCTGTGATTTCTACCCCTTCGGCTTCAAGCGCACGCATGGCGGCAAGTGACGTTGCCATCAGTGCGGGCTGCGCATTTGCAGTCAGGGTCAAATCAGCGATATCGCCTTCCCAGATCATGCCTGACAGGTTTTCGCCCAAGGCATCGTCGACCTCGTCGAAAACTGCTTTTGCGGCCGGATAGGTGTCGGCCAATGCCTTCCCCATCCCGATTGTCTGTGCCCCTTGGCCCGGAAATACGAATGCGCGCATGAGACCTCTCCATAATTCATCTCTATTGGCGGCTAGACTTACCCTGCGGCGCGCGGGCGCACAAGCAACCCGTCACATGATTACGGACGCACATGAGGCATGCGGGGGCACACAGAACCCGCAGTTTGCATGAATCATTCCGCCTGCTAGCCTTTATGCAACTACATCAAAGGGGTTTAAGATGGCGGCCACAAATTCGCACAGCGCTTATGGAACTGTTAGCAAGGTCTTTCATTGGCTGACGGCCCTGCTGATCATCACTGTGATACCGCTAGGGGTGATTGCGGATCGGCTGGCGCTTGATGCCACATTAAAGGTGCCGCTGTTTTCCGCGCATAAGACGCTCGGCGTCCTCATATTTAGCGTGGCGTTAGCCCGCATTCTTTGGGCGCTTACCCAAAAGAAACCCGGTGACCTGCATCCCGAGCGTCAGCTGGAAACTTTGATTGCGCATCTCGTGCATTGGATGCTGTATATTGCCTTGGTTGTGGTTCCCCTATCGGGTTGGCTGCACCATGCGGCGACCACTGGGTTCGCGCCTATCTGGCTGCCCATTGGCCAAGACCTCCCCTTTATTCCCAAGGACGAATCTCTTGCTGAAGTGTTTGGGGGGCTGCATTGGGTCTGGAGCAAAATCCTAGTGCTCTCGATCCTCTTGCACGTTGCAGGTGCGCTAAAACATCAGATCATCGACAAAGATGTCACCCTAAAGCGGATGTGGTTCAGCAATGTCGCGTTGCCTGACACCAGCGCCCCAACTCCGCAGCGCGCCGCGCCGTTCATCGCGGTGGTGATTTATTTGCTCGGTGCGGGTGGGGCTGCAATGAGCGGGCTTATGTCGCACGAGAGCCACGGCAATGGGGTGGACCTGACAGAGGTTGCATCAGAATGGGTTGTGACACAGGGCACGCTTGGCATCGGCATCACACAGCTTGGCAATCCCGTGCAGGGGCAATTTGACGATTGGACCGCCGCGATTCAGTTTGATGAAAACGCGACCGGCACGCTTGGCACCGTCACAACAACAATTGCGATTGGCTCGCTCAATCTCGGGTCGGTCAGCGGCCAAGCCATGGGTGCAGATTTCTTTGATGCTGATGTGTTCCCAACAGCGACATTTCGCGCGGACATTACCGCCGAAGGGTCGGAGTATCTGGCGACCGGCAGCTTAACGATCAAAGACATCACCCTGCCCGTCAGCTTGCCCTTTGTTTTGAACTTGCAAGGGGACACTGCGGAAATGGCAGGATCACTGGCGCTTGATCGGCGCGACTTTGCAATAGGACAAAGTATGGCGGACGAAAGCAGTCTTGGCTTTGATGTCGCGGTCACAATCATGTTAACTGCGACACGCTAGACAATAAGAAACCCGCGACTTGTAGAACAGGACGCGGGTTACATTAATATGAATAGGCGGGGCTTATTCCGCTTTCATTGCCTCGATAGAGAGCGTGACAGAAACCTCGTCACTGACGTGAGGCGCAAAGGCGCCAACACCAAAGTCTGAACGCAGCAATGTCGTTGTTGCGTCAAACCCGGCCCATGCTTGATTGGCCATCGGGTGTGTTCCCACTTGGTTCAGTGTTGCGTCAAGAACGACCGATTTTGTCACGTCATTTAGTGTCAGATCACCTGTAATCAGGGCGGTATTCTCACCAGTTACTTCGATACCTGTTGAAGTGAAGGTCACCATCTCGTCATCAGCGGCGTCGAAAAAATCACCGCCCATGAAATGATCAAAGCGGGCTTCCCAGCCCGTCAACATGCTGCGTACGGGAAATGAAACGCTGACGCTGGATGCAGCGGGGTCTTCTTGGTCAAAAGCGATCTCGCCTTCGAAACCCGAAAACATGCCCATCCCGGTGGAATAGCCAAGGTGGTTATAGGTAAATACGATCTGGCTGTGGCTTGCGTCCAGAACATAGGTTTCAGGGGCGGCCAGTGCAGGTGCCGCAGCAGCCGTAAGTAATGCAGTCGCGCAAAGAAGATTTTTCATGAGTGGCTCCAGTTGAAGGTTTGATACACACAACTGACGTCGATTTGTCGCACAAAGCAATCCAGCAATTCTGAACAAATTGTGTTCAGCGATACACGTTAGCCTCGCCTACGCCGCCACACCTGCGCCAACCATCAGATCTTGGGCCAATCGGTCACGCAGCGGGATAAGCTGCGCCTCAAGCCCTTCGGCCACGCTAACCTGCTTATCTGTATCGCGATATTGCAGCACCAAAAGCGACATAGGATCAACGCCATCGATGATATGCACGCCGCCAATTGTATCAAACCCGTAAGCACCAACCGTGGTGGGCTTGCCTGCGCGGTTACTGATCACTTGGCGGATTTCACCCACGCTTGTGTCAACATGAATCTCTGTTTGCGATCCTCGGCTCGCGAACCATAGCAAGTAAAATGAAGCAGCAGCAAATAGGACTGCAGCGACGACGCGCATAACGCCCACGCCTTCGCCAAAGAACAAAATTGGCGCGCCAACAATGCTGACCGCTGCGATCATAAAGCACGCGCCAAAAAAATATGAAAACGACTGCGCCATCACAAGACCCATAGCTGGCGCGCGGCCCGACTGAATTTGATAGCCCCAAAATGTGTCTTCGACTGAAAATTGCGGTGATTTTGTCATTTTTCTCTGCCCGTCTGTGCGTTTTCTCACGAAGATAGCCGCAGTGCCCCAACGTGAATACTACTTTCGCAAAATAAATAATAAGTGATCAGGGCAAAAACGGGGCCATCGCATGGCAGAATCGCAAAAACCTAAAAACAACCGTCAGACCAAGAAAAACAGGGATATGCGGCTTGCATCATGGGCGCACCCCTGTATAAGGCCGCAACCTTTCTGTGGATATTGAACTGCGCAGTCTCTCGTGGATGGGGTGCAGAAAGGGTCACTGCCCCATACTTTGAAATGCGCTGATAAATGAATGGAGAACGCATGCCGCTATACGAGCATGTCATGATTGCGCGTCAGGATCTTTCCAACTCGCAAGCAGAAGCCCTTATCGAACACTTCGGTTCTGTTCTTGCTGACAACGACGGCAAGCTGCTGGAAAACGAATATTGGGGCGTCAAAACGATGGCCTATAAGATCAACAAAAACCGCAAGGGTCACTATGCCCTGCTGCGCACCGATGCGCCGGTTGCTGCGATCCAAGAAATGGAACGCCTGATGCGTCTGCATGACGACGTCATGCGTGTGCTGACAATCAAAGTCGACGCACACGAAGAAGGCCCATCTGTACAGATGCAGAAACGCGAAGAACGTGGCGAACGCCGCGAGCGCCGCTAATCAGATCTTAGATAAGGACAACAATCATGGCTACTAAACCATTTTTCCGTCGTCGTAAGTCCGATCCGTTTGAAGGCGAAAACGCGCCAAAGATCGACTACAAAGACACTCGCCTTTTGCAGCGCTATATCTCTGAGCGCGGCAAAATCGTTCCAGCCCGTATCACAGCTGTTGGCGCCAAGAACCAGCGTAAGCTCGCCCAGGCGATCAAACGCGCGCGTTTCCTTGCCCTGCTGCCATACGCAGTAAAGTAAGGACACCGACACATGGATATCATTCTACTGGAGCGCGTGGCCAAGCTGGGTCAGATGGGCGAAGTTGTTTCTGTTAAAGAAGGCTACGCACGTAACTTCCTGCTGCCACAAGGCAAAGCGCTGCGCGTAAACGCGGCGAACCTTGCGCGTTTCGAAGCTGAAAAAGCACAGCTTGAAACACGCAACCTTGAAAGCAAAAAAGAAGCAGAAGCGCTGGCTGAAAAGCTGGACGGCGAAACCTTCATCATCATTCGCTCTGCCTCTGATGCGGGTGCGCTTTACGGCTCTGTTACAACACGTGACGCAGCCGAAGTCGCAACCGAATCTGGCTTTAGCGTTGACAAAAAACAAGTCGTTTTGTCTGCAACAATTAAATACCTCGGGCTGCATGACGTTACTGTCAACCTGCACCCAGAAGTTGCCGCAACGATTTCACTGAACGTCGCACGTTCCGCCGAAGAAGCCGAGCTGCAAGCAGCTGGTAAATCTATCGCAGAACTGGCCGCCGAAGAAGAAGCAGCTGCTGAATTCGAAATTCAGGAACTGTTCGACGATATCGGTTCTGCCGCTGACGAATTCGGCGACGAAGAAGAAGCACCTGCAGCAAGCGAAGACGACGCATAAGTCGTCCCTGCTTTTGCAATGATTTGGGCCGCTCCAGAATTGGGGCGGCCTTTTTCGTTTTCGCCGCCGCGTTATACACCCTTGTTACGAATCCTATCCAGATGTCTACTGATCATACATCTAGAAATCCGGGGGATTATCTTATGACACTTCGTCTTAATCGTCGTCACTTTCTCGCAGGTTCTGCAGGGCTCATCGCGATGCATCCGTTTTCGGTCAATGCGGCCACGGGTCAAGCCCACTTGCGTCTAATGGAAACCACCGACCTGCATGTGCATGTTTTTCCATATGACTATTACGCCGATAAGGCCGTTGATACTGTGGGTCTCGCGCGGACAGCATCCGTCATCGCAGACGTGCGCGCCGAATCGACGAATTCGCTTTTGCTGGACAACGGAGATTTTCTCCAAGGGAACCCGATGGGCGATTACATCGCCTATGAACGCGGCATGGCCGAAGGCGATATGCACCCTGTCATCACCGCAATGAACACATTGGGCTATGATGCCTCTACATTGGGCAACCATGAATTCAACTACGGCGTGCCGTTCTTGATGAAATCTGTCGCAGGCGCGGCCTTCCCCATTGTTTCAGCCAATGTGGTTAAGGAAATGGGCGCAACCCCAACCGCCGACACAACATTGCTGCCCCCCTACACTATTCTGGAACGGACAGTGACCGATGGCGCGGGCACGGCGCATCCGATCAAAATCGGGCTGATCGGGTTTGTACCGCCACAAATCATGAATTGGGACCGCAAGCATCTCGAGGGCAACGTGCAAGCCCGCGATATCGTTGCATCAGCACGCGCCTATGTACCGCAAATGAAAGAGCAAGGCGCCGATATTATCGTTGCTCTTTGCCATTCTGGTATCGGTGATGCCAATGAAAGCGACGGCATGGAAAACGCCGCCATCCCATTGGCGGGCGTCGATGGCATTGACGCGATCCTGACCGGGCACAGCCATCTTGTGTTCCCATCATCCAACTATGACGATTGGGCGGGTGTCGATGTTGCTGCAGGCACCATCAACGGCAAACCCGGCGTCATGGGCGGGTTCTGGGGCAGCCATATGGGGCTGGTTGACCTCTTGTTAGAACGTGACGGAAACGGCTGGCGTGTGCTTTCCCATACCGCCGAGGCGCGGCCCATTTCGCGCCGCGAAGAAGACCGCAGCATCACGCCATTGGCCGAAGATTTCACCCCCGTGATGTCATCAATCCAAGACATCCACGATGAAACCCTCGCCTATGTGCGCACCGCGGTTGGTAAAACCGATGCCGCGTTACACAGCTATTTTGCCTTGGTGGCCGATGATCCATCTGTGCAAATCGTGTCCAATGCGCAGACATGGTACATCAGCGAACAAATGGTCGGGACAGCATACGAAGGGCTACCAATCTTATCAGCGGCAGCCCCATTCAAAGCCGGCGGTCGCGGTGGCCCAGAGTATTTTACAGACGTCCCCGTCGGCGATGTGGCGATCAAGAACGTGGCAGACCTATATCTGTATCCAAATACAGTGCGCGCAGTGAAAATAACCGGGGCACAGGTCAAATTGTGGCTAGAACGCTCTGCGGGCATGTTCAATCAGATCACACCCGGATCATCTGATGCGATCCTTTTAAATCCTGATTTCCCGAGTTACAATTTTGACGTCATGGATGGGGTCACTTATGAAATCGACCTGTCGCAACCGGCGATGTTCGACCGCGAAGGCGCAGTAGTCAACGCAGACACAAACCGGATTGTGAACCTTTCCTTCAATGGTGCGCCCATCGACCCGACGCAAGATTTCATCGTGGCAACGAACAATTATCGCGCATCCGGCGGCGGTAGCTTCCCCGGCGCGGATGGATCGACCGTTATATTTGAAGGGCCAGACACCAATCGCGACGTCATCGTACGTTACATCGTCGACAAAGGCACAGTCAGCCCCCGCGCCGATGCAAACTGGTCGTTTGTAGGCATGGACAACACCACTGTGCTGTTCGAATCCGGTCCTGCAGGCGCGCAATACGCGGATAGTGTTGCGGGTATGGATATTAGCCCCGCAGGCAATAGCGACACAGGCTTCGCCCTGTTCCGCATCGCACTTTAAACAAAAAAGGCCCGGCAACCAATCAGGATGCCGGGCCTTCTATTAAGTGATCGTCTTAGCGATCAAATGTCTCCATCGACAGGCGCGCGTTGCAATATTCGCCGTCATAGGTACCTGCCCAAATATCGATACGCCCGTCGATAGGACGCGTCAAAACGATACGCGGGTCAAGGTTGCCGTTGTCATCATCGTCGTAATACCAGTTGGCAGAAGATGTGTTGATCAACAGCGCAGAATCGCATTCGCTAACCATGCTGATCACCAGCTGATAGCGGCTCATGCCCGAGATTTGGAATGAAAAATCAGGGCCAGTTGTAAAGTAACCAGCACCAGTATCCGTCCCCGGACGAACATTTGAACAGTTCCAAATGTAATTTTCACCGCCTGCAACCACGTCAAATGTACGCTCTTGGTACATCTGCTGCCCCGTCACCTGATACGATGCTGCGGCCGGCGCATTAAAGTCGGGGCAAGCCATTGCCGCACCTGACAGACCAAATGTCGCTACAGCGGCCAAAATAGAAGTTTTCATCAAAATCTCCGAAAAATAAGTGTAATAGCTGTGACACAAAAACGCGCCAACTCACTATATTGTGACACTATTTTACCGAGCAGTCAAAAAAAAGGCGCCCTCAAAAGGCGCCTTTTCGTAAACAGTTTGTTCTGAAATTTACTCTTCTTCGAGCTTTTCAACAGCAGCCTGCAAATCATCTTTGCTGACTTCTTTGTCTGTCACAGCAGCCTTTTCAAAGATGTGATCAACGACCTTATCTTCGAACATTGGCGCTTGAAGCTGCTGACGGAACTGCGCGTTTTGCTGCACGAACTCAAAGAACTGACGCTCTTGGCCCGGGTATTGACGGGCTTGGTTCATGATCGCTTGGGTCATTTCCTGATCGGTCACTTTAACCTCGGCCTTTTGGCCAATGTCAGCCAACAACAGGCCCAGTTTCACGCGGCGTTCTGCCAGCTTCTTGTGCTCGTCAGTGGCTTCGATCTCAGGGTGATCGTGGCCTTCGACATCTGGGTTTTCTTCGTGCCACAGCTGATGCGCGATTTGGTTAGCTTCGGCAGTGACCAGTGATTCAGGCAGGTCGAACGACACGGCCTCGTCCAAAGCATCCAGCAATGCGCGTTTTGCAACAGCACGCGACGCGCCTGTATATTCTGCTTCCAAACGCTCAGTGATCTGTGCCTTCAGGCCGTCCAGATCTTCGGCGCCGAATTTTTTCGCCAGCTCATCATCCAGCTCAGGCGCTTTTGGCGCTTTCACTTCTTTGATGGTGCAGCTAAAGACAGCTTTCTTGCCCGCAAGGTTTTCCGCTTGGTAATCTTCTGGGAAGGTGACTTCGATATCTTTTTCTTCGCCAGCTTTGACCTTTAGCAGGCCGTCTTCGAAACCGGGAATGAAAGAGTTTGAGCCGATAACCAGTGGGTAATCTTCTGCAGCACCGCCTTCAAAGGCTTCGCCGTCAACTTTACCCACGAAATCAAGAACAACTTGGTCGTCTTTCTTGGCTTGGGTCTTCTTTGGCTCATAAGAAACAGCCTGCGGAGAAGCGGCGAGGTTATCAAGCGCTTCTTTAATCGAATCTTCATCCGCTTTGACGACCATGCGCTCGAGCTTGATAGAAGAAAAATCTGTGTCGGCAATGTCAGGCAGTTTTTCATAGGAAACGTCAACGGCAACATCGTCGCCCTCTTTCCAGTTTGCATCCGCCATTTTCATTTCTGGCTGCGCCGCTGGACGGTCACCTGTTTCTTCAAGGTGCTTGCTCATTGCGCCGTCGATGGATTCTTGCATCGCTTCGCCCATGACCCGCTGGCCGAACTGCTTGCGTAGCAGTGCCATCGGTACTTTACCCTTGCGAAAACCCTTCATTTCAACGGTTGGCTGTGCTTCTTTCAGCTTTTCTTCAACCTTCGCATCCAGCTCAGCCGCTGTAACGGTGATCGCATAGCCGCGCTTGAGGCCTTCATTCAGGGTCTCAGTGACGTTCATGTGCTGTCCTTCATAAAATTAATGGTGCGGGTGAAGGGACTCGAACCCCCACGCCTCGCGGCGCCAGAACCTAAATCTGGTGCGTCTACCAATTCCGCCACACCCGCATGATTATTAGGGGCAGTTTTCAAGGCCACCCCAAGGTTGGCCGCTTACTAGCAAAGCTATTCCCGGGAAGCGAGAGGAAAAATGCGCTTTCTTGATACGATTTTGCAGAAACTTTGGATCAAGGCACATCCAGTGCACGCAGAACCCCCGGCAATTGCTCAGGCAGATCCTCTGCAATCAGCCCCGGCCCGAATTTCAGCGCACATTCCGTGTGCAACCACGCGCCTGTTTCAGCCGCCCGCATCGGCGCAAACCCACGCGCCAAAAGTCCAGTGATAAAGCCAGCCAAGACATCTCCCGATCCCGCCGTC
>CALLAF010000011.1 GCA_938002605.1 uncultured Paracoccaceae bacterium | reverse complement strand
AATAGGGAACGCTTGCTCGAACCTCTCGGCTACATCACACCAATCGAAGCGGAGGAGAAATACGAACAAGCATTGAAGTCAGACAAAATTGCAGCTTGAAATACGAACTCAACAGTCTCCGGCAAAACCGGGGCGGTTCATTTGAAATGATACCGAAACTGATCGCGCATTTTGACCCTAACACTGGCTTGAACGGAATTGAGCTGCTTATAGTGGTAACTTTACGCATTTTGCGTCGAAACAAAACACCTAAAGCGCGAGTATCAAGCACGATCACTAACGCGACAGAATTCCACTTACCCCTAAAGCCATGTCTTTTCATTCGGCAAGCAGGGACCTTTCGCGCTCCCCTGCTACAGCAAACTGATCCGAGTGTTCCGATTTGTGATGATCAGCTCATTCGCCTGTTTGGCAGCCCCTGCGGCCACGGTATATTTCAGTGACACCTCTTGGAAATTGAACGCAGCAAACAGATCGCGCACCTCTGGCCGGTCGTTGATCGATAGCACGAACGCGCCCTCGATGGCGCCGAGCGCACCGGCGATAAGGGCGAACTGATCACGGTCAAACATGCCTTTGCCGTAGTCGTCCTCACCACCCCAATATGGCGGATCAAGGTAGAAAAGCGCCGTTGGGCTGTCATAGCGGGCCAGCACGTCAGCCCAGTCCAGGTTCTCAAACACAACCCCATCTAACCGCGAATGTGCGGCATCAAGTAGTGGTTCCAGCTTCGTCAGACTGAAGCGTGGCGACGTATCCTTGGACACACCAAAGACGCCGCCCACCTGCCCGCCAAGCGCCAAGCGCTGCAGGAACAAGAAGCGCGTAGCGCGTTCGCGATTTTTATAGTTGCCGTTCGGGCACATCTAAGGTGTTTAATCGGGCAAAGCTGAACCTTCCCTTTTTCTCAACCCGCGACCTTTGTACCCGGGGTTGAGATATATTTTAGCGGGAGAGTTACGGTGTTTAAATTTTTCGGTCTGGCGTCTATTGTCGCAGGGGTTTTGTCAGTTGGTCAAGCGCATGCTCAAGGCCGCGACTGGTCCGGTGCTTATGTTGGTGGCAGCCTAGGCTATGGTGAATTGAATTACTCTGGCGTTTTTGACGGCGATGGCACCATACCACCTAGCGCAAGCGGCGGTTATGCAGAAGATTTGGACATCAACAGCGCGTCTTTTGGACTCTACGGAGGATACAACTGGCAGAGTGACCGGATTGTGTATGGTATCGAGGTCAGCGCTAATGTTTTTGACGGTGAGGATCTTACCGAAGAGCGGAATATGTCCGGCAGAGATTTTATTGCAGGCGAGTTCGACTGGACAGCCTCCCTAAGGGGACGCGTTGGATACGCTCAACACAACACCCTCGCATATGTGACCGGTGGTGTAGTTTGGGCTGGTGCAGAATATACAGCAATCGAGGGCGCAGAAGCCTCATCAGACCGTGGGACAATCGACTTCGATGATGCAGGAGCTGTCGTTGGTCTTGGCGTAGAACATGCCGTTACAGACCAAATCATTCTACGGCTTGAAGGTTTAGCGTACTTCTTTGATGACTATGTCGATGGAAGCGGGTTGAACTCGGATTCTGACCCTGGCGACTTTGGGCGGCTGGACGATGGGTACGCATTCCGCGTCGGCGCTACGTATTTTTTCAACTAAACGTCCTGCCTTTGGTCGGATGTATACGGCCAAAGGTCAGCTTTTATGGCATCTATTCTGCGTTCACCTTGTCGATGCTGCGAGCTGTCTCTCCGGACCCCACGTTGATTGTTCAAAGTCGCTTGGGAAACTTAATAGTATACAACCATTTTTAACGCCAAGAGTTCAGCGCCCCACCGCCCTTACATATTCTTGCAGCCCTACGACAGTGGCGCGGAGCTTGTCAGCGCGGAGTGCCATGTCTCGATATTTGCTTGTGCATTCGGCAAGGAGGGATCGGGCACGGGCTGCATCAAGCTCGCCGGGGGCGCTGGGATCTGCACGGGCGTTGGCGTCACGTACTGCTTGGTGCAGCCGCTCAACGCTAGCGTCAGCAGCAGCACGCCGCGCTTCAAGTTCACTGCGTTCGATTTCTGCATTTTCGGCCACCCTTTCAACAGCCCGGATCAGGACCTTTTGTTCATTTGCATTTGCGGCTTCGGCCTGCGCAAAGGCGACCGCGTACTCACCCTGCCCGCGCGCATAGCCTCGTTTGTCTCCCAGCACCTGCCCAGCGACGAACGTAGCCCCCAAAGCGACAACGCCCGCAAGGATCAGTGACAAGCGGTTCATGCCTGATACGGCGTGTCACGTATGCGCGCCCATCTTTTGAACGACGCCGCAAGTTTGCTGTGGTAACCGTGGCGCGCATAACCGGGGCCATTGTAACCCCGTGCAAAGCCACGCCAGTCGTGTGCGCGCAATTCGTCGTCTAGACCCGCATTGACGATGAACATTACCATCCCCGCCAACTGCGCCTCTTCGTCAGCAGCAAAGGCCTTTACCATCGCTTCAGCACTGGAATAGCCAGCCAGCCCGGCATTAAACCCCATCATCTGCGGCAAGCCCCATGACGTTGATCGCAGCGCTGCATCTCGATCGATGGCCATGGCAGCCTCGATCCGTGCGTAGCTGTCGCGCGGGTAGCCTTTTTCACCCCAGCGGCGATAAGCCAACCCTTGCGCCATAGCAGCATCGCGCTTCGGTCCCTCACCCAGCTGGCGGTAAAAGATGTGTGGTTCGAACAAAGCCTTAAGACGGCCTTTTCTGTCAAACCCTGCGCCGGACGCCTCGACATCAAGCACGGCATGGATTTCGTCTTCACCGACACCAATCGTTGCCCCGATACGTGGCAGGTCGATATCATCGAGCCGCTTGGCGGCCCCTTTCCAGATTGTCATCGTGGCACCTCGTCTAATGTTGTCGTGTTTAAGCTTGACTGTCGGTCATCTCCCCAAGAGGAAATCACCAAGATCAGCATCGCAATCACGACCCCCAGCACTAATGTCCGAAGGTCGTCTGCATTTTTGTTTGTCTTAGGTTTTCTGATCATCAGGGGTTTCCTCTCCCGAGATGAAGCGCTCAACGATTGTCACCGCGAGCAGGCCCGTCAGAAAGGCGACAGCCGTCAGCGTCCCAATGAGGCTAGATGCATCATCAGGCAAGTCGCCAATCCAAGGCTTAAGTACGGTAGGGCCAAGCACCCCTACCCCAAAGGCGACAGCCCCGCCAACAAACATGACGCGTAAACCTTCGCGCCAGGTCGTCTTAAGCGTCACCGCACGCACGGACCCACCCAAAGCACCAAAGAACGCAAGGATTCCCGCGCGCTGGTTGAACACCTCAGAAAACAGGTTTGGATCTTGTGACGCCATCAGTAATGCCCACCATCTTGAGAGTTAAGGAAACCACCCAGCATGTCTGCCTGTTCACGGCGCCAAGGATCAGGCGATGTCTTGTGGCGTTTGAGCCGGGTTGTTGTGAAGAACTCGCGCGGGAATTCTCGGAACAATACCGTGCACACGGTCCAATTGTGCAGCGCGTTCACGACAGCAAAGGCAATCGAATATGGGTAAACGAGAAAGCCCAGCTTGGTATCGCTGAGCCAATACCCGAAGGCATAAAACGCGTAGACCGGCGCAATGATCGGCCCCATAAGCAAGAGCACAAGGACGCTCCAAAAGCCGATGAGGCGAGTTTCTGCAAAATCGTGATCAGCCATAGGTAGCTCCTTTGTGCAAAACAAAACCCGGCGCACGGGCCGGGTGGTAAGTGACGCTGGGCGTCGTGATTGTGAGGGTGGGTGATCGCCGCGCCTTACGGATCAGCCACGACTGCGATGCCAAACAGCGCATCGACCTGGGCATCTGTGTAATCAAGATGCCATTGCAGTAACAGGATCAGCGGCGACATGCGGCGCACTGTTGTCACGTCACTCCATTCCATTTGCGCATCGGCCTTTTGGTTGTCCGTCAAACCATCCAGCGCAGCCATCAACAACACAGGCCATTCGCCGCGCGCCGCTGCGATTGCGTCTTCATTCGTGAACAGCCCCACGTCGCGACAGGCCATGCACAATGCGCGGCGCGTGATTGAGGTTGACTTACGGACGCTATCGATGCCCGGTAAGTGCGCTAGGTCCGCGTCACCCAAAGGCGCTTCAATTCTTCCACTTTTCCCGATCACGATTTTCATCAGCGATACCCCCGCACTGTAATTTTTCCGGATGTTATGGTGTTTTCAAACACAAAGCGGATAGCGTCGTTAGCTTCGGCAACGTTGTATCTACCCCCGGCAACAGTCACACGGTCAACCCCACCCGATGCTATGCCCGACCCTGCAGTTTTGGCGCTCGCGTCATTAAAGTCAAAGAGGCGACCAGAACCAAAAACCGCGCTCTGTGCGGGACGACTTACTCGAATACAATCACCATCCGTTGTCTGGTTTCCTGACCCATCTTGAGCGCCCGAATTGTAGCCTG
>CALLAF010000010.1 GCA_938002605.1 uncultured Paracoccaceae bacterium | reverse complement strand
GGCAGGTCGCAGAGATCCAGATCCGCGCTGCCATTCTCAATGGCTTCACCGCACTGGGCATCCCGAAAACCGTCGCCGCAGCATAAATCCGTCTGAGGTAAGGGGTACTCAACCCAAGGCTCCATTTGTGCAACAAAGCCGGCGCACGCCATTTGGCCCCGGCGGGTATGAATTGGCGGCACTTTCGGCGGGTATCGCAAAAACCGCGCTTTCAGCAGTGTTAACCGGGCAACTGCGCAATGCCTGCCCGAAAATTCGATCCCGCTGCCCTCATGCCGTGGGTAAGCGATGAGTTTGCTATTTAACGCGGCTGCCAGCGCACCAGATCAAAACAAATATTATCGTGGCTTTTCGCCACGCGCGAGCATATCTAATAGCTTCGCCATCCGATCCGCCCGCGTTTGAGGGCGTTTCGCGGAATGCAGGCGGTGGTAGATTACAAAGATACTGCTGCGGTTTAAGGTTTCATAGAACGCCCGCGCTTTGGGGTTATCCGCCAATGCTGCAAGGAAATCTGCGGGAATTTCCATCGTTGCCGATCCAGCATAGGCCGCATCCCAGCGCCCATCCGCCTTGGCAGCGCTGACGTCGGCAAGCCCCGGCGCTTGCATCCGCCCTTTCACAATCAAATTTTCCGCATGGTCACAGTTCTTTTGCGACCAGTTCGACCGGGCGCGACGCGGTGTAAACCGCTGGTAATAGGATCGCCTATCGCAAGACTTCTTAATCCCGTCGATCCAGCCCCAAGCGATCGCTTCGATCACTGCCTGTTCCCAATCAATAGACGGAATTTTTGACGCTTTCTTATAGATTTTTAACCAAATCTCAGGGGCCTGCGCGTGGTTCTGCGCCAACCAATCACGAAATTCAGCCGGGCTTTCGAAAGTTTCCACCCGGTCGAGATTAACGTCCAAATCGTTCTCCATAGCTGCTGTGCTGGCACCCTAGCAAAGCCCACGCAGCGCGCAATGCCGGTTGCCAGCGCGGCTGCCCATACATATCTGTAGATCAAGCAAATGCAGGATAACCCATGCCCACACCGAACCAAGCGGCCCTTGATTTTCTTTTGACCCGTCGGTCACGCCCGGCCAAGACGCTGACAACACCGGTCCCGGATCGTGCGACCCTCATGACATTGCTGACGGCCGCGGCACGCACGCCCGATCATGGCAAGCTAGAGCCTTGGCGGTTTGTCGTGCTTACGAAACCTGCATTGACCCGATTGGCCGGGCTTGTCGAAACACGCGGGCGCGCGCTTGGTGTTGATGCGGAAAAGACCGCCAAGAACCAAACGCAGTTTGCCAATTCAAATCTCGCGGTGGCGGTCGTTGCGTCACCTGTCGTATCTGAAAAAGTGCCCGAAATCGAACAAATCTATTCCGCAGGCGCTGTCTGTCTGGCCCTTGTGAACGCAGGGCTTGCCGCTGGCTGGGGGGCCAATTGGCTGTCAGGTTGGGCCAGCCATGACCGCGCATTTATCCGCGACGGGCTGGGGCTTGAACCCCATGAAACGATCGCGGGCTTCGTGCATTTTGGCACCGAAACAAACACCCCGCCTGAACGGCCACGCCCTGATCTCGCTACAATCACAACATGGCTTGAGACATGATTTTAACATCGTTTTTCAAAGCGATATCCCAAATGAACGACCCGCGATTTCAATCCGTTCTTTGGCGTGGGATCGGGATTACGATTGCGCTGCTCATTGGCTGCTATGCTGGTCTGTTGGGGATCATTGATTGGCTAGCGTCAGAGCCGATCACATTACCCGGCGGCGCCGAGATCAGCTGGTTCGGTGATTTGCTGGGATGGGGTTCATTGATCTTGATGATCATCCTGTCTGTCTTTTTGATGGTGCCCGTCGCTTCGGTGATTACCTCGCTTTTCTTGGATGAGGTTGCCGATGCGGTCGAGGCCGAACACTTCCCCGAGCTCCCCCCAACGCCTGCTGTAGGTTTCTTTGAAGGCCTGCGCGACACCGTTAATTTCTTTGGAATCTTGGTTGCCGCAAACATCTGCGCCTTTGTGCTTTACGCCTTCTTGCCCTTTGCGGCCGTGTTCATATTTTATGGCATGAACGGATATTTGTTGGGCCGCGAATATTTTCAGCTTGCTGCGATGCGCCGCGAAGGGCGTGCGCGCGCCAAAGCAATGGCCAAACGGCACCAAGGCACGATATGGGCGGCTGGCTGCTTAATGGCACTGCCGCTTACCATTCCGTTGCTGAACTTGATTATCCCGATTTTAGGCGCAGCGACGTTTACTCATCTGTATCATGCGTTGTGTCACCGGGAAGATCAGGCGTCGCCATCCGGTTGAACCAGTCAAAGTCGCGGACCGTGATCGCACCAGACAAGATTGTCCCCGCGATTGCCGCCCAGATTGGCACCGCCCAAAGCGTCGTGATGAAAGCCTTGCGCTTGATCTGCGGGTCCGCGGGTGCTGACGAAGGGGTGCCCGGTGTGACCTCTCCCGCTTCGCCTTGGGTTTGCATCCGCAGCGGCAACACAATGAAAAATACCATTGCCCAAACGACGGCAAAAAGAACGATGGCTGACGTGGGGCCCATGGGAGATCCTTTCAAAGACTACATGGCTACATAGGTATTACTGCCGTTTAGGCAAGCACCTTAGACCTGTTCAAGCTCGATCAGGCAGCCTTGAAAATCTTTCGGATGCAAGAACAAGACAGGTTTGCCATGCGCGCCGATCTTCGGCTCACCAGTTCCCAATACACGCGCGCCCTCAGCGACTAAATGATCGCGTGCAACAATGATATCATCGACTTCATAACACATGTGATGAATGCCACCCGCCGGGTTTTTATCTAAGAACCCCTGGATCGGAGAGGCATCACCAAGCGGATATAAAAATTCAATCTTTGTATTCGGAAGCGTGACGAACACAACTGTCACCCCGTGGTCGGGCTCGTCTTGAGGCGCGCCAACATCCGCCCCCAACATGGTCCGGTATTGTGCGCTTGCGGCTTCTAGGTCCGGGACAGCGATGGCGACATGGTTCAAGCGACCGATCATTTCATATTCTCCTCATTTCGCGCAATATCGCGAAACAGGTTTGCGAGCGCAATGTCCTTTCGCAAATTAACTCCCTGTTCACCTTGTCCTGCGTTCAATGGTCGCGCCCGCTGCCAAGGAGAGAATCGCGATGGATGACTTTATGCTCAAGCAAACGCCCACATCTGACCGCCCCCTACTCGGAATCACCGCACTTGTCGTCGAGGATAGTCTTTTTGCCTGCGAGGCGTTGCGCCTACTTTGCCAGCGTTCTGGCGCCCGGTTGCGACGCGCAGATAGCATTGAACACGCGCGCAGACATCTCGGTGTTTATCGGCCTTGCGTCATCATGATTGATGTGGGGCTACCTGACGGGTCGGGGCTTGACCTGATCGCGATGCTTGCCGCAGCATCCCCCCGGATTGAGGTGATCCTAGGTATCAGCGGTGATCCAAACGCAGAACACGACGTGATAAAAGCAGGCGCCGATGGGTTTATCGCCAAACCAATTGCCAATCTGGCAGCCTTTCAAGATGCGATTCTACGTCACCTGCCAGCGCACCGCCAACCGCCCGGCCCGCGTATGGTTAGTAACGAAACCATCAACCCCGATTTAGTCGCATACCAGGATGACCTGCACCATGTTTCAGAAATTCTTAACCGCCCGCAAAGCCGTGCTAAAATCAGCTACGTCACGCAGCTTTTGGATGGGATCGCGCGCAGCGCTCAAGATGACGCGCTTGGCAAGGCAGCGAAATCGCTCGCCGCGTTGCATTCAACCGGGGATGACACCACTGGTGGTGTCACGGCACTGTCCGATATGGTTGAGAAACGCATTGCCGCTGGTGGGCCGCTTTAGCCACCCACCAGCGAAAGTACTTAGCTTTCAGCCGGGATCGTGCGTAGGTGCAATTCACGCAGCTGTTCGTTTAGTGGCTCAGAAGGCGCATCCATCATCAGATCTTCAGCGCGCTGGTTCATTGGGAACATGATCACTTCGCGGATGTTTGACGCATCAGCCAGCAACATCACAATCCGGTCAATCCCAGCCGCACAGCCACCGTGGGGCGGGGCACCATATTGGAACGCGTTAACCATGCCGCCAAAGCGCTTGTTCACTTCCTCTTCGCCGTAGCCCGCAATTTCAAAGGCTTTGAACATGATTTCAGGGCGGTGGTTCCGGATCGCACCCGACACCAATTCATAGCCGTTACATGCCAGGTCATATTGATAACCCAACACCTTTAGCGGATCGCCTTGCAGGGCTTCCATACCACCTTGCGGCATTGAGAACGGGTTATGTTCAAAGTCGATCTTGCCGGTTTCTTCGTCTTGCTCGTAAATCGGGAAATCCACGATCCAAGCAAAGGCAAAACGGTTCATATCTGTCAGGCCAAGTTCTTCGCCAATGACGTTACGAGCTTTGCCGGCGACACCTTCAAACGCTTTTGGTTTCCCGCCCAAGAAAAACGCCGCATCGCCAAGCCCAAGGCCCAGTTGCTGGCGGATCGCCTCGGTACGCTCCGGGCCGATGTTTTTGGCAAGCGGGCCAGCGGCTTCCATGCCACCTTCAACTTCGCCTGATTTCAGCTTGGCTTGGGCTTCTTTGACGGTGATACCCAGTTCTTGGGCCACGGCATCCGCTGTTTTTTCGCGCCAGAAGATATAGCCCATGCCGGGCAGCCCTTCTTTTTGTGCAAACACATTCATGCGGTCACAGAACTTGCGCGACCCGCCTTTTGGCGCGGGGATCGCGCGCACTTCGGTGCCTTCTTGTTCAAGTAGTTTTGCGAAAATCGCAAACCCAGAACCAGCAAAATGTTCAGACACAACCTGCATCTTAATTGGGTTCCGCAGATCGGGCTTGTCAGATCCGTACCAAAGGGCCGCGTCGCGGTACGAAATTTGCTCCCACGTCTGGTCGACTTTGCGGCCCTTGCCGAACTCTTCGAAAATACCTGTGATCACTGGTTGGATCGTGTCGAACACGTCTTGCTGTTCAACGAACGACATTTCCAAATCGAGCTGGTAGAAATCTGTCGGCGAACGGTCAGCGCGCGGGTCTTCGTCGCGGAAACACGGCGCGATCTGGAAATACTTGTCGTAGCCCGACACCATGATCAGCTGTTTAAATTGCTGCGGAGCCTGCGGCAGCGCGTAGAATTTGCCGGGGTGCAAACGCGACGGCACAAGGAAATCGCGGGCACCTTCGGGGCTGGACGCAGTAATAATCGGCGTCTGGTATTCACGGAAGCCGCCATCCCACATCCGGCGGCGCATGGAAGCCACAACATCAGAACGCAGTTTCATGTTGTCCTGCATCGCCTCGCGGCGCAGGTCCAAATAACGGTATTTCAGGCGTGTTTCTTCGGGGTATTCTTGGTCACCAAAGACCATCAGCGGCAATTCGTTTGACGCACCAAGCACCTCAATCGCGCGAATGAACACTTCTACTTCGCCGGTTGGCAGTTTGGCGTTCACCAGTTCTGGATCGCGTGCTTTGACTTCACCGTCGATACGGATACACCATTCAGACCGCACCTTTTCCACATCAGAGAATGCCGCTGAATCAGGGTCACATAGCACCTGCGTAATGCCGTAGTGATCGCGCAAATCGATGAACAAAATGCCGCCATGATCGCGCACACGATTGACCCAGCCAGACAGGCGGACGGTATCGCCAACATTGGCGGCGGTCAGATCGGCACAGGTGTGGGTGCGGTATGCGTGCATAATGTCATGTTCCTATGGGTTCAAAGGTTGTTGCGCCGATACACAAGGTTGCACGCCTGATGTCAAGGATCGTTGCCAAATTGAACGGTATTTCGGCGCGCAAATGCGGATGTACGGCCTAACGACCACTTATGTCAGCCTTGTTTGCCACCAAAGCACCCGGCGACCTGACAAATTACAGATCACAGACAACAACCTAATCCCTGTGTACGAAGGGCCTTGCGCCTTTGGCGCGGTTGTCTATAACCCACGAAAATTTACCTTCCGAAGGGGCCCGCCATGCCAAAGCGTACTGACATCAAGTCTATCATGATCATCGGTGCAGGGCCCATTATTATCGGACAAGCCTGCGAATTCGACTATTCCGGCGCCCAAGCCTGTAAAGCGCTGCGCGAAGAAGGTTACCGGGTGATCTTGGTCAACTCAAACCCAGCGACGATCATGACCGATCCGGGATTGGCCGACGCGACATATATCGAACCGATCACACCTGAAGTTGTTGCCAAGATTATTGAAAAAGAACGCCCAGATGCGTTGTTGCCAACAATGGGTGGTCAAACCGGGCTGAACACCTCGCTTGCGCTGGCGGATATGGGCGTGCTGGAAAAATATGGCGTCGAAATGATCGGCGCAAAACGCGAAGCCATCGAGATGGCCGAAGATCGCAAGCTCTTCCGCGAAGCGATGGACCGTTTGGGCATTGAAAACCCCAAAGCGACGATCATTACTGCCCCCAAAGGCGACGACGATAAATTCGATATCAAAGCGGGTCTGCAACTGGCCATCGACGCCATCGAATATGTCGGCCTGCCCGCGATTATCCGGCCTGCCTTTACGCTGGGCGGCACGGGTGGTGGTGTGGCCTATAATCGCGAAGAATACGAACATTACTGCCGGACCGGCATGGAAGCATCGCCAGTGGGTCAAATCCTTGTCGATGAATCCCTGCTTGGTTGGAAAGAATTCGAAATGGAGGTCGTGCGCGACAAGGCCGACAACGCCATCATCGTCTGCGCGATTGAGAACGTCGACCCGATGGGTGTGCACACCGGCGACAGTATCACCGTCGCCCCAGCGCTGACACTGACCGACAAAGAGTATCAGGTCATGCGGACCCATTCGATCAACGTGCTGCGCGAAATCGGGGTCGAAACCGGCGGATCAAACGTGCAATGGGCGGTGAACCCTGCCGATGGCCGCATGGTCGTGATTGAAATGAACCCGCGCGTGTCACGCTCTTCCGCGCTGGCATCTAAGGCCACGGGTTTCCCGATCGCGAAAATCGCGGCCAAATTGGCGATTGGCTATACGCTTGATGAACTCGACAACGATATCACCGGCGTCACGCCAGCGTCGTTCGAACCAACAATCGACTATGTCGTCACCAAAATTCCGCGCTTTGCATTTGAAAAATTCGCAGGTTCTGAACCGCATCTGACCACTGCGATGAAATCTGTGGGCGAAGCCATGGCAATTGGCCGGACTTTCCACGAATCCATGCAAAAGGCGCTGGCATCAATGGAAACGGGCCTGACCGGATTTGATGATATCGAAATCCCCGGTGCGCCGGATGCGGCGGCAATCACCAAAGCACTGGCCAAGCAAACGCCGGACCGTATCCGCGTGATCGCACAAGCCATGCGTCACGGCATGTCAGATGATGACATTCACGCCGTCACCAAATTTGATCCATGGTTCCTTGCCCGTATCCGTGAAATCATCGCAGCCGAGGCAGAGATCATCGCAAACGGCTTGCCTGTTTCTGAAGACGGTCTGCGCCGCGTGAAAATGATGGGCTTCACCGATGCACGTCTGGCAAAATTGACCGGGCGCGACGAAGATCAAGTACGTCGCGCACGCCAAAACCTCGGCGTGAACGCCGTCTTCAAGCGTATCGATACTTGCGCCGCCGAATTCGAAGCGCAAACGCCTTACATGTATTCAACCTATGAAAACCCAGTGATGGGCGAAGTGGAATGCGAAGCACGGCCATCTGACCGCAAAAAAGTTGTCATTCTTGGTGGCGGCCCAAACCGGATCGGTCAGGGGATCGAATTCGACTATTGCTGCTGCCACGCTTGTTTCTCGCTCACTGATCAGGGCTATGAAACCATCATGATCAACTGCAACCCCGAAACAGTGTCGACCGATTACGACACCTCGGATCGTTTGTATTTTGAGCCACTGACATTCGAACACGTCATGGAAATCATGCGTGTCGAACAGGAAAACGGCACGCTACACGGGGTCATCGTTCAGTTCGGCGGGCAGACGCCGCTCAAGCTGGCAAATGCGCTTGAGGAAGCCGGCATTCCGATCCTTGGCACTACGCCGGATGCGATTGACCTGGCCGAAGACCGCGAGCGTTTCCAAGACCTTGTGAACCGCTTGGGGTTAAAGCAGCCACGTAACGGGATCGCTTCGACAGACGCCGAAGCATTTGAAATCGCAAAAGAGATCGGTTTCCCGCTGGTGATCCGCCCATCCTATGTTTTGGGGGGCCGTGCGATGGAAATCGTGCGCGATCAAGCACAGTTGGAACGCTATATCTCTGACGCGGTGGTCGTATCTGGCGACAGCCCCGTGCTGCTTGATAGCTACCTTTCTGGCGCAGTTGAGGTCGACGTGGATTGCCTGTCAGACGGCAAAAACACCCATGTCGCTGGTATCATGCAGCACATCGAAGAGGCGGGCGTACACTCTGGCGATAGCGCCTGTTCGCTGCCGCCATATTCGCTATCGGACGCGATGATTACTGAGATTCGCAAACAGACCGAGGCGCTCGCGCTTGCGTTGAACGTCGTCGGGTTGATGAACATCCAATTCGCGGTCAAAGACGAAACCGTCTATCTGATCGAAGTGAACCCACGCGCCTCACGCACAGTACCATTTGTGGCAAAGGCCACCGATTCAGCCATCGCGTCCATCGCAGCGCGGTTGATGGCGGGCGAACCGCTCTCAAACTTCCCACTGCGCGCCCCCTACCCCAAGGCCGAAGACCCGATGGACGTGCTGCCGCTGGGTGATGCCTTCACATTGGCCGATCCAAACACACCTTGGTTTAGCGTCAAAGAGGCTGTGCTTCCCTTTGCCCGCTTCCCCGGCGTTGATACGATCCTTGGGCCAGAAATGCGCTCAACCGGCGAAGTCATGGGGTGGGCGCGGTCATTCCCGCGCGCGTTCCTCAAGGCGCAAATGGGCGCGGGCACCGAATTGCCGACCTCTGGCACTGTATTCCTGTCGATCAAAGACATGGATAAGACCGCACAGATGGTCGAGGCCGCCCAAATCCTCGTGGACCTGGGCCTGTCCATCGCGGCGACTCGCGGCACAGCAGCATGGTTGTCGGAAAATAATGTCCCCTGCGAGAACGTGAACAAAGTCTACGAAGGTGGGCTAACAATCGTTGATCGGCTCAAAGACGGGCACATCGCTTTGGTCATGAACACGACCGAAGGCGCGCAAGCGGTTGAAGACAGCCGCGAAATTCGCGCCGTCGCGCTTTATGATAAAATCCCCTACTTCACGACAGCCGCCGCATCCCACGCAGCAGCACTTGCGATGCAAGCGCGCGCCGAAAGCGAAGTGAAAGTGCGTAGTCTTCAAGGGGCTTAAGCCTTTCATCTTGATCAGGTTCTTCCCGGCAGCGCCGGGGGATCCGAACAACGGCCGTCTGTCGCAAGGTCATAAGCCTGCGACTGTGGACATCTGTAAGTGTCGCGCAATATGGTGGCCCAACGCAAAACGAGGGTTGTCATGCATAACGTCGCCATCACCGGGACCGGGCTGTTTACGCCCTCCGAAATCATCACTAACGACGAATTGGTTGCGGCGTTCAACGCCTATGCAGATCTTTGGAACGCTGAAAACGCGGCCGCGATTGACGCGGGCACTTTAGAGGCAAAACCCCATTCTTCATCTGAGTTTATCGTCGCGGCCTCCGGGATTGAAAACCGCTATGTGCTTGATAAAGCAGGTGCGCTTGATCCGACACGCATGTTCCCGCGCCTTGCCCAACGCGCAGATGATGCCCCCGGATATATGGCCGAGATTGGCGTTGATGCTGCTCAAAAAGCAATCGAAGCCGCGGGCCGTAGCGCCGCCGATGTTGATCTGGTAATCTGTGCCGCGTCAAATATGGAACGCGCATACCCCGCGGTGGGCGTCGAAATTCAACAGCTTTTGGGTGCTGGTGGCTTTGCCTTCGATATGAATGTCGCCTGTTCAAGCGCGACATTTGGCATCCAAACAGCCACCGATATGATCCGAGCCGGGTCCATCCGGTCCGCGATTGTTGTGAACCCCGAGATTTGTAGCGCCCATCTCGAATGGCGCGACCGCGATTGCCATTTCATCTTTGGCGACGTGGCCACCGCGACCTATCTTGAACGCGACGAAGGGTTGACCGGCCCGCATTTCAAAGTCCTGTCGACCCGCTGCGCCACGCAATTCAGCAATAATATCCGCAATAACAACGGGTTCTTGCGCCGCACACATGACGCCATGGACGACCGCCGCGATATGCAATTCATGCAAAACGGCCGCAAGGTGTTTAAAGAAGTGTTGCCATTGGTCAGCCAACACATTGCCGATCACCTGATCGATACCGGCGTCGAGGCTGGCGATTTGCGCCGTCTTTGGCTGCATCAGGCAAATAAATCGATGAATGATTACATCGGGAAAAGAGTTTTGGGCCGCCGTCCAGAACCTGACGAACAGCCCAACGTCTTGCAAGACTATGCAAACACCTCGTCGGCGGGATCGATTATTGCGTTCAACAAATACTCAGGCGATCTCGCCCCCGGCGACAAAGGCTTGATTTGTTCGTTTGGCGCGGGCTATTCCGTTGGTTCAGTGATCGTTGAACGCTGCTAAACCCTGATCGGAGCACCTATGCAAAAATTTGTCATTTTCGCCGCCCTCTTTACACTTGCAGCTTGCGGCGGTGTCCCAATTGTGCCGCTGATCTAACTGCTGACGCGTTTATGCACGTCTTCTTGGGTCTCAACCCGTTCAGAATACCGGTCAGTTAACATCGCAGAACGCCCACGCGTCATCAAGGTAAAGCGCGCGAGTTCCTCCATCACATCGACGATCCGGTTGTAGAGCGATGACGGCAACATCCGCCCGTCTTCGAACTGCTTCCACGCCATCGGCACCGAAGATTGATTGGGGGTCGTGATCAAGCGCATCCAGCGGCCCAAAATACGCATTTGGTTCACCGTATTGAAAGACTGTGATCCGCCTGACACCTGCATCAATGCCAAAGTCTTACCTTGAGTCGGGCGAATACCGCCGATTGGCGACAGCGGAATCCAATCAATAATCGTCTTCATGATCCCCGTCATCGCACCATGCCGCTCAGGGCTGGACCACACCATGCCCTCGGACCACATGACAAGTTCGCGCAGCTCCACGACCTTGGGATGGGTGGCCTCTGCGTCGTCGGGCAAGGGCAAACCCGACGGATCGAAAAACCGCGTTTCACACCCAAGTGCGCGCAGAACCCGCGCGCCTTCCTCTGCGCAAAGACGCGAATAGCTGGTTTCGCGCAACGACCCATAAAGCAGTAGAATACGTGGCGCGTGCCCCGGATCATCCGCCGACACAAGCGCCGGGATATCGAGCGCCTGTAATGCATTTTTGTCCAGATTTGGCATATGGTTGCTATCCATGATTTACCCTTTCTTTCGCTTCACTTTATCGCTGCGCGATCTTTGTTATGAGTGTCTAATCTGCTGGGCTCGTCCATTCCCCACTAAATGGCGACATGCATACTGTCACCAGAAAATTCAAAGATCCCGTCGCAAATATCGGACCGAAATTCAAAAGTCAGGTACCAAGTTTTAGCGTATATCGGCTTGTGCCTTGCCAAGCCATCAGCCCTAGCGCTAATGAAGCCGCATGGCAAAATTATACTTTAACTATTCAACGATGAACGCGGGCAAATCGACCGTGCTTTTGCAGGCGTCCCACAACTATATTGAACGCGGCATGCAAACTTATCGGATGATCGCACAATTGGACAATCGCGCTGGCGCGGGCCGTATCGGAAGCCGTATCGGTATCGGCGCGGATGCAGATACATTTGCGCCCTCAGAGGATCTCTTTGCAAAGATCGAGGCACGCCTCGACGCCGGGCCCTGCGCCTGTGTCTTTATTGACGAAGCGCAATTTTTAGAGGCCGATCAGGTTTGGCAATTGGCACGTGCCGTCGATGATCTGGGCGTGCCCATCATGACCTACGGGCTGCGCGTGGATTTTTTGGGACAACTGTTTCCAGGCTCTGCCGCTCTTTTAGCTTTGGCCGACGAAATGCGGGAAGTACGCACAATTTGCCATTGCGGAAAAAAGGCGACCATGGTCGTGCGCAAAGACGCAGCCGGGAATGTCATGAAGGACGGCGATCAGATCGTGATTGGTGGGAATGACCGCTACGTTTCACTTTGTCGCCGCCATTGGCGTGAAGAAATGGGCGAAACGACAAAAACCTAGCTCGCCATCCGGTCGCGCGTCGGCGGTGCGAACCGGAAGCCCGAAAGTGCCCCAGATAGCCCAGTCGCACCCTGCGCCAGCTGGTGCCCCATGGCTGTCATTTCTTCACACATCGCAGCATTGTGCTGCGTCGCACTGTCCAGCGTTTGCACGGCGTCATTTAGATCGTGTACCACACCAGCCAGATTGTCGACCGACGTAGTAATGTCGCTAATCATATCACTGGCCCGCGATACTTGTTCAACGATACCGGCGAGCGCTTCGCCTGCGGCATTCACAAGTTCAGACCCATTTTCAACCTCTTGCGAGCTTTTGAAAATAAGCTGTTTAACGCCCTGCGCCGCCTCTGATGTGCGTTGCGCCAACGCCCGCACTTCGGAGGCAACGACCGCGAACCCTCGTCCAGTTTCGCCTGCACGCGCAGCTTCAACCCCCGCATTCAAAGCAAGCAAGTTCGTCTGAAACGAAATGTCTTCGATAAGGCTGATAATATTGGATATTTCTGATGATGATTGTTCAATACGCATCATTGCATCGACCGCATTTTTAACAATTTCGCCATTTTGGGCAGCGCTATCGCGCGCATCTGACGCGGTGGTATTGGCTTGTTTTGCGCCATCAGCAGTCTCGCGCAGCGTCTTTGTCAGTTGTTTCAGGCTTTCTGCAGTCTTAGAGAGCGTACCAGATTGCACCTCTGTCCGTTGCGCCAAATCATCCGCAGCACCCGAAAGTTCGCGCGCGCTTACGTTATATTCTTCGGATGTCTCTGTCGCCGTTTGGAGCACATCACGCAGGCTGTAGACCAATTCATTGAAGTGGTGCCGTAAATCTTCGAATTGCGCAGGCAATTCTTCATCAAGTGTTTGTGACAGATCTTGTTCTGACAATGTCTTTAGTCGCGTATTTAGTAGCTGCACAACCGATGTTGCCGCGTGCCGTTCTTGGGTCGCGTTTTGTTCAGCAAGTTCGCTGACCCGCTGCGATTCTTGCATCGCATCGCGTTGTAATATTAGGGCCTCATCCATTGTATTGCGCTGTAGAATGGACACCCCCAAAATAACAGTCTCCATCACCACGATACCAGCATGGATCATCGTGCGCGCAATGAACCCGCCCGTCATTTCCGGATACAACAGCGTTGGCATTGCAAGGCTCATCCCGAGATGATGTACCGCAACAAATGCCGCAGACCCAAGCAGAACCTTGAAATCGTACATGACGGCGATCACCGCCAGCACCGCAAAATACATCATGTGCGTATCAATTTGCCAGGGATGCCCCTTAAACGCGACCGTCAACGCCATGTTAAGAATAAGGAGCCCCGCTGCGAGCATGCCCTTCGCAGCACCCGGCAAAAAATAGACCGTCGCGACAGCGGCCCCGGCAACGGCAACCGAAAAAACACCAAGCCCAATTGCTGCATTGCCGATCAATAGCGCGCTTATGGGGGGCAATGGTGTCAGCACCGCCAAGAACCATAGCGCGAGGCGCACACCGCTTTGGTCTTTTGGATGCTGCGTCGAATCACTGTGCATTGGGGTCACCTATCTATTGACAATCACCGCCAGGAAATCAGGCGTTCGACAGTTTATGGCCCAACAGATTTTAAGATTAGGTGAACCGCGCTAGTAAAAACTCTGCGGATCGATATCGATCGTAAGCCGCAGGTTTGTTGACAGCCGAAACTGCCCTACCCATTGCGCAAGCGCCTGTTGTAACGGCGCGGTTTTATCGGCCTTGACCAAAAGCCTCACCCGGTGCCGTCCACGCACCCGCGCAATTGGTGCAGGCGCAGGCCCAAAGACCTGCGCGCCGATCCGGCGCAAGGGTTCGTCTCTCCGCGCCATTTCTGTTCCTAAATCAAAGACTTCTTGTACATTTGGACTGCTGAGGATGATTCCCGCCATCCGCCCGTAAGGAGGGACACCCGCCGCTTTGCGTTCGGCGGCTTCGGCAGCCCAAAATGCCTCTTCATCGCCAGCCAAAATAGCGCGGATCACAGCATGTTCGGGCTGATAGGTTTGCAGCATCGCCTCGCCCGGGGTTTCTGCGCGCCCCGCCCTGCCCGCAACCTGCCGCATCAATTGGAACGTGCGTTCAGCGGCGCGCAAATCCGACCCTTGCAGCCCCAAATCCGCATCAATCACGCCCACAAGCGTCAGTTTCGGAAAATTATGCCCTTTGGCGACCAGCTGCGTCCCGATGATAATATCGGTGCCGCCTTCGGCGATTTCTTCGATATGGGCCTTCATCGCGCGCGCAGAGCCATATAGATCCGACGACAACACCGCGATCCGCGCCTGAGGAAACAGTTCGGCCACCTCTTCGCCCATGCGTTCAACGCCTGGACCAACCGCGCTGAGCCGGTCTTCGGCTTCGCAATGAGGGCAGACGGTCGGCATTGGTTTGGTTTCACCACATTGGTGACACATCAGACGTTTCAAAAACCGGTGTTCGACCATCCGTGCATCGCAGTGGTCACAGGCAATTTGGTGCCCACAAGCGCGACAAATCGTGATCGGCGCATATCCACGCCGGTTCAAAAACACGAGCGATTGCTCGCCTTTTTCCAAACGCGCCGCAATCGCTGTGCGCAGTGACGGAGACACCCATTTCCCGCCGGGCAGGTCCTCGGCACGCATGTCGATTGCGGTCATTTTCGGCAAAACAGCCGCCCCAAAACGCGATTTCAGTTCAAGACGTTTGTATTTGCCCGCCTCAACATTCGCCCAGCTTTCTAAACTTGGAGTCGCAGATGCCAAAACCACCTGCGCGCCATTAATCGCGGCCCGCAGCACGGTCATATCACGTGCATTATACAGCACACCGTCTTCTTGCTTATAAGAGGTGTCATGTTCTTCATCGACCACGACCAGCCCAAGATTTTGAAACGGTAAGAACAGCGCAGAGCGCGCGCCGACGATCAATTGCGCGTCACCTTGGCCAACCATGCGCCAGCAGCGGCGGCGTTCTGTCATCGTCACGCCAGAATGCCATTCGGCGGGCTTCATGCCAAAGCGCGCTTCGACCCGGTTAATGAATTCACCCGAGAGCGCGATTTCCGGCAGCAACACAAGCGCTTGCCGTCCCATCCGTAGACATTCTGCGACGGCCTCAAGATAGACTTCTGTCTTGCCCGAACCGGTGACACCCTTGAGCAATGTCGTGCCGTATTTATCGGTGCGCAAAGCCGCCCGCAGCATTTCTGCGCCAGCGGCCTGATCCGCGCTAAGTTCCTTACCGCCGTAATCGGGGTCTAATTTCGGATAGGGCGTGTCGCGCGGGGCTTCTTCTTCGCGGATCGAGCCATGTTTGACCAATCCTTTGACCACAGACGTGCCAACCCCGGCCATTTCGGCCAATTCGCGCAGGGTAAACGACAGCCCGCCATAATCACGCAACACCGCCAAAACCTTTTCGCGGGCATCGGTCATGCGATCGGGGATGCCGTCAGCCAAACGGTACACTTTGCGCATCGATGGCGCATCACCAAGCCCCGGCGCACGGGTCGCAAGGCGCAACATCGCATGTAGCGGGGTCAGCGTGTAATCCGCCGCGCGGGTCAAAAACACCCGCATCTCATCGCGCATTGGAGCCACATCCAAAACCCGGATAACCGACCGGATTTTGCTGCGATCATAGTCGCCTTGCCCCGCCCCCCAGATAACGCCCAGTACCTTACGCGGGCCCAATGGGACCTCAACAAATGCGCCCAAATGGCAGCCGCCCTCAGGGGCTTTGTAATCCAACAGACGGTCCAACGGCTGAGCAGTCAAAACGCCAACCAAATCGCCTTCATGGAAATAGCTATCTGTCATAACAACCTTTTGCGGGTTCACGGCTTGCCTGACATCAGGTAAACGCTGTCACAACAAACACCAACCCATAGGCGGAGTGAACCCATGAAGTTTTTCGTAGATACAGCCGAGATTGACCAGATCAAAGAATTGAATGACCTAGGTATGGTCGATGGGGTCACCACGAACCCTTCACTGATCGCCAAATCTGGCCGGGACATTTTGGAAGTCACCAAAGAAATTTGTGACATCGTTGACGGGCCTGTTTCTGCCGAAGTGGTTGCGCTCGACGCTGAAGGCATGATCGCCGAAGGCCGCAAGCTCGCAAAAATCGCGGATAACATCGCTGTCAAAGTGCCGCTGACATGGGCAGGCCTTAAGGCGTGTAAAACACTGTCCGACGAAGGCACCATGGTCAACGTGACCCTGTGCTTCTCAGCGAACCAAGCGCTTTTGGCTGCCAAAGCAGGTGCCACATTCATCAGCCCGTTCATCGGCCGTTTGGATGACATCAACATTGATGGTCTGGACCTAATCGAAGACATCCGCACGATCTATGACAACTACGGTTTCGACACACAAATTTTGGCCGCATCGATCCGCAACGCCAACCACATGTCAGATTGCGCCAAAATCGGCGCCGACGTGGCAACCGCGCCGCCCGCCGTGATCAAAGGCATGGCCAACCATGTGCTAACTGACAAAGGTTTGGCCGGGTTCATGGCTGACATCGAAAAGGCGGGCATTAAAATCCTGTAAGAAATTATTGTCGCCAAGCCGTGCGAATATGGCTTGGCGGCGACGCGTCCATTCAATTAGGCGGGGACGTCACCGCCACCTCAACACCACATGGCTCTTTCATAATTGAGCGTTCTTTCGACTTTGAAGGGGGATCGAATTGTTTAAGTCACAACTGACGTGGATCACCGCGACCGGCGGACTGGCATTCACTCCAAACACTGCGTTGGCGTTCAATTTTGGTTTTGTACGTGCACCAGATTACCTCGATCAATATTTCATTGTGCTATTGCTGGCAGCTGTGCCGGCATGGATCGCGGTTACGATCACTAAGCCCCGCAATGTGCCATTTAATGAGCTATACCGCACGAAGATGGATCGCTTGCCGCAGGCATATTTCCGCATTTTTCAGTTGATCGTGGGCGCAATATTAATCTTACTCTTTGTCGGAATGGGCCTTGCGCGCATGCACGAAGCGAACGGCGGCGTGCTCTAGGTCATATCCTCGGTCCGACCAGAAAACGCGGCTCTTGCACCTGTTTTATCTGCTCCATAGTGTTAAGTTCGTCTAATCGCTGACGGGAATTCAGCCACGATTTCTGCAAGCGCGGACACCGCGATAAAGGATGCGTCACGCAGTGATGGAACCAGCCCGATTGGGCCGCGTAACCGTGACAGGGCATCCTCCGACACCCCCATCTGGCGCAGGGTCTCGCATCTGAGCGCATGCGTCCTTTGACTGCCCAAGCTACCGATAAAATGCGCATCGGTGGAAAGCGCAGACTGCAAAAGCCCTGGTTCCCATTCGTGGTCGTGAAACAGCGTCAAGAACGCTGAATGCGCATCCAATTGATCCATTACGCCGGCCTGGTCATGCGTCGTCAGATGCGCAGGCGGGTGCTTGGCCAGATGGCCAATCGCGTCAAGATCGGGGCGATCGGGCGAAGCAAGGCCAATGTGAAACCCGGTTGCGTGCCCCGCTTGCGCGAGGGTCCGAAAAATCGCGCCCCGCCCTGCAAGAAAAAGCTGAACAGGTGGATTATAAATGAACCGCCGGGTAACAAGTTCGCCCTGCACATCGGCTGAAAAGGCAAGCGTCACTGCGCGACGCGCATCAAAACCTTGCTTTGCCGCCAAAAGCGCATCGATGTTGGGGTTCGGATCAATAAGTACGTCCAACGCACCACCGCATGGCAATTTCAGATCAGCAAAGCGCGACCCATCGCCGTAGCGGATCAGGGTTTTATTCCCCGATTGCAAGGCAGCTACACCATGAAGCTGAATATCACGGTCAATACAACCATTTGACAAATACCCCGTCATCGCACCGTTTTCAGCAACCAAGGCTAAGGACCCGACCTCGCGGGCGGCACCACCTTCGATGGCGAGCGACGTGATCAAGGCGAACCTTTGTCCGTCCTTGATCAGCGCAGCGGCCTTGGCGATGATGTCAGCCGCATGTTCGGTATAGCTGAGAACCTCAGGCAGATATGTCTTCATTCACGACATCAGCAAAAGATTTAAAGAACTTTGCAGCCAGTTTTTTGGCCGTACTTTGGATCAATCGGCTGCCCAATTGGGCCAGCTTGCCGCCGATTTCGGCCTTGGCTTCGTAGCGCAGGGTTGTTGTGTCCGCATCTGTGGCAATCAGCGTGACATCCGCGCCGCCCTTGGCGTGCCCGGCCGCACCACCATTTCCTTGGCCCGTCAGAGAAAACGCATCAGGTGCCCCGCCAGTGTCCAATTCCACATTTCCGCTAAAGCGGGCTTTAACCGGGCCGACCTTCAACACAACTTTTGCTTCCAATTCCGTGTCTGAATGTTTGATCAGCTCTTCACAGCCAGGAATGCACTGTTTGAGAATTTCAGGATCATTAAGTGCCGCATAAACGCGTTCTTTTGGGGCGTTGATGACGATTTCGTCTGAGAGTTCCATGAAGGGGTCCTTTTCTTAGCAACAGGGAAATTTGATGGTCGCGAGTGTCTCGATCTGCTCGGGCGTCGGGGCGATCTTGCGACGTAGACGTGCGATTGTGCGTTTAAGTTTTTTCATACTGTGGCCTCCTTGAATGTGCAGTGCAACGCCGCATAGGCGGCTGGCGTATCGACATCGGCGTAAAAACCGGGATTTTGCAGTGCGTGAAACTGGACATGTTCAGGATACGCACGGGTGAATTTCTTGCAGCCCGGGGCGCGCGGGTCTTCAAGCAAGCGCGCACGCAGGCACGCGGGAACAAGTATCGGGTTGCCGCGCTGTGCTTGCCATTGCGGGATGGAAATTTTATCCCCTCCGGCCGCGTCATGTGCGTCGATCAGCGCCCCAAGGTCCGCTGGTCGCAATCGCGGCTGATCGCCTAAGCCAATGATTAACCGGCGCGCAGCAGGCGCATGCAGCAATCCGCACATAACAGAGCGTGCCTGCCCTTGTTCGAAATCCGGATTGAAACAAGTCACGGCAGGGCTGTCGCGCAAGGCATCTTCGATTTGATCCGCCTCATGTCCGGTGACCACCAGAACCGGTCGCCCGGTGGCGGCGGAATAAGTTTCAACCATATGTCCGATCATCGGAACCCCGGCGATGGGCAAAAGCAGTTTATTTTGTGCCCCCATGCGCGCAGACAGCCCTGCAGCCAGTAAAATCGCGCCAATCTCATCCATGATCTAACCCCACAGTCGCGCGGCGCGCCTGAACAAGCTCTGCCAAAATGGACAGTGCGATTTCCTCGGGGGTCACTGCACCTATGTCGATCCCTGCAGGCGCATTGACGCGGGCGATTGTGTCAACGTCCAAACCGGCAGCGATCAATTTTTCGGAAAGTGCTGCAAATTTGCGGGCGCTTCCGACAAAGGCAACATAGGTAAATGGCCGCGCCAGCACGGTCTTCAACGCATCTAAATCGCCCTGCCCTTGGGTCGCGACAACAACGCATTGCGCGTGTGGCACTGCGTCACCAGTTACCTCGTTTTCGACGGCCCAATGAAACCGGGGCGCGAGATCGGCAAGCGCCTGCGCCACCGGGGAAGCCCCCAACACAAGTAACGGTGGCGTAGGCAAACATGGCTCAATAAATATATCTACAGTCCCACGTGATGGGCATCCGTTACGTGCAAACCGCGTGCCGTCTACCTCTTCACCCGGCGTAACCCCCATTTGCGTCAGCATGTCTTCGGGCGCGACGGACACCAATTGCGGCGTGCCATCTTGCAAGGCGCGCAATGTGGCTTTCTTGACCGCCCCGCGCGTGCAGCCACCGCCAAGCCAGCCGCGCAAAATAGTCCCATCCGCAGCCAGCAAGGCCTTGGCACCCGGCTTGGCCGCTGTCGACCCTACGGTGCGCACGATAGTCGCAAAGGCAAAGGGTTCATCCTTGGCGCGCAAGGCCTGCGCCGCCTCGGCAAGATCGCTTGCAAGCACTTCAGCAGGGGTCATAGCGCCCCCAGCTCACGGTCAAGGGCAGCCAAATCATCCAATGTATTGGCCGCGTTAAACAAATCAAGGTACGGCAAAGCCGCCGCCATGCCAGTCGCCACAGGCGCATAATCTTTCCAGCCTTTCAACGGGTTGAGCCAGATGATTTTGCAGCCACGCTTTTTCAACTTGGCCAGAGCACCGCTGATGATTTCAGGCGGTTCCGTGTCATAGCCATCTGACAAAATCAGCACCACGCTGCGCCCATCGACAAACCGCTTTGCATAGGTTTGCGCAAACAGATCTAGCGACGGGCCGATCTTGGACCCTCCGCCAAAACCATCCGCCATCAAAGACATCCGCCCAATCGCGCGCATCGCATCTTTGTCGCGCAGCGCTTCGGTGATCCGCACAAGCCGGGTATGAAATAGATAAGCCTCAGCGGTTGTATCGGCGCGCATCAACCCGGATAGAAAAGCCAAGAAAACCTGCGCATAGACGGTCATTGATCCCGATACATCACAAAGCGCGACGATTTTTCGGGTCCGGTCGGGACGCCGTTTGTGCAACAGCCGAACAGGTTCACCGCCAGTGGCAAGGCTTTGGCGGACAGTCTTGCGAAAATGTAGCCTGTCGCCTTTGCGCGCGGCAGTCCGGCGGCGTGACCGACGATCGCGCAACGCGGCGCCAAGCCGCCGCGCGACAGCTTCGGCCTCGGCGATATCTTCGGGGCGCACAAGATCACGCAGGTCTTTGCGCGATAGGTTACGCAATTCGGTCGCGATCAGCTTGCCGGTCCCGTCGCTTTCGGCCTCACCTTCGCCATCGTCAGGCGCATTGGCGCTGCCTGCGGCACCTGCATCTTCGCCTTTAGCGTCGCGGGATGAATGCACATCGTCGCTTGCAGGGGGGGATTTGCTTGGGGCGATCTTTTGTTTGACCCGTCCGGCATCCATCCAAAAGCTATCGAACAAAGCATCAAACTGGTCGGCCTCTTCTTTGCAGCCGGTACAAATGGCCCGCAGGGCGCACCGGGCCTCAGCGGGGGCGCTAGCATTGACGAGGCACAGCGCACGCAGCGCCATTTCAGCCTCGGCCACACCAAGCCGCAAGCCATTGTCGCGCAGGTGCCCGACAAACCCGGCTACCCGCGCATGCGGTCCCGGATCACGCCCCGCGAATTTTGTGACCCTGCTCATGCGGCTTTACCTGCGATACGGCTGGCAACTTCGGTGGTGATCTGCGCTTGATCGCTTTGCGTCTTAAGCAAGGTTGTCAGCGTCGCCTGCAACGTCGCTGGGTCGCGGGTTAAATCCGCAATCCCTAGCCCCATCAGCGCCGCCGCGAAATCCAACATCTCGGCCACCCCAGGCGTTTTCTCAAGGTCTTCCTCGCGTAGTTTTTGTACAAATCCGATCACTTGCGCGCCAAGCAGCGCGTCAATCTGCGGACAGCGTGCTTTTAGGATCGCCAGCTCGGTCGTCCGGTCCGGATATTCCACATATGTATAAAGGCAGCGGCGGCGCAGCGCGTCTGACAGATCGCGGGTGCCGTTTGAGGTCAAGATTACGATGGGTCGGGTCTTTGCTTTGATCGTACCAAGTTCAGGGATAGACACTTGAAAATCAGATAGAATTTCGAGCAGATAGGCCTCAAATTCTTCATCCGCGCGGTCGATTTCGTCAATCAACAAGACGGGCGGCACGTCTTGGCTGATTGCTGCGAGCAAGGGGCGCTCTAAAAGGAATTCTTTTGAAAAAATGCGATCTTCAACGGCCTTACCGGTTTCGCCGGCCTCTGCCGATGCACGGATGCTCAGCAATTGCCGTTGATAATTCCATTCGTAGATCGCTTGGGACGCGTCCAGACCTTCGTAGCATTGCAAACGGATCAGCTGCGTGTCTTTTACCGCTGACAACGTGCGCGCAATTTCGGTCTTTCCGACGCCAGCAGCACCTTCTAACAGCAAAGGCCGCCCCAATGACAAGGCCAATTGCAAAGCAACGCTTAGGTCGTCTGATGCGACGTATCCTTCGCGCCCCAGCGCGGTTTGTAGCTCAGTCCAAGTCATCAAAATTCTCCGCGTCCGGTGGGGCCTGCGCCCCACCCAGACTTTGGTTTAGTCGTGTAAGCCCATTTCATTTGCGGTCTTCCAAATCCGCCAATGATCATGGGGCATGTTTGTATGCGTGTTGCCAAAGGCACGGAACGCATCCTGCACCGCGTTTGAAAAACAGGGCACGCCGCCAACATGTGGGCTTTCACCGACGCCCTTAGCGCCAATCGGGTGATGCGGGCTGGGGGTGACCGTGTAGTCGGTCTCGTAATTTGGGACCTCCCACGCGGTGGGCAGGAAAAAGTCCATCAATGTGCCCGTTTTGCAGTTCCCCATGTCGTCATAGGCAATCTCTTGGCCCAAGGCGACAGCAAGCGCTTCGGTCAAACCACCGTGCACTTGGCCTTCGATGATCATCGGGTTGATCCGCGTGCCACAATCATCAAGCGCATAGAAACGTCGGATATCTGGAACGCCAGTATCCACATCAATATCCATGACACAGATATAGGCCCCAAACGGATAGGTCATATTCGGCGGATCATAATAGCTGACCGCCTCAAGCCCTGGTTCGATTCCCGGAATAGCCTGATTATAGGCGGCAAAGGCGATTTCCTTCATTGTTTTGAACTTTTCAGGCGCGCCTTTGACAACAAACCGATCCACATCGAATTCCACGTCATTGTCGTGAACTTCAAGCAGGTAAGCCGCGATCATCTGGGCCTTGGCCCGGATTTTACGCCCAGCCATAGCTGTGGCAGCCCCTGCCACCGGTGTGGACCGAGACCCATAAGTGCCAAGCCCATAGGGGGCGGTATCAGTATCGCCTTCTTCAATCGTAATACTGTCGGCAGGCAGCCCGATTTCCGAGGCAAGGATTTGCGCAAATGTGGTCGCGTGCCCTTGGCCTTGGGAAATCGTGCCTAACCGTGCAATCGCGGACCCGGTCGGGTGGATCCGGATTTCACAGCTGTCGAACATGCCAAGCCCAAGAATATCGCAATTCTTGACCGGGCCAGCGCCGACAATCTCAGTAAAGAATGATAGACCAATTCCCATCAGTTTGCGGGTTTTGCCCGCCTTGAAATCTGCAACACGTTGCACCTGTTCGGCGCGCAGACCGTCGTAATCAACGGCTTTTAGCGCCTTATCCCAAGCGGTGTGATAATCGCCAGAATCGTATTCCCAGCCCAGCGCGGCTGTATATGGGAACTGTTCCTTTTTGATAAAGTTAATCCGGCGCAGTTCAGCCGCATCCATATCCAACTTGATCGCCAGTACTTCGATCATCCGTTCAATGAAATAGACAGCCTCTGTCACGCGGAAGGAACAGCGGTACGACACGCCGCCGGGGGCTTTGTTGGTGTAGACACCATCCACCGCCAGATAGGCCGTTGGGATATCATAAGACCCGGTACAGATGTTCATAAAGCCTGCAGGAAACTTGGTCGGGTCGGCACAGGCATCAAAGCCGCCGTGATCGGCCGTCACATGGCAATGTAGCCCGGTGATTTTACCTTCGGGTGTGGCGGAAATCTTACCCTTCATCCAATAGTCACGCGCAAAGGCCGTGGTCATCAGATTGTCCGTCCGGTCTTCGATCCATTTGACCGGCTTACCCGTCACGATGGATGCCACGACAGAACAGACATAGCCCGGATAAGCACCCACCTTATTGCCGAATCCGCCACCAATATCAGGCGAAATCACCCGGATATTGTGTTCTTCGATCCCGGAAATCAGCGATACAATCGTGCGGATGGCATGTGGCGCTTGGAAGGTTCCCCAAAGCGTTAGCTTGCCATTCACCTTATCCATCGATGCCACACAGCCGCAAGTTTCCAGCGGGCAAGGGTGTGTGCGGTGATAGTACATCTCTTCTTCTGCGACGACATCAGCGTTTGCGATGACCTCTTCGGTCGGGTCTTTGTCACCCGCTTCCCAAGTAAAGATGTGGTTGGGATGGTTGCGTGGCCCATGGGCCCCGTCAACCGCCTTGCCGTTTTCATCAACCGTATCAGGGCGCAAAATCACATCAGATTTCAGTGCTTCGAATGGGTCAACAATGACCGGCAGTTCCTCATAGTCGACCACAACGGCTTCGATCCCGTCGGCGGCGGCATAGCGATCTTCAGCCACGACGAAGGCGACTTCTTGGCCCTGAAACAACACTTTGCCGTCGGCCAGCACCATCTGTTTATCGCCCGCCAATGTGGGCATCCAGTGCAGGCCAAGCGGTTCCAGATCAGCCGCCGTCAGCACGGCCAAAACTCCCGGAACTTCCAATGCGGCCGCAGTATCAATATTCGTGATCCGGGCATGCGCATAGGGAGACCGGACAAAATCGCCAAACAGCATCCCGTCAAGTTTCACGTCATCGACATAGTTGCCTTTGCCTTGGGTAAAACGTGCATCTTCAACCCGTTTGCGTGAACACCCCATTCCTTTGAGGTTATCAACGCGTTCCTCGCGTGTGACTTCGTCCTTCATTCTGCGGCCTCCTTGGCTGCATTCATTTCAGTGGCCGCAGCCTGAATGGATTTCACAATGTTCTGGTATCCCGTGCAGCGACAAATATTGCCGGCCATGCCGAACCGGATTTCTTCTTCGGTTGGGTTGGGGTTTTCTTCCAGAAGCTTGGTGGCTCGGGTGATCATGCCCGGTGTGCAATACCCGCACTGAAGCCCGTGGTGTTCTTTGAACGCCTCTTGCAGTGGGTGCAGATCATCGGGACCACCGATACCTTCGATGGTTGTAATCTCTTTGCCATCGGCCTGGGCTGCGAACATGGTGCAGGATTTGACAGATTTTCCGTCAATCGTGACAGTACACGCGCCGCAGTGGGACGTTTCGCAACCGATGTGCGGTCCGGTGATGTTCAGCCGTTCGCGCAGGGTATAGATCAGCAATTCGCGCGGCTCGGCCAGAAATTCCTCGGCTTTGCCGTTCACATTCAATTTGATGTGCATCTTATTCGACATAATAAATCCCCCTTACGCCCGCGACCAAGCGCGCGTGATGGCACGCCGCAAAATGACGCCCGCCACATGGTTTTTGAATGCGACCGGGCCACGGTTGTCTTCGACCGGGTCAATGTCGCCAAGCATCGCGTCAATCGCAGCTTTGATCGCAGCCTCATCAACCGTCGTGCCAACCAATGCAGCACAGGCTGCTTCGGAATAGACGGGGATGTCGCTCAGGTTAGTCATCGCGATAGATGCAGATGCGCAGTTTTCACCGTCTTTGGTGATCTGAACCGCAGCGGCCGCCGTCGCATAATCCCCGATTTTGCGTTTTTGTTTTTCATAGGCATAGCCACCGCTGGGCAGCGGGATCGATACGCGGGTCAGCACTTCGTCATCTTCGCGGGCGGTCATATAGGCCGCTTCGTAAAATTCACGCGCCGCAATATCGCGTTCGCCATCAGGGCCCACAACGGTAAAGGTCGCATCAAGACATTGCATCAGCCCCGGCATGTCATTGCCCGGATCGCCATTGGCGACATTGCCGCCGACAGTGCCCATGTAACGCACCTGCGGATCAGCGATTTGCAAAGCCGCTTCGCTCAGGATCGGAGCCTTGGTTTTCAGCGCTGCGTGATCAATGATTTCAGCTTGTGTGACCATCGCGCCGATCACGATTTTATCCGCGTCAATCGCAATGTCAGACATGCCGCCGACGTCTTGTAGGTCAATCAAATGAGGCACATCAGCCATGCGCAATTTCATCATCGGGATCAGGCTGTGCCCCCCCGCCATGACACGCGCATCATCACCGTGTTCTTCAAGAATCGATAGCACACCGGCCATGTCCTTGGGTCGATAATAATCAAATTCCGCTGGAATCATCGGCTCTCCTCCCTAAAAAGCGTTTATTCTGGCTAGGAAGAAGTAGGGCATACGTTGGTATGCGATGGCTTTAGAAAATCAATGAAAAACAGGTATTTTGCACGAAATGCGCGTCAGATCGCACGAGTTGCACCAAGCTGCGACGCCAAGGCATCTTGTATGGACTTGAGCTTGGAGCGGCTAACAGGTGCGGGAGGCAAATCTACACCGTCGAAGACGCAGCGCCCTTTATCTTTCGTCCGTTCAAACCGCGCGACGCGGTCCGGGTTCACCAGATAGCTGCGGTGGGTTTGTAAAAATCCCGTTGGCAAAAGCCGTTTCGTCGCCTCTGTGATCGGCCAAACGCAAAATAGGCGCTCTTGGTCGGTGTAGACCTGTGTGTAATGGCCATCGGCCCGCACGAATGCTACCTCGCCCGGCGCAATAAAGATTTTCCCACCGTCTCGTTCACAAGGAATTTGCAGGCGCGATGGCTGGTCGGCCTCGGGTTCAGGTGGGACGGGCTTGGCGTCTGCAGGCACGATCAAATAGGTGACGCTGACCCAAAGACATGCCCCGAAAATAACAAAGCTAAAAAAAATAACACCAAGCGCCAGCGTCTCATTGCTCATCGTCGGGCCAAATTCTGTACCGCTTGGCATCGCGACAAATTTGGTACCTGCCATGGCAAGGAAATGAACAGAACAAACAGCAATCGCAAAGCATAAGGTGCCCAGAAAAATATTCCGGTTCGTGCGTTTACCATAAGCGATCCAAAAGGCTAGAATGCATAGTCCAATCGCAACGAGAGACGACAGCGCTACCCCCAAAGGTGAATAGACCGCGCGGCATAGCTCTAAACCCGCCATCCCAATGTAGTGCATTCCCAAAACGCCCACACCGACAATGCCGCCAGCCAACGAGATTGTGGCGGTGGTGCGCGGCGCGAAATGCAAAATGATCAGCGCGGCACCGACGATCAAGATCGCCGTCAATGCTGAAACAAGCGTGATCGCCGCATCATAATAAAACAAGATCGGAAGCTGCAGCCCCAACATCGCAACAAAATGCATCGCCCAAATTCCGCCACCAAGCGCGACAGATGCAAGTGTGATTAAAGCCTTTTTATGGATTTCGGATTTCGTCGACAGCGCGCGGGTCATCGATAGACCGGTAAACCCCGCAGCCAAAGCAACCACACAGGCCATAACAACCAAAAACGCGTCATGATCAACTTCGAGAAATCCCATGTCCGCAATTTGACCAAAAAATATGCACTTGGCAAATGCTATAGTTGAAAAACCTTGCATGTCTTAATACAGCGCCACCTCTGCTCTATAGGGCCTGACTGGTTACATCCCCAATGTGCGCCCCAAAAGTCACCTTTTAGGACCGCGCAAAAATAGTTGCGGAACCGCAAGGCGTGACCTGCTAGAGTTTGTGACAAACATAAAAGCAGCCTAATGAGTACACCCGAGATGGATGAGCAAACCCGCGAAAAGATCATCGCAAACCCGAACCTCTTGCTTGAGGATCACGATATTATGCGTGCCCTTGTCGGCGGCGATGACGAAAATAAAGGCGGCAATATTGTTGACCTGCGTGGCATCGCAATGGAACGGCTTGAGGCCCGGTTTGATCGGCTTGAAGACACGCACCGCAATGTTATTGCCGCGGCCTACGACAACCTAGCAGGCACCAACCAGGTACACCGCGCCATTTTGCGCATGATGGATGCCCAGACGTTTACCGCCTTTCTCGAAGATTTGACAGGCGATGTGGCCAATACCCTGCGCGTCGATGCGATCCGGTTGGTTCTCGAAAGCGCGGACCCAGAGTGCGACAATGACATGGGCCCGGCTGTCGCCGTGGTGCCCGAAGGGTTCATTGATGATTATATCACCCTTGGCCGCAACATGCCGGTGCGCCAAATCACCCTGCGCAAATTCGATAACTCAGGCGCCAGTCTTTACGGCGAACGCGCGGGCTATATTCAATCAGAAGCCTGCCTAAAGCTGGACCTCGGGGCGGGCAATCGCCCCGGCATGCTGATTATGGGCTCCGAAGATCCGCAGCAATTCAGCGCCCAGCAAGGCACGGATCTGCTGACCTTCTTCACCGGTGTGTTTGAACGGGTCATGCAGCGCTGGCTGGGCTAGCTGTGATGATCTCAGCGGCGCTCACCGATATGTTGGGAAAGTGGCTTGACCATCAGCGCGCTTTGTCAGGTGCGGCGGATAACACGCTCAAAGCCTACCAGACGGATGTGATGGGTTTTTTAGCCTTTATGACACATCACCATGGGGGTGGCCTGGGGTTGGAACCAGTCGCCGCAATTTCAACGCGCGACATGCGGTCGTGGATGGCCCATGAACGCGGGCGCGGTGTCGGCGCGCGGTCTTTGGCCCGGTCATTATCGGCGGTGAAATCTTTCTACCGCTGGCTGTCCGAGCGCGAAGATTTTGAACCCACCGCCGTTCTTTCTACGCGGTCACCAAAGTTTCAAAAGAAACTCCCCCGCCCCTTGGCGGAAGACGCCGCCGCCGCGATGATCGAGACCGTTGAGCTGCAAGCCCGCGAGCCTTGGGTCGCTGCCCGCGATAGCGCGGTGATCACCCTTCTTTATGGCTGTGGGCTGCGGATTTCCGAGGCGCTCAGCCTCACCGGAGCAGACGTGCCCTTGCCCCCCGTACTGCGGATCAAAGGGAAAGGCGATAAAGAACGGATCGTGCCTGTCATTGATGTCGCCCGCGACGCCGTTGATGCCTATGTCGCGCAATGCCCCTACCCGGTTGAACCAAATGTCCCGCTCTTTCGTGCGGTTCGTGGCGGGCCTTTAGCTCCGCGCGCCATCCAAAAAGTTATGGCGCAAACCCGCATGCAGCTTGGCCTGCCTGCCACCGCCACGCCACATGCGATGCGCCATTCTTTTGCGACACATTTGCTGTCTGCAGGCGGTGATCTACGCACGATCCAAGAACTTCTGGGACATGCGTCCCTGTCGACCACCCAAGCTTACACAGCTGTTGATTCCGCTCGCCTAATGGAAGTCTACGACAAGGCCCACCCCAAGGCATGACTAACCGATTGCCCTGCGGTTGAATTTCGACCATATCGTCATGATGGATATTCGCACCAAAGCCCTTTCTGTCCACTTTCTAACAGCCACCGGCGCGGTTTTTGCCATGTTGGCAATGTTGGCGGCCGTTGACGAAAAATGGAATCTGATGTTCCTCTGGCTTGTCGTCGCGTTTTTTGTCGATGGGATCGATGGGCCTTTGGCGCGCCGCTATGATGTGAAAAAGAACGCGCCGATCTTTGACGGGGTGCTGTTGGATCTGATTATCGACTACCTGACCTATGTCTTTGTACCCGCCTACGCGCTATTCAAATCAGGGCTATTGCCGGGCTGGACTGGGTGGTTTTCGATCATCATCATCACCTTTGCCTCTGCGATGTATTTTTCAGATACACGGATGAAAACAAAGGATAATTCATTTTCCGGATTTCCGGGTTGCTGGAATATGCTGGTGCTGGTGATCTTTGCGCTCACCCCAGATTTTTGGGTTTCGTTCTTGCTTGTGGCAAGCCTCGCAATTGCGATGTTCTTGCCGTTGAAATTCGTTCACCCCGTGCGCACCGAACGTTGGCGCGTCGTGACATTACCGATGGCGCTGGCCTGGACGGCATTTGCGGGATGGGCGGCTTGGGTGGATTTTCATCCTGACAGCGCGGCACATTGGGGGCTGATCGTGACATCTGTCTACTTACTTTTGGCGGGGGTAGGGCAGCAAATATTGCCGGAAAAATCCGCAGCCTAAATTTCCCTTAGGGAAATGTTATCCCTCGTGCTATAGTTGCGTCATTATTATACGACTTCTCGGATTGAGAGACATTTTGATGAAAACGCAAAAGCAGATAGCGCCTCAGCGTGCCGCGCAGGCGCGCGCGCCCAAAACTGGCGGACCGTTACAGCGCGCGGCAGATAGCAGCGCGGCTTCCCAATCGCTCACAGAACTCCAATTGATGGCCGACGCACGTCCCACTGTTCAGCGGGCAGAAGACGATGAAGTTCAAGCAAAATTCATCCAACGCGCCGAAGCCCCCGCACCGAAGAAAAATAATACCGGGCTACCGGACAACCTGAAATCCGGGATCGAAAACCTGTCGGGCATGTCGATGGACCATGTGCGCGTCCACCGCAATTCTGACAAACCCGCAACGGTTCAGGCGCACGCCTACGCGCAAGGCAGCAACATCCACCTCGCCCCCGGCCAAGAAAAACACCTCCCCCACGAGGCGTGGCATGTGGTGCAACAGGCACAAGGCCGCGTGAAACCAACGATGCAGATGAAGGGCGTCGCGGTGAATGATGACCCTGGCCTAGAGCATGAGGCCGATGTGATGGGCGCGAAAGCGCTGCAGATGAAAACCCAAAACTCCGCGCCCGCGCATTTTTCAATTCAGACAACAGCTGATGGCTCGCAAAGCGCACTTCAATGTGTCCTGATCGAAAACACCGCTGAAAACAGGGCTCGTGATGCTGAACTCACAGGTTGGTACCACGACGCAGAAAACGACGCCCGCGCTACACTTTTAGAGAATGGTGGCAACTGGACAGCAGACATTCTGGAACGCGCAATTGGTTATTGGACCGAGGCCGCGGATTATCGCGAACAAGCAGGTGCTTTGCACGTCGAACAGGACGACGGGCATTTACGCGCGATTGCATTTTGCGAAAACCAGATAGATTTCCTTAGTGGACTATTATCCAGCCGTCGCTAGCCACACGTCGTAGGAAGCCGGGCGCATGTTCAAATCAACAACCCCGCCGCCCCTTCTAGCCGCAATAGCTCCACTTTCGCGTCCACACCGCCTTCGCCGGAATAGCCGCCTAGTCCGGCCGCGCCCAGCACCCGGTGACAGGGGATCAGAATTGCGATTGGGTTGGCACCGCAGGCTTGTCCGATAGCTTGGGCAGAGACACTCAGCGATTTGGCTAAGTCTCCGTAGGTCCGTGTTTCGCCATAGGGGATGGCGCATAGAGCCGCGTAGAAAGCATGCTGGAACGGTGAGCCGCGTGGTGCAAGTGGTACGGAAAATTTGGTCAACTCGCCGGCAAAATATGCGGATATTTCGGCGCGCGCTTGATCGAAAAGCGGCCCCCGCGTCAGCGTCCCAGCCCGCCCCCAATGCAACCCTGTGATCGCGCCATCTGCCGCGTCGACACCCAGCGCGCCGACAGGCGAGGTTTCACAAATCAACCCGCTCATATTGGTTTCCTTTGGGTCGCTGCGACCCGCGCCTTGATAACATCAGCGGCGGGCTTAGGTACAGATTAAGGAGCACCTGATGCAGCATTTTTCTCTACTTGATCTCTCCCCCGTGCCCGAAGGTAAGACCACGGCGGATGCCCTTGCAAACACAGTCGCGCTGGCGCAATTGGCCGAAAAGGCGGGCTACCATCGGTACTGGTTGGCCGAACACCACAATATGCCCGGCATCGCGTCAGCGGCAACCTCTGTCGTGATCGGCCATGTTGCAGGTGCGACCAACACAATCCGCGTTGGCGCGGGGGGCGTGATGTTGCCCAATCATGCACCGTTGATCATCGCCGAACAATTCGGCACCTTGGCTACGCTCTACCCGGGACGGATAGATCTTGGGCTTGGTCGCGCGCCGGGCACCGACATGAAAACCGCCCGTGCACTGCGCCGCCATATGGCCCCAGAGGAGAGTTTCCCACAAGATGTGCAGGAACTGATCGCTTACCTTGGGGATGATCCAACGCCGGTTCAGGCTGTCCCTGGCGCAGGAACAAATGTGCCTGTTTGGATTTTAGGATCAAGCCTCTACGGTGCGCAACTCGCCGCACAATTGGGGCTGCCTTATGCGTTTGCATCACATTTTGCCCCCACAATGCTAGAGCAAGCGATCGAAATCTATCGCGACACCTTCCGCCCATCCGCGTGGCTTGCAAAACCCTACGTTATGATGGCGGCGGGTGTTTGTGCCGCAGACACCGATGAACAGGCGGCATATCTGCGTACATCGCAACAGCTAGCCTTTGCGCGGCTCATCGCGGGTGAACCCGGCAAACTTCCTTATCCGGTCGACGATCTGCCCATGCAGGTCGCGCGCCCTGTTTTGGCACAGGTGAACGCCGCGCTTGGCTGTTCGGCAACAGGTGCGCCGGATACGGTTCGTGCGCAGTTACGCGCGCTTGTCGACACATATCAACCTGATGAGCTGATGGTGACGGGAATGATCCATGATCACACAGCGCGGCTGCGATCGTTCAAGATTGCGGCGCAAGTATTAACCGATTTGCGCGCGCCCTAGCGACGACGCCAAACGAACGCCGCCACGGCAATCAATAGGCACATCGATAATGCTGCATCCGGTCGTGGCGATATCCACAGACCGTTTTGAATCTGGACCAAATCTGCGGTCATAACGAGCGGCCACATAATCGCATTTGCGCCACCATGCGCAATCACCGCAGGCCAGACGCTGTTGGTGCGCTTGCGCGACACGCCATACCATACCGCCATCGCAAGCGTCTCGATCAAATAGATCGGCATGAACAGGTAAAGCGGGATATCGGCGACATTCCCAAATGTCATCAAATAGGGAATATGCCAAATCGTCCAAATCAAACCGACAAGCAAATGTCGCTTTAGATCTGGTACACCCAAAGTTTCCAATTGCGGTTCGAGATAGCCGCGCCAGCCGAATTCTTCGAAGACAGCGTATAGCATGGTAATCGGCAGCATTGCGAAGATCGCGGGCAAATACCGCGCGAAAAACCCATCAGATAATGTCAGCGTGCCTAGCCTTGCCCCCAAAGCAAGCGACAGGGCAACCAACGCAGGAAATACCAAAAGCGCCAGCGCGTAGTCGCGCGAATGGCCCCGCAGGTTCATCCACAACCCCGCCGTCTTCCATCCGTCCCGCCCCAAGGTACGTAACGACACAGCCATAAGAATTGGGCTAACGATAGAGACCAACCCACCCACATCATGGCCCCATGCGACAAGCAAACAGCCGAACACCGACAGCGCATAGGCGCCCACCACATAGGTTACGATATTGCGCCAGCTCGCGTTCATTCTACAGCCTCAAGAGTTTCATCAATCCATAAGATTTCCGCCTCGACATGGCGCAATCCGCTGAGCAAGGTCGCGCGGCGCAGGGTCGTGTTTAGGTCACCGCCTGCGGGGATACTTGTTGCGATACCTTGAAATGTGGTGCGCATCGCCTCCGCCTCGCCTCGTCGGGCCAGCAAAAGCGCCCGCACATCCGCCGCACCGATGCGGCCCCCAAAGAACATTTTTATCAAAAAGGGTTCGCGCGAATCTTCAGCGGGGTGGATTGTGCGCAGCCAATCGTCAAGCTCTGCCAATCCTTCCGCTGTCGCGATGTGCAGTTTGCGTTGGCGCGTGTCCCCATCGACATCTTGCACATCCACCAACCCATCAGCGACCAATCGCGCCAAGGTCCGGTAAATCTGCGCCTGATCCGCAGGCCAGAAATGCTGCACAGAGGCGTCCATGGCCTTGCGCAAGTCATAACCGCTTAGCGGTTTGAGCGAAAGAAATCCGAGAATGGCGTGACGTAATGACATACCTCATGCTTATACAGGATAGGTCATATATGACAAGTCCTATATAAGCAGGTAAAAAACCCGGCACGCTTGGCCGGGTTTCTTGGTTTAGCCGAGCGCCTCGTCGCAACGTCCGCATACGCCTGCGTGTTTATGCGTGCCAACGTCAGGCAAGATCTTCCAACAACGCTGACATTTTTCGCCCTCTGCACGGGCAAAGACCACAGCCACATCGGCAACATCATCCAATGTGAACGCGTTTTCAGGCGCGGTCTCGGTTGACAGATTAATGCCGGAGGTGATGCACAGGTCATCAAAGTTCACAGTTTCCAACACTGCGGCCACATCAGCCGACACATAAACCGTTGGAGCTGCCTCAAGCGAGGCACCGATAACCTTGTTGGTGCGTTCAATCTCTAGCGCGCCTGTCACGACCCGGCGCACCTGTCGCACGGTTGCCCATTTCGCGGCCAATGCGTCGTCGCGCCAAACGGCAGGCGTTTCGGCAAAATCTTCAAGGTGGATAGAGCTGTCATCGCCAGGGAAGCGTTCAAGCCAGACTTCTTCCATCGTAAATGTCAGCATCGGTGCGAGCCATTTGGTCAGCCGGTGGAACAAGATATCCAAGACGGTACGTGACGCACGGCGCCGGTCCGTGTCGCCGTCACAATAAAGTGCGTCTTTGCGGATATCGAAATAAAAGGCCGAGAGTTCGAGCGTCGCAAAGGTAAACACCGCTTGAAATACGCCTTGGAAATCGTATTTCGCATAGCCCGCACGCACCTGTTCATCTAATTCGGACATACGGTGCAGCATCAGCCGTTCCAATTCGGGCATATCCGCAGGTTCAACGCGGTCGGCTTCGGTAAAGTCAGCCAAGGACCCCAGCATAAACCGCAACGTGTTGCGCAAACGGCGATAGCTGTCCGCCACGCCTTTCAGGATTTCATCGCCAATACGGTGATCGTGTTTATAGTCGGTCGTGGCAACCCAAAGGCGCAGAATATCCGCGCCATATTGTTTGACCACCTGTTCCGGCACGATCGTGTTGCCCAAGGATTTGGACATTTTTTCGCCCTTGGCGTCCAAAGTAAACGCGTGGGTCACAACCGCACGGTATGGCGCACGGCCAAGCGTGCCGCAGGCCTGCAGCATAGATGAATGGAACCAGCCACGGTGTTGGTCGGTCCCTTCCAGATAAACATCCGCGATCCCATCGTCAGACCCATCTGCACGGTCACGCAAAACAAAAGCATGCGTTGACCCTGAATCGAACCAAACATCCAAGATATCAAAGACTTGGGTATAGGCGTCATGATCCACATCATCGCCCAAGAACCGGGCCTTCGCCCCCTCAGCATACCACGCATCAGCACCATCCGCTTCAAAGGCAGCCAGAACACGTGCGTTAACCGCTTCATTGCGTAGCAAGAAATCAGGGTCCGTAGGCAGCGCGCCATTCTTGGTAAAGCAGGTAAGCGGTACGCCCCAAGCACGCTGGCGCGACAGCACCCAATCCGGGCGGGCTTCGATCATGGAATAAAGCCGGTTACGGCCCGTTTGCGGGGTCCATGTCACCAGTTCATCAATAGAGCGTAACGCACGTTCTCGGATCGTGGTGCCATAGGTATCTTGGCCGTCACCCACGGCGCGATCCACGGCAGCAAACCATTGCGGCGTGTTGCGATAGATCACGGGCGCCTTGGACCGCCAAGAATGCGGGTAGCTGTGCTTGATCACGCCACGCGCAAACAGCCCGTTCACCTCTGCCAGTTTCGACATGACAGCCGTGTTTGCGTCACCTTCCCACGGGTTATTCTTGTTCTTTTTGTTGGGCTTGTCGCGCAGGATTTTGGCCCCGCCAAAGAACGGCAAATCGGCACGCAGCGACCCGTCTTCCATGACGTTGTAGGTGATCACCTGCTCTAGCATGCCTAAATCGCGGTACAGTTCGAATTCATCCATCCCGTGCGACGGGGCGCAATGGACAAAGCCAGTGCCTTCGTCTTCAGTCACAAAGGGGGCTGCGCGGAAATCGCGCGGATCATCCCATTCACCATTGCTCCCTTCGGCACCGGCAAGCGGATGCGACAGCGTGGTTCCAGACATATCGCCCGCGTCGCTAACGCGCGTGAACGCATCAATGCGGGCCTTAGCAAAGACAGCTTCGGCTTGTTTGTCGGCGAGGATATAGCGTTCGCCCTTGCGTACCCAATTGTCCTCGGGCGCGTCAGACACTTCATAGACTCCATAAGAAATCGTTTCTGAGAAAACGACCGCTTTGTTGGATGGGATCGTCCAAGGGGTTGTGGTCCAGATCACAACGCTGGCCCCTTCCAGTGCAGCATTTCCCGTTTCACGCACGGGGAATTTCACCCAGATCGCAAAGCTTTCTTTATCGGCGTATTCCACCTCGGCCTCGGCCAAGGCTGTCTGTTCAACCGGCGACCACATCACGGGTTTGGACCCTTGATAGAGCGTGCCGTTCATCAGGAATTTCTGGAATTCTTCCGCAATCACCTTTTCTGCATGGAAATTCATCGTGAGGTACGGTTCATCCCAATTGCCCTGCACGCCCAAACGCTTGAATTCTTCACGTTGGATATCAACCCAGCCTTGGGCAAATTTGCGGCATTCTTGGCGGAAATCGACAACATCAACGTCGTCTTTGTTCTGGCCTTTGTTGCGGTACTGTTCTTCGATCTTCCATTCGATCGGCAGACCGTGGCAATCCCAACCGGGGATATAACGCGCGTCGCGGCCCATCATTTGCTGACTGCGCACGACCATGTCTTTCAGGATTTTGTTCAACGCATGACCGATGTGCAAATGGCCATTTGCATAGGGGGGGCCATCGTGCAGGGTGAACGGCTTGCGTCCTTCGGCCTTGGCGCGCAGTTTGTCGTAAACGCCGATTTGAGCCCAACGCGCGAGCCAATCGGGTTCGCGTTTGGGCAATCCGGCGCGCATCGGAAAATCGGTGCGTGGCAGGTTCAGCGTGTCTTTATAGTCTGTCGTTTCGGCGCACATGTGGGGCGTCCTTTGCATATCGGAAATACATATAGGTAAGGAGCGGTGCGCATAGGCAGACACCTTTTCCCGGCTGGTTTGGTTGGATCAAACCGCCGGGCAGATAATGTCTATGATCATCATGCTCAACTTCATGGGCTGCTTATAGGCAGCACAGCAAGGAGCGTAAAGAGCGGTGTTCACCGAATCTGTCTGCGCAAACCCCAATAGGCGTTTGCGGTCTGTGATATACAAATAGAGCCTAGGCTTATCCGCGGTCAGGGCACAGCGCGCCGTGGCAGGCAACTGTGTCTGCGTGAATTTGGACGCGGCCCATTTCTTCGGTCAGTAGAATGTATATGTTGTTTTCGTAACGAATAAGTTCGCCTGAAACAGAAGATTGCCTGTCATGTGTTTGCAGGACAATTGTCTTTAGCTCTGCTGCGGTTACAGCATTTGCATTAATCGCCAATAAACCGGCAGCGCAACCAAAGGTTATCGCAGCTGCGGATAGGTTCGCTTTCATACTCTTCAACATTTTCTTTTCCCATTTAAAAACTACGGCAGTAGCGTGAAACTATGCATAAAGAAGTAGGCAATCTCCCCACGCGTGTAAATCTATACCTTTGTATAGGTAGGCCGTCTTAGACCGTCCCGCCTATGCGTAAGCAATCGCCGAATAGCGCTTGCCAGAATGTCCGCTAATTGCTACCCACCCCGCCATGACCAATTTGATGACGACAACCATGACCAAGATGACCACCGCTGAGGCGGGGGAATATTTGGCATGGGCGCATCGCAACTAACCTAAGCCAAATAAAACCCCGCCGGATCGGACGGGGTTTTGAAGCGCTGAACCCCGTCTTCCGAACACACAAAAGGAAGACCACCCCATGAATGCACATGTCCCCACTGCCCCCGCACCCGTCGTCGCAATCGTCGGCGCAACCGGTGCTGTTGGCCTTGCGTTGATCCACAGTCTTGAGCAACGCAACTTTGCAGTTGGCGCTTTACGCCTGCTGGCGTCGGCCAGATCTGCCGGGCGCAGCCAATCATTCCGCGGCCAACCGATTGTTGTAGAAGAACTGACTGAGGATAGCTTTGACGGTGTCGATATCGCGTTCTTTTCTGCAGGCGCCACTATTTCGCGTAGGTTCGCGCCCATCGCAGTAGCCGCTGGTGCCCAGGTGATCGACAATTCATCGGCCTTTCGTATGCAAGACGACGTGCCTTTGATCGTCCCCGAGGCAAACGGCGCGGCCCTGCAATCTGCCCCGGCAATCATCGCCAACCCCAATTGTATCGCGGCCATTTTGACAACTGCGCTGGCCCCGTTACACCAACGCTGGTCGATCACCCGCCTGTCGCTATCGACATATCAAGCCGCATCCGGTGGCGGTGCCGAAATGATGGAAGAACTGCGCGAAGGCACCCGCGCGCATCTGAACGGCGAAGACTTTGAGCCGCAAATTCTACCGCACTCCTATGCGTTTAACGTGTTCAGCCATAATTCTGATATCGATCCTGAAACTGGTTATAACGGTGAAGAATTGAAAGTCATCGCCGAGACCCGGCGCATTCTGTCGCAACCTCAACTGCCGATCAGTGTGACCTGCATTCGGGTGCCGATTTTGCGCGCTCATGGGATTTCCTTGTCGATCCGTTTTGACGAACACGTCAATACTGACAGCATCCGTCACGCGTTAGAGGGCGCGCTCGGTATCCGGCTTGTCGATGATCGTGAAGCGAACCATTTTCCGATGCCATCAGAGGCATCAGGCGAACAAGACGTCCTTGTCGGGCGCATCCGGGACGATCTCGGTGATCCATCCGGGCGGACAGTGACCATGTTTATTGTTGGTGATCAGCTTCTAAAAGGTGCCGCGCAAAATGCTGTGCAGATTGCGGAAGCCTTGCGCGCACAGGCTGCAGTTTAACGGCAATAAGACCCGCTACGATACCGCGCAGTATCAAAGTGGAAATGATCAGCATGAAACCGGTTAGCTTCGGGGCCAAGAACGGTCCCGAAGGGGCCGCAAGCCGCCCGCCACATCTGCCGCAATTGCGCGCCGTCGTCGGATGTCCCCCAACCAGTCAGCACCGTGATTTCGGACCCATCTTGCAAACCGATGCCTGCAATATCAATCGCGCGCCCATGGGCATGTTCGGACAAACGTCCAGTGGACGCGTTGTTACGGTTGCGGCAGGCGTAATGTGACACGACACGCAGACTGGCAACACCGCCACCTTCGGCCCCCACCGCTGGGATAGCGCCACGGTTCACCCATGTTTTCAATGCCGCAGCGGTGCGGCAATCCATTGTCGCGGCTGGGCGCAAGGCCACGCCCAACACCGACCGTACACGCACAGCATCAGACACCCCGCAGGCGCCGGCACCTTCAACGCGCCCCAAACTATCCCCTTGAATCGCGATATCGCCGCAAACCTGTCCGCGCAATCGCGCGAGACGGCGTTCCTCAGCAGCCGCTTCGATTGACGCGGGGCGGACGGCCGGGCGCAACGAAACCAATACGGCATAAGGGCTAGGCGGTGGGCGCGTGACAGGGCGGATCAACGGGGTATCCGTTGCGACGACCACTGGCGGCACAACAAGCGGAAAGCCCTGCGCTGCAGCGGTGCCGGCCCATAGGGCCAGCATAAATCCCACAAGACGGATCACTCTGACTTAATCTGACTACGCCCAAAATCAGGGGCATCGGTGTCTTGGCCCGCTTCGACGATGGACCGCCGGATCGCGCGTGTATGGGTAAAGTAGTCGAACAGGTGATCCCCATCACCTTGGCGGATCGCACGTTGCAGCGCAAAAAGCTCTTCGGTGAAGCGCCCCAAAATCTCGAGCGTAGCGTCCTTGTTGTTTAGAAACACGTCGCGCCACATGGTCGGGTCTGACGCCGCGATACGGGTAAAATCGCGAAAACCAGCCGCCGAATATTTAATAACTTCGCTGTCGGTCACGCGGCTTAGATCATCTGCAACCCCAACCATAGTGTAGGCAATCAGATGCGGCGTATGGCTTGTCACTGCGAGCACCAAATCATGGTGATCAGGATCCATTTCATCAACATTACTGCCCATCCCGCGCCACAGATCGGACACACGGTCAACCGCAGCGCGGTCCGCCCCTTCGACTGGGACAATGATGCAAAAACGGTTGTCGAAGAGTTCGGCAAAACCCGAACGTGGCCCCGAATGTTCGGTCCCAGCCAAAGGGTGGGCTGGGATGAAATGCACACCGTCGGGGATATGCGGCGCCACCGCATCAATGACCGTGCGCTTGACGGACCCAACATCGCTGACGGTTGCACCTTGCTTTAGCGACGGCCCGATTTCAGCCGCAACAGCCCCCATCGCCCCCACGGGCACACACAGCACAACCAAATCCGCGTCTTTCACGGCCTCGGCGGCGGTATCGTATATCGCATCACAAAGATTGATTTCACGTGCAATCGCACGCGTTTCTGCGGATCGCGCATAACCAACAATTTCACCTGCCAGCCCTGCGCGACGCATCGCGTGGCACATTGAAGATGCAATCAAGCCAAGACCAATCAGCGCAACACGGTTGTAAATCTGCGTCACGCGATGGCCCCTTTGAATTGAGCAATCGTATGAACAACACGGCGGCATGCGCTTTCATCGCCGACCGTGATGCGCAAACAATGCGGCAGTTTATATCCTGCAACTTGGCGTACGATGATACCCACATCGCGTAGCGCCTGATCGCAAGCTTGTGCTTCGGCAGCGTCGGCAAAACGCGCCAGCACAAAATTTGCGGTCGAAGTGTCAGAGGGCACCCCAAGTTCCGCCAAGGCTGTCGCCATCCATTCGCGTAGACGTGCGTTTTCAACGCGGCATTTTTCGGTGTAATCGGTGTCGCGCACGGCGGCTTCGGCGGTTTCGAGCGCCGCAGAAGACATGTTAAACGGCCCCCGAATGCGGTTCATCACATCGATAATCGCGCGTGGTCCATAGCCCCAGCCAATGCGCAAGCCGCCTAGCCCGTAGATTTTGGAAAATGTACGCGTCATCACGACGTTTTCGCGCGCTTCGATCAGAGCCAACCCGGCATCATATCCGTCAACATATTCGGCGTAAGCCCCATCCAGCACCAAGATGGCTTGCGGAGGTAGACCTTCGGCAAGCTGGGCCAATTCGCTTGGGCCGATCATTGTACCGGTTGGGTTATTGGGGTTTGCGATAAAAACGAGCTTGGTCCGTTCATTGCAAGCTGCAAGGATCGCTTCGACATCAGTGGTCCGTTCACGTTCGCGGACTTCGACCGGGGTGCCGCCCGCTGCAAGTGTCGCAATCCGGTAGATCGCAAACCCATGTTCTGTGTGGATCACCTCATCACCCGGACCGACATAACACTGGCACATGAAATGTAAGATCTCATCCGATCCAACGCCACAAATCACGCGGTCGGGGTCAACATCCCAAACCTCACCAATCGCGGCGCGTAGTTTACTATGGTCCGCAGACGGGTAGCGATGCAGCTGATGCACGGCGCGCGAAAACGCTTCCTTTGCCGCGTCGCTTGGGCCCGCTGGATTTTCATTGGACGACAGTTTGAGCACATTCGTGACCCCATCAAGCGTCGAAACGCCGCCCTCATAGAGTGCAATATCCATAATACCCGGTTGTGGTTGAATATCGTCCGCCATGGTGCCCCCACCTTTGTTTAGTTGCCCGTTTCTAGCGCCCCGGATGCAGCGTGACCAGACGCTAGCGGCAGGCATAGAAAATATAGGCAAAAAAGTCGCAGCATCTCCGCATTATTTAATCAATTGATTTATTAACTAGCTGGTTTATTAATGGCGTTATGACACAACACATCCGACTTGATAGCGCGTTTGCAGCGCTCGCCAACCCGACGCGGCGCGCAATCCTTGCGCGACTCGCCACGGGTGAAGCAACTGTAAACGAACTTGCAGAGCCGTTTGAGATGAGCCTACCCGCCATCTCAAAACATATCCGTGTTTTAGAAGACGCCGGTTTCATTTCGCGCGGTCGCAACGCCCAATTTCGCCCCTGTAAAATCGACGCAGCCCCTATCGAAGCCATTGCAACATGGGCCGATCAATACCGCCATATTTGGGGCGATAGGTTTGATATGATGGCCAAATTATTAGCAAAAAACGAGGATAAAGAATGACCGACGCAGCAAATTCAGTCGTGATCACGCGCAATTTCAACGCCAGCATTGACGCCGTGTGGGACATGTGGACAGATCCCGCCAAATTCAGCCAATGGTACGGCCCGAACGGTATGACGATTCCTGTCGCCGAAATGGATGTTGCTATCGGCGGCACCCGCAAGATTTGTATGGAAATGAAAATGCCGGACCGCACGATGACCATGTGGTTCACTGGCGCCTACAAGGAAATCGCAGCCCCCAATCGATTGGTCTATACCGAAAGCATGTGTGACGCGGATGGCAACCTAATTTCGCCCGCCAGCATGGGGATGCCCGAAGGTACGCCAGAGGTCACAGAAGTAATTGTTGAGTTACAAGAAGTCGATGGACAAACCCGCATGACCATGACGCATGTTGGCGTCCCTGAAGGATCACCCGGCGAAGGTGGCTGGAACCAAGCGTTCGACAAATTGGCTGCGCTATTCAACTAGCTTTCAGCGCGGCTAGCCCGTGACGCCCTCGGTTTGTGGAAGCGGATCTGGGGTCGTCACGTTTTCGGGGCGTCGCTTTTCATAAAAAGCATTGCCGCCAGCTGTGACCACATAGTGAATATTGTTGTAGTCGGCGTCATACCAAGCAGCATGAAAAAACTTTGCGCTGGCGACATGCGGGTGCCGTTCCCCCGCCAGCACGGCTGTCGCCGATGCCTCTGCCAATGCCCGCCCCTGGCCGTCCATCGCTTTGGTCATCACGCCGGGTGCAAATTGATTTCGCTGGCCGACAACGGCGCAAACGCTGTCAGGGAATGCATCAGACTGCACGCGGTTCATAACGACACTGCCAACCGCAACCATGCCATCACGACTGGATCGGTTTGATTCAAAATACATGGCGCGGGCCATGCAGTTGATATCAGACGCTGACGCGCGCGTGGCTTGCGGTTCGCGTGAACACCCTGCGACACCGCACACCGCGACGCAGGCCCCGATGAGCAACATTCTAGATCTCGTTAGCTGCATATCTGCGCTCCTTTATGCATGCATACGCGTCTAATTTCTTGATCTCAAGTTAGAGTTCACGTGAACGTATTTCCGCGCGCACGAATTTCGCAGCTGATCGAAAATGGCTCGGTCCGGCCGCTTCGGCCCAGCGCCCCGGCGTCCATTTGTTATTGGCGCCTTTCATCGGACCACCGTAAAGCTCTGCCTCGGACTTCGAAGTGATAAATGCAATCAAATCGGCATACCCCGACGCTAACGCAGATTTCGCGCCATCCCAGTCTAGGTCATTCTGACGCTGACGTAGATCAGCGTTGTAGCGCTTTAGATCGTTCCACTTGTACCCTTCAGCGGGAAAGAACACGGCCTTTCCTGCTTGCCCATCGGCATACCACCCCAAGAATAGGCTGATCCAGTGGGCGCGGTGCGCGATAACGTCCTAGATTGAGGTATCTTCATCACCCTTCTTCATTGCCATATTGACATCAACCGCATCGACAAGTTTTGACAGCTTGGCGAATTCTTTTTGTGAAATCTCAAGGAGTGCTGATTTGGTGGTTGCGGCCATTGGGGGTTCCCTTCCAGTGCAGCCATACCGCGAAACGCACACAGGAGCCTTGCGGTAAATCAAACCGCAAAACGCAAAAGGCCGCACCATATGGCGCGGCCTTTGAAATCGCAATTGCAAGAACAATTAGTTCTTGGCGTAGAATTCGACCACGAGGTTTGGTTCCATTGTGACCGGGTAAGGCACATCGCCCAAAGTTGGTGTACGTACGAATGTCGCTACCATCTTGGAGTGATCAACTTCCATGTAGTCAGGAACGTCACGCTCTGGCAGTTGTGAAGCAACCAAAACCAGTTCCAACTGCTTAGACTTTTGACGTACTTCGATCACGTCGCCTTCTTTCACACGGTAAGAAGGAATGTTCACTTTCTTACCGTTCACTGTGACATGGCCGTGGTTCACGAACTGACGCGCAGCAAAAACTGTTGGCACGAACTTCGCGCGGTAAACAACAGCGTCCAAGCGGCGCTCAAGCAGACCGATAAGGTTTTCACCTGTATCGCCTTTTACACGCTCAGCTTCGCCGTAGATGCGACGGAACTGTTTCTCGGTCAGGTCGCCATAGTAACCTTTTAGCTTTTGCTTTGCGCGCAGCTGTGTACCGAAATCGGAAAGTTTGCCCTTACGGCGCTGACCGTGCTGGCCGGGGCCATATTCGCGACGGTTTACTGGTGACTTAGGACGACCCCAGATGTTTTCGCCCATGCGGCGATCAATTTTATACTTGGCAGCGGTACGTTTAGTCATACGCTGATCTCCTTCTTTAGTTTGCGAAGGGCGTTGTCCTTTTTCCCGGATTTTGCCGGAACGACAGGGTTCCTCTTGCGAGGTCCACCAACACCAATGAATGAGCGGCTTATAGTGATCCTCAAAATACTGTCAACGAGAAAACCAATTGTGACCGAATTGAGCACACCAGAGTCTTATGAATGCACAAATTGCGTCAAATTCTCAACATATCGATGGGCTAAAAACCGCTCATGGGGCCGATGAATGTCAGTTTCCATGCTTAACGAGTAATTTGTTTTTGATTAATCCGTATTGTGTTCACGATTTTGGCGCGTATGTGGTGGTTCTGTTTAGCCCCACATGCGCGTAATCTGCTCTTGCTCCTGCGGTACAAAACCGCAATGCATTGCAAATGTCAGATTTAGCGCGCAGCACACAATTTTTCCACTTTACTGCGGCCTTTGGAGCCGGTGGCTTGCTGACACTGATGGTGTTGTGCAACGGAACCCTTGCTGCACGTGGATCACTGTTTTTCGCATCATGGATACCACATCTGACCGGTAGCATCGTCGCACTGTTTCTACTCCTAATTTTACGCCCCAAACGCGCCGCGCGCGTGCGCCCACCGCTTTGGGTCTATTTGGGCGGAATATCAGGCGGTGTGACCGTGATGTTAACCTCGGCTACGATGAACACTGCACTGGCGCTATCGGGTACAATTGCGTTGGGATTAGCGGGGCAAGTTGTGTTTAGCTTGTTTGCCGATATGCAGGGGCTGTTTGGGTTGCCCAAGCGCAGCCCGACGCCGCGTGACTATATGTCTATGATGTTTATCCTCGCGGGCAGTCTGATTTTGATCTTTTTGGGGGGCGGGGCATGATAGCCTATGCAGCACTTGCGGTCCTTGCTGGGCTGTTGGTTGGGCTTAGCCGGCAGATCAACGGGCGTCTTGCGCTATCAACATCTGCGCTTGAATCTTCGTTTTGGAACCATCTTGTTGGGCTTGTCTTTATTACATGCATTGCGCTGGCCATTGGCGGGCTGTTCGCGGGCAACCCCGGCGACGCCCCTTGGTGGGCGTATCTGGGTGGGCCCATTGGCGTTGTGTTTATCGCAGCAGGCAGTTGGTTGATCCCACGCATTGGTGCGGCACATACTGCAATGCTGATTATTGCAGGCCAGATGATATCAGGTGTTCTGCTTGATGTAATCCTTGGCGCGCCCGGCAACACCTTTGCGCGCGTCGTTGGGGTAGCTTGCATTTTGGCAGGCGTTTGGGCTGCCCGCAACCCGCCCAAACGGGAAGCCAAAATCACGTAAAAACCCAATCACTATAATGTGATACCCAGTAAAAACTCGCTTATAGTCTGCAAATTGCCAGCAACAATGCGCCGACAAAAAACGCGCTATGGACACCACTGAAGTTTTATAACAAGTAGCCGCTGTTCGAAACTCAAATAGGAAAAACCTAAAATGAACAACGTGTTAAAAACCTCAGCGGCTCTCGTATTCGCGACAATCGCAACAACTGCATCTGCTGAGTGCACGGAAGCATCCATTCAAGAAAAGACAACTGAAATCTCAACAGGCATGCAAGCTTTGGCTGCAACAAACCCTGAAATGATGATGGAAATTTCAACCGAGCTTCAGACTGCTATCGCAGCTGCTGCAGAAGCAGACGACATCGAAGCTGTTTGCACTTCGCTCGACGAAATCGCTGCAAAAATGGACAGCTAAGCCTGTCTTGGATTTGCCCCGAATTCGCATCGGGGCAAATCTATTTTAGTTTTCTTTCCGGTCATCCACGACACCCAGCGCGGCAACACCGGAATTCCCCAAATCAACCGTTGCGAACGGCCCACCAATGCACAGGTTGGCAAGGTCTTTGTTATCCAGTGGCGGCGTGTCGGCCAGAATTTCTTTGGCAAAGACTTCGGCGTTGTCTTTCGGACGATACCCCAAATGCGCGGCCTTGCTGTTATCGACCACAACACGGTCGTTATTGGAAATTCCCCAAACCTTTGTAAAGCCGACCACAGGCGAGTCGATGGAGCGTTCGACCAAATGAATCAAATCATCATAGGATAGCCACGTGCCAAGCGACCGTGCGTTGTTTGCCTGCGCGCATGAGAAAATCCGCATACAAACCGATTCCACGCCGCGTTTATCCCAGTACAGGCTTGCCAGATCTTCGCAAAAACATTTCGCCAACCCGTAATAAGTGTCCGGCTTATGCGGCGCATCTAGATCGATCACGTCGGTTTTTAAATGCATCCCTACAGCGTGGACAGAGCTTGCATACACAACGCGGCGCACGCCCTTGCGGTACGCAGCTTCCCAAACATTATAGGCCCCGATAATGTTAGAATGCAGGATATCACCCCACGCGGCCTCATCACCGATGGCACCAAAATGCACGACCATATCAGCACCCTCTAGGATCGTTTCGAGCGCGGCAAGATCGCCAAGGTCGGCTTGGACATAGGTTTCGCCGGACAATGTGTTGCCAATGTCTGCCGCCAGATCGGTCGACACCAGTTCGTCGCACATCTTTGTCAGCGGTTCGCGCAAATATGACCCCAAACGGCCAGCGGCCCCGGTCAGAACAAGTTTCTTCATGTGTTTTCCTTATTGGTAGATTGGCGCATCTGCGCCATCAAACTATCAGTCGATTTCGCCAGCACACCGATATCAGTGGCACAGGCAACAAATGTGAACCCATCATTCAATAGATCAGCCGCAAACGCCGGATCAGTGACCAACGTGCCCACAGGCACACCCGAATCCATCAGTTTGCGCGCCGCAGGCATGATTCGGTCCCAAACATCCGGGTGCAACGGCTGACCCAGCAGCCCCATATCAGCCGAAATATCCGCAGGCCCAAAGAACACGCCATCAACCCCATCGACAGTGCCAATTTCGACCGCTTGATCAAGTGCGGCGCAGGTTTCGATCTGCAAAATGACGCAGGTTTGTGCTTGGACGTTTTCATAGTAATCCGTGACGCGCCCAAATCGGTTCCCACGCGCGATCCCAGCGACGCCACGAACGCCGTGCGGTGGGTAGCGCGTGGCGGCGACAGCGGCGCGTGCCTCATCAACATTTTGGATCATCGGAAACAAAATTCCTTCAGGCCCCAGATCAAGTAGCCGTTTCACTATCACCGGATCATTGACCGGTGTGCGCACAATCGCGGTCGCATGGTAGGGAGCGATGGCCTGCAATTGACCCAACACATCCTGCATATCGCCAGGCGTATGTTCAAGATCAACGACCAACCAATCAAAGCCAGCTCCGGCCACAACTTCGGTGGAATAGGCGTTGGCAAGACTAATCCAACAACCGATCTGCTTTTCGCCCGCCTGCATCGCGGCGAGGAATTTGTTGGTATGCATTTTCATATCACGGCCTTTTCTTCAAAACGAATGCCGCGCGCGATGCGGTCAAAACTGAACGGGGTCAAATCCAAACTAGAATATGCGCCTGCAGTAATCCACTCAGCAACGCCGCGCCCCATAGCGGGGCTTTGCTGGAATCCATGTCCCGAAAATCCGTTTACGAAGATAAAGTTCGTGATTTCACTGTGCGGCCCGACAATCGCGTTTTGATCCAGCGTATTATAGGCATAGTGCCCCGCCCACGAATTGCGCAGCTTGATCGCCTCAAACTGTGGGATACGCGTCGCGAGGATCGGCCAGACCTTTTCTTCCCACAGACTGTGATCTTGCACAAAATCATCGTGATCTACGGCCGGATCATCATCCGGGGGGCATCCGGCAAGGTAATATGTGCCCTCTGAACGCATATGCACGCCCGATGGATCAATGGTCAGCGGCAGGTCACGATCCAGCGGCTTTTCAGCCTCGAATATATAAGTATAGCGTTTGCGCGGCTCTACCGGGATATCAATACCTGCCATCTTTGCGGTCAGCGCCGCACGTGGGCCGCTGGCGTTGACCACCGTGCCGCAGGCGATGACCTCGCCGGATTTCAGTGTGACACTTTCCACGCGTGCACCGCTTGCGTCTTTTGTCATCGCGACCACTTCGTTCGTGACATATTCTGCGCCGCGTTCACGTGCTGATCGTTTCCACCAGTCAAACAGCGTGTTGCCATCAAAATAACCTTCGTCGATCAGGTTGTGATTGCCTGCCACAATATCATCAAGCTGGTAGAACGGATAAGCCGCTGCAATTTCATCACGTGTCATATGTTTGGTGCCCGCGCCGCAAGCGGCTTGGAGCTTTTGGCCCTCTCGCAACGTGTCCGCAAACGCGGCATTGTCGGCCAAATACATGTAGCCATAGCTTTGCAGCACGACCTCTGGCACGCGTGGATCGTCGCCCATGTAGCTGCGGAAATTCTTGACGAAATCGGCGGCAAACTGCGAGATACGGATGTTTATCTCTTGGCTGAACTGCTGGCGCATGCACGAATTTGTGTGCGACGTTGACGTGAATTCGTAGGTTGGATCACGTTCCACCACGAGGATCGACCCGTCAAAGCCGGGATTATCCGTAAGAAACCATGCGACGGATGAACCAAGCATCGCGCCCCCGACGATTACGACATCATAGCTGGATTTAAGCGGCGCTTGCGTCATGCGGTTTCTCCTTTTGCAACAGCGTCCAAAATTGCGGCCACAGTCTGTTCCGACAGCCCGTAGTCGTCCATCGCAGATTGCGCAGAAATATAGCCACGCGCCAGATCGCGTTTGATCAGGTCTGGATCGCGTGCAGCAGCATCGCCGTACCCTGCCCCCCCCGGCAGCCCAAGGATCACCCTTGCACCATCCGGTACAAATTGTTTGCCTTTACCTTGCATTGCGGCACCATCATCGCGTGAAATTGTGGTGGGGCCGCCGCTTTCGCCGCCCCGTCGCCCGCGCGCGGGGTGATCAACCCGGTCGAACATCGCTGAAAAGTCAAACTCATAGCCCTTGGTCGCGCCGACCTCCATGAACTGGCCTAACCCACCGCGATATTGCCCAGCGCCGCCGCTATCAGGCCGCAGCTCTTTGCGCCAGATGATCACCGGGCCGGTATGTTCTGTCGCCTCAATCGGCATTGTCATGACGCCCGACGGAAATGCCGTCGCGTTCAACCCATCCACTGTTGGCCGCGCGCCAGCACCGCCAGAATTAAAGGCAAGAACCTCGGACCGTGCGCCATCTTGCCCCGGTGCGGGGCGCAGGCTGACTTGGAAATTACACAAGCACCCTGCCCCTTCGGCGGGCACCGTCGCGGGCAGTATTTTATCAAGCGCATCATATACCGTGTCCGGGATCATATGCCCGATGATATGGCGCAGCGCGACAGGGGCCGGATGCACAGCGTTGACGATACTGTTGACCGGGGCCGTGACCTCAAACGGGGCAAGCGAAGCCGCGTTATTCGGGATTTCGGGTGCCACCGCGCATTTGAGCGCATAACACGCGTAGGCCTTTGTATAGACAAGCGGGACGTTGATCCCTTTTTTGTCTAACCCCGACGTGCCTGCGAAATCACAGATCATCCGGTCTTTTTCGATGGTCAGCTTGACGCGCAAGTCAATTGGCACATCGAACCCATCAATCGTCATGCCACCATCAGCGCTGGCTTGTGGCAAACCGGCGATTTTTTCCAACGTCGCACGGCGCGAGTTTTCAAGAATGAACGCGCCGATCCCGTTCAGATCAACCAATGCAAATTCATCCAACATTTCAGCCAGCCTTCGCTGGCCAATCTCGTTGCAGGTGGCCAAAGCGTACAAATCACCAACCAATTGATCTGGTTCACGCACATTGCCACGCAGCATATGGATCAAGGTTTGATCCACCGTGCCACGATCCGCAAATTTCATGATCGGAATATAAATGCCTTCTTCATAGACGCTTGCCGCGTCAGCCCCAAAGCCGCGCCCACCGATATCGACAACATGGGCAGTGCATGCAAAAAAACCGACATGATTGCCATTGTGAAATGACGGTGTGACGACCGTGATATCATGAAGATGCCCGGTGCCTTCCCAAGGATCGTTTGTGATATATACATCGCCTTCGCAGAGATTGTCGCGCCCGATACGGCGGATGAAATGCGCAACGGCATCCGCCATCGCGTTCACATGCCCCGGCGTGCCAGTTACCGCTTGGGCCAGCATCAGACCATCCGCATTATAAACACCTGCCGACAGATCACCTGCCTCACGGACAGATGTTGAAAACGCGGTGCGGACAAGCGCTTGCGCCTGTTCTTCGACGATAGAAATCAAGCGGTTCCACATGACTTGGTTGGCGACGTTGCTCATGCTTTCACCTCATTGATATCAATTGTGCCGTCCACGCGCGCCGTGGCTTGGCGGCTGCTTGGCACAACAATTGTAGTTTCGTCCTCGGTGATCAGTGCAGGGCCGGGAATAGTCGCCCCCTGTGCCAGATCGGCGCGTGCTATCACCGCAGCATCCACGATCTTGCTCAGTGCGGGATCAAACAGGCTGCGCTTCGCGTTAGCCTGCACGCGGCTTTCGGTGGATACCTCGGCCAGCGCGTCTGCTTGCGCCGCATCCGTCGTCGCATTCACCGCCCAGACCGTGATTTCAATATCCATCCCGGCAACTGTGCGCCCGAAAAGCGCGGTGTAATCCGCCTCGAACAGGCTTTGGAAAGTGGCGACATCGGGGGCCATCGCCTGCGCACGGGTCAAGCTGATCGGGATTTCCCAGCCCTGCCCTGTGTAGCGCATATAGACTTTGTATTCGGCATGGATATCAGCGTCAGCATCGCAAGTGCGCACAAACCCTGTTGCCTCTGTCTCCATATCTGACAGCAGTGTTTTCACGGTCTTCGGCGCGAAATCCGACAATTTCATATAGACGCTGCGGGTTGCTTCAAAACTAAATGGCGCACGCAAAAAACCGATGGCAGATCCAACGCCGGCACCTGTTGGCACCAAAAGCCGCTGCACGCCGAGTTTTTCGCACAATCGCCCGGCATGCAACGGCGCGGCGCCGCCAAAAGCGATCATTGTGTAATCGGCAAGGTCTTCGCCGTTTTCAACCGCGTGCACCCGTGCAGCATTCGCCATGTTTTCATCAACCACTTCGGCCAGCCCATGCGCAGCGGTCAGCGCGTCCATATCCAAAGGCGCGCCAAGTTCGCTAAGTGCTGTTGCAGATGCATCGGCGTGCAGTTGAATTGACCCGCCCGCGAAATTATCAGGGTCTAGTTTACCCAGTGTCAGATCTGCATCGGTGACCGCAGGGCGCGCGCCACCGCGCCCGTAACAGGCGGGCCCCGGCTCTGACCCAGCGCTTTCCGGGCCGACACGGATTTGGCGCATTGCGTCGACATGTGCCAGACTGCCGCCGCCTGCCCCGATTTCGACCATGTCGATCACGGGGATAGAAATTGGCATACCCGACCCTTTTTTGAAACGGTATGTGCGCGCAACTTCGAACACGCGGGCAGTTTTGGGTGTTTGATCTTTGATCAGACAAATTTTGGCCGTCGTGCCACCCATATCAAATGACAATACTTTATTTAGGTCATACCGCGCAGCAATGTTCGCTGCGAACACTGCGCCGCCCGCCGGTCCAGATTCGACCAAACGCACGGGGAATTCTGCCGCGCTTTCTAGGCTGATGATCCCACCGCCCGAATGCATCAAAAAGATCGGGCACCCTGCCCCTTCTTCGGCCAACCGCCCCTTGAGCCGCCCTAGATAGGATTTCATCAAAGGTTTAATATAGGCATTGGCCACGGTCGTGTTGAACCGTTCGTATTCGCGCATCTGTGGGGACACCTCGGACGAAATAGACACCATCACATCCGGTAATTTTTGCGCAAACACGTCGCGGATCACCTGTTCATGCGCGTCATTCAAATAGGCATGAATCAAGCCCACGGCGATGCTTTCAAATCCCATGGGTGCAATCTGATCTGCAAGGGCTTCGACATCCGCACGGTCTAACGGGATCAACACATTGCCTTGCGCATCCATCCGTTCGGACAAGGTAAAACGATGCTGGCGCGGCAACAGCGGTTCAGGCAATTGCAAATTCAGATCATATTGCTCAAACCGGCTTTCGGTACGCATCTCAATCACATCGCGAAAGCCTTCGGTCGTGATCAACGCAGTCTTGGCGCCTCGCCGTTCAATCAGCGCATTTGTTGCCAAAGTCGTGCCGTGAATGATCTGCGAAATCGCACCGGGCGCGATCCCCGCCTTGGCACAAACTTGATGCATCCCGTCGATTATCGCATCCTCGGGGGCTGCGTAGGTCGTCAGAACCTTAGTTGAAAACTGCGCTGCGCCAACTTCAAGCACGACATCTGTAAATGTGCCGCCAATATCGACGCCCAAGCGAATGTTATGTTGCATATGCCACGGGTCCCAAACTGTTGTTTACAGAAAGGCTAGACGCTGCACATCATCATAACAAATTGTTTAATTGTATCATTACGATCATCTTTTTTGATCATACCCCTGCGCCACCTGTGCCGCTTTACCGGCACAATTCGCAATTGCAGCCGACGCCCGTTCAGCATCATAGCGCGCATAAAAGTCGAGCGGCGCTGGTGACCAGCCATAGTCGATCTGGCGCAATGCCCCCCCAGCCAGTTCAGTGGCGACCATTGCAGCAGGCAGGGTCGCGATACCCATCCCATTCAATGTCATATGCAAACAGGCCGCGAGATTGCTGGAGGGCACCAGATGTACATTCAGGTCACGGCGCTGTGCAAAATGTGCTGCGACCTGATCAAATAGGCGCGTATTGCGCGCATGGGTCAGAATAGGATGACCAGCCAAATCATCCATACGGGCCACCCCTTTCAGGGCAATATCCGGGGCCGCAACCCAGATCATTTCATAAGACCCCAACGGCGCCTCACCACTTGAAAGCCTCTGAAACGGCCCATTTTGCAGCGCCAAATCCAGTGCCCGCTCTTCAAGGCCACGTTCAAGATTGGCAGATAGGTCCACTGTCAACTCGACCGATAGGTTCGGGTAGCCCTCCTTGAGTGCACGCAAATAGTCGCGCAACCACGTATGCACGATCATCTCAGTCACCCCAAGCCGCAATGTCCCCGAGACCAGTTGCTTTTGATCGGCTGCGACAACCATCGCATCCGCCGCGTCCATGACCCGGCGCGCGTGCACCAATAGATCGCGCCCCTTATCCGTAAGATGCACTGATCCCGCGTCACGCGTCATCAATTGCGTGTTCAGCGCAGTTTCAAGCCGCGCAATACGCGCCGAGATATTCGGCTGCGTCGTATTCAGCCGGTCCGCCGCCCGCCGAAAGCTTTGCATATCCGCAACCCAAATAAAGGCTTCTAGCTGTTTGAGGTTCAGGCGCATCTTCGTCCGATCTATGATTTAGTTCGCATCGCGAAACACTGCGTCTTGGCGCAGCAAATCGCCAAATAGCGGATGGGCCACCGCCAATGAAAACCGAAAGCAACCATCCCCTAGATCGTGATGCCCAACCACTACTTTGCCTGGGCTAAACATGCGCGGCAAGTGGAACCTGCGCCCGCCAATCTGTAGGAAAAAATGATCGCTCTTGAACAAAAGCGCCTCGTCGCCGGCCTCAACCTGTAGGGTCATGCCAATCCCATAGCCGATATATTCTTCAAGCCCGGTCACCCCAGCAAACCGTTTTGAGCTATGCACAACTTGCGGAAACCCGCGTGCGCGCCCGTACTGGCGCACCCAAAACTGCCCATCGCTTGCCCTGTCTTCGGTCACGACAACCACGGCGGGCTGGTGCAAGCTACTGCGGTCAAACGGAAACGGCGCACCGATCACACGTGCCGCCTGCGCAAGCACCCAACCCGCCGCATTCATTTTCATTGCGGTCACGACGCCTTGGTAAGCGACACTTTGTCCGGCGCAAAGACGTTTGCCGAAACGCTTTCGAATAGCCGCGGGCAACCGTGCCCAAGCGCGTGCGCCCAAAAGATTGCGAAATCGTAGATCGGTAGTTTGCGGATCGATGCAGATTGGGGTTTGCTTGACCTTAGACGCAATATGGATCGATGGCATGATGCTTCCTTCCAAGTCTTCGATACTCTATCAGCGGGCTATTTCCGTTTTCCACCCGCAAAATTCAGTAGTTTAATGACCTTATCGCCAAGCCCGACCAGCCGGATAAGCTGCGTTTTGGGCACGCCGCGCATCTGGTCGTACCAACGTGTGGTATTGTCCAGAAACCCTTGCATTTCAGTCAAACGCTGCAAAACCTCTGGCGCTATTGCCCGATCGTCCTGCGCCAATGCCACACATTCCGAGATAGCTGACATGGCGGGATCAATCTCACGCTCACGTCGACCCTGAGCAATGCGCAAGGCCATTTCCCAAACGTCGACTTCGGCCACAAAATATTCGCGACGATCCCCCGCGATTGGCACCCGTCGGATCAAACGCCACGCGACCAACTCCTTGAGAGAATTCGACACATTTGAACGGGCAATTCCCAAGCGGTCAGAAATCTGCTCGGCATTCATTGGGTCGACGGCCAAATACAAAAGCGCATGCACCTGCGCGACCGAACGGTTAACGCCCCACTGACTACCCATATCGCCCCAATACAGAATGAACTGATCAATGGCTTGCGGGCGACCTATATCTGTAATTTCTGTTATAACAGAAATATAGGAAATGAATAATGCGGATGCAAGCCTAATCAGACCGCGCGAGCGCGCATCGGGCCCCGACGTTTCCCTTTAATGGCCAGACACATTTTCGGGTGACGCTTGAGACGATGCTACTAGCGACCTGCCCCACAAGTAACAACGGCAACCAAGCACCTTGCCCTGATCCCGAACAAGTCACAGCCCTCTTACCCTGCTGTCCAACCCTGCAATATGGACGCAAGAATCCAAGCCAATATTTGCGATACCTTCCACACCAAGACTATTTCACAAGCTAACATTTTTTGGCCTTGTCTCTCAGGTTTCGCGCACTTATACGCGTCGGCGGAGACGTGGCCGAGTGGTCGAAGGCGCTCCCCTGCTAAGGGAGTAGGCGGGAAACCGTCTCGAGGGTTCGAATCCCTTCGTCTCCGCCATTCGCCTAATGGCCTTACAAATCAATGACTTACGTGATGATCTTTGACCTCATTGACCACGCTCATTGACCACATTCCTTGGTTGTTAAAAAACACTGATACGGACAAGGATGAGTGAATATATGTCAGCACTATTGACCTATTTGAAAAACACAGGTTATTCAGCAAGGATGCGATAGACACTTGCCCTACCAATGCCCAGTTGCTTGGCAATCGCAGTCGCCCCAAGTCCCTCAGCATGCAACTTCGCAACCTCGTCCGCCTTGGCTTTCGCAGTTGGTGCCCTGCCCTTGTACTTACCCTTTGCCTTGGCCTTAGCAATGCCCTCCCGCTGTCTCTCAAGCATGATCTCACGCTCAAACTGTGCAACACTGCCCAATACATTTAGCATCAAGCGTCCGTTAGGGGTGCCCGTATCAATGTTCATATCGAGTATGCGGAGGGATGCGCCCTTGGCCTCTATGTCAGCCTGTATTTCCAGCATGTGAGCCACTGAGCGGGCCAGACGGTCCAGCTTAGTTACCACGATAACGTCACCCTCGCGGATAAACTCAAGGGCCTCAGCAAGCTTCTCACGCGCTGTTACATCCACCGATGATACTTGCTCAACAAACAACTTCTCACAACCTGCTTTGGTCAAGTCACGCTCTTGCGCTTCAAGCCCTGCTGTCTGGTCCAGTGTTGATGTACGTGCATATCCTACGATCATTGCCTCAATCCCTTCCAAGTGTCTCAATGAAGTCTTAGAGGTTGTAGAGCAAGTGTCTCAAAGGTGTCAACCCTATTTGTATGAGACAGTTTGATTGATCATGATGAGACGTCCCAATAGACCGTGCCCTAGTGAGACAAAAGGGGATACCCCCCCTGCCCTTAGCATCATTGATCGGCACAACTGCACAGGCTCTGAGCGGGCCAGAGAAGGGCAGGATGATCGTTGATGTGGGTGAGGCAGGAAAGGTGTTGCGGAGGTGCTGTGAGGGGGGACGTACCCACCCCATGGGGGGATTGCGCGGGCTGCTATATCTATCTTTGGTACTCAGATTTTTGTGACGAAAATGCCGCCACCTTCTCATGAAGCCTTCACACCAACTCTAGGTCCAACTGAACGGGCATGTTCTCAATCTCTGAGGGTAGCTTGTTGCCCTTGGCTTGGCTTTGTTGCACAAATGGAGCCTTGGGTTGAGTACCCCTTACCTCAGACGGATTTATGCTGCGGCGACGGTTTTCGGGATGCCCAGTGCGGTGAAGCCATTGAGAATGGCAGCGCGGATCTGGATCTCTGCGACCTGC
>CALLAF010000009.1 GCA_938002605.1 uncultured Paracoccaceae bacterium | reverse complement strand
TGTTTGCGCGTCAGCCCACTTGTCAGCGCAATCCGCACCGCGTCAACCCGGAATTCGTCCGTCCGTTTCAATCCCATAGTTCATCTCCTTTGCTGCAATAAATGCTATCAAAGGAGCGGCATCAAACCGCGACACGTCCATCTGCCGCCCCGATGGCTACGAAACATTTGTTCTTGAAGAAGATGGGCTCGTGGAACCGGCAATTACCTTTGGGCAAGAAGGGCTGATCACCGGTTGTATGGCCGGGTTGCTTGATGGCACTTATGATGTCGTTGTGATCGCTGTAGATCCGGGTCAAGGCGCGGTCTTGGAACTTGGTGCCCAAGATGACATCATGCTTAACGAACAGCTGACCAAAGCCCTGAACCTTAGCCCAGTCATTGCGAAATCGAACCCAAATCGCGAAGAGCTACTGGAAATGATGAACAGCGGTATCGCAGCCATAAAGTCAGATGGTCAATGGTTTGAAATCGTGAACCGGCACCTGACGGCTCACCGCGTACAAACGCAGTAATTTGCGCAGCAAAAGGGGCGTCAGTGGCGCCCCTTTTGCCTATTCGGATCACAAAATTGCGCGGCGATATAAGTGCCATGTCGCATGCCCCAAGACCGGTAGCACCACCATCAGCCCTAAAAACCAAGGGACGAGTGCGGCAAAAGACAAAATCGCAATCATCACCGCCCACACGATCATCACGACTGGATTGCGCTTGACGACTTGTAGGCTCAATAGCATCGCAGTCACAAAATCCACCTCGCGATCTAGCACGAGCGGCAGGCTGACAACTGTCAGTGAAAACAGCAAAAACGCCAGAACCGCGCCCACACACAGTTCGACAAAGATCATCGTCAGACCATTGGCTGTCAAAAACACTTCAAAGCTATCCGTGACATTGGTCATCGTCGACAGCCCCATAAACAACGCGAAAATCATATGTGCTAGAAACGTCCAAAACAGAAAGTAGATGACAATGATCGCCCCCAGCCACGGCATTTGACGGGTGCGTTCGTGCCAGACGATGCTAAGAATTTCAGACCATTTGAGCGGCTGATCCCGCTCCATCCGGCGGCTGACCTCGTAAAGACCGGCGGCAGCAAATGGGGCGACCAGAGGGAAGCCCAGTGAAGTAGCGAGAATCCAGCTGACGTGCCCTGCCCCCAGCCAAATCATCAAGAACCCGCCCAGCACGTAAACCGCGCTAAAGAACAGCCCGAATTGCGGTGCCTTGCGAAAATCGGCAATACCTGCATGTAGTATCGCGCGCAAATCTGCCGGTGCCAATGGTTGTACTATGGGCCGTGTCGCCTGCGTCATGAGAATCCCCCCCCCTCGCGGCCAAATGGCCGTTTTCAAAGGATAGAAAGCAAATCCCTGCGCGTCTACGAAAGATTATTCCGCGTTGGCCTCTGCACGGCTCTTGCCAGATACGTCCATCGCCAATGTAGCGCCCATGAACCCGTCAAGATCACCATCCAGCACGCCTTTGGTGTCAGATGTTTCAAAACTGGTGCGCAGGTCTTTGACCATCTGGTAGGGTTGCAGCACATAGGACCGGATTTGGTTCCCCCAACCCGCGTCGCCCGCGTTTTCATGGGCCTCGTTCACGAGCGTCGACCGCTTATCCAATTCCATCTGATACAGTCGCGATTTCAGAGCTTTCATCGCGATGTCGCGGTTTTGATGCTGGGATTTTTCCGAACTCGTCACAACGATTCCTGTGGGAAAGTGGGTGATCCGCACCGCAGAATCGGTGGTGTTCACGTGCTGCCCACCCGCGCCAGATGAACGATAGGTATCCAACCGAATATCGGATGGGTTCACTTCAATCTCAATATTGTCATCCACAACCGGGTAAACTTTGACCGAAGTAAACGAGGTATGGCGCTTGGCCGCGCTATCGAACGGTGAAATCCGTACCAGACGGTGCACGCCGCTTTCGGATTTCAGCCACCCATAGGCGTTATGGCCAGAAATCTTGTAAGATGCCGATTTAATCCCGGCTTCATCGCCCGATTGTTCGGATTGCAATTCGACCTTATAGCCTTTTTTCTCGGCCCAACGCACGTACATGCGCGCGAGCATACTGGCCCAATCGCAGCTTTCCGTTCCGCCAGCCCCTGCATTGATTTCAAGGAAGGTGTCGTTGGCATCTGCTTCGCCATCTAGCAGGGCTTCGAGTTCTTTTTGTGCTGCTTTGTCCCGCAGTGCAGTAATCGCGGCTTCGGCATCGCCCACGATTTCGGCGTCATCTTCCGTTTCGCCCATTTCGATCAATTCGACATTGTCGGCCAGCTCTTGCGCGATACTGTCATAGGTCGCCATCGCATCCACAAGCATCTGCCTGTCACGCATCAGTTTTTGCGCGGCTTCAGGATCATCCCAAAGTGTCGGGTCCTCGACCCGCGCATTAAATTCCTCAAGCCGATGCGGCGCGGTTTCACGGTCCATCCGTTGCGCAAGCAGTTCAAGCGATTTTTCGATCGCATCTGCGGAGGTCTGAATTTCTGCGCGCATGACGGGCACCTATCTGAGGTCAATGAATTGTCGAAACTCTTACAGCGCGGGCCGCGCGCCGACAAGCAGGTGGTCAGTAAAGACCACCCGTCGAAAGCGTCCCGAATGTGGCCTTTGGCCCAACGGTCGCGGTTTCGCCCGTCGATGTCGTGACCTCGCGCCCTGTCGCCTGCACTTCGTCAAACAACGGAAGATCGCCCGCCATCGCAAAGCCACCATCAAACATGATCCCAAACAGTGGCTCTTCGCCGGGGCGGAAGCATTCCGCAATCACGTTTTCGCCTGACACACCGTCCGGCAGGCGCGCGCCGCTGTAGCGGTCGATATTAATGAATTGGCAGCTTTCGGGAACGTCAAATGCGCCCGCGCCATAAACTTCGATTGCTTCACGCATAAAGCGCGTGAATACAGGGCCGCAGAACCCGCCGCCCGACGCACCGCGCCCCAAGGAACGTGGGGTGTCGTAGCCGATATAGCAGCCTGCAACGATGTTAGACGAGAAACCGATGAACCAAACATCTTTTGCATCATTGGTTGTTCCGGTCTTACCGGCAATTGGCACAGGAAGGTTAACACTGCCGCTCGCGGTCCCGCGCTGCACAACGCCACGCATCATCGATGTCAATTGATAGGCCGTGATTTCATTCATCACGCGGTCGCGGTTTGATTCAATGCGTGGTCCAAAACCTTCAGCGATGATCGCATCGGCGCAATCGACACAAATGCGCTGGTCATGGCGATATACAGTATTGCCGTAGCGATCCTGCACCCGGTCAACCAAGGTCGGTTCTACACGTTCCCCCCCGTTTGCAAACATCGCATAGGCTGAAATCATCTTGAACAATGTGGTCTCATCTGCGCCCAGTGACGCCGCCAACCCTTGGTTCATGCGGTCATACACACCAAAGCGTTCCGCATAGGCTGCGACCGTATCCATCCCAATTTCCTGCGCCAGACGAATAGTCATCAGGTTCCGCGACCGTTCAATCCCCGTGCGCAACGGCGTTGGGCCGTAAAACTGGTTGGATGCGTTTTTGGGGCGCCAGACGCCTTGCGGCGTGTTGATGGTGATCGGCGCATCCACAACAATTGTCGCCGGGGAATAGCCGCTATCAAGTGCGGCCGCATAAACAAATGGTTTAAAAGATGACCCCGGCTGACGCTGGGCTTGGGTCGCACGGTTGAACACGGAATCTTGGTAGCTAAATCCGCCTTGCATCGCGATGACGCGGCCCGTGTTCACGTCCATCGCCATAAAGCCACCTTGGGCTTCGGGGACCTGACGCAACGACCAGCGAATAAATGATCCGTCACTATCGGTGACCATACGGCGCACATGCACCACATCGCCAACGGTGTAATTGTCAAAGAAATTGCCGCGCATCCATTCAATGTCGCGGCGCGGGACGACAAAGGGTTCTGCTTCGGTTTCAACAACCCCTTCAATGCCAATGCGCAATTGGTTTTCTTCAACGGCAAGCACCACGGCCGGATACCAAGGCGCCACATAAGTAATATCGCGCGGCACGGTTAAATCAGCCAATGCAGCGCGCCACAGTTCTTCAGAACCAAGCTGGTCTTCGGGAATTGTCAGCCCCGTGCCCCGCCATTCGCCCAAGCCACGGTCATATTCTTCCAGCGCACGTTGTAACGAATGCGCAGCCGTCACTTGCAGATCAGGATCAACGGTCGCCCGAATAGACAGCCCGCCCGAGAAAAATTCATCTTCGCCGAAGTTTTGCGAAAGCTGACGGCGGATTTCATCGGTAAAGTAGTCGCGCGGCGGCAGGCTTTCTTGGTAGCTCGGGAAATCGCCGTTTTGCACCGTGCGCAATGGATCATTCAGCGCAATCGTCAATTCTTCTTGGGTCAGATATCCGTTTTCAAACATCTCGCGCAGAATGAAATTCCGACGCGCAATCGCCGCCTCGCGGTTATGCACGGGGTGATAGCTATAGGGCGCTTTGGGGTGGACAGCCAAAAACGCCGCCTCAGCTGGCGACAATTCGGACAGGGGTTTGTTGAAATAAGACCGCGCCGCCGCAGTTACACCAAACGAACGCACCCCAAGGTCAATCTCGGTCAGGTATAGTTCAAGGATCTGTTCTTTGCTCATCGCGCCTTCGATTCGCGTGGCAAGAATGATTTCCTTGATCTTACGTTCCAAAGTGGTTGAACCATCCAAAAGGAAGTTCTTCATCACCTGCTGGGTAATCGTTGAGGCACCACGGACACTTTCACCACGTGATGTCACTGCTTCGACAATCGCCGCTAAAATACCGCGCGGATCATAACCGGTATGGGTATAAAAATTCTTATCCTCGGCCGAGATAAAGGCCTGTTTTACAAGGTCCGGAATTTCCGATGCTGGCGTAAACAACCGTCGCTCAACCGCAAATTCATCAATAATCTCGCCTTCGCCAGAATAAATCCGGCTAATTGTCTTTGGCTGATAACGCGCGAGCGTTTCATATGTCGGCAGGTCGCGACCGTACATAAAGAACACGCCACCAAGCGTCAGTGCCCCCATGATCAAACCCATGGTCAGCATGGTGAAGATTCCACCAAAGAAAGAGAAAATAAAGCGCAGCACGGGTGATTATGGTCCTATAGTTTCAAACGGTCTTATACGCCTGTGCCGCCGGATGGTCAAAAGGCCAAATGTGCACCGCGCGGGTATATGATCACGATTTAGCGTGTAAATTGGTTAACAGCGGCGGCAATCGCCGCCACGATGTCTGCGCGGCTTTCAGCATCTTCTAGCGCTGCGCGATCTTCCGCGTTCGATAAAAAGCCGACCTCGATCAGAACACTTGGAAAATCGGCGGCAGAGAGCACTGCAAGCTGACCAAAACGGCGCGGATTGGTATTGACCCGCACTCCGGCATTTTTCATCTGCGCGATCAACATATCCGCAAATTCACCCCCCTCTGGTCCGGTCCGGTCACGCGCCAAATCCATCAAAAGCGTCGCGATTTGATCTCCTTGTGCGTCCAGATCAACGCCTGCCAAAAGATCACCGCGCTCATGGCGTGTTATCATGCGGCGCGAGGCAAGAGACCCGCCGTCACGCGATATAGTATATACAGATGCACCACTTGCAGCATCTTCTTCTAGTGCGTCAGCATGCAGCGATATGAACAGATCGGCCCCCGCTGCCCGTGCGGAACTGACGCGCGTATAAAGCGGCACAAAGATGTCTGCGTCACGCGTAAGGCTGGCCCGCACACCGTCAATTGCGTCCACGGCAATTGCCACCTCTTGCCCCAATTGCAACATCAAGTCGGCTTCTCTCACACCGTCACGCAGCGCGCCGGGATCAATGCCCCCATGGCCGGGATCGATGACAACATGGAAATCGCGGGGTGTTTCGGGAGGCAGGTCCACAGGCTGCGCGAGGTGCAAATCAGTTGGCGCTCCCGCATTGGCTGCAAAACTTTGCGCGTCCGTGCGCTTCAAGATAATCGACAGATCAGCGCCCGCATCTGTGGATTGCATCGCCGCCTGTGTGACCTCAAGCGGCCCCGCTAAATCGACAACCATACGCGACCAATCCGGGCCAAGTGCCCCATAGCGTAGCGCCGTCGCACGATCCCCTGAAAGCAATGAATTGGGGGCAACATCCGGCCAATCTACACCTTGAAAATCCACAACAAGCCTGCGCGGATTATCTAATGTAAACAAACGGTAAGGGGTCACTTTTGAAAGACCGACGTTGACTTTAAGTTGCCACCAGCCGTCTTGCACAGCTGTGCGCGCTGGATCAACAGTAACCTGCGCAGAAACAGCCGTGCAGAGGCACCAGAAGAAACAGATTAGCCGTATCACCCGCAGTAGGCCTGCATGAATTTCGTAATCCTGTCCAATCCCTCGCGGATATCATCGGTGCTGCGTGCATAGGAAAATCGCAGCCAGTGATGCCCGCGCACCGCATCAAAATCGAGCCCCGGCGTCACGGCCACCCCGGCCTTAGCCAGAATTTGCGCCGCGAATGCGCGCGCGTCATCGGTGTATTCAGAAACATCCACATAGATATAAAACGCGCCGTCTGGCGGCGCAAAACGGGTCAACCCCGCCGCGCGCAACCCGTCGATCATCAGCGTCCGATTGGCGGCGTAAACAGCCTTGTTTTGATCCAACTCAGCCGGGCAATCCATTGCATGCAATGCCAATCGTTGCGCCGCATGGGGGGCGCAGATGAACATGTTTTGCGCCAGCCGTTCAACACGGCGCACATGATCCTCGGGGACCACCATCCAACCAACACGCCAGCCCGTCATCGAAAAATATTTCGAAAATGAATTTACCACATAGGCGTTATCCGTGACCTCAAGCGCAGAAATAGGTGCGATATCATAGTCAATGCCGTGATATATTTCGTCTGAAATAAACGCCGCATCCGCCGCGTTGCAAGCTTCGGACAATGCGGCAAGCGCGCCTGCGTCCAGCATTGTGCCTGTCGGGTTCGCAGGGGATGCCACGATCAATCCGGCCAAATCATAATCGGCCACATGCGCCGGCTGCGGCTGAAACCGTTGATCAAGCGTCGTGGGAATATCGACTGGGGTCAGCCCCACCGCCTTTAGGATTTGGCGGTAGGACGGATAGCACGGCGTCCCCAGCCCGACCCGTTCGCCATTGTCAAACAACGCAGAAAACGCGAGCAAAAATGCCCCAGACGCGCCGCTTGTCACGACAACGCGCGCGGGATCCAGATCAACATCATACCAATCGCCGTAATGGCGCGCGATGCGCGCGCGCAGCTCTGGCAGGCCAAGCCCAACCGTATAGCCCAGCGGATCCGCAAGATCAGCGATCAGCTTTTCACGGGCTTGCGCAGGCGCGCCCGTGCTGGGCTGGCCGACCTCCATATGGATAATATGCCGCCCCGCTTCCTCGGCTTGGCGGGCGGCTTCCATAACGTCCATGACGATGAATGGATCGACGTCGCCCCGGTTTGAATGTCGCATTTCGCTGCCCCTCTTCTTTGCCCCTATGTGCCTGTCACCGCTATGTGAGGTCAATGGACCTTGGCAACCGGCGGTAAATATGGTCTGTCACAGGCGAATATTTGTTAACGAGATGATCCAGATGTCCCTGCGCTATGCCCTGCCCTTTCTTTTTGCCCTGTCCAGCCCCGTGGCCGCCCTTGATCTTGAGGCGATGACAGATGCGGAACGTGCCGCGTTTCGCGCAGAGGTGCGGGCATATTTGCTCGAAGAACCAGAGGTCTTGCAAGAGGCGATCGGCGTTTTACAGGAACGTGAACGTCTGGCTGAAATCGCCAACGATCAGTTGCTTGCAGTAACCTATGCTGATGCACTTTTTAACGATCGCCATTCCTATGTTGGTGGCAATCCGGCGGGTGACATAACCATCGTTGAATTCATGGATTACCGTTGCGGCTATTGCAAACGTGCCTTCTCAGAAGTCGAAGCACTTTTGGCTGCGGATACCAATATTCGCTTTATCGTCAAAGAATACCCAATCTTGGGCGAACAATCGGTGCTAGCCTCGCGGTTTGCCGTCGCGACCCAGCTTGTCGCTGGTGACGACGCCTATAGAGCAGTGCATGATACATTGATGGAATTTCGCGGTGACATTACCCAAGCGAGCATGACGCGGCTGGCTGAAATTCTTGAACTTGACGCCGAAGCGATTATTGCGCAGATGGATTCAAACGAAGTCAGCAACATCATCGCAGCGAACCGGGCATTAGGCGAACAAATGCAAATCTCGGGTACGCCAACATTTGTAATCGAAGACCAAATGCTGCGGGGCTATGTGCCTGCAGACGCGATGGTCGCAATAATCGCCGAACTGCGCGACGAATAGTCACGGGCAGTGGCGCGACGATGAAAATTTTTGAATTATTTTCAAATAGTTACCTACCTTCACGACATTGACTGCCGCAAAAAATCATTGTTATCGAAACCTTAAGTAAAGTATAAAGTGTTCCAATAGTCCACAACGCGCGGGGCTGTTTGGTGTGCGCGTTAATCTGTATTTGGTTTGGAACATAGCAATGGCGACATTGGAAACAGTCACTGGCGGCGGATACGGGGCAGACTCGTTCAAGGGGACGGGCGTTAGCGGTCTAGACGCGGGTAACATGGACGATGGCAGTATAGCTGTCGATATTACCGCGGCATTCGGCGGCGGGCCGATTACCTACTTCGGCCAGACTTATACTGAAATTTACATCAATACCAACGGGCTCATTACGTTTGGCGCGCCCGTTACCTCATATACCCCGACAGGCATCGACAGCATTACAGTGCCTGCAATCGCCCCCTTCTGGAGTGATGTTGACATTCGCGGCGCAACCGATGGCGATATCTATTGGGATGTTGACGCCACGACCGGGAAGGTCACCATCACATGGTTGGACGTCGCTTCCTACGGTAACAATGGCACCGATAGGAATTCATTTCAGGTCATCCTAACCGACTCAGGTAGTGGCGAACTTTCGGTTGAGTTCATTTACGGCGATATCGAATGGACAAACGGTGGTTTTGGCTCGGCATCCGTCGGGATTACGGACGGTGACGCGCCGCCAACTTACGTTGAGCTTCCCGGTAGTGACGATGACGCAGCCCTAATCGATTTCGGAACAACAGATTTTGGCAACGGTGACCCGGACGGCACCTGGGAGATGGATCTCGACAGTTCGGGCACCATTTTGACATCGAACGGTATCGTTGACGGAACCACTGGCAACGACATCATCGATGTAACCTATGATGAAGACCCTGAAAACGATTGGGTCGATAATAATGACGGAACCGGCGTTGACCGCAACGATGACGTTATTGATGGCGCGGGCGGCGATGACACCATCACAGCCGGCGAAGGCGACGACATTATTACTGGTGGCGCAGGCAATGACACGTTTGTTTATAACGCGGGCGACGGTAACGATACGATCACCGACTTTGGCGCCGGGTCGACCAATACCAACGATGGCGACGCCAGCAATAACGACTACATCGACCTCACACCGTTCTATACAAACTCTACGGAGATGCTGGCCGATCTTGCCGATGACGGCATTCTGAACCAATCAGATGGCAGCGACTATTCCGACAATACCGCGATTGATGGTTCCATCACCGGGCTGTCGGGGTTGATCGGTCAAACTGCGTCTGAAATCGAAGAGCAAACCGGTGTCACCTGTTTTACACAAGGCACTTTGATCACGACAGAGCGCGGAGAGGTCCCCGTTGAAATGCTTGTACCCGGTGATCGGGTGCTGACACTTGATCGCGGCTATCAACCCCTGCAACTCGCACTACGGCGTACCATAGGGTTTGCAGCATTGCGCGCGAACCCAAAGCTATTGCCGGTGCGCATCGCGGCGGGCAGCATGGGTGCAGGGCTACCCAAACGCGATTTACGCGTATCACGCCAACACCGCATGGCCGTCAAATCGCGGATTAGCGAACGGATGTTTGGCGCAGCAACGGTACTAGTTGCGGCGATCAAGTTGACAGAAATGCCGCGCATTGAAGTTGATCACGCCGCAACGCAGGTCGATTATTTCCATCTTTTGTTTGACAACCACGAAGTGATCTATGCCGAAGGTACGCCATCCGAGAGTTTCTTTTTAGGGCCTGAGACGCGCAAAACTGTCCCTTCAGAGGCTTGGGAAGAAATCACTACCCTATTTCCAGCGGTCGCGGATCTGGCATTCTGCCCGGTTCCGGCGCTGACGATTCCGACAAATGCGCAGCAAAAACAGCTGGTGCGTCGGCATTGTAAGAATGAAAAACCACTGATCGCGGTTGCGACAGTATCGCGTTAAGCCCCAGTTGCGCACCTCTGCAAAGATCATGCGTGTGGGATCAGAACTGCGCGCCTACTCAGCCGCGCGGGCGGCTTCGAGTTCCTCAGCCTTTTTTTCTACCTGTTCAACGATATGTTCGATCATATCTTCATTGGATTGTTTGTGGCTTTGCTTGCCCGCCAAATAGATCATCCCTGACCCTGCCCCGCCACCGGTGAAACCAACGTCTGTCATTAGCGCCTCACCTGGGCCGTTAACCACACAGCCAATGATGCTCAGGCTCATCGGAGTTTTGATGTGTTCGAGCCGCTGCTCCAAAGCTTCGACGGTTTTGATCACATCAAATCCTTGCCGAGCGCAAGACGGGCAAGAAATGATATTCACCCCGCGGTGACGCAGGCCAAGCGATTTCAATATCTCAAAGCCCATTTTGACTTCTTCAACGGGATCAGCGGACAAGGACACGCGGATCGTATCGCCGATCCCCGCCCAAAGCAGATTGCCCATACCAATGGCCGATTTCACGGTACCGCTGATCAGTCCGCCAGCTTCGGTGATCCCAAGATGGATCGGCGCATCCGTTACATCGGCCAATTGTTGATAGGCCGCCGCAGCCATAAACACGTCCGACGCCTTACAACTGATCTTAAATTCATGAAAATCATTGTCTTGCAGGATTTTGATATGGTCCATCCCGCTTTCGACCATCGCATCGGGGCAAGGCTCACCGTATTTGTCTAGCAGGTGCTTTTCCAGCGATCCCGCATTCACGCCGATACGAATTGAGCAATTGTAATCGCGTGCGGCCTTGATTACCTCGCGCACGCGCTTTTCATCACCAATGTTACCGGGATTAATCCGCAGGCAGGCGGCCCCAGCCTCGGCGGCTTCAATCCCGCGCTTATAATGGAAATGGATATCGGCGACGATCGGCACGGAAACTTCAGGCACAATCTGCTTCAGCGCCTTGCTCGATTCCACATCAGGAACAGAGACGCGCACAATATCCGCACCTGCATCGGCAGCGGCTTGAATTTGTGCAATGGTGCCTTTGACGTCCGTTGTCAGCGTGTTGGTCATGGTCTGTACGGAAATCGGCGCATCGCCCCCGACAGGCACGTTGCCCACCATAATCTGACGAGACTTGCGGCGTTCAATGTGGCGCCACGGACGGATCGAATTAAGGGACATAGGGCTGCTTTCAGGCAATCGCGATTACCGGTAATCTAAGCATCAAACCCGCGTGCAGCAACCGCTTGGCGGCTTATTCGCCTGCGCTATTTTCGGCCACGCGCACGACCTCTGCCAGATCATCATCCGCTGTCAGATCTGCAACGCTATAGCTATCTAGTAAGCTGTCAGCATTTAGCGCGACATTGGACGTCACAACGCCCGTTTGGCCCGCAGGTCCATAGTGCACGCCGTTGACCGCGAAATAAACCGCCCCGCTTTCGCCGACGCGCAATGTTGCGGGCTCTTCGGTTGCAGGTACTTCAAAATTTTCACCGGGTGACATCACGCCTTCGAAAATGACAGTACCATTGGCCGCCCGCACACGCACCCATGCAGGGCGCACGGCAACCAATTGCAATTCTGGCACATCGGGGCCGACAACTTGGATAGCCGGTGGGTGCGGAGAGGCCACATCAGCATCAGCCACAACAACGTCTGGGTTGATCTGCGCGGGCAGAACCGAGCCAAAAGAGCCTGGATTCAAGGTCGAGATTGGCGCATCGCGTGCTGTCAACACAGGCACATCAAGCGCCTGTGGGCGGTATAATCGATCCAACGCATCGTAGGACGGGGCAACAAAACCAGCCAAATCCTGTGTTTGATCCGCGCTATTTGTGACGCCCGAAAGCGGATCAAGATCGGCCACGACAACGGGGGCTTGCTCGACCGGGGCAAATTGCACTTTTTGTACTTCTTGCAACACAGTCCAGCCGCCAAAACCAAGCCCGCCAATCATTGCGATCAGTACAAGCACAGATCCAATAGCACGGGGTTCAAACCCGGCCATAACCCGGTCAGCTGCTGGTACAAATGGCGTCGCAGAGGCGGAGAAGATATCCTTGCCAAGCGGTGCCGTGACGGGTTCACCAATTTTGCCTTGTAGCGAAGATGCCTCTGCGGACATGCCGTGCGCGGTTGCGAATCCGCTTTCAGTACAAAATGTTTCAAATGCGTAGTCCGGGTCCATCCGCAGATACCGCGCATAAGAACGCACATAGCCTGCAATAAATCCGGGGGTATCAAATGCGGAAGGGTCTGCGTTTTCGATTGCAGCAATATAGGCGGCTTTGATTTTCAGCTCGCGCTGAACATCCAATAGGCTTTTGCCCATTGTCGCGCGCTCGCCGCGCATCAAATCGCCCAAGCGCAGCTCAAAGTCGTCAAACCCTTTGGTTTGAGCGTCCTGCCCTGCGTCTGACCGCTTGAAGGTCTTGCCAATCATCGACTGTCCCGTCGCTTAATGCCCCTAAGCGCTCAAGGAACGCGAATCGCGTTCACCTAAGCACCTAAGTGGACGCTAACATATTCGCGGCTGTCATGCATACGTTGAAAAACGGTTAACCTGCGAGCTCGGCACGATTTAGCGCGCAATGCGACCAAAGATTGTCCAAAGCGCCGACAAGTGCATCCATTTCGCGCGGTCCGTGAACCGGTGACGGCGTGAAACGCAGCCGCTCTGTGCCGCGCGGGACCGTTGGAAAATTGATCGGCTGCACATAGATTCCGAATTCAGACAACAGCATATCTGACAATTTTTTGGTATGAACCGGATTGCCAACGATCAGCGGTACAATGTGACTGCCGTGATCAATGATTGGTAATCCCATCCCCTTTAGCCGCAGCTTAAGAATTTTTGCTTGGGTTTGATGCTGCAACCGCAGCCCATCATCGGTTTTGAGATGTGCGACACTGGCTGCTGCCCCGGCGGCAACCGCTGGCGGCAAGCTGGTGGTAAAGATGAACCCTGGTGCATAGGAACGGATCGCATCACACATTTTTGCAGAGGCCGCGATATAGCCGCCCATCACGCCATAAGCTTTGGCCAAAGTGCCATTGATGATATCAATGCGGCCCATCAACCCATCACGCGCGGCAACCCCTGCCCCTTGCGGGCCGTACATGCCAACGGCATGGACTTCGTCGATATAGGTGAGCGCGCCAAATTCATCCGCAAGATCACAAATCGCCTCGATAGGGGCAAAATCACCATCCATTGAATAGATCGATTCGAACGCGATCAGCTTTGGTGCTGCCGGGTCATCGGCTTCCATAAGTGCGCGCAGGTGATCCAGGTCATTGTGGCGGAAGATGCGCTTTGCACCTCCGTTGCGGCGCACGCCTTCGATCATTGAGGCATGGTTCAATGCATCCGAATAGATAATCAGCCCCGGAAACAATTTTGGCAACGTGCTCAGCGTCGCGTCGTTGGCAATATAAGCAGAGGTAAAAAGAAGTGCCGCCTCTTTTTGGTGCAGGCTGGCCAATTCGGCCTCAAGCCGCTTGTGATAGACTGTGGTGCCAGAAATATTACGTGTCCCGCCCGATCCAGCGCCCGTCGCCTCCACAGCCTCGTGCATCGCTGCCAATACAGCAGGATGTTGCCCCATCCCAAGATAGTCATTCCCACACCAAACGGTCACAGGTGTTTCGGCGCCATCATCTTTGCGCCATGTGGCGTGTGGAAACTGGCCGCGCTTGCGTTCAATATCAATAAAAGTCCGGTAACGGCCTTCGTCATGTAAACGGCTAATCGCGGCATCCAGTTGGGCGGTGTAGTCCACGGGTGGTATCCTTTGTCTTGCGGCACAGGTTCTGGCGAACCAAAACTTGAATCGTTCTAAACGTCATATAGAGGCAAACCCGTCCAAGCAATACGCTACAAACTGTCGCCCCTGTCCCTAGTGCCAGCCAAACACATGCCGCACGTTGACCTAGATCAAGTATCCCAACAGTGCTACGCTTGGGGCAGACGCTGCCAGATAACCACAATACCGTGTAGAAATCTGCGCTAGAAGCCGCTATCGGACGCCCACGGGTAAGCCGCCTGAAGATACTGATCTGCGGCACGTAAAAAACGGTCCTGCCCGCCGGCAACTTTCACAGTATTATTCAACGCTTCATATGATGGCATATCCGGATGGGCGCTGGCCTGTTCTGGGGGCATCCCGGTTGCGGTAAAGTCACGATACAATTGGTAGCGCTGCAAGTGCAGCCCCATCGCGGATTCCACTGCACTGATCAGATCGGATAAATTCAAGGTTTCTAACTGCGCGCGCAATTCGTGACTGCGATATGGCGGGGTGTTCTGGCGCGCATCGAAATGGCCAAAACCTTCGGGCCCAAATGAATCATGTAAAAATGCCAAAGGCCCGGCCGCTTCGCGTTCATATGTATTCATCGCAGCCCCGGATTTCTGTTTTTTCTCAGCAAATTCACGCAAAGACACAAAATACGACCCATCAACAGGTTCGGGCGCAAGATCGATTGGCGGGGCACGCGGCACGGCATAGGCTTGGCGGCGTTCCAGCTCTGCGCGCATAGCCGCTTCGCGAATTATTTCTCGGGAAGCACCCTCTGGCAGATCCTTTTTGACATCGGCATAAATCGACGCTTTCGCGCGCCGATTTCGCACCGTATCCCCGATCACCATCAATATTTTAAACGGGACACCAATCACAATCACCGCAACAATCATGAGCTGCGCAAAAGCAAATTTGCGGGCGTTCCGATCTGCGGCTTCGAAATCAAAGGCCGTTGAGACGAGGTCTTGAATATACGCGAACATTTGTCGTTCCAGATTGCTGCGCCCTGACAATCTCTGCCCTAATTCCAAGTGTCAAACTATTCATGAATTTGATTGACCTCAGCGCCGATCGTGCCACCTTTGCGGCGACCATAACACAGGACATCACCATGACCCTTGATCCCGTCTTAGCGCGTATCGATACCGATCTGAACGCGGCAACTGATCGGCTGCTTGAACTTCTGCGCATCCCGTCAATTTCAACCGATCCGGCCTATAAAGATGATTGTGACACCGCCGCTGATTGGCTGGTTGCCGATTTGCAAAGCATTGGCTTCACGGCTTCAAAGCGCCCGACACCTGGGCATCCGATGGTTGTTGCGCATTCGGGCGGCACAGGGCCGCATGTGCTGTTTTACGGACACTACGACGTGCAACCTGTTGATCCGCTTGATCTTTGGGATCGCGACCCATTCGATCCGCAGATCGAAGACACCGCCAGAGGTCCGGTCATTCGTGGGCGCGGATCGTCCGATGACAAAGGCCAGCTGATGACATTCGTTGAGGCATGTCGCGCTTGGAAAGAAGTCCACGGCACCCTGCCCGGCAACATCACGCTATTCTTTGAGGGGGAAGAAGAATCCGGGTCGCCGTCGCTTACCCCGTTCATGCATGAGAATGCCGAAGAGTTGACCGCCGATGTGGCGCTGATCTGCGACACTGGGTTGTACGGCGATAGCACGCCTGCGATCATCACCCAGCTGCGCGGGCTATTGGGCGAAGAGTTAACCATCACCGGGCCAGATAAGGATCTGCATTCTGGCATGTATGGCGGGCTAGCGATGAACCCTGCACGCGTCTTAGCTCGCATTATCGCTGCCCTACATGACGAAAATGGGCGCATTACCGTGCCGGATTTCTATGATGGGGTGCCCGAGCTTTCGAATGAATTGGCGGCGGCTTGGGATGATCTCAAATTCGACGAAAAAGCTTTTTTGGGCGAAGTCGGCCTATCAGAACCCGCAGGCGAAAGGGGCCGACGCCCATTAGAGATGATCTGGTCACGCCCGACTTGCGAGGTCAACGGCATCTGGTCAGGCTACACCGGCGATGGGTTCAAAACCGTGCTGCCATCTGAAGCCCACGCTAAAATCAGCTTCCGTCTGGTCGGCACGCAAGACCCGCTGAAAATCCGCGAGAATTTTCGCAAAATGGTGCAAGATATGCTGCCCGCAGATTGCACCGTGTCCTTTAGCGACCACGGGGCCAGTGCCGCAGGCCAAATGACAACAACCCACCCGGCATTCGACCAAGCGCGCAAAGCCCTATCAGACGAATGGCCCAATGCGGCAGCCTTTGTGGGCTGCGGCGGGTCGATCCCCATCGCTGGGCATTTCAAGGACATCCTGAATATGGACGCGATGCTGATCGGCTTTGGCAAAGACGATGACGCGATCCATTCGCCAAACGAAAAATATGACCTGTCGTCTTTCCATAAAGGCATCCGGTCATGGGCGCGCATCCTGCACGAAATGACGAAATAGAAGATCAACGGGTGGATTTCGGTCCACCCGGCATCGTCGTGTTTCTGTGTCATATGTTAAGGATAAGTGGCGCGGTTGACGGGGCTCGAACCCGCGACCTCCGGCGTGACAGGCCGGCACTCTAACCAGCTGAGCTACAACCGCGCAACGTTAGATCAAGAAGAAAGAAAGTGGCGCGGTTGACGGGGCTCGAACCCGCGACCTCCGGCGTGACAGGCCGGCACTCTAACCAGCTGAGCTACAACCGCGCATTTTCTTTCCGGCCTAAGACCGAACGTGGGGTGCTTCTATGTCCGCACCCGCCCCTCGTCAAGCGGTGGTTTCGCAAAAAATGGCTTCTTCGGCAGGTTTTTGAAATCAGCGGCAAAAGCCTCGGATCGCCGGCTAGAAATACACCCAGCTTTAATTCTGTTTTCCACGCTGCTTGAGAGAACGGCGCAATGCGCTACGGTGTAAGATGGAGAGTATTAATACGTGTATTGAAACAGGAAAACATAAATGGGGACAAAATCGACATGAAACTAATATTAACATCTCTCCTATCGCTCACTTGCCAGCTTGTTCATGCAGAAGTCGCGTTCATCGGTGACCTGCCCCCCGAGGCTCCCTCATTCATAACGAGAGTTTGCGGGTTTGGATTTCATATTCTCCGTCGTCTGTTTGGGCAAGCGCGTCGTGCGCGAAGCCCTCAAATTGTTCAAGCGCTCGGCGCGCTTCAGCCGGTGT
>CALLAF010000008.1 GCA_938002605.1 uncultured Paracoccaceae bacterium | reverse complement strand
TTGAAGATTTCCGGCTTACCGTGCTTGGCGAGGGCTTCTTTCAATGCCTCCACGCAAAAGTCTGCATCCATGCTGTTTGATAGCCGCCAAGCCAGGACTGTGCGGCTGTACCAGTCCATAATTGCGACCAGATACAGGAAGCCTCGACGCATTGGGATGTAACTGATGTCCGCACACCAAACTTGATTGGGCTGATCGATCACAACGTTCCTGAGAAGATCGGGCCAAATCTTGTGCTGCGGGTGCTTCTTGCTCGTGTTTAGCTCCTGATAGATCGGAACAAGACGCATAAGCCGCATCAAACGACGAACCCGGTGACGGCCGCATTTATGGTTATTGCGCTTCATGTGCCGTGCCATTTGGCGCGATCCGTACCAAGGCGTTTCTAAGAACTGCTTGTCGATTATTTCCATGAACCGCAGGTTCTCAGTGCTTTCGCCGACAGGCTGATAGTAAAGGCATGACCGCGACAACTGCAACAGTTCGCACTGTTTACGCATACTTAACTTTTGATCTCGGCTCACCATTTTTTGCCTCGCGTCCCGAGCAACTGATACGAAGCGTCCGCTAAAAAATCCCGTTCCACCACCAACTGGCCGATCTTGGAATGCAGCTTGTCGACATCAGCAGCGCTCACCGGTTCAGACGCTGAACCTTTACGCGTAAAGGCCGTCGCCATGTTCGCGCTTCAAGGTGCCGATTTGAGTCGGGTGAACCCCACACTTCTTAGACAGCTCTGCTAGCGCCATCTCCTCACGCATCGCTTCAAGCGCAACCTTGGCTTTGAATTCTGGCGAATGGTTCTTTCGTTTCTCAATCTTGGATCGTCTCTTTCGTCATACGATCCATCTTAACGACTGGCCCTAATTTCCGCGACCACCTCTCTTCTCGCCGGCCCGCGATGTCAGGACTGCAGAATTCGTTGCTGGCCTTCCCATGCCATCTCTCTTGCATGTATTCCCAACAATATTAGACCGGGCCATAGCATATAGGCTTCGATTTCGATGTTCTCTCCAAAAGATAAAAGGGTCAGGGTCATCATTATGCCCAAGGGCAACCGACCTCTGGGGCCCTTGGCCGCGTCGACCAATGCGATCAGTGTTTGCCACACAAACGGGACCAACAAGGCAAGCATGCCCACAACCCCTTTGACGAACAAGAGCCCCCACCAGGTATGATGGCTGCCAATGGGCATATATTCGACGGCATGCGTGCCAGGATGCACCCGTCCATGCCCAAACCAGAAGGCTTCGTTGATCCAACGCTCACCAGCAATCCGTTGGAGTGTTTCTCGAACACGGGTGCTGTCGGCGCGTGCGCCCTTAAAGGCCGCGACCGCGTCTTGACCCATGGCAGCCAATGCCGGTCCGATGATCGCCAAAGAGGCCGTCAGCGCAGCAACCGCTTGCCACGCCCAGCCCCGCAAGATCAGCGGCATCATCCGGGCCCCGACCGTGGAAGCGACGAGCCCCACCAAACCCATACGCGACTTGGACGCGAAGATCATCAATGCGCCAGCAGCGATCCCGATGGTTTTCCACTTCAGATCCCTCTCTTCGAGAGCGAAAAGGATCATCACCACCCCCAGAAGCGCGGCAAAGGGCGACCATGGGGCATAGAATTGCCAGCGCGGCGTCCAGCTGGCCGGATCATAGGTGAAGAAGTATACACTGAAGTATTCCGGACCAGGTCCGCCGATCGCTTTGAGCGGTGAGGTGAAGATCCGTTCTGGTAACCCGATATAAGGGGCGGCAAGCAGGATCGGCGCTAGAATAAGCGTTCCCAGTCCAATCACGCATTGTGCACGTATTAAAACCTCGCGTCGGATTGGCAGAACGGCGCCAGCAAGCGGAAACAGCGCCATCAGGGCCCATCCTTTAGCCCAACCGATGGATGACTTGATCGTTTGTTTAAGCCCAAGTGCCCAATCAAGATGTCCGACCCAAAGCGCGACCAGCATCACGAACATGCCGATGATCCAAGCCCAGATAACCGGTGGAATTGTCCCGGTTGCTCGCAAATCCGGGCGCATTGCAGGACCAAGAAAAAGCGACAGAACAGCAAGCCCCCCAAGGATCCAGGCCAAGACCGGCCCCACGACATAAAGCGCACCAACCGCATAGAAGGGCCATGTCAGGACGAGGGTCTTGTAAATCAGACGTTCTGCTGGGTTCATACTGGTCATGACACATGTGTCGTTTTTTTGATCAACGTTTGGATGATGGCTGAGCGGGTCCAACCAAGGACAAGGCCCATCAGCATCATGAGGGTCGCCGCAAACCCAGCGGCGATGGCCAGCTTGCGGTTTGGTGAAGATGGCGCGTCAGGCAGGGACGGGTTTTCGAGCACCTGAACCAGTGGATAGGATGCGTAAACATCAGATTTTGTGCTCTGCGCCCGCGCAATGGCCGAGGCAAAGATGGCTTCAGCGACCGAAAAGTCCCGTTGTAGATCTTGCAGTTGCGCCGCCGCTGTAGCCATTTGATCAAGACGCACAGATTGTGCCGCCAACTGTGTCTGCATGGCATCGCGCTGTTCGGCAGCACCAAGATAGATCGCGTGCTGCTCAACCAATTCGGCCAAAAGCGCAGCCCGCTCGCCGCTAGGCGCGATATCCAATTGCGCCAACTGCGTCATTGATAATCCTGTCAGCGTCAACGCGCGCATGACAGCCGCGTTTTCAGCTTGGGTTTTAGCGTTGCGCGCTTCTTGGACTTTTGGGTGGTTCCCACCATATTGCGCGGAAGCATCGGCCAGCGTTGCTGCATGAATGGCTGCCTGATCAATCAGTTGGCGATATTCATCATCGGCAAACAGTTTCAAAGTGGTAGCTGCACCATTGACTGTGATCCCCAAGCTCGTCTCCAACGCTAACACCGCCGCCTGCTTTTCCAGTACAACCGTTTGCTGATTGCCAATCTCAGCCTCAAGCGCGGTCTGCTGCGCCAACAGCGCGTCATATTGCGCCACCGATAGCAGGCCGGTCGCTGATTGTAGGTTCTCAATCTCGGTGCGCGTACCGGCAACCGAGGCGCGGTAGTCGTTGATCGCACCAAGGCTGCTGTCTTCGCGTGTTTGCTGCTCATCTGCGCGCAAAGCGTCCAGCTCAGTAAAGAAGGCGGCTAGAATGGCGTCGCCGCGCGCTTGCGCCTCGATCGGGGCACCGCCGCTCATTTCGAAATGGATCAAGCTGGTTTGATCTACCAAGTCAACCCGAGGCTTGCCTAATTCGGAGCGGGTAATGTTCAGGCTGCTTGCTGCTGCATCCAAGATACGATCCGCGCTCAGAAGCCGCTTATAGGTTTCGGTGGGGCTAACGGCGTTACTGGCGAAAGCTGAGTTCGCATAGGATGATGCCTGTCCGATCCCACTAAGGTTCATTGACGCCGAAGCACCCGAACCAGGCAAGATCAAGGACGTACTTGATTTATAAGTAGGCGGGGCGGTCTTCAGATAGCCGGTGATTGGCCCCCAAATTGCCGCCCCGCCAAGGAGTGCAAAGGCGAAATATCGAGGCAAGCGCCCCAGATCGCCTAGACGTCCGCCCATGACGGCGCGCGTCAGCCGGCCCTTGATATCCGGGCTTGCTGGTTGCGTGAGTGGTGGACGTGTCGCTGTTGTCATGTCGCATCTCCTTGGCCAACAGCATTACCGAAGATGGGGCACGATTGCGCGCGCGCGAAAGTCCGGAATGTCGGGGCAATCGGAGGCGAAAGCTATCCGTTCGGATAGCTCAGAACAGCCCCGCTTCGCGGGCAATCAACGCCGCCTGCGTGCGATTGGTTGCGTCAACTTTTCGAAACAAGGTTTTCATGTGCAGCTTGACGGTCGGTTCGGTCACATCAAGATCGCGGGCGATTTCCTTATTCGATTTACCCTCGGTCAGCCCCTTCAAGACGTCGAGTTCTCGGCTGGATAATTTGTCGGCGAGTGGATTGCTTGCGCTGTCATCCGGCGCAGTCATGAAATCAAGGGGGGCGTATTGTTCGCCCATTGCCATAAAGCGCACCGCATTTATCATGGATTTGGCCGAAAGCGTTTTTGGAACGAAACCAGCGGCACCCGCTTCCAATGCTTGTTCGGCGATGTCGCGCTTTGCCTCGCCTGAAACCAAGGCGACGCGCTGCCCGCCTTCCATTTCCAGGGTGCGGGTCAATCCGCGCAGACCATCCATCCCCGGCATATTGTAATCCAGCAGGACCAGGTCATAGGGATCGTCCGTGGAGATACGCGCATGGGCATCATCAAGCGTGCCAACAGCGACCGTCTCAATCTCGCTTTCGCTATTGAGATAAAGGACAAGGGTATCCCGCAAAAGCTCGTGATCGTCAGCAATCAATACGCGCACTGAATTATCCTTCTATAACAACTGCCCACACTAGTTTGGTTTGTACATCTTTTAGATGTGCGAAGTCACCCTGCCATTTGGGCGAGGCGGCCTATCCGTAGGGGTAGGTTATCGAAAAATTTGGGTAAAATTTACCTCGCATGCGATCATTCATGCTCATCTGACCCACACACCTGTCCGCTCGCTTCGTTGAGTGATGATCCGTTGTTCCGCAACTTAAGGGCAATCGCAAATCGAACTATGGATCAGTCACATGCAATATTTTGAAACTGAATTTGGCCAAGCCACACCGATCGAAACACCTACAGGTACGAAAACAACCTATCTTCCGTCTTTGGGCCTGACATTGGTGGATGCGGCGCAGACCGCCGCTATTGATGCGCTTCTTGGCCCTGGACGGCGTACCGCCTTTTTCATGAATGCCCATTGCTGTAACCTGATGGCTGCGGACGCCAAATACGCTCAGGCCGTTCGTCGGGCCGATGTGCTGTTGCCCGATGGGATCGGTGTAAAGCTTGCGGGCATGATGACAGGCGACACATTGGCTGCGAACCTCAACGGCACTGATCTAGTGCCAGCTTTGCTGGCCCAAGCCGCTGACATGGGTAAGTCGGTCTATCTTCTCGGGGGTACACCTGGCACAGCAAATGCTGCGGCTGCGACGCTTACCGCATCGATCCCGCATTTGCAGGTTGCCGGAACGCGCGACGGCTTTGTCGAGGCGCTTGATCCGCATCTGGTCATCGCAGACATCAATGCCTGTCGGGCTGACATTGTCATCGTGGCGATGGGTGTGCCAATGCAGGAAATGTGGATCGACCGCTATGCCAACCAGCTCAATGCATCTTTGTGCCTGGGTGTCGGCGCCGCACTGGATTTCCTTGCAGGCAATGTCTCGCGCGCGCCCAAAGTTGTGCAGAAGGCAAACATGGAATGGGTCTGGCGCCTTGCACAAGAACCAAAGCGCCTGGCCAAACGCTATCTTGTCGGCAATTTCACCTTCATTGCCCGGGCTGCGTCGAAGACCATTGCGCAAACATCGAAACAACATATCGCAACCCGAATCATGGATATCGCGATCTCTTCACTGGCATTGGTCGCTTTGGCCCCGGTGTTTGCGGGCACAGCCGTTGCGATCCGGATGGAATCGGATGGTCCGGCGCTGTTTCGACAAACCCGGATCGGCAAGAACGGTGCGCGTTTCACTATGCTAAAGTTCCGGTCGATGTACCAAGATGCCGAGGCACGCCAAGCTGAGGTGAATGCCGCGTCTGATCGCGAAGGCGTATGCTTCAAGGCGCGCAAGGATCCACGGATCACGCGTGTGGGGCGCTTTATTCGCCGCACATCAATCGATGAGCTGCCGCAAATCATCAACGTCTTGCGCGGCGAGATGTCGATTGTCGGCCCACGGCCTGCGCTCCCCAAAGAGGTGGCCCAATATCCCACCCGCGCGTTTGGCCGACTGGCTGTTAAGCCGGGTATCACCGGTATCTGGCAGGTCTCTGGCCGGGCGGATGTGGGCTTTAACGAAATGGTCGAAATGGATCTGGCCTATGCCAGTTCGCGGACCGTCATGCTCGATCTCATCCTCATTCTTCTGACATTTCGCGCTGTTGTCTCTGGTCGCGGCGCATACTGAAGCTCAATTCGACGAAAGGAACTTTCAATGACACATATTCGCAAAGCCGTCTTCCCTGTCGCAGGCATGGGTACACGTTTTCTTCCAGCAACCAAATCGATCCCAAAAGAAATGCTGCCCCTAGTAGATCGTCCACTGATCCAATACGCGATTGACGAAGCGCGGCAGGCAGGAATCGAAGAGTTCTTCTTTGTGACCGCCGCTGGCAAGGGCGCCCTTGAGGACTATTTTGACACTGCTGCGGCCTTGGAAGAAAGGCTAAGAAAAAGCGGCAAGACAAAAGCGCTAGATGCTTTGGCCCCCACCAGAATGCCCGAAGGCGCTCTGAGCGTCATTCGCCAGAGCCAGCCCAAGGGTCTGGGGCATGCAGTCCAACTTGCGAAGCGGGCGATAGGGAACGAACCTTTTGCAGTCCTGTTACCGGATGATGTGATCCGAGGGCCGCAGGGCGCGCTGGCACAAATGGTCGAAGCACACACCCAAACAGGCGGTCATATGGTCGCCACGATGAATGTAAGTCGGGCTGAAACTGGATCCTACGGTGTGCTAGATGTCGAAGCTGAGACCGGAAAAATCGCCACTGCACGCGGTCTGGTCGAAAAGCCGCGCCCGGATATTGCGCCATCGACGCTGGCCGTTGTGGGGAGGTACATTCTTGAACCATCTATTTTTGATCGTTTGGCCTGTCAGGGCCCCGGAGCAGGCGGCGAGATCCAGTTGACGGATGCAATTAATGCTGACGTAGCGCTTGCGGGTGTCACCGGGTTCCGGTTCGATGGCCAGCGCTTTGACTGCGGGTCAGTGCAAGGTTTCGTGCAAGCGACAACAGCCTTTGCGTTGGACCGTCCCGAGTTGCGGGCCGAGTATGAAAGTTTCCTTAGGGGGCATCAAACAACCTTGGACGCGGTTGCGTGATGTCAGGCACCTATCCGAACGGATAGGTGGCTATCCGTCTGCCTTGATGAGTTCACAACGAATGTGTGGCATGAAGACTGCAACATTCCTCATTTCGGAGCTTGATCATGACGTCTTTCATCAAAATGCTTGGCCTGATCGCCGCACTGGCCTTTCCGGTGGCGAGCCACGCAGAGATGCTGGCGATGCCAGAAACTGAAGTCGTTTTGACTGTCAGCGGCATCATATCGCACAGCAACGTCGATGACACGGCCCAGTTTGATATGCAGATGCTGACTGATTTGGATGTCACGACCTTCGAAACCACAACAATCTGGACAGATGGGGTGCAAGCCTTTGAAGGTGTCGCGCTGAATGTACTAATGGATAAGCTCGGGGTCACAGAAGGCACTATTCTGGCCTCTGCAATTAACGACTATACGGTTGAAATACCTGTAACAGATGCCGTCGAAGGTGGGCCTGTAGTTGCCTACAAGTTGAACGGGGGCATAATGTCTGTACGTGACAAGGGGCCGCTTTGGCTGGTTTACCCTTATGATGACAGCGCTGACTACCGGACTGAGGTGGTTTATGCGCATAGTATCTGGCAACTTGATCGTATGGAGATCGTCGAATAAATTGCAAAATGTTTCTAAGGAAAAGCCTCTAATGGCGGTCCCAGATGAAAGACGCTGGCTTCGTGCGGGGTATGCCGCCCTGGCAGGCATCCCTCTTATCGGGATCGTCTTCTTCTTGGGGTTTTCGGTCGTCCAAGATCTCGAAAACCTTAACTCTGCCCATTCGGACAACGTGCAATGGACCCTGTCACAGACTGAGGTAGAGTTCCTTGAGTTTTCAAAGCAGTTGAGTTTGTCGACCGGTGGTGACGCCACTGACCTGCAACTTCTGCGGCGGCGGTTCGACGTGTTCTATAGCCGGGTCAACATCCTTGAATCCGCAACTGTCTATCGACCGTTGGTGGAAAATGAGATCTATGCCGAGGCATTGACCGCCTTGCGGGCTTTTTTGGATGAAACTGTGTCATTGATTGATGCGGATGATGACGTGTTGCGGGCAGAGCTGGCCACGCTTGAAGCAAAAGTGGCATCGAGTAGGTCTGCCGCGCGAACGGTCGCAAACGTCGCACTCGAATTCTTTGCGCGCCAGGCGGATCAACGTCGCCGCGATTTGGCCCAAACGTTGATCAAGCTTGCCAGCTTCGTGGCGGCCCTGATCGCCGCCCTTGCAATCACGGTTTTCTATTTACGGCGTTTGAACCTGCAACGCGCCGCACAACAGCTAGAGGCCGAAGAAGCCGCAGCGCGCATGGATACCGTAATCCAAACCTCGCTGGACGGGGTTATAGTTGCCAATGAAAACGGGCAAATTTTGGCGTTTAATGCTGCTGCTGAAACTATCTTTGGCCACCAGGCAGATGATGTTTTGGGTCAGCAACTTGGTCCATTGATTGTCCCTGACCACCTGTTGGATGCCCACGATGCTGGAATGGCGCGGATGCGTGCAGGGGGTGAAAAACGGGTTGTCGGAAAAGGGCGGGTGCAGCTTGAGGCCAAGCATAAGACGGGCACGACATTCCCGGTTGAACTGGCCATTCAAACCGCAGAAACGACAGAAGGTACGATCTTTATCGCATTTCTGCGTGATATTTCCGTAGCTGTCGCCGCCGAAAAAGATCTGACAGTCGCCCGAGATCAGGCACTTGCTGCTGATCGGTTAAAAACAGAATTCCTTGCAACGATGAGTCATGAAATCCGCACGCCGTTGAACGGTCTGCTTGGGAACTTGAGCCTTCTTTCAGACACACGGCTGAACCCCAACCAGTTGCGATATGCCCGAAACATGGAGACTTCAGGCGACCTTTTGTTGCAACATATTAGCGATGTGCTTGATCTCTCGCGCTATGATGTCGGTCACGCCGAGTTGCGATCTGATCCGTTAAATGTCGCTTCAATCGTTCAATCGATTGTCGACAGCCAGGCGGGTTTGGCTGCCAACAATAACACGACGATCGAATGGGGCTGGGTCGGAACCCCGTCAAATTGGGTGCGATCCGATCAAGATGCGCTGCAACATATTTTGATCAATCTAGTGGGCAACGCCGTCAAGTTCACACGTGATGGCAAGGTCGTTATCACGGTTGAAGCTAAGAAGATCGACAGCGACCGGGCTAACTTTGTCTTTCGTGTTCAGGATACGGGGCAGGGGATGGATGCCGATCTACAGGGACGGATATTTGACGATTTTGTCACCGGCACAGTTGCGTATGACCGTGATGTTGGTGGCACCGGGCTTGGTCTTGGCATTGTGCGCCGCTCTGTTGCTGCTTTGAACGGGCAGATCGAAGTGGAAAGTGCCCCCGACATGGGCAGTACATTTGAAGTCAGTCTGCCGTTGACGATAACAGATGCGGTACCAGAGTTGCCGCAAACCGAGCATTCAGCAAAACCGATGTTCGGGCTGCGTATTTTGATTGTAGAGGACAACCGCATCAATCGTATGGTGGCTCATGAAATGCTGGTGGCCGACGGACATTCCGTTGAGGAGGCACATGACGGCTTGGCTGCGGTCGAGATGGCAGCTGACATTCCATTTGACCTGATTTTGATGGATATCAGTATGCCTGTTATGGATGGTCGGGCCGCCACACGAGCAATCAGGCAGGGGGGCGGCATTTGCGCTGATACACCCATCATCGCCTTGACAGCCAATGCTATGGCCTCCGAGCAAGCCGCATTCTTAGAAGACGGTATGAATGGTGTCTTGATCAAACCGTTATCGCAAAACGCTTTACGGTGGGCCATCGAAGACATTGCGGTGAAATCAATCGAGGCAGATGTCACTGAACCTGAGACTGCTCATCGCAATGAGATGCGCGAGATCTTGGGCGAAGAAACGTATCAAGTTATGATCGCGCGTTTTTGCGCTGAGGTAGATGAACTGCATGCTTGGCTGCTTAGCGATCTACGTCCAGAGCCAAGCGAGATTGCTACGCGTTGTCACAAGGTTGCGGGAAGCGCAGGAACGTTTTCCGTGGATGCATATCGCAAAGCGTTGCTATCGATTGAGGATGCGCAAAAGGCGGAAGACTTTGCTGCGATGAACGATGGTATCGCAAGGCTCGAGCAAGTCTGGCAAGACGCCAGAATGGCTCTCTAAAGCCTATTGGCCAAGTAAAGCAGCAGCCCCAACCACGCCGATGACGCGGCCGATTTCTGTGACATTGGTGATTGTACTATCGTAACAGGCCAATGCGTCACCGGGCAGCAGATACGGGTCAAAATCATCGCGGTCTGCGCGCCGCAAAAGATCTTCGATATCGCGTTCGATCACCACAGAGACGCCCGTCACGGGGTTACGCGAAAACAGTACGGATGAACGATCCGCGCTTGAGCCGCGCGCCCCGCCAACGCAATTACTGTCCACAACAGCCTGCAAATACCGGGTGCCATAAGGCACCTCGCGCACGCTACGCCCAATAGCGGAAGAGGCATTATCGGTCGCAGGTTGGGTTAGGTTAGACAAAAATAGGCTGATGCCGGGAGGGCTGATTGGGCTGGGTCGCATCAGATCTTCCTGAAAACACTGTCGACTGGGGACGGAAATTTCGTCGCCGGTCAGTAGCATGATATCGACTACGTTTTGCCCCTCAAACACGCCGCGCATGTCCAACGTGTATTTGGTGGCTCCGCGTCGCACCTCGACGGCGGAAATATCCGCATCAGGCCGCACGCCACCGGCGGCGCGCAAGGCCGCTGACAGATTGCGCCCTTCGGTCGATGCACCAAGCGCATCTTGCCGTCGATTATCCAGTTGATCCCCAGGCACGCCGCCAATTTCGACCGACCGTGGTTCAAATACCGCACCGGCAACACCGACGGTTACAGATGCAAAATCCGCAACCCTGACCGATATGCGGGGACGGTCGGTATAGAACTCATCATCCAACAACTGACGGGCGATCTCATCCTCGATTTCGTCCGAGGTGCGCCCTTGTGCCGTGATCGGGCTCAGGAATGGCAGCTTTAACGTCCCATCGCGCGAGACGACGTAATCGCCATTGAATGTCTCATCATCGCCGATGCGGATATCAACCAAATCGTTACGGGTCAGCCTTTCGCCCTTCAGGGCAAGGGCGGCCAGCCCGCCGCCTTTTCCGCCATTTTGTTGCGCCTCAATCCCGCCGCGCAGTGGAAGGCATTTGTGCGCGTTGATCGTCGCAGAGCGTAGATATTCAGCATTGCTGCGTGTGACATCTATGGCGCGGTACTGGGCTTGATATCCAGCGCCGACATCAATGGGCTCTAAATTGTCGGGCGCGTCATAGCTGGCACAACTGCTCAGCACTGCTGCGGCGGCGAAAGTCGAAAAATATGGACGCAAGCGCATTCTGCACCCCACCTAAAAACTGTCTTTACCTGTGTTAAACGATCACAGGTTAACCGTCTATGACGCAATTTGAAGGCGAAGCTATCCGAACGGATAGGTGCGCGGGCGTTTACCCCGGTCGGCTGGCCGGACAGGACCAAGACGACAGGCGCCTTGGCTTGCTAGGGACTAGGCATAGCAATGAAAGCCTGACCTATGCCCTGGACCACTCACACACTTGCGCAAAACCTGATCGCCTATGGGGCGTCTGAGGTTGCCGCCAAAGCATCACGCCTGTTGGTTGTGATCGCGGTGGCGCGAACATTGGGGCTGACCGAGATCGGGCTGGCCGCCGCTGCCTTCGCCGCGGGCGATGTATTGAAAGCCGTCACCGAGAACGGCGTTGGCCAAAGAATAATCGCAGCATCAGATGACGCCCTAGAGAAAACATGTGCCACCGCGCACCGCATCTTTTGGGTTTGGTGTCTGGCGCTATGTCTGGTGCAGGTTGGTATTGGCGCTGTGATCTTTGCATCAGGTGGAAGCGCAATGCTGTTTGCATTGATCGCCATACTTGCCGCTGAATATTTATTTATGCCCTCGGGCCTGGTCCAGGCGGCGCTGGCAATGCGTGCCGGAAAATTGAAGGCAACAGCTGGGATCGCCGGGGCGCAAATTGTAGGTGCTAATCTGATTTCGGTGGTTCTGGTTTTCGTCTGGCCCAGTGCCATCGCACTGATCTTGCCGCGTCTTCTGGCTGCGCCGATTTGGCTTATTGCTATGCGGCGGCTGCACCCCTGGAAACGTAAGATCGATGCAGGCTTTGCGCCGCTGATGCCATTCATCACTTTCGGTTGGGCCGTGCTGGGAGTTGAGATCGTCAAGGCACTCCGTCTGCAATCTGATAAGATCATCATTGGGATGATGATGGGGGCGGATGCGCTGGGGCTCTACTTTATGGCCTTCAATGCTGGGCTAAGCCTGTCGAACGCATTCTCGCAAGCTTTCTCAATCGTGTTGTTCCCCCATCTTAGCAGGGCAAATGACAAGGCGATCGCGTTGCGTCAAAGCATGTTTATTGGGCTTGGTTTGATTACCCCCGCCGTCTTGCTGCAATCGGCCTTGGCGCCAATTTATATTCCGGTCCTGTTCGGTGCCGGTTGGGAAGACGTGTCCGGTATCGTTTCTGTGCTGTGTCTCGTTGCTATTCCGACCACCCTTTGGGCAGCGGTCTCGGGCTTGCTGCGCAGTGAGGGGCGGCCTCAGGTGGAATTCATCGGCACAGTCGGGATCACCTTTGGGCTGGCGCTGAGTACGATTTGCCTGGTCCCGTTCGGCTTGATGGCCGTGGCCACGGGTTACGCAATCACATCTTTCATATTGATGCCCATCGCATCATTCCCCGTCATCCTGGCCAATCGCGGCCGTAGCATGCAAAGGATTTGAACATGCCTGTCTTTTCTATCGTGATCCCGTGCTTCAATGCGGAGGAAACCATTCTTCAGACTTTGGAAAGCATTCGTGCGCAAACCTTTCAAGAATGGGAGATAATCTGCGTGGATGATGGATCTACCGATCTGACACGAAATTTGATTTCGGATGCCGCTGCACGCGATCGGCGGATTAAGCTTGCCCATAATGTTGGAAAGGGGCCAAGCGCCGCGCGGAACCTAGGAGCCACACATCTTGCTAGCGGCACTTACATTGCTTTTTGCGATGCGGACGACCTCTGGGCGATAGATAAACTGGCCGAAACACAAAATGTGTTCAACGCATCTAACGTTGATGCCACTTTCGGACAGATTGCGTTCTTCCAGGACGATCCCAAGTTGGCGCAGGTTTTCTCGACCGTTCCAAGCAAAGCGCTTAGCATTCAGACCCTGCTGGGGGAAAACCCGGCCTGCACGATGTCCAATATCACGATCCGTAGTAGCAGCTGGGCAGCGTTTGGCGGCTTTGATCCCGCTGTGGTGCATAACGAGGATCTGGAATGGCTGATCCGCATTGTCGGTCAAGGTGGTATTATTCAAGGGCACCAAAGTCTGCAGGTGTGGTACCGTAGCAGCCCAAATGGCTTGTCAGCCGACCTAACAGCGATGGAAATCGGCCGGGCACATGCAATCCGCACGGCGCAAAGCTTTGGTGTTTGTGTTCCGAGCGCAGCCGAGGCGATCCACAAAAGATACCTTGCTCGGCGTGCCTTGCGGCTAGGGCATAATCGGATCTGGGCCGCCAAGAATGCCTGCGTGGGTTTTCTACAAAGCCCAAAAGGGTTCATGTCTCCGCCCCGGCGCGGTGCTCTGACACTGGCGGCTGCGCTGCTCAATCTTGCTTTGCCGCGCAAGATCTCACGCGCGTTTTTCACAGATTAAAGGATATCCCCGATGCCAATCGCGTCTATCATTGTGCCCAGTTTCAACGTCAGCGCGACGCTGGCCGACACGTTGACCGCGCTTTTTGCCCAAACCTATGCAGATTTTGAGATCATCGTGGTGGATGACGGATCATCCGATGATACGCTTTCTATTGCGGAAGGCTTTGGCGACGATCCTCGCCTGCGCATCGTCAAGCAGCCCAATCGGGGTTTGGCCGGAGCCCGCAACACCGGGATCGCAGAGGCAAAAGGGACCTATATCGGATTTTGCGACGCAGATGATCTTTGGGAGCCAACAAAGCTGGCTGCACATGTTGCACATCTTAATGCTAACCCCAAAGTTGGGGTTAGTTATGCGGGGTCGCGCCTGATGTATGATAATGGCGCACTTATGAAGCGGGCACAAAAACCCCTCCTCAAGGGGATCACCGCCGCCCATATCCTCAAACGGAACCCAATTGGCAATGGCTCTGCTCCAGTGATCCGCCGGGCTGTTTTTGACGACATCGCATACCGGCCCAAGCACGAGAGAATGCGCGATTGGTTTTTCGATGAAACCTTTCGGCAATCTGAGGATATCGAGTGCTGGTTACGCATAGCACTTACAACCAGGTGGCAGTTTGAAGGGGTAGAGGGCCTTTTGACCCGCTACCGCATAAGCCAAGGTGGTCTGTCCGCCGGAACCGATAAGCAGTTTCCAGCATGGGAGCGGATGATCGAAAAACTGACGCCGCTTGCCCCAGGTATTTTTGAAGAACACACGCCGATTGCGCGCGCCTACCAGCACCGCTACCTGTGTCGACGTGCAATCAGTGACATGGACGTCGATAAGGCGAAATTCTGGGCCGCTGCATGGCTTGGGGCATCGAAGTGGACATTTATCGAAGAACCTCGGAAGTCCATGGAAACGCTGCTGGCAATAGGTGCTATGGGGATCATCGGGCCAAAGACCTTACGTGGCCTGTCCGCTTTGCGTCAGGTGCGGTCATGATTGGACACGTAATACCCAAAGTCGTGCATCTGATCGATGACACTACTGCTGGCGGAGTTATGCGGGTGCTTGATCATCTGACAACTTCGCCTGATCTGGCGAAAGACGCCGATCATCAGATATTGAAAGTCAAACGAGGCCGGATCATGCTGCGGCGGATCAAAGCGGACATGATCGTCTCGCATCTTTCGATCAGTTGGCGCACGTTGCCTGCGCTTTTAGCGCTGCGGCTGGCCCATTCCTCTGCAAAAATCGTTCATGTGGAACACAGCTATACCGAGAGTTTTGTGCAACACAATGTGCAATCTGAGGGACGGTTTTATCTGCTGCTGCGGTTGGGATTGCGGCTGTTTGACACAGTAATTGCCGTCAGCACGGGACAAGCCAACTGGCTTCAAAAGATGCAACTTGTCCAGCCCGCGAAGCTGACGGTCATCCGCTCCTATGTTGATCTTTCGCCATTCGAAAAGATCGCGCGCCCGAAGAGGCCTATCCAACATTTTGGAGCGATCGGGCGCCTTGATCGTCAAAAGGGATTCGATGTGATCATTCAGGCGTTTCGCGCGATTGAAAACCCAGAGCTAAAACTCTCGATCTTTGGTGAAGGTCCAGAAGAGGCAGCTTTACGGCAACTGGCAGGGGATGACCCTCGGATCGTCTTTGAGGGTTTTGCATCAAATGCGAGAGCTCCCTACGAAAAAGTTGACGCTGTCCTTATGCCATCGCGCTGGGAAGCCTACGGGCTGGTTGCGATTGAAACGCTTGCAGCTGGACGAAAACTGGTTTGCAGCGGCATTGACGGCCTGATCGACCACGCCGAATTGGGCGCAGAATACGTCGATCACAACACTAGGGTCAATTGGCGTTCAAAAATTCAGACAATCGCAGGGGGCGTTCCAGACTGCTCCCTTCAGCCATGGCTCAAAATCCATTCGGTAGAAAATCGAAAGAGCTGGAAAAAAATATGTAATATGGCTTCCTAGCAAAGTTTTAGTTCTCGTTTGCCCGCCATTTAAGAATCACATTCAGAATGCGGAACCGACGGCCACACGACAGGCTGTCTGGCACGAAGCCTAGGCTCCACCTTTGGTTAAACGCGGGCAATGTCTGCTTTCAGAGTATCGACCTACTCTTTCATGCCAGCAGCTAAGGTCCGGTTTCCGCCGTTCTTTCGTAAGATGGACAGCCCGCCTTTCTATAACGGATGCTGAGCGGATACCGGATAGTTTACAAAGTGGCTTCGTCAAAATAAATTATCCAGCCCTATCCCTACAGACCTTTTTATTGTGAGCGGGGTGGGGCTGGCGGCAGCGAGTAGTAGCGCAACCAATGATAGCGGGTTAGTCCGGGGCGGCGCGTTGCAGGTAGGCTGATGGAAAGTCTTCGTGCAAGATTTAGGACGATGCGGAGGCTTTTCCGAAAGCGCCGTCACTGCGGTTTTGATGGTCTTTCAACCCCTGAGCGATATGTCGCCGACCGCTGTATGGCATAGCGAAGTATCAGCGTATTGCCATCGTACTGTGGTTGATGGCCGTTTTTAGTAATTTATTAAGCAGAATCAGTAGAAGGCTAGTCACAATTATCTACTTTTCAGTTCTGCGCGCGATCACACCGCCTCTATTCGGGGTTGCAACTGTGGGGTTGCAATCAGGGGGGGAATAAGGGAGCAATGGGGTGTTTTTTTTGGTTGTGATGTTCGATGCTGCCTAGTAAGCGTGCCAGCGTTTTAAATATCAATACTAACTGTGGTTTGGAAAATTGACGACGCAACTCTGTTTTTTCTTGGAGCGCGATGATGCGCGGATGAAGTCTTTATGTTTCATCCGTTAGATACTTGTGCGCCGAATGTTCTTATGTTGCAGGGGCCTGTCGGACCTTTTTTTCAAGAGCTGCACAGCGGGCTTGCTTCACGTGGGTTTGCAGTAAAGCGCGTGGTTTTCAATGCAGGCGACAAAATCTTCGCACGCGGTGACTATACCTATTTTCGGGGCGACAAAAATGAATGGGCAGACTGGTTGCGCGCCGAGATGGTGCGAAACAGGCCAAGCTTTATCGTCGTATTTGGCGCAATGCGGCCGATACATTTTACGGCCCGCCAGGTCGCGTCGCTTTTTGGCGTGCCTGTGATTTGTCTGGAAGAAGGGTATTTGCGTTCTGGCTACATCACCTGCGAGATTGGCGGGAATAACGATAGCTCACCACTTTGTCGCTGGACACTTGATCAATTCAATCCTGAGACGTTGCCAAAACCATTGGATATGCCGTCATCCCAATCCGCGCTGTGTATTTGGGCCGCGATCTATTACCTTGCACGTGATCTAAAGGCGACGCCAGTCGAAGAGGCCCTGTTTCACCGGAAACGCGAAGGGGGTTGGCGTTTAGCGATGTCTTGGTTGAAACACCTTTCGTCGCGGGTATGCGCGCAACAAGAGAAGCTGACAAAGCTAAAAAAGCTGAAAACGCGTCTAAAGGGAAAGTACATTCTTGTCACGCTACAAGTGCCTGAAGACAGTCAGATAAGGTATTCTGCTCGGGGGTGGACGAACCAAAAATTGGTGAAAGAGACACTTTTGGCCTTGCACGAAAGCGCGACAGATCAAAACGTTGTTTTTAAGCTTCATCCATTGGACCGGAATGCGGCCCGAACGCGCCGCCTCATCGCGAAATATGCACGTGCATTTGGATTGTCGCGGCGGGTGATTACTTTGGGAGCGGGGGCGATCGGAGAGGTGACGCGTCACGCCTCTGGTATGATCGTGATCAATTCCACCTCTGCATTCTCTGCGCTGCACCATGGTGTTCCTATTCTGGTGCTGGGGGATGCGGTCTATCGGCATGACGCTCTGGTTACCATCGGCACACGGCCGACGGATATCGCAAATTTTATGCAATCACGTACCGCGAAGCCCAAAGAAAATTTTGATTCGTTCAAACGTTCAGTACGGGCATGTGCCTTGCTTCCCGGTGATTTTTACCGTGCACGCGGTCGTAAAGTTGCTGTTGACGCTATTGCACAAGAGCTCGAACAGGAGTTATCTCAAATACGTTTGCCTGTTGGACCTAATTAATGAATTTTGCGCGATCTCAAAACCACTGCTGGGCCTCTTTTTGCCATGTCGCCGTGCTTCTGATGCTTTCCGGCTGCGCGAGTTTGCCGGCCTTTGGGCCGTCTGCAGATGAAATTGTCGCAGGTGCCGTTTCTGAAAATGCTGTCGATCCGGAACTTGTCGCATTTGATTTGATCAATGTGAACGCGGTGACTGTGCCGCCGGCCTATTCTGGTGGGCGGTTTCCTCGCGGGTTTCAGGATCAGAGATTTTTGGTTGATCACGAGCGTATTTCCGTCGCGGATGTTCTAGAACTACACATTTGGGAGACTGCAAATGACGGTCTATTTGCGTCTTCTGGGAATAGAGAAACGGTTTTGTCGTTCGAGGTTTCGAATGCGGGCACGGTAGAAGTCCCCTATGCGGGGCGTATCAATGTCGCGGGGCTGACCACTTCTCGGGTGCGCCAAGTACTGCTTGAAAAATATCAAGGCCAAGCAATCGACCCTGAGATCAGCGTTCGCATCATCGATGCGGCAACGCGGACGGTGACGGTGTTGGGAGATGTCGCGACCTCGGGTAGGGCGGATGTTCCGGCACAGGGGATACGCCTCATGTCTCTCTTGGCGCAAATGGGCGGTAGCCCAAATCCCTTGTGGGAAACTGAAATTTCGGTCTCGCGCGGGTCACATTCCGGCAGCGTTAGAATGGATCAGGTGACAGGCCATTCTTCAAATAATATCGTTATCTTACCTGGAGATACCGTTCAGATACGCCATTTACCACGCCGCTATGCGGTCTATGGCGCCGTGTCGAATAGTGGTCGTATCGCTTTAGACATCGCACGTCCGACACTGTCAGACCTCTTGGCCGAGGTCGGCGGGCTGAATGATATGCAGGCAGCTCCAAACGCCGTTTTTGTGTTTCGACGAGCACGTAATCTAAACGAAAACCCGCAGGTCTACCGCGTCGATTTCGCACGCGCCGATGCGTTTATACTGGCGGATCAGTTTTTGCTGAATGAGACCGATATCATTTATGTCGCCACGGCTGACGCGAGTGAATTCCGCAAATTTGTGACCACAATTCTATCGCCGGTTGTAAGTAGCGCCAATAGCGTCAACAACTTAGGAAACTAGATGGCCGGTCACTTAGCTGGGCTGTCGTCTCGAAAAAGATAAGGGTGGCTTGAGCGTGTTTACCATTGCTTACCCAGCGACGGTTAAAAGCGATCTATCAACGCGATATTCCTTTCGCCAATAAACGCAGGAGCGTTTGAAACAGACCCATGAGATATGCCAACAGATATTCATGAAACCGTGTTCCCAGCGGATCATCAGCGCATGAGCCGTGGTCGCCCGATTGCTTTAGCGTTCAGGCGCGCGGCAAAGGTGGGGCAATGGCTGCGTATGATGGCAAAACGATTGCTGTCCGGCGCCCATGGTGACTTGGCCACATCTATGGACCTGTGTGACGATCCGTTGGTTGCAAAGGCGCTTGGTCGAGCGCCCGCATTTCATAGCCGCCTGATCCCAACGCGGGCTGGTCGCTACATTGGCTGGGGTCGGAAATGGTCAGGTCACCGTGCGGTCGATATCGCAAAGCAAAATAATGCCTCAGCGCTACTACTGGAAGATGGTTTTTTACGATCGCTAGACCGCAATGATCCGGCGATTTCGATCGTCATCGATGATTTCGGCGTTCACTATGACGCCTCGGTCCCATCGCGGCTAGAAACTATGATCGCGGCCCCTTTGTCGCGCGAAGAACAGATCCGCGCGCAAGGCCTGACACAACAATGGTGCGACGGACGCGTGTCTAAATATAACGCAGCCCCAGAATTGCAGCGACCATTGCCTGCGCAATATGTATTGGTTGTGGATCAGGTCCGTGGCGATCTGTCTATCAGTTATGGCTGGGCAAATGCAGATAGTTTTGACGTAATGCTGCAACGCGCGCTTGCCGATAATCCCGGCGTTGACGTCGTTGTGAAACTTCATCCGGATGTGTTCACCAATGCCGCCAAAAGCCATTTTGACCCCGCCAGTCTGGCGCGAATTGATCGGGTGCATGTGGTGGCTGAAAACTGCCATCCCGTTTCACTGATATCTCAGGCGAAAGCCGTCTATACAGTCACGTCACAGGTTGGGTTCGAGGCGTTGATGTGGGGAAAACCTGTGCACACGTTCGGGATGCCGTTTTATGCCGGTTGGGGGCTGACGCATGACGCGCTTGCCGCGCCTGATCGGCGGGGGGCGGCGAGCCTGGCTCAGATCGTTCATGCGGCCTTAGTCCGCTATGTGCGCTATGTGGACCCTGTTATGGGCCAGATCTGCGAGGCCGAAGACGCCATTACCCATATCGCGCGCCAACGACAGATGCGTCACAAGCTCCCGAAACAGGTCACAGCGATTGGGTTTTCGGCATGGAAACGCCAATTTCTGCCACAGTTTTTCGCCGACACTAAGGTGCGTTTTGCGCGAAAACCCAAAGGCTCCGAAACAGTTGCCGTTTGGGGAGGTGCTGATGCGCCTGCTGATGCATTGCGGGTTGAAGACGGGTTTTTGCGATCTGCCGGGTTGGGTGCCGACCTGATCCGCCCGTTGTCTTTGGTGATTGACAAGACGGGTATCTATTTCGATGCGACGCGACCTTCGGACCTCGAAAATATCCTCAATACCCAAGAGCTGACGCAAAGCCAGATAACACGCGCTCGGCAGTTGCGCCAAAATCTGATCGCGGGCGGGATTAGTAAATACAATTCTGGCGACCGTGGCTGGACCCGCCCGGATACCCAAAAATCCGTCGTGTTGGTCGTCGGCCAGGTGGAAACGGACGCATCGCTGAAATATGGCTCACCTGATATAAAAACGAACCTTGCGTTGTTACAACGCGTCCGTGCGCTATGCCCTGATGACTATATTGTGTATAAACCGCATCCCGATGTTTTGGCGGGGTTGCGGGATCAGCGCGGCGCGGTGGAACCTTTTACTGCGCTTTGTGATGAAATGCTTACCGTTGACATTGCACCAGATCACTTGCTGTCCCAGATTGATACGGTCCATACGATGACATCTTTGATGGGGTTTGAGGCGCTTGTGCGCGAAATTCCCGTTACCTGTCATGGGATGCCATTCTATGCGGGATGGGGGCTAACAACGGATACCGTGCGGGAACCGCGTCGGGTGAAACATCTGTCGTTAGATAGTTTGATCTACGGCGCTTTGGTTTCCTATCCACGCTATTATGACACCAATGCAGGATGTTTTATTGGGCCGGAGCAGACGCTTGAAATGCTGAAGGATAGACGCACCTCCGGCACGCATGGTAACTGGTTTCGCAAGTGTTTGAGATTACTCATTATATCTTTAATGCAGCTTAGGGGGATTAGAAAATGACAGATGCAAAGCCCGATCAAACGGCGCAGAAGGTGGTTTCCTTAAGCAAAACCGAAGCGCAGAAATCTCAAACTGCGGGTTTACAGCGCAAGCGTCGCAACAAATTGTGGCTCTCATTTGTTTTGCTCGTTTTGATTCCAATCGGGGCGGTGGCGATCTATTATGGATCCTTCGCAACCGACCGCTATGCCGCACGCGCGGGATTTTCCATTCGTGGAATTGAAACGAGCGCCGGGCTGGACGGTTTGGGCGCGCTGACTGGGCTTGCAAGTGCGGGATCAACGACGGCTGATACCTATGTCGTGTTGGAATACCTTGAAAGCCGCCGCTTGCTTGAAGATGTTGATGCACGTCTTTCACTCAGAGAGGCGTTTTCTAACCCCGATATCGACTTTCTTACCCGGCTGGACCCAGATGCCCCGATTGAGGATTTCGTGAAGTATTGGAACCGACTTATCCATACGCAATCTGATCCAACATCTGGGATTATCGAATTCGAAGTCCAATCAATGTCGCCTGAACATGCCCAACAGATCGGCCAGGCGGTATTAGAGTTGACGCAAGACCTCGTGAACGAGCTTTCGGCAAATGCGCGGCAAGATGCATTAAGTTTTGCGCGCGAGGAAGTTGCCCTGCAAGAGGCGCGTTTGCGCGAAACGCTCAATCGTATTCGCGATTTTCGAAATTTCGAACAGTTGGTCGATCCGACGGCCAGCGCCGCACTTGAAATTCAACTGCTATCCGAACTTGAGGCCCGGTTGATCGATATAAATGCGCGCATTGCAGCCCAGCGCGAGTCGCTTGATGAAACGGCACCTAGTTTGGTCGCGCTACGCAGGCAAGCCCAAGCCCTATCCGAACAGATTGACAGACGACGTCATGAAATTAGTGGGGCCTTGCTGGACGGGACGGGGACATCTGCGGTGACCCAGCAACTCGCCGCGTTTGAAACACTGGACGTCGAACGCAGGCTTGCGGAACAATCTTACGCCTCGGCGCTCAGTTCACTTGAACAAGCACGCCGTGATGCAGACCGCCAACAGCGTTACCTCGCGGTCCATATCCGTCCGCAAACCCCCGAAAAATCGGAATACCCACGGCGCGCGCACAATACATTGCTCGCCAGTTTTATGTTCTTTGCGATATGGGGCATCGGCACATTGCTAACCTACTCTGTGCGGGACCACCTGACATGAGACAGATGACAACAGCTGAGCTGCTGACGTTGCAAATCAGGGTTATATTGAGCCTCGTCCTACGCGAAACCCGCGCCACATTTGGAACGTCATCCTTCGGCTATTTATGGGCGGTGATCACGCCAACCGCGAGTGTCGCCGTCTTGGTCATTTTGTTTTCCATGGTCGGGCGCCACGCGCCCTTTGGTGCCAGTCTTGCACTGTTTTTTGCGACCGGAATTCTGACGTTACAGTTTTTCACTGAAACCTCCGGCAAGTTGATGACCGTTTTTGACGCAAATAAAGCGTTGCTGACCTATCCTATCATTAAAGATGTCGACACGATCCTCGCGCGCACAATTTTAATTTCTGCAACATATCTTGTGATCATGGTCATTTTCTATTCCGGGTTGATTGTCGCGGGGATGGCCCAGTTCCCAGCCCGTCCGGGGCAGCTTGTCCTTGTGTTCTTGAGTACAGCGCTTATGGGCTTGGGCTATGGGGCCATGAATGCGGTGATCGTCTCTTTATGGGACACATGGATGCAAATTGAAAAGGTGCTAACACGTCCGCTGTTCTTTATCTCAGGCATCTTTTATGTGCCAAGCCAGCTACCCACGCGCGCGCAAGACTATTTGCAATGGAACCCAATTTTACATCTGGTGGAATGGTTTCGGATCGGATTTTATCCCAACTACAATTCAAGTATCTTAGATAGAACCTATCCGGTTTTTGTCGGCGCCGTGTTATTGCTGATTGGTCTTGCAGGCGAACGCCTGTTTCGGCGTTCGAGATTTTAAAGATGCTTGCATTTGATCGTGTTTCAAAAATCTACAACCTCAAAGGTGTTCGGAAAGTGATTTTGGACGATCTGTCCTTTGTGTTTCCGGAGAACCGCAACGTCGCGATTATGGGCAAAAACGGAGCAGGAAAATCGACAATGATGCGGTTACTTGCAGGCTCGGAACCACCGACGTCTGGTCATGTTTACCGGAGCTTGCGTATCTCTTGGCCCTTGGGTTTCGCTGGCGGTTTCAACGGAAGCATGACGGGCATCGAAAATATTCGCTTTGTTTCGCGTATCTATGGGCAAGATACGGAACGCGTGATTACCTATGTGAAGGAGTTCGCCGAGCTTGGCCCTTCGCTGCGACTGCCGATCAAGACTTATTCCAGCGGGATGAAGGCACGGCTTGCGTTTGGCCTAAGTATGGCGATCAATTTTCAAGTCTATCTGATTGATGAGATAACAGCCGTTGGCGATGAAACATTTCGCAAGAAAAGCCGCGCGGTGTTTCAGGAAAAATTGAAGAGTAGCCAAATCATCATGGTCTCTCATTCGGCGGCGACGATAAACGAATACTGCGACTGTGGTCTGCTACTCAACGAGGGTGGGGTTACGTTTTATGATGATGTGAAGGAACTTATCGCAGCTTACAAATCGCTCTGAAGTTAGAGGACGAATAGGTTTGTTTAGGCAATTATCGTCGCGAGCCATTCATGAAACTTTGCGATATGCGGTTGTTTCTTTGGATCAGTCTGCGCGACGATATGGAAATTGTTACGCGTTTCCAGCGTTTGTCTGAATGGTTCTGCCAGTAGGCCGCGCTTGATATAACTGCGCGAAAACATCGTGTTAACGATCGCCGCGCCGCGTCCGCTCGCGATCAATTCCAGAGCCACAACCGATGAATCGACGGGCATCCAAGCAGGTGGCGGTGGGCATTCGACGCCTAGTTCGTCAAACATAAGCGTCCAGTCGTTTTCCGATCCAATGATCGGGACGATATCAGCGTCTTTCAAAAGCGCGGGGTCGCGTTGCAGGCGCGCGGCCTCGGCTGGATTACAAACGAGCGAGGCCTGACCGTCGCCAAGCGACCAAATATTAGGTTCTGGCCAATTGCCGCCGCCGTAGCGGATATCAACATCGATTGTTGCATCGTTCATCCGGTCTGACCAAACAGTCGTGGATAATATGATGTCAATTTCCGGGTGGAGCGCCCGAAAATCTGAGAGACGAGGTGCCAAAACGAGCACCCCAAAGGAAATTGAAGCACGCACCCTTAGTGTCGTTTTTCGTTTGGGTTGAAAAAGACCCTCTGTCGCGGTTTGCAGGTCCGCAAATGATGCGCGGACCGGTTGCGCATAGGCCTGCCCAATATCGGTCAGCTCAACGCCCTTTGGAAGCCGCTTGAACAGCTTCATTTCCAGCGTTTCTTCCAGCAGTTTGATCTGTTGGCTTACGGCGGCCGGGGTGAGGTGCAATTCGTCGGCAGCCGCTGCGAATGAACTATGCCGCGCTGCTGCCTCAAATGTGCGCAACCAAGTCACATGCGGGAGTTTTCTCATCGCGATAATTCCTGTCGATCCGTCCGTAACGATGCACGAAACTGACTATCGCTTCAAGCCCTGATAGTTAACGAAAACCACCCCTAAGGTGCAAAAGTGCTTGTTTGAATTCATCGGTAAATTAGCTGCAAATTAGCCCCCTAGAAACACGGGCTAACCCCATGAAACACTTGGAATTTGACTACGTTATCGTTGGTGCGGGATCTGCAGGCTGCGTTTTGGCCAACCGGCTGAGCGCGAGCGGAAAACATACTGTGTTGCTTTTAGAAAGTGGCGGCAGCGATGCCCGGTTTTGGGTCAAGGTCCCGTTAGGTTATGCCATTAACGTGCAAAACCCGGCTGTGAACTGGGGATACCAAACAGCCGCCGATCCAGGGCTGAACGGGCGCAGTACATCTTGGCCGCGTGGCAAACTTATCGGCGGTTCTAGCTCAATCAACGCGATGACTTATATGCGCGGGTTGCCTGTAGATTTTGACGATTGGGAAGCAGCAGGGGCGCGTGGTTGGGGCTGGGATACCGTACGCGCGGTATACGACACCGCTGAAACCCATTCGGAATTACAAGATTTCGGGCGTCAGACCCGCGGCGATGGCCCGATTCATGTAACTGACCTATCCGACCAGATGTCCCCGTTTTCAAGGGTGTTTCTAGATGCCGCAGCTGAGGCTGGCTATCCGGTGATCAAAGATTTGAATGCCTCTGACACAGACGGCATTAGTTACTACCGAAGCACCGTGCGCAATGGGTTTCGCTGGTCCTCTGCGGATGCGTTTCTACGACCCGCGCAAAGGCGCACGAATTTGAAGGTCTTGCGCAATGCCGATGTGGATCGCTTGATCTTGGATGGCGCGCGGGTGACAGGTGTCGCGTTGCAACAGCGCGGCGCGCCGCAAATCGTAAAGGCCCGCAAAGAGGTGATACTCTGCGCAGGTGCAATTAATTCGCCGAAGCTGCTGCAACTGTCGGGGCTCGGCCCGGCTGAGGTCCTGCGTGCACATGGCATTGATGTCGTACGCGATTTGCCCCGGGTAGGGCGCGGTTTGCAGGATCATTTGGCTGTTTCATATCAGTTTAAGGCGAAGACCCCGACGCTCAACAACATACTCGGGCGCAGGCTTGGGCGTTTGCGGGCCGGGATGCAATATTTGGCGACACGTAAGGGCCCGCTTGCGGTGCCTGTGAACCAAGTGGGTGGCTTTGTGCGTACCGCCCCGAATATCACGGTGCCTGATATACAGCTTTACTTTAACCCTGTGTCTTACGGGCTATCCGCATCTGGTGATGTGACCGTGGATGCGACGCCGGGTTACCAGATTTCGGCGCAGCCGTGTCGCCCAACAAGTACAGGCACTATTGAGATATCATCGCCACACGCGCAAGACGCGCCAATCATTCAGCCAAATTCGTTAGAAACTGACGATGACAAAGCCGGTGCAATCGCAGCGAGCAAGGTTCTTCAGAGGTTTGCGCGCACGGCCAGTCTGCGCGCGGTGACGTCGGAAGCCAAAGCGCCAGATTTGATGGAAATGGATGATACGAGCCTGTTGCAAGACTTTCAGAACCGTGCGTCCACCGTCTATCATCCGACCTGCACCTGCCGAATGGGCCGCACCGTGCAAGATTCTGTTTTGGATGAAAAATTACGTGTCCATGGCGTGTCAGGGTTGCGCGTTGCGGACGCTTCGGCCTTTCCTAATATCACCTCAGGCAATACAAATGCGCCAACAATGATGCTGGCGCTACGCGCCGCCGCACTTATCCTAGAGGACGCATGATGAAGCTCGAAAAACTGGAAACCTTTGTCGTGGGAAACCCACCGCCGCGCCATGGTGGGCGCTATTTTATCTTTGTGCGTCTGACCACGACTTGCGGGATCACTGGCGTCGGAGAGATTTACAACGCGACATTCGGTCCGGATTTATGCTGTGCGATGGCACTTGAGATGTTCGGGCGTCATTTCGAAGGGGCCGACCCGCATCATATTGAGAAACTGTTTCGCAAATCCTACGGGGCCGGTTTTACGCAGCGTCCCGATGTTACTGTGATGGGTGTCTTTAGTGGTCTGGAAATGGCGTGCTGGGACATCGTAGGCAAGGCCGCGGATAAACCTGTTTACGAACTGCTTGGCGGGCGCGTGAATGATCGTTTGCGCAGCTATTCATATATTTACCCACCAACTGGTGATGTCTATCCAGATCCATCAACACCAAATGCCTACAATGATCCAGATATCGCGGCGCAGATCGCCGCCGATATGGTCGGGCAGGGGTTCACTGCGCTGAAGTTTGATCCAGCAGGTCCATTTTCGATCTATGATGGGCGGCAGCCTCGGCTCGAAGATATCACACTGAGCGTCGGTTTTTGTCGCGCGATCCGCGCGGCGGTTGGTGACCGGGCCGATCTGCTTTTTGGGACACATGGGCAATTTACCGTGTCCGGCGCCAAACGTATGGCACGCGCGATTGAACCGTTTGATCCGCTGTGGTTCGAAGAACCGCTGCCCCCAGAAAATCCTGCCGATATGGCACAGGTCGCGGCGTTTACCTCTATTCCTGTTGCGGCGGGTGAACGGCTGTGCACCAAGCATGAATTCGCCCGCATGATCGAAACCAGCGCGGCATCCATTTTGCAGATTAATCTGGGCCGCGTTGGTGGTTTACTTGAGGCCAACAAAATCGCTGGGATGGCAGAAACACGGTCGGTGCAAATTGCGCCACATCTGTACTGTGGTCCCATTGTTGCCGCCGCGAATATCCAAATCGCGACATGCAGCCCAAACTTTTTGATCTTGGAAAGCATTGGCACATTCGACGGGCCCTATATGTCTGCTGTGAAAGGCGAAATTATGTGGGACAATGGTTACATTATTCCCCCAACGACCCCAGGTTTAGGGTTGGAACTCAACGATGAGGCAATCGCGAATATGCCCTATACGGGCGATGCGCTTCACCTCGAAATGGCACAACAACCGATTACCCACTAGGAGACGCAACATGCTGACACTGAATAAATTCTATATTGATGGCGCATGGGTGGACCCGGCGTCTGACGCGACAATGCCCATCATGAACCCCGCGACCGAAGCCCAAATCGGGACGGTATCAATGGGCAATAGCGAAGATGTCGATCGCGCGGTGGCGGCAGCCAAACGCGCATTCGAAACATTTTCAATGACTAGCAAAGAAGAACGCCTCGCGCTGCTAAAAAAGCTGCGCGTCGCGACAGAGGCGCGGTTGGACGATCTGGCAAAGGCGATGACCGCAGAAATGGGGGCGCCTGCGACGATGTCTTTGGGTGTGCAAGCCGACGCAGGCTTGGGTCACTTGGATCATTTTATCACAGCGCTTGAAACCTTGGACGAAGAAGAAATCTTGTACAACGGTGATATCATCAGCCATGAACCGATTGGTGTTTGCGGTCTGATCACACCGTGGAACTGGCCTATCAACCAAATTGCACTTAAGGTGGTGCCTGCTTTGGCAACTGGGGCGACTTGCGTGCTAAAACCTTCAGAGCACACGCCGTGGTCTGCGCAAATCTATGCTGAAATCGTTGATGCTGCCGGTTATCCTGCTGGTGTTTTCAACCTTGTGCAGGGTGATGGGCTATCTGTTGGGTCTGCAATGTCGCGCCATCCTGATATTGCGATGATGTCCTTTACCGGGTCCACCCGCGCTGGCACAGCGGTATCTAAAGACGCAGCTGACACTGTCAAACGCGTGACGCTTGAATTGGGCGGCAAGTCACCCAACCTTGTCTTCGCCGATGCTGATTTAGACAAGCGCATCAAAGAAAGTGTCGAAGGCTGTTTTTACAACACGGGCCAATCATGCAACGCGCCCACACGGCTTTTGGTGGAACGCAGCTGCTATGATGAGGTGATTGAGATCGCAAAATCTGTAGCACTGGCACAAAAAGTTGGCGACCCAACGCAAGAAGGCGATCACATCGGGCCTTTGTTCGATAAAATCCAATATGATCGGGTTCAGGCCATGATCCAAATAGGGATTGATGAAGGCGCACGGGTTTTGGTGGGCGGTCTTGGGCGTCCTGACGGGATCGAAAAGGGCTGGTTTGTGAAGCCAACGATTTTCTGTGATGTGGATCACGAAATGCGGATTTCACGCGAAGAAATCTTTGGCCCGGTTTTGGTGATCACGCCATTTGACACGGAACAAGATGCGATCCGCATGGCCAATGACACGGAATATGGGCTGGCTGCATATGTACAGACAAGTGACCCAGAGCGGGCCGCGCGTGTCGTGCGTCAACTGCGTGCGGGAACGATCCAGATCAACGGGCGCGGACCAGATTACGGATCGCCGTTTGGTGGTTATAGACAGTCTGGGAATGGCCGCGAAGGCGGGATACTAGGGCTTGAAGACTATCTTGAAGTGAAAGTGCGCCCACCATTCGTGGCGTAAATAGATAAATAAATTCAACAAGATGCGGCGCGGGGTTTGATCCCCGCGCCGTTTTTTATAAAGATTTTGATGCTATCCGGTAAGTGCTGCGCATTGCGGCGCGGTCGGTGTAACACCCGCGCAAGTGGCGGCTACCACTGTCGGCAACATAGCCTTCGCGGCCGTGGACGATCCGGTGGTTATCAAACACCACGCAGTTGCCTGCTTCGGATTTGAATTTCAGCAAAAAGCGGTCTTGTTGCATCATGCGGATGAACTTGATGAAGGCCGGGTAATAGCTATCAAGCAAGTCTTGGGGCAGGTCCATATTATCCTGAAGATGCTGGGAAATAGTCACTCCGGTCACATTGCCGTCCTGATCTGTTTCGATCACGCGCTGGTGTGACCGGTAATCAATCTTGTCGTGCCGATAAAAAAACGGGATCTTATGCGCAGCAAGCATATCAAAGGCGTCTGGGTCTTCTTCTTTCAGCGCCATGGCCACGGCAACACCGTCCAAGAACAGAGAAAGCCCACCGTCGACGGTATTCTCAAGGCAATGCAAGAACTGTACACTTGGGGCGGCTTCTTCGCCGGGCAGGTCGGTATGCATTTCAAGCGGGCCCGCCGTAAAGGCAAGGTTTGTCGGTTCAATTTCGACGCGTACGTTAAAGAACAACCCTTCGCCCGATGGGGTCACCGGGCCGATTGCATTGACCAGGTTGGGTAGGGATTCTTCTGTGGGTTCCATGTCAGAAACGATGGCGATGCCGTCCTCGATCAGTGCGCGGGTCAACTTAGCGCGACCGGCAGCTGTGTTGATCACCTCTGCCTGCGGAATGCGAGGGATGTTGGGCAAATGGTCACTATACCAAACCTTACGTGGGATGGCCGCAACGTCTTCGGCCCGGCCAGTTGTCGCAACGCTTTCAAGCAGTGCAAGGGGGACTTCGCTTGGGCAGTTTTCGTCTTCCCAATCGATCACGAGCATATCATCTTTGACCGACAAGGCCTGCGCCTTGGGGGCGCTGGCAAGCTGAGATACGTCAAAGATACGTTCGCGGGTTTGTGGATCAATGCTGGAATTGCTCGCGTCACGGAGCCAGTAATAGTTAAAGTATTTGGGGCCGCTAGACAGCGGTACGATGACCCCGTTGTCCTGCAATTCAAACTGCGTGTTCATCATGGTCTTGATCTCGTGATATGGAGGTTGGTGTTAGTTAGCGTAGGTGTTTTTTTCATCATCAAGGATGGCGCGGATTTCGGCCAGATGGGCCTCTGCCTGGCCGGGATAGTCATCTAATTCTTTTGCTGTTTTTTCCGCGACTTCATCGGAAAGAACACGTAGCTTTTGGCCGGTTTGCAAAGCACGCACATAGGTTTCTGCCGCACGTTCAAAGTAATAAAGGCGGTTGAATGTGTCAGCGACGTCGCTGCCAATAACCAAGACACCATGATTGCCCATAATCATGACTTTTTTCGCGGGATCAGACAGCATGCCAGCGCAGCGGATGCCTTCGGATTCGAAAGCCAAGCCACCAAATTCTTGGTCAACTACATAGCGGTTATAAAACGTCGCTGTGTTTTGATCGATTGGGGGCAGGGTGCTGTCTGCCAAACAGGCCAAGACTGTCGACCAGATTGAATGGGTGTGCATGACGCAGCGCGCATGGGGGCATAAACGGTGTAAAGATCCGTGCAGGCCCCATGCGGTTGGGTCGGGGGCGTTGGGTTGGTCCAGCACATTGGGGTCATTGGCATCTAGCAAAAGCAGGTCAGATGCTTTGATGCGCGCAAAATGTGCTTGGTTCGGGTTAATCAAGAACTGGGTGCCATGATCATTCACCGCAAGGCTAAAGTGATTGGCAACGCCTTCGTGCATATTTAGCCGGGCGGCCCAGCGGAATGTCGCGGCAAGGTCCGCGCGTTCATTCCAGTGATCCATGTTTTGTTGCGTCATCTGATTACTCCGCCAAAACCGGTTTGCTTAACCCTGTTGGGATAACTTCGTAGCCTTGCTCTTCTGGTTCATCATCCGTTAGCTCCAGCGGGAATCCCGGTGCAGTCACTTCCAAACCCGTCGCGTCTTCGAGCCGGCGAATAATATTTGGAGACAGTTCGCGGTCTCCGTATTTCGCGATCCCATCGTCGAAAATTTGCACCATCAAAGGGCTGATTTCTAAAGGGATATCGGCGTCTTCGGCCAGCTTTTGAAACAAGCCGATATCCTTTTTCACCAAGTCCATTGTGAACGAAATATCGCGTGATCCGTTCAAAATCACTTGGCTTTCAGTTTCATGCACAAATGATGTGCCAGAGCTAATCTTCATCGCCTCATAGGTGGTGTTTAGGTCGATGCCAGCGGCTTTCATCGTGATCAGCGCCTCACAGCAGGTCAGCAAATTCGCCGTCGCAAGGTAGTTGGTCATAACCTTGAGCGTTGATGCCGTCCCGATTTCGCCGGTGTGCAAAACCCGGCGTCCGAGCGTCGTTAGAATAGGCAGCATCCGTTCAAACGTGGGACGGTCACAGCCTGCAAATATAGAGATATTGCCGGTATCGGCGCGGTGGCACCCGCCAGATACGGGGCATTCAATCGCTGACCCGCCTTTTTGTGCAACCAATTCCGCCAAGCGTTTGACTTCAGACACTTCGGTTGTGGACATTTCCATCCAGATTTTCGTGTCATCTACTTCGGGCAACATCGCTTCGACGACCGTGGCGCAGGCCGCAGGTGACGGCAAACAGGTGATCACCGCATCACAGTCGCGCATGAGCTCCGCTGGGCTTTGCGCGGCTTTTGCGCCTTTTTCGACAAAACCAGCAACAAGATCAGGATTCAGATCAAGAACCGTGAGATCAAACCCATTCCGCAACAGGCTTCCGGCAAGCTTTCCGCCAACATTGCCTAGTCCCACAAATCCCATTTTCATCTAATCGTTCCTCGTTTGATTTATTTCGCGCGTATCCAAAGGATTGCGTGAAGCGAGAAGCGATGTGAAGCAAAAGATTTAAGGCCTTTGGGGTCAATTTACTGGGGCCTAAAATAGGCCAGTCCAAAGCCCTTCAGGTGCCAGCACAACACGGGTTATCAGATCGTGAAGTCGTGTTGGTAGGTGGCCGGTTTAATCCAAAGATGGCTTAAGGGGGGCTTACGATGACCCAATACTGTGTTGGTTTTGGTCGGTATCACAGTTCAAATGCAGCATTTCGTCAAACGCGTTGCGCAGCGCAGTGGACCAGCCGGTAGAGAGACGCTGAAACTCTGGGTCATTCTCTTCAATGCGGCGATTTTGCGAAAATTGCAGTTTATCGGTCTCTATTACTGAAAGATCCAAAGGCATGCCAACCGACAGGTTCGACCGCAATGTCGAATCCATCGACAACAAGGCAGCAGTGACGCTGACATCAAGCGGTGTTTCCGGTGTGATAATTCGGTCCAAAATAGGTTTGCCGTATTTATGCTCACCAATTTGGAAATAGGGAGTTTCCGGTGTCGCTTCGATGAAATTTCCGGCCGTATAGACATGGAAAAGACGCGGGGCACCGCCAGCGCGTTGGCCGCCCACTAGGATCGAGCTCATGGTGCTTTCGCCGGTTTGTGTCATGCCCGGACCATAGCGGGTTTGCACAACCTGCATCGCATCGCCAACCAGTTCGGCGATCCGAAACATTGAAGGCGCTGAAAGAATAGTTTCCAATCCGTTTTCAGGATGGTCGATATTTTCTTGCAACAAAGAGATCACCGCCTGTGTGATTGCTAGATTGCCAGCAGTCATCAGCGTGATGCAACGGTCACCTGGGATTTCCCAAGTGAACATCTTTTTGAACTTGGCAATATTGTCCAGACCCGCGTTTGTACGCGTGTCCGACAGGAAAACCATCCCGGCATCAAGTTTTATTGCGACGCAATAGGTCATCATGTGCTCCAATAGCGAAACTTTCAGAGCCGCTCTATGAGGCATCTGCGCAAGCGTCGCAAGTTGATCAGCGCAAACATGCGCCGAAATAGAAAATTTTCTATGAAGCTTCCGCGACAGGAGGCGCGCCAAATCCAAACGCCTCTGCGGTCATACCCGCCAGGTTGTTGGTTTCACGTATAAAATCAGTAAGCCATTCGTGCAATCCGCGGGCGAATATATCCTCAAGCGAAAGCTGCGCAAGCACTTGATTTTGTGACTTTATTTGGCCAAGTAGCGCCTGTTGCAACCCAGCATTCCCTTTCGTCAGCGCATTCATTTCAATGTCCAATTGATCGAGCGCGGTTCGCAACGATCGTGGGCTGTGCGCGTTCAGGACCAAAAGGTCAACAACACCTTCGGCATCCGGACTGCGCCCGTAGACATGACGGAATGCAGTGGCCGAGTTTGCGGCGCGCAATATTTGCAACCATTGTAAATAGTCGAAACCACCACCCACATCGGAAACTTTTGGCAACAAAACGTGGTATTTGACATCTAGCAGGCGGGCTGTCGCATCCGCCCTTTCAAACCATTTGCCAATCTGCACAAAACCGTAGCGATCATCCCGCAGCATCGTACCAAGAATTGCGCCAACAATCAGCGAGGCACGCCCTTGGACCCAATCCAAAAACGCATTGAGGTTTTTGCGGTCAAATTCGTTATTTAGGTGCTGTTTCAAATCTGATTGCGTTTGGTTGATGGCTTCCCACACTTCCGAAGTCAGTGATGGGCGCACGGCCTTTGCATTGTGTCGGGCCGCAAGGATGCACGAAACAATTGATGATGGGTTGGTTTCATCGCGTACAAGATGTTCGCGTACGGTTGTCGATGTCGCGCTATCTGGTCCGTCTGGAAAACTTTCAGAGCAGCCAGATGCAATTACAATTGATGTCCATTCGCTTGATCCCGCACCATCTTGGCGGGGCAATGCATCCAGCCTGCGCCCTGCATCCAGTAGGCGCGCAGTGTTATCCATGCGCTCTACATAGCGCGACATCCAAAAAAGGCCTTCTGCGGTCCGACTAAGCATGTGATGTCCGATCTGATAAAACCCAAGTATCCTTAACGCCGCCGCCTTGGCTTGAATTCACCACCAGCGATCCCTCTTGCAGGGCGACGCGGGTCAGCCCGCTTGGTATAAGCGCGGTTCGCTTGCCTGAAATAACAAATGGCCGCAGATCGACATGGCGCGGCGACATGCCGTCTGGGGTCAATATGGGCGACGTAGAGAGCGCCAGCGTTGGTTGCGCGATGTAGTTAGTTGGGTTCGCGATCAGTTTTGCACGAAATTCTTCGATCTCTTCCTGTGTGGCCGTAGGGCCAACAAGCATCCCGTAGCCGCCCGAACCGTGCACTTCTTTCACGACAAGCTCTGGTAGGTTTTCCAGCACATAGGTCAGCTCGTCCGGACGCTCGCAACAATAGGTCGGGACGTTTTCGATGATTGGCTCTTCGTTCAGATAGAACCGTATCATATCAGGGACATAGGTATAGACAGATTTATCATCTGCAATGCCAGTACCGGGGGCGTTCACCATGGTGATATTGCCCGCCTTCATTGCACGAATGATCCCTGGCACGCCTAATGTGCTGCCTTCGAAAAACACTTCTGGGTCCATAAAATCGTCGTCTATGCGGCGGTAAAGCACATCCACACGTTCGGGGCCGTTTGTTGTGCGCATATAGACGACATCATCTTCAACGAATAAATCGGACCCTTCCACCAATTCAATCCCCATCAGATCGGCAAGAAAGTAGTGTTCGTAGTAAGCCGAATTATATTGGCCGGGTGTCAAAAGCGCGAGCGTGGGTTTGCCGGGGCAATTGGGGGGGGCGCAATCTTGCATCGCGGCTGCCAAAAGTTCGCCATAGCCATCCACGGGGCGCACGCGCCCGCCCTCGAACAGATCAGGGAACATGCGATGCATGACTTCGCGGTTTTGCAGGACATAAGAAACACCGGAAGGAGTGCGGCAATTATCTTCGAGCACATAAAATGTGTCTTCTTCGGTACGGACAATATCAACACCAATGATATGCGACCAAATATCATTCGGCGGGCGATAGCCATTCATCTGGCTAAGATAGGCGGGGTTATTCAGGATCATCGCCTCGGGGATGATGCCTTCGCGGACAATGTTTCTGTCACCGTATACATCCGCAATAAAACAGTTCAGCGCTTTCGCGCGTTGGATTGATCCGCTTTCGACAATTGACCATTCTTTTTCGTTAAAAACACGCGGCACCATATCAAATGGGATCAATCGGTCAGGATCGGTGCCTTCTGTATAGACTGCAAAGGTAATGCCGATGCGGCGAAAAAGCTCTTCGGCTTCGGCTTGGCGGTCAAGCAACGCCGTTGGCCCGTGTTTTTTTAACCACGCATCTATCACCGCGTATTCGTCACGCAGCCCCGATCCGCGAAACATCTCGTTATACATACTACTTCCTGACGTTTTTTTGAGCATTCGACCTTTGTTGCGTTGCTGAAACGCCCCTAACTGTTTTCATCGTTTAGGAAATAGCATCTAATAATTGAAACCAAGCCCGGAGCGGCTGTTACCGAGGAAATAGTTCGCCTATGTCTATAAAAGTGGCACTTTCGCACAAAACGACCTACACTTATGATCGGTTGATTAACCTCGCACCGCATATTGTTCGGCTCAGACCCACCCCACATGCCCGCACGCCAATCGTAAGTTATAGCCTGACGATCGAGCCCAAGTCGCATTTCGTGAATTGGCAGCAAGATGCGTTTTCGAACTGGCAAGCCCGATTGGTGTTTCCGGAACCCACGCGCGAACTTTCTGTCACCGTTGATTTGGTTGCGGACATGGTGGCGATTAACCCGTTTGACTTCTTTCTTGATGCCAGTGCCGATAAAGTTCCATTTTTATATGATAAAGCGCTGGTGCGCGATTTGCGCCCCTATCTGAAAAAGATCGCGCGCGGCGCGGTGTTTGAAGACTTCGTCGCTAATGCCCCGCCGCAAGTTGGCGAAACAAACAATTGGCTGGTTGCTGTCAACCAATATGTGGCCGATGCGATTTCCTATACCATCCGGATGGAACCAGGGGTGCAGTCGCCGACGGAAACGATCAAAAAGGCGCTTGGGTCGTGCCGCGATAGCGCATGGTTGTTGGTCGCCCTGTTTCGCCGCCTTGGCTACGCCGCGCGGTTTGTGTCGGGCTATTTGATTCAGCTTACTTCTGATCAAAAGCCAATTTCTGGCCCGTCAGGCCCCACCGAAGATTTCACCGATCTGCATGCTTGGGCAGAAGTTTACCTGCCCGGTGCGGGGTGGGTCGGGATGGATCCGACCTCTGGCCTGTTTGCGGGGGAAGGGCATATTCCACTTGCTTGCACCCCAGAGCCCAGCTCTGCCGCCGCGATATCTGGCGCGCATGATAAGGCCGAGGTGACATTTGGATTTGATATGTCCGTCCAGCGGATCGCAGAACCGCCACGCGTCACGCGGCCCTTGTCGCCGGACCAATGGACAGAAATCGACAAAGCCGGCCAGACAATTGAAACCAAACTGAACGCACAAGACATGCGGTTAACGATGGGTGGCGAGCCTACGTTCAATTCTGCCAATGACCGGGATGGGGCCGAATGGACAACAGATGCCGTCGGCCCGACCAAACAGCAATACGCTGATGAACTGCTGCGCCGCCTGCACAAACGCTTTGCCCCGCACGGGGTTTTACACCATGGGCAGGGAAAATGGTACCCGGGCGAAGCGCTGCCGCGGTGGGCTTATTCGATCATTTGGCGCGGTGATGGTCTGCCGCTTTGGTCAGATGTTGATTTGATCGCGAAAGAGGGCACAGGCACGGCAACATCCGAAACCGCCAGCGATTTCGCCGGGAAGCTCGCTGAAAATCTTGGGTTCGACGATGAATATGTCCATGACGTCTATGAAGATCCGCTGCATTTCATGGGAACCGAGGCGCTCCTCCCTGAAAACGTGACTGCCGAAGATAGCGAGCTTGCTGATCCGCAAGAACGTGCGCGTCTTATTCGCATGATGAACAACGGTTTGGACAAACCGTCTAGTTTTGCGATCCCCTTGCAGCTTGCGCAGGCCAAAGCATCGGCACAGCGTCGTTTCAAATGGGCGTCTGAACGATGGACAACACGGCGCGGAAAACTGTTTTTAACCCCCGGCGACAGCCCGGCGGGCCTACGTTTGCCGCTTGCGACCTTGCGTAAAAGCGAACGTGATAAAAAAGGAAAACGCAAACGCGTCGATAAACCCTTTGTCCGTGATCCGATGACGCGGCGGCCACCAACGCCAGCACGCCAGGTCATGCAGGCTGCATCTGGCGGTGCGGCAGGACCGGCCCAAGACTATACAGCAAATCACTGGCTGCGCGATGTGGCCAGTTCTGATGACTGGATTGCAGGCGGGCAGACGTTCTGGGAGGAAGGCATGCCTATCCGCACCGCGCTGACTGTCGAAGTGCGCGATGGCATTTTGCATGTCTTTATGCCGCCCACGGGATCGGCCGATGAATATCTTGATCTGGTGGAAGCCGCCGAAGAAACCGCCATGGAAATGGAGCTGACCGTGCGGATCGAAGGTTACGAGCCACCGCGCGACCCGTCGATCAACGTCATTCGCGTCACCCCAGACCCCGGCGTGATCGAGATCAACATCCACCCGGCCAACAATTGGAACGGGCTGCGCGACATCACAGAGGCGCTGTATGAAGAAGCCCGCCAATGCGAATTGGACAGTTTTACCTTTATGGTTGATGGGCGTTTGACGGGTTCCGGTGGTGGTAACCACATCGTTGTCGGCGGGCAAACACCGGGCGATAGCCCGTTTTTGCGGCGCCCTGATCTTGCTGCATCGGTGGTGCGCTATTGGCAGCGCCATCCGTCGCTATCTTATTTGTTTTCAGGCACATTTATTGGCCCCACATCGCAGGCGCCGCGCTTTGACGAAGGGCGGTCAGGCAATGTGTATGAGATGGAAATCGCGCTGACGGAATTGCAGCGGATGCAAGACAGCGGGCAGGGGTTCCCTTGGTTGTCGGACCGAATTTTGCGGCATCTACTGACCGACCTGACGGGCAATACCCACCGCGCGGAAATCTGCATCGACAAAATGTTCTCGCCCGATAGCCCAACAGGGCGTTTGGGACTGGTCGAATTTCGCGGGTTTGAAATGCCACCGCATTGGCAAATGTCGATGGCGCAAGGGTTGATCATCCGCGCGCTTTTGGCGTGGTTCTGGGACAAACCTTATACAGAACCCCTGATCGATTGGCATAGCGATCTGCATGATAAACATCTGCTGCCGCATCATGTCTGGGATGATTTCCAAGAAGTGCTTGCCGATTTAACGCAGGCCCATGGGTTTGAGTTCCGCCCTGATTGGTATGATGCACAATTCGAATTCCGCTTCCCCGAAGTCGGCACCACCGAGGTTGAGGGGCTTACCCTGAGCTTGCGCAATGCGATTGAGCCTTGGCTGGTCTTGGGCGAAGAAAGCAGTGCGGGCGGTACATCGCGCTATGTCGATAGCTCGCTTGAACGTGTTGAGATCACCGTCGCGGGCCCGTGGTCGGACCGCTATATATTGACCTGTAATCAGGTCGAAGTGCCCTTGCGTGATTACGGGGCTGACCTGCGCGGGGCAGGGATCCGGTTCCGTAGTTGGCAACCTTGGTCATCGCTGCATCCGACAATTCCGGCCCATGCGCCGCTTGTGTTTGATCTTTATGATAAAACGATTGGGCGCTCGGTTGGTGGGCTAACCTATCATGTGGCGCACCAAGGCGGGCGTGCTCATGAAACCCGCCCTGTGAACGACTTAGAGGCCGAAGGTCGCCGCCGCGTGCGTTTTGTTGCCGGACAGCACACGCCAGAACGTTTCACGCCGATCCGTCCGCGCGAGAACACGCATCAGTTTTGGACGCTCGATCTGCGGTTTGCGTGAATGTCGGGGCCGCAGATGCGGCCCCTTGAACCTCTACCGGCCGATGACCAATTCGGCCTTTAAGCCGCCGAGGTTTTCACAGCGACTTAACCGCAGCACCCCGCCATGAGTGCGTGCGATATCAGCGACAATCGAGAGGCCCAAACCAACGCCGCTGCCTTTGTCTTGGTTGCGGGCCGGATCAAGCCGGACAAAGGGGCTCATCGCGTTGTCGTATTGTTCGGGTGGAATGCCGGGACCATCGTCAGCCACCCAAAACCGGACAGCGCGATCTGTGACGCTCACACCGATTTGTGCGCGATTGCCGTAGCGCAGGGCGTTGCCCACAAGATTATCCAATGCACGCCGGATCGCAGTCGGGCGCAGCGGAACGGTGATATCGCCACCTTCAATGCGATCAAGGGTCAGCGCGTCGCCCATGCGTTTGTGACTGGTCAGCACACCGCGCACGATGTCACCGGGGGCGGTGGGCGCAATTTCATCACTGGCATCACTGCGCGCAAAGTCCAAAAACGCATCCAGTAGGCGCTGCATTTCGTCGACATCTTCAATCAGCGGTGCGGCATCTTCTTCGTCTAAGAATGACAAGCCAAGCCGCATCCGGGTGAGCGGGGTGCGCAAATCATGGCTGACCCCCGAAAGCATCAAGGTGCGGCTTTGGATTTGGCGCTCTAGCCGGTTGCGCATATCAAGAAATGCAGTCCCCGCCGCGCGCACTTCAACGGCTCCGGTGGGGGTGAAATTAGTGATCCGGCCACGCCCGTAATCTGTCGCCGCTTCGGCCATGCGTTTAATCGGACGAAGCTGGTTGCGCAAAAAGATAAAAGCGATTGCCGTCATGAACGCGCCCATCACGACCATAATAACCAGCAGTTGGTGTGGGTTTGTGGCTGACACACGCCGCCTGCTAAATTCAAACCTTATAGGTCCGTGCTGTGTTTCAACCCACATGACCACGACGCGCCGATCCGCCAGTGATACTGCCAATAACGGGTCAATACGGTTGCGCAACGTCGCGATAACCGAGCTTCCGGTAAGATCAACAAAGGGTATGTGGTCCTCAGTGGGGATGTCGCTTGTAGAAAAATCGGTAGTAATTTGCAGGGCCGTACCGATGCTTTCCGCAACCGCGCGCGCCGCATCGATGTCGGGCGCTGCGTTCACGCTATCAAGTATATAGCGAAGGTCGATGCTTTCAGCGCTTGTCATCCGCAGGGTAACGCCTTCAAAATGACGCTGAATGAAGACAACGGAAATCAGCAATTGCAGCAGCAAAACTGGCAAAATCAAGATCAGAGCGGCGCGCGCATAGATGCCGCGCGGCATATAGGTTTTGAGCCAACGGAAAAACATGGGGCAAGGCTACCGTTCTCAACCTTAAACGGGAAGCGCTGAATATGACGCATCGCGAAAAAATGCCGCCTGTTGGTATCGCTGAGCAATTACAACCGGGCCTGCAACGGGTGCTGGCGCCCAATGCATCGCCGATGACCTATTGGGGCACAAATACATATATTCTGGGCGAAAGCGACGTCATTGTGATTGATCCCGGCCCCGATGATCCGACGCATTTTAATACGCTACTGCAAGCACTGGATGGCCGCAGGGTCGCACATATTCTAGTTACACACAGCCATCGCGATCACTCAGGGCTTTGCGCGGCGCTGTCCAAACAAACGGGGGCGCCTATCGCAGGGTTTGGCAATAGCGATGCCGGGCGCAGCGATATCATGACCGCGCTGCTTAATGCAGGAATGAAACGCGGCGGGGAAGGGGTGGACCACAGTTACCAACCTGATGCCTGTTTGCCAGATGGTGCAAAGATCAACGGCTCGTGGGGCGAGATCACCGCGATCCATACGCCGGGCCATATGGCGAACCATCTGTGCTTTGCATGGGGCGATGACATATTTACGGGCGATCATATCATGGGGTGGTCCACGTCGCTGATTTCACCACCCGATGGAGATCTGACAGCCTTCATGCAGTCATGCCGCAAGTTGCGCGAAATGCCCGCAAAACGCTACTTCCCAGGCCACGGTGCGGCGATTATCCAGCCCAAAGAGTGGCTCGCGTGGCTCATGAAACATCGCCAAGCCCGTGAAAATCAGATTCTTTTCGCGCTAGGGCAGGGCGCGTTCAAAGTCCCCGCGCTGACAGAATCGATCTACGATGACCTTGCGCCCGTACTTTTGCCTGCAGCGCAGCGAAATGCCTTCGCTCATCTGATTGATCTGTGTCAACGTGATGTCGTTTTGGCATTACCATCCATCGGTTTTGACGCAAAATTTCAGATAAATGACGCTGCTGAATAGCCCGTGACAAGAATGTAAAAAAAACGCACAAAACCTCTGGACGCCGGGAATACGCATTGCTATACGGCCCGCAGATGTTCCGACGTAGCTCAGTGGTAGAGCAGTTGACTGTTAATCAATTGGTCGTAGGTTCGACCCCTACCGTCGGAGCCAAAGAATTCAAGGGCTTAGCGCAAATAGCGTTAAGCCCTTTTTTCTTTTGGGGCACAGCTGGGGCACAAACCGGTTTTGTATACCTGACCCGGCTTGATAGCCTTTAAGTTGTGTGCAATTCTACTCATAGTTGAAGAAATTGTTTAGGTGTAACCATGGCGAAAGAGAATGAGCATATTGTACGTCTTCAAAATATAAGAGCTGCGCAAATTGAAGAGCGGCGCGCAATTGCCCTTGAGTACGAGGATAGTTTTGATGTTGACGCGCTCATTGATCGAATGATCGACAAGCAGCTCAGAATAGAAGCTTTAGACACTATCATCGAATATGAAGGCACTAAGCTTAGAAAAACTACTGCCTGGAAGGACAAAGTATAAACAAATAGCCCCGATGCCGGACAAGAGGTCAATCAAGACAGCGTCGGGGTTTGTTTCGGTTCGCGTAAGGGCATGACTCCAAACTCAACCGTCTATGACTTGGGTAGGGTTAAATTTACAAAAGCCCGTCAAATCACAGCTATCAGTCATAATCAAATGGAATGTATAGTTGCGCTATATCTCGTTCTTACTGCACCCTAAAGATAACACGTGAGCCGCATGGTGGTCCAACAATCCCTGTGCGTTCACGTGCTGCCAATCTCGCACACGCCATGCAGCCGCTTGTCTTGGTTTGCCGTTGTTCATAATGACCGTATTTGCAGGGCTTCCCGGTGAAATAGCGGGATAGCCCTTTTTCTAAAGCCTCACGGCGCGTCAAAATAGGCCCGTAGAATATGTGGCCCGGCTCAGCCTTCTGACTAATCAACCAGTGACATAGCTTTCTCAATATCAACGCCGTTTTCTTTAGCGATTGCCAGTGATCGCACAATGGCACCCAAAGCCCTTGCACGCCCACCAGCATCAAACGCTTGCAGTGGTCGCATGACGTCGATCTTAACAGGTGTGCCAAGCTTGTTGCTGGCCTCTTCAGCTAACAGCGCACAGATAGGTTGCAGCACACATTGCGCTAGGTACCGTTGCGCTGCCCGTACCATTGGGCCAGTGGTGCCTTTGTTGGTCAGGGCTGGTAATAACGCCGTAGGGGGCGCTTTGTTGGGCTATAGATGCGAGGTTCCTCAGCAGGTCTGTGTGCTGAGCGTTCTGTCGGTGAGCGGCATAGGATTGACCTTGATACACGCGTACATGTGCATAGCTTTTGGGGATGCTTCGCGTTGACTAGCAAATAAGAATTTGAATTAGAAATCCACGTGTTTTTGGTGGGTTAGAGGTCGTTTTTACGGATTCTCGGCTTGGCATTTGATGAATTCGATTTATGCTGCTCGGAAATTGCATATCGAAGGGGTTTTCCATGTCGTCATTTAGAGTTGCTATTCTCGCATGCGGGCTATTGGCTGCCTGTGACCAAACCCCGCCGATTGTGGTTGAAGATAATTTACCGCTTGATGACCCACGCCAGCAGGCATTGGTGATGAGCGAATGTGCGATTTACTTTGCCGCTGTGGCCAAGCTTGAGGCTGACGGCCTGTCCGCCAACGGCAACCCCACCAAAGATTGCCCCGTAGAGGCCCGCGCGCGTGCCGCCGACATTAACTCAATGGTCAGTGTGCCATCGGTGACACCGGGCTACCCAGAAACACTCTACCAACGGATGATCGCACGTGGCATTCTGGACGTGTCGCGGTTTGATGCCGCTCCTTTGATAGCATTTATTGCAGCAAAGGAGATGAACTATGGGATTGAAACGGACGGACGAATTCCGGGTTGACGCGGTGCGGATTGCGCTGACAAGTGGGCTGACGCGCAAACAA
>CALLAF010000007.1 GCA_938002605.1 uncultured Paracoccaceae bacterium | reverse complement strand
TCGCATATTCGCTCTCGTGATCCAAAACCATCCGCACCGCTCTGTTGCGCAGTTCTTCTGGATAACGTGTTCCGTTCGTTGTCTTTCCCATAACCCAGTATCCTTACTTCTGGGTCTCCGGCAAACAAGGGGCGGTTCAGGTTGTCTTTCGCGATGTTCGTCAAATGTTTGCCGACATAGCTCTTCTATTTTGGGTTTCAAAGCCTTCGGGGCCGGGACGATCAATATGGTCATTCTATTCCTAAAAAATAAAGGCGGACGCTTGTGATAAGCATCCGCCAATGTTGAGAGGTCAAGACCAATTTTGGATATTTAGTTCTTTGATTTGTCGACCATTTTACCTTCGTAAATCCAAGGCATCATCGCGCGTAGTTTTGCACCAACCTGTTCGATCTGGTGCTCGTCGTTGGCGCGACGGGACGCTTTGATTGTTGGTTGACCAACGGCGTTTTCCAGCATGAAGTCACGCACAAATTTACCTGATTGAATGTCAGCTAGCGATTCTTTCATCGCTTTCTTCGTGGCTTCGTATGGCAGGATGCGTGGGCCGGTGACGTATTGGCCGTATTCCGCTGTGTTCGAGATAGAGTAATCCATGTTCGCGATGCCGCCTTCATAGATCAGGTCAACGATCAGCTTTGTTTCGTGCAGGCACTCAAAGTAAGCCATTTCAGGCTCGTAGCCAGCCTCAACAAGGGTTTCAAAGCCCATACGGATCAGCTCAACGATACCGCCACACAGAACAGCCTGTTCGCCGAACAGGTCAGTTTCACATTCCTGACGGAAGTTGGTTTCAATGATGCCAGAACGACCACCACCGATTGCGGAACAGTAGGACAGGCCAATTTCTTGGGCTTTGCCAGATGCGTCTGTGTCAACCGCGATCAGGCAAGGCACACCGCCACCTTTGGTGTATTCGCCGCGCACTGTGTGACCCGGGCCTTTTGGCGCCATCATGATCACGTCAACGCCTTCTTTTGGCTCGATCAGGCCAAAGTGGACGTTCAGGCCGTGGGCGAATGCAATTGCTGAACCCGGCTTGATGTTGTCGTGGACGTATTTTTTGTAGGTTTCAGCCTGCAATTCGTCGGGCATTGTGAACATGATCACGTCACACCAAGCAGCGGCTTCAGCGATGCCCATAACCTTCAGGCCTTCGCCTTCAGCTTTGGCTTGTGAAGGGGAGCCTTCGCGCAGAGCAACAACAAGGTTTTTCGCACCGGAATCACGCAGGTTCAACGCGTGCGCGTGACCTTGCGAACCATAGCCCAGAATGGCGACTTTTTTGTCTTTGATCAGGTTAACATCGCAATCGCGATCGTAATAAACGCGCATATCCGCATCCTTTATAAGATTTATCCTGCGTGGTTTATGGCGGGTGCCTTTGTGAATTGCGAGTGTTGATTTTTGAGTATTTATAGAAAAAAGAAAATTGTTATGCGCCATATTTCCATTTATATACATTTTTATGCTTGATGATATTGATCGCCGTATTTTGCGCCTTTTGCAAAGTGACCCGACGCAGCCTTTACCCGACCTTGCCGCACTTGCAGGGCTAACGCCTGCGCGGGTGACGCGCAGGTTAGATAGGTTACGCCAAGATGGCGTGTTATTAGGGCAGCGTGCGATCATAGATTGGCGGGTCTTGGGCTATACAATTGAGGTGAGCCTGCGCGTGACCTTGGACAAAACCGTGCCGCGTGCATTTGATGAATTTATGGCTGCTGCGCGCAGTGTGCGCGCGGTGATTGAGATGCAAACATTTTTGGGCCGCGTTGATGTGCGCCTATCACTGATCGCCCGTGACTTACCCGATTATCAGCGCATCTACCGTGACGAAATCCTGACCCTGCCGCATATCGCCGATATCGAGGCTTTGATGACCGTCGCCCAAGTCAAGCATGATGAAAGCCTGCCGTTATGAATTTGGATGATATCGATCATGCGTTGTTGCGTGCCGTTGCCTTGAACGCGGATCAATCGACGACGCAGCTTGGTCAAAAGCTTGGGCTTAGCCAACCGGCGACATGGCGCAGGCTGCGCAGGCTGCAAGACGCGGGCGTAATCGCGGGGCGGCAATTGATGTTGGACGCGGAAAAGGTTGGCTTTGGGGTAACTGTGTTCTTGGGCGTCAAACTGGCAACAAAGGGGCGTATCAGTCTTGAGGACTTTGAACGCGCGGTGTCAGCAATTCCCGAGGTGCAGTTGGTCGAACATGTTTTAGGGCTGTATGATTATCGCCTACGGGTTGTTGCCCGTGATCTTGCTGATTTTGAACGGGTTTTGCGCCGCCGGGTGATGACTTTGCCTGGGGTGGGCAACGTCGAAGCAAATGTGCTTTTGTCCGAAGAACGGCTGTCCGGCCCGCTTTAGCTGCCGACGCCCAGCCCCAATTCCATCAGTTTGCGCCGGACAGGGGAAAGGCCATAAAGCATCTTAATCCCCCGCGCCCGCAGATCTTGCGTTAGGGCGCCGCCCGCAATTGATGCGCGGTTAAGCGCGTCAATCCCCGCGATCCGAAGCTTAATATCACTGTGCCGCGCGCGCGCGTAACGGTCTAGCATGACGCGGTCGCCCAATGTTTCGGGCGACGCAGTTGCGAGGTCCAGCAGGCAAGCCATATCGCGCAGTGACATGTTCAGCCCCTGTGCCCCGATGGGCGGCATCACATGGGCGGCCTCAGCAACAAGCGCCATGCGCGGCCCGGTGATTTCATCGGCGATCTGGCTAATGATGGGCCAAACGCTGCGCGGCGATGCAAGCGTCAAGGGGCCATTGATCCCGGCCGATCGGTCGTTGGCAGCAGCTTCAAATGCGGGGACGTCCGATTGGCTTAGCCGCAACGCCTCTGGCCCGCTTTCCATCCAGACCACGGCGGAACAGGGTTTGCCATCGTGATCGGGCAGGGGCACCAAGGTGAACGGGCCACCCGCGCGGTGAACTTCGGTAGATATATTGTTGTGGGGCGCATCATGCGTGACGGCGAATGTCACGGCCTTTTGACCATAGCGTTTCACGCTGGCGGAAATGCCAGCGGCCAGCCTAACCGCTGAGTTGCGCCCGTCCGCGCCGATCACAAGACGCGCATCCAATTGGCTGCCGTCGGAGAGGGTCACGATGGCCGAATGATCCCGCGCCAGCATGGATTTGAACCCGGTGCCGGGCCGGAAATCAACATTGGGCAGCGCATCAAGCCGTGCCACCATTTCACGGCGGAGCAACCAATTGGGTAGGTTCCAGCCGAACGGTTTGTCCGAGACATCTGACGCATCAAAATCGCGCGTGACATGTGGATCTGCTGCGGCATCAACGATGCGCATGATTTGCAAAGGCGCGGCGAATTCAGCAAGCCGTTCCCACAGGCCGGCATTCTGTAGAAATTGCTGCGCTGGCTGCAAGAATGCAGTTGTACGCAGATCTGCACCCTTTGCGTTTTCGGTTGTAATGGGGGGCCTTGGGTCAACGATCGTGACGTCAAACCCCGCTGTGCCAAAGGCAGCTGCCGCAGTTAGGCCGGCGACCCCGCCGCCCGCTATGAAAATATCGGTTGATTTGCGTTTCATGGCTTAGACATATGCCGATGCAAGCCGCCCGAAAAGGGTTAGCGCGTCACCTGCGACAAGAAAGCCGTCAGGTCATCGGTGCTGTGGTGGACATATGCGGCATCCAGCGGGTCTTCGTGCACATGCACCGTGCGCATTCCCAATTCATGCGGCACGACAAGATTGCGCGCTTCGTCCTCGAACATGGCTGCTGTTGTGGGGGTCACTTCTGCGCGGGCAAATACGGTGGCAAAGCTTTGTGCATGAGGTTTGGGGGTTAACGCGGCCTCTTCGATGCCAAACACAGCGTCAAAAGCATGTGTTAATCCGCGCGCCTTAAGGACCCGCGCGGCGTGGTTGTTTGATCCGTTCGTATAGACAATTTTGCGGCCGGGCAGGGTGCCAATCGTTTCGGCCAAATCTGGATCAGGCGTCAGATGTGAAATATCAATGTCGTGGACGTCGGCCAGAAAATGATGCGGGTCAACATCATGTTCTTCCATCAATCCCGCCATTGTTGATCCGTGGCTGTGCCAATAGTCGATCGCCAATTGCGCGGCCCGGTCGGCGTCAAATCCGGTGACACGCATGACGTAGTCTGCAAAACGCGGGTCCATCAGGCCAAAAAGATCAGCCGACGGGTGATATAACGTGTTGTCGAGATCAAAAACCCACGTATCGATATGTTCAAAATGCTGCGCTACCATGCGCCAACAGTATGCGCCTGTTTTCGGCAGTGCAATCGGTTTGGCTTGATTGCCGGGCGCGGGCAGGGGTAGTGTGAGCGGATTAAGAAAGGCCAACGCCATGCATGACCCGCGCGTAATTCAAAAAGATGCTTACGCTCTTATCCTTGAGGCAATTGATAGCCATGTCTATAAGCCCGGTGATCGCTTAGTCGAAAGCGAATTGGCGGAAAGGTTTGGTGTTTCTCGCACGCCAATTCGCGAGGCATTGCAAAGGCTTGAGACCCAATCCTTGCTGGCGCGTGATGGGCGGTCGCTGATTGTTGCTTCGCTTGATCATACGCAACTGTCGGAACTTTATGTCGTGCGCGGAGAGCTAGAGGGCTTGGCCGCAAGGTTGGCTGCGCGTCATGCGGCACCCGAAGAAATTCGGGTTTTGCGCAACATGCTTGAAGAAGACAAGAAACTTGTTGGCGATCCGCTTGCGCTGAGCCGGGCCAACCGCCGGTTTCACAAACAAATTCACCTTGCCTCGCATAACCGGTTTTTGGTGCGGCAGCTTGATCTGGTTCACCGGTCGATGGCGCTTCTTGCGACAACATCACTTGCAGCCGAAGGGCGCGGCGCGGAAACACTTGATGAACATGCGGAAATCGTCGCGGCGATAGAGGCGGGTGATGGCGATGCCGCATACCGTGCGCTACGCGACCATATTTCTGAGGCCTTTGTTACCCGGCTGAAACTGGATGCGCAGGCGGTTGAGGCGGCGGAGTAGGCGTTTGCCAACTACTAGGAAGCAAGACGCCATGTGTGGTCTTATCCCAATAAAACGGCTTCGTGAGCAGCTCAAATATGCCCTTATACGCAGCAAGCGCCCCAAGCGGGAAATAGAGCGTCAAGCTAAATGCCCATTTAAACAGCCAGCGCTTTTCTGCCTTGTGTAGTGCGACATAGGCAACGAGCCAACCGATCACCTCGGACGAAAAGAACAGCCCAGCAAGGGTCCAAAATGCCCATGGCGGCAGAACCGGTGAGAGAGGGTGGCCAAAACCCAGAGCTGGCAGCCAGAAGGTCCACAAGAGCGGCGCGAGCACAAATTGCGAGAGGGTGCCCAGAAACAAGAGCTGCACCCCAAAAAACCGCCATGCCCCGAGATCCCGCCAAAGCCGCAGCGGATCACGCATATGCACCAGATAGGTGATCGCATAGCCTTTGAGCCAGCGCGAGCGTTGTTTGACCCAAGGCCATGCGCGCCCATTTGCCTCTTCCTCGGTGACGGTATTGATCAGGCGGGTGCGGTATCCGTGCCGTGCCAACCTTATCCCAAGATCAGCGTCTTCTGTCACATTATGCGCATCCCAACCGCCAAGCGCATGCAGCGCGTCACGCTTGAAAAACAACGTTGTCCCACCCAATGGCAAGGCAAGCCCTAGCCGCTGCAGGCCGGGAAGGATCACCCGAAACCAACTTGCGTATTCGATCGTAAAACAGCGGGTTAGCCAATTGGCGGATGCGTTGTAATAATCAAGCTTGCCTTGCAGGCAGACCACATCTGGCGGGGCATTGGCAAAGGCATTTGCGACCTTGTGTAGTTGATCGGCGGCGGGCGCATCCTCGGCATCCCACACACCGATGATGTCTCCGCGTGCAAAATCGAGCGCGTAATTTAGCGCGCGTGGCTTGGTTTTAATGTGCCCCGTCGGCACGGTGATTGCACGGATGCCGCGCGGCAATGTCGTGCGCCCTAATGTGGCGCGTGTGGTTTGGTCGTCTGCCTCAAGAACCAGGCAGATATCAAGCAATTCGCGTGGATAGTCCAAGTCCGAGAGGCGCGCCAAAAGGTGTTCTGCAATAGCGGTTTCATTATAAAGCGGGACAAGCATCGTGATTGCCGGCAGTCGCGCAGGGATTGCGTTATTGGTTGGGGATGGGACCTCGCGCCAGCCAATCACTGCGGCCACCAGTTTGAGCGCTGTCGTTAAGAAAAGCGTAATGACAGCCCATGCGGTCAAAAGCGCGACAAGTAGAACTGGCGTAAAGATGGCGCAGCCTAACCCGCAAATGCCGAAAACTGCCCCAACTGCAAGCGCGCGCCGGGGCGCCCAATTACGACAGCTTTCGCGGTCAATTGTTTTGGTTTCCGCGCGCGTAACAAGGGTGTCTTCACAAAGTTGACTAAGCGCGCGGTTCAAATGTTCTTCGGTGGTGATCGCCATGCGGACGCGCCCGAAATTGCTGTGCAGCAGGGCTTGATCTTTATGAAAGGTTTCGGGGCGAGCGGTTAAAACGATGGTTTCACTGCCAATGCTACGCCACGGCAGTAGCCCCATCTGCAGACATTTCTCAACGCCAAACCGCGCAATCAACGATGGGTCGGGCGTATCCGTGACGGGGTTGATATATTGCGCGCCGCGTTCCGTGGCTTGGACCTGCGCGACGGCATATTGCGACACACCAAATCCACGGTTAAAAACATCGGCCACGGGCATTCCGCGCTGCTGCGCCACGATTTGCGCGCGATCAGCCATATCTGCCGAGACATGCCCCCGATAGATAAGCTCTTGGCACAGAAAACTGCGCGTTTTCGTGCTTGGGTCCGATGGTTGTCGCGTGTGTTGCTGCATGATCTTACTTTGGTCAGTGTCCAAAGCGATCATGCAGGTGGATGGTTAATGTGCCGTTAAGATAGGTGCGACGGCTTAGGCATCCATCGCAGCAGCGAACCGTTCAAATAGGTAGTAGCTATCTTGCGGGCCGGGGCTTGCTTCGGGGTGGTATTGCACGCTGAATACGGGGCGCCCCGTCACTTTGATGCCGCAGTTGCTGCCATCAAAAAGAGAGACATGCGTTTCAGCCACGCCAGCAGGCAAGGTCTGCGCGTCAACCGTAAACCCATGGTTCATAGAGGTAATTTCAACCTTGCCCGTTTCGTTGTCTTTGACCGGGTGGTTCGCGCCGTGGTGGCCGTGGTTCATCTTGATCGTCTTTGCACCTAGCGCCAAGGCCAGCATTTGGTGACCCAAGCAAATCCCGAACACGGGAATATCAGCTTCTAAGACACCTTTGATCATGGGCACAGCATAGGTACCTGTCGCGGCCGGATCGCCGGGACCGTTGGACAAAAACACACCATCGGGGTTCAGGGCCAGCACATCTTCGGCCGTCGCGGTTGCAGGCAAAACGGTCACGTCGCAGCCTGCAGAGGCCAGACAGCGCAAGATATTGCGTTTTGCACCGAAATCCACGGCGACAACCTTGTGACGGGGGGCTTCTTGGGTGCCAAACCCATCAGGCCAAGACCAACGCGTTTCATTCCAGCTGTAAGACTGTGCGCAGGTGACGTCCTTGGCAAGATCCAAGCCTTCAAGGCCTGCGAAATCACGGGCCTTTTGAACCAGCGCGGCAATGTCGAAATTGCCTTCGGGATCATAGGCAAGGGCGACATGTGGCGCGCCTTGCTGGCGGATTGCGCGGGTCAGGCGACGGGTATCAACGCCGCCCATACCGATCCGGTTGCGGCTTGATAGCCATGTGGTCAATTCTTGGGTCATCCGCCAGTTCGAAGGCTCTGTCGGGTCCCATTTTACGATCATGCCTTGGGCGATGGGTTCGGCATGTTCATCATCTTCGGGGGTGACGCCTGTGTTACCAATATGCGGGAAGGTGAAGGTTACGACCTGGCCTGCGTAGGACGGGTCGGTCATGATTTCCTGATAGCCGGTCATTGCGGTGTTAAAGCAAAGTTCGGCGATTGTTTCGCCTGCGGCCCCAAATCCAACCCCATAAAAGATCGTGCCATCCGCGAGTGCCAAGCAGGCTGTTGGTTTCTGCGTCATCCCAAGTCTCCGATCAGTCAAATTGGGCCGGGTTTACGAGGGCTAGCGAGCCGGGTCAAGGCTGTATCGCAGCCTTTGAAACAAGGGGTGACGTTGGATCACATTGTCTTGTCATGCGCTAACGGGCACGGTAAGGTGGGCTTTCGTTTTTACAGCTTCGTGATCGGGAAAACTCATGAACATGCGCGACCGGGTCGGTACGGCCCTTAAGGAAGCAATGAAGTCGAAAGAGGCAGACCGCCTGTCGACATTGCGGCTCATCAATGCAGCCATCAAGGATAAAGACATCGCGTTGCGGGGCTCCGACAACGAAGAAGGCGGCGTGAGCGACGACGATATTCTGGGTATTCTGGGCCGGATGGTGAAGCAACGCCAAGAAAGCGCGCGCGCCTATGAAGAAGGTGGTCGGCTTGAGTTGGCGGAAAAAGAATTATCTGAAATCAAAGTGATAGAAGATTTTCTTCCGCGTCAGCTATCCGAAGAAGAAGCCTTAGATGCGGTTGACGCGGCGATCAAAGAAGCCGGTGCCGAAAGTATTCGTGATATGGGCAAGGTCATGGCCGTGCTTAAGGGAAAATATACGGGCCGGATGGATTTTGGCAAAGCCGGGCCCGCGGTGAAAGCCCGGCTGGGCTAGCGAAACGCGCGTTGCAACTCATCATAAAGGGCTGCGCGTTCCGCAACATCAAGGAACGCGCCCAACTCTACCTCGCGGTCGCCACCACGCAGGGTGATGTAATTTTCGACAGGTCCACCTTTGGGGTGAAAATGCACGGTGACCCAATAGCGGTTCGCCTGCCATTCCAATGTTTCTCCGTTAGGATTGTAGCGGGTCAAGCGCGCTGTGGTGGAATCAACCGATAGTTCTTCCAAGACCTCACCGCGCCGATAGCTAATATGAAGCGCGCTCCAAAGCCCTGCGAACATCAGCGCTGCAAACGGCAATATCATCCAAAGCGCGCCGGTCCCGATGATCGCCAGCATTGGCAGCAAAACTAACGCAGCCGTGCCACCCATGAAAATCACAAAGTGTTTACGTAAAAGCGATCGGTAAGCCCAAAGGGACAAACGCCAGTTTTGCGACGTGGGTCTGGGGTAAGGGGACCATTCGTAGGGCATTAGTTAGCCACCTAATATGACAGTGTGATAGGTGGTACGCCACAAAACCTGTTCACAAATTCCCGAACATTCCTTGGGGCGTTGCGCGCTTCAAGATGGTCCAATTTCATAACCTCGTGGGGTAAGTCAATGTTGTCGTTGTCTGGTCCTTTATGGAAGCAAATGGCACGGTATAGCTGCCAGGCGTTAATCGGACCCGCGGTTTTGAATTTAGGATCGCATAGCTGCAAATTGCTATAGGATCGCAACAGATTTGTATTTGCGAACAGGTGACGCGCACGGTTTGTGTTTGGCAGGTAGTGCTGGAGAGGCGTCGTTATGTCTGTGATTTTTCTGGTGCCTGTGCGACCTTAAACGAAAAAGGCCCCGCAAGATTGCGGGGCCTTTGTTTTGTCATTCCCGCTGCTTAATGCGCCGGGGATTTGTCCCAGTCTTCCTGCTTTGGAAGGGTCTCAAACGTGTGCTCTGGTGGTGGGCATGGCAATGTCCATTCCAGCGTATCTGCAAATTCGTTCCATGGGTTGTTTTCTGTCACGCGCTTACCTTTGGTCAAGGTGTAGACCAAGACGCCGATGAAGAAGACGAATGAAGCGAAGGACAAGAAAGCACCCCAGCTGGAAACAAGGTTCCATGTTGCAAAGGCTTCTGGGTAGTCGATGTAACGGCGTGGCATACCCTGACGTCCCAAGAAGTGCTGTGGGAAGAAGGTCAGGTTTGCGCCGATAAACATCATCCAAAAGTGCAATTTCCCGGCCCATTCAGGTGCTGTACGCCCTGAGAACTTTGGCAGGTAAAAGTAGATACCCGCAAAGATCGAGAAGACAGCGCCCAGCGACATCACATAGTGGAAGTGCGCCACAACATAGTATGTGTCGTGGTATACGCGGTCGACGCCAGCCTGCGATAGTACGATGCCTGTAACCCCACCAACGGTGAAAAGGAACAAGAACCCAAATGCCCAGAGCATCGGCGTTTTCATTTCAATCGAACCGCCCCACATGGTTGCGATCCAAGAAAAGATCTTAACCCCGGTGGGCACCGCGATAACCATCGTTGCCAACATAAAGTAGGATTGCTGCGTCAACGACATACCAACGGTATACATGTGGTGCGCCCAAACGACGAACCCAAGAACACCAATCGCGACCATCGCATAAACCATTGGCAGGTAGCCAAAGATCGGCTTGCGCGAGAAAGTCGCGATGATGTGGCTGATGATCCCAAAGCCAGGGATAATGATGATGTACACTTCGGGGTGACCAAAGAACCACAAGATGTGCTGGTACAAAATCGGGTCGCCGCCGCCTTCTGGTTGGAAGAACGTCGTGCCAAAGTTGATGTCAGTCAGCAACATTGTGATCGCGCCAGCCAGAACGGGGAGGGCGAGAAGGATCAGCCAAGCGGTGACAAAGATGGACCACGCGAACAGCGGCACCTTGTGCAGGGTCATGCCGGGCGCACGCATGTTCAGGAATGTCGTGATCATGTTGATCGCGCCAAGGATCGAAGAGGCACCCGAAAGGTGAACCGCAAAAATGGCCAAAGACATCGGCAATGCGACACCAGCTTGCGTGGAGAGTGGCGGATACAGAACCCAGCCCGTCCCGGCACCAAAACCGTCGTTCCCGTTCGGGGCAAGCAAAGACGCAATCCCTAGCGATGCACCGGCAACAAACATCCAGAATGACAGGTTATTCAGCCGTGGGAATGCCATGTCAGGCGCGCCGATTTGTAGCGGCATCAAATAGTTACCAAAGCCACCAAAAAGGGCTGGAATAACCACAAAGAACATCATCAGAACGCCGTGATAAGTGATCATCACGTTCCAAAGATCACCGTCAGGGGTGCAAGTCTGTGCACTGTTGGCGAAGAACTGAGCGCCTTCAGCACACATATATTGCACACCTGGGTGCATAAGTTCGAGCCGCATATAGACGGTGAACAAGACGGATACAAACCCGAGCGCACCAGCTACAAACAGGTACAAAATCCCGATATCTTTATGATTTGTCGACATAAACCAGCGGGTAAAGAACCCCCGGTCGTCGTGATGTTCATCGCCGTGGATGGCTGCATCTGCCATTGTGGCTCTCCTCGTGTTGGCTACGTTCCGACGGCCCCGATTCCGAAGAATGACGCACGTTTGGGCTGGTTCTAATCGGTTGGATGTAAAGGAGCAATAAAAGAAGCGTGTTTGCGAGTGGGTTAAATTGGCGCAGCCGCGTGTTTTTGGTTTGGCAATAGCCGTTTGCTAACAAAGACGCCCGACGCATTGCTGCGCCGGGCGGTCCTAATATTTTCATCGCATGCGGCGTTAAGCGCGTGGACGGATCCAGATTTCAACGCGGCGGTTTTGTTCGCGTCCTTCGTCTGTCGCGTTACACCCAACTGGCGCGATTGGCCCGATTCCATAGCTACGGACTGCTTCCGCATCAAGATAGCCGGGGTTATCCAAAAGCAGCACTTCTTTCACAGCATCCGCACGGCGTTCAGACAGCGCAAGGTTGGCATCGAGTGATCCGTAAGAGTCGCTGAACCCAAACACGAGCACTTCGTAGCCTTCGTATTCATTGGAGCGCACGATCTCAGAGATCCGCGAAATGTCGCTTTCGGCTTTGCTGTCCAACGTGGCGTTGCCACTAAGGAACCGCAATGATGTCGAAATGCGACGCGCGTTTGATGCTTCGTTGAAATAACTGCGCATCACATTGTTCGATGCCCGATCTGCATCACCCGCCAGAACAGTTGAAAGCAAACGCGCACCTTGGTCTTGCATCGGAACGATTTGCAATTGCTGTGTGACCAACCCACGTGACGCGATCGATTCTTGGCCTGCGTCGGTGGGGATGTATTGGCTAACGTTGCGCGCGAATTCTGACGTCGTGCCAGACGCCAGCGCATAGTGATACCAACGCAGTGCCAGCGGGTGCTCTTCGGTTTGGATTGCAAAATCTGAGTTATCAACAAAGATGTTGCAGGCCGTTGCAAGGTTCAGTGGCTTTGTTGCACAAATGGAGCCTTGGGTTGAGTACCCCTTACCTCAGACGGATTTATGCTGCGGCGACGGTTTTCGGGATGCCCAGTGCGGTGAAGCCATTGAGAATGGCAGCGCGGATCTGGATCTCTGCGACCTGC
>CALLAF010000006.1 GCA_938002605.1 uncultured Paracoccaceae bacterium | reverse complement strand
TTTGCGCGTCAGCCCACTTGTCAGCGCAATCCGCACCGCGTCAACCCGGAATTCGTCCGTCCGTTTCAATCCCATAGTTCATCTCCTTTGCTGCAATAAATGCTATCAAAGGAGCGGCATCAAACCGCGACACGTCCAGTTCAGCCCAGTAAAGGGGCGTTCCTATGTTGACAACGCGGCGTATCACAGAGGCTCAAAAGCCTTCTGGCTCCTGGACATTGCGAACTATTTTCCAAGCTGTTCATCAAACAAGATAGCGAATTTGTTTCTCAACAAATTTGAGTGTTCGCCAGATGTTACAGCGATAATTGTGCACATCACTACCGTTCTGGACAAGGAAACTGGTTTGGTTGGCCTGCCTCAAGGCTCACCGTGTAGCCCCATACTTGCGTTCTTTTCAAATTTGGACATGTGGAACGAAATAGAGGGCACCGTTGAGCGTGCAGGCCTTCGCCACAGCGTCTATGCCGATGATATTACGGTGTCAGGTTTGATGGTGCCGAAGATGATCATTTGGGAAATCAAGAAATCTGTTCACAAGCACGGTTTGCGCATCAAGGCAGACAAGGAACACTGCTTGATTGACGTTCCTGCCGACATAACCGGCGTCATTGTGGACGGAGATAGGACAAAGCTGCCCAATCGGCAGATGAAAGAACTATTCAGATTACAGCTTGAAAGGCAGACTGCAACACGGCGCGATATCATAATGAACTTGGATAATCGCATCGCAGGCCGCATCGCACAGCGTAGACAAGTTGAACAAATCTAATTGTGGGTAAGTAAACCCCCTCAACTTTCGAGTTGAAGGGGCATATTTTTCAAGCAGCGCGTTGAACGCGCCATCCGTTTTTCGTTTGAGCGAGAATCTGTGTAACGCCACTAACAGTAACTTCGATCTTGGTCACGTCATGACGAGTTAAAGACTGTGTTAGCCGCTTAAGGTCAACGCGATTGAGTTCAGCAGGTTTAAGAATGTTCATCTCAACGACCCCGCTCTTTTACTTCGCGCTCTAGATAAATTTCCCGAAGCGCCGCCTCATGTTTGACGCGAGGCCGCAATTCATCAACCAATTTTTCGGCTAGGAACATTCCATCTCGGTTGTCAGAGATGACAGACAGAGCAAGTTTCAGAGCTAGGCGTTTCGTGACTTTACCACGACAACGATATGCAATCTCGTCTTCGAGAGCTGCATTGAGATTAGGTACTGTCGTTAGTGAATTTGGCTGCAAATTTCGCAGCATTGTTGGGCTTAAAGTCTTATCGTGTTTCATGGCAGGTTCCTTTCTAGATCGCCAAGGTTGTGTTAGGCCAACTCCACAAAGGCGTTGGCAAACCTACCAATAGACACAATTTTTTGCGGGGGAAGAGTGATAGAAGTTGAGAAAAATATAGATTTCCTCAACTTGATTGCGGAAGCTGCGCTAGATCAGCCGGGCGATGCAAATCGGGCATGGGCAGTGCTCGCACAGTGCATTGATGAAGGAACGGAAATCCCACGGTGGATACTCGAATATTTGCGAGGTGTCGCAGAATACGCGCAATCTCACGATCCGAACCTCCCTGTAGAACACCTCGGCAAGGCGATGGGATTTTACCCAGACATAAAGGCGAAAGCGAGTAAGTCCGAATACGATATGATTGACGTTGCCGCTACTATTTCGACATGGCGGCGTGACGACATTTTGGCCCTCGGCAAGCAGCAAAAGATGGACGAGTATTTTGGGAGATACATAGCCGAAAGACTCGGCGGCAAAGACAAGACAGCGACAATTAAATCTCTTTACTACAAGGGTTTGGAAGCCTTGAGGGATGAAATAGCACGCAACAATGCGACTGATTCTTAACTCTTGAAAAAGGGCTCAACTCAAAACGATATGTTGCAAAGATGTTGCAAAATCAGACTGCCTTGAGGCGATAAATTCTCTTTTTATATTATTTATCAAACGGTTAAGTGGTGAGCCGTGATGGGTTCGAACCATCGACCTACTGATTAAAAGTCAGTTGCTCTACCAACTGAGCTAACGGCCCACTGGGGGGCGTATTAGGAAGGTGGCGCTCCCGGGTCAACCCCCTAATGTCATCTTATCTGGAATAGTCCAAACACTTGGCTTATATGGCCCGCATGAGCACGCAAAACCAAGCATATTTGCCCTTCATGAAAATGCACGGGCTGGGAAACGACTTTGTTGTTGTGGACGAACGGGGAATCACCCCGCGCGTTGACGCGGCCTTGGCAATTTCGATTGCGGATCGGCATCGCGGCGTGGGGTTTGATCAGCTGGCGGTCTTATCCGATACAACCAATGCCGACGTGCATCTGACGTTTTGGAACAGTGACGGATCACTGTCGGCGGCTTGCGGGAATGCAACCCGCTGTATCGCCCGATTTTTGATGGATGAGACAGGGCGCGATGCGCTGACAATCACCACAGACCGCGGCACGCTTCATGCGCGCGACGCTGGTGGCGGGCTAACTTCGGTGAATATGGGGCATCCGCAATTGCGCTGGGATGAGGTCCCGCTCGCTTATGAGGTTGATACGCTTTCTTTACCTATTGATGGCTCCCCCGTTGCAACAGGCATGGGCAATCCGCATTGCACATTTTTCGTTGATGATGCAGAGGCTGTTGATCTTGCGGCCCGTGGCGCAAAGGTTGAATACGATCCGCTGTATCCGCAACGTACAAATGTGCAATTCGCCAGTCTGATTGGGCCGGATCACCTGCGGATGCGGGTGTGGGAGCGTGGGGTTGGCGTAACGCTCGCCTCTGGCTCGTCCTCTTGTGCGACAGCCGTCGCGGCGGCGCGGCGTGGAATTACCGGACGCAAGGTCCGGATCGATCTGGACGGCGGAACGCTGCATATCGACTGGCGCGACGATGGCGTCTGGATGACGGGACCAACTGCGCATGTCTTTGACGGACAATGGCGGCTTTGATGGGTAGCAGGGCACCCAAATTTTCCAATCACGGATGTCGGTTGAACGCCTACGAATCCGAGGCGATGAAAGAGCTTGCCACATCTGCAGGTGTCGAAAACGCTGTGATCGTAAACACTTGCGCCGTGACTGCCGAAGCCGTGCGCAAAGCCCGCCAAGACATTCGCAAGCTGCGCCGCGAAAGTCCAGATGCAAAACTGATCGTGACCGGTTGTGCCGCACAGACTGAACCCGATACTTTTGCAAACATGACCGAAGTCGATGTTGTCATCGGCAATACCGAAAAAATGAACCCTGCGACTTGGGTAAATATGGCGCCCGATTTGATCGGTCAGACCGAACCCGTACAAGTAGACGACATCATGTCGGTCACTGAGACTGCTGGTCATCTGATCGATGGGTTCGGCACCCGGAGCCGCGCATATGTGCAGGTTCAAAATGGCTGTGATCATCGTTGCACGTTCTGCATCATTCCCTATGGGCGCGGCAATTCACGGTCGGTCCCGGCAGGCGTTGTCGTGGACCAGATCAAGCGGCTTGTAGATCGCGGCTATAACGAGGTCGTGCTTACCGGCGTCGATCTGACCAGCTGGGGTGCTGACCTGCCAGCCGCGCCAAAACTGGGCGATCTGGTGATGCGAATCCTAAAACTGGTGCCAGATTTGCCACGACTACGGATCAGCTCGATTGACAGTATCGAAGTTGACGAAAACCTGATGCAGGCAATTGCCACCGAACCGCGGCTGATGCCGCATTTGCATCTGTCCTTGCAGCATGGCGATGATATGATTCTCAAACGCATGAAACGCCGCCACTTGCGTGATGACGCGATCAAATTTTGCGAGGATGCACGCAAATTGCGCCCTGACATGACCTTTGGTGCTGATATTATCGCCGGGTTCCCGACCGAGACAGACGCCCATTTTGCCAATTCAATCAAACTGGTGGACGATTGCGACCTGACTTGGCTGCATGTTTTTCCTTATTCCAAGCGCGAAGGCACCCCAGCAGCGAAGATCCCGACACAGGTGAACGGGAACACGATCAAAAACCGTGCCGCGCAACTCCGTGGAGCTGGCGCTGCCAAAGTCACCGCGCATTTGCAGGCGCAAATTGGTACGACACATCATATTTTGATGGAAAATCCACGCATGGGGCGGACTGAACAGTTTGCCGAAGTCAACTTTGCAAGCGATCAACCTGAAAGCCAGATTGTAACTGCGCAAATTACTGGTGTTGACGGCACACAGCTGCGGGTCGGATGATGCGCGCGCTCCCTATTCTCTGGTCATTCCGGCGCTGCCCCTATGCAATGCGCGCGCGGCTGGCCATTCAATCCAGCCAGCAACAGGTAGTGCTGCGCGAGATCGTGTTACGTGATAAACCCGCTCCATTCCTAAAGGCTTCGGCCAAGGGCACGGTGCCAGTCCTGCAACTCTCTGACCGGGTGATCGACGAAAGCCGTGACATTATGATCTGGGCGCTATCGCAGAATGACCCAGAAGGGTGGCTTGATATGCCGTCAGAGGGCATGGACCTTATCGCGACCTGCGAAGGCCCATTCAAAAAAGCGCTGGACCACACGAAATACGCGGTACGTTATCCGGATTTGGACGAAGCGGAACAGCGCGAAAAAGCGATGGTATTTCTGCGCGATTTAAACAGCCGGTTAGTGGAAAATGCCTATTTGATGGGTGATCAAATACAGCTTGCGGATATGGCGATTCTTCCGTTTGTACGGCAATTTGCAAATACTGATCGCGCCTGGTTTGACGCGCAAGGGTTAGAATCGCTTCGGGGGTGGCTGGATAAATTCCTAGTCTCGGATCGGTTTTCAGGCATCATGACCAAATATGTCCCTTGGCAAGACGGGCAGGATCGGGTTTTGTTCCCCAAAACCTAAACCAGGGGAAATACGATGAAATTATTGATGTCGCCCGCGTCTCCGTTTGTACGCAAAGCCCGCGTTGTCATCCGTGAACTAGGGCTGACAGACAGTATTACTGAGGTGCCAATTAGCACCTCCGCCTTGGCGTCTGATTCGACGATTGTTGCAGCAAACCCCATCGGTAAAATTCCCGCCTTGGTCCGCGATGATGGGCCCGCAATCTATGATAGTCGTGTAATTACGCGCTATTTAAACGATTACGCGAACGGGTCGCTTTACCCTGATGCGCAAATCTGGGAACTACTAACGCTTGAGGCGACCGCCGATGCCATCATGGAAGCCGCGCTTGCCATGACCTATGAAATCCGCTTGCGCCCCGAAAATGAACGATCCCTAGATTGGGTCGAAGCTCAGTGGGGAAAGGCAAACCGTGGCATTGGCGCGGTCAACAAAATGTGGATGAGCCATTTGAACGGTCCGTTGAACATCGGTCAGATCGCGATTGCCTGCGCGCTGTCCTACGTCGATCTGCGCCATGACGCGCGTGGTTGGCGCACTGGTAACGCGGCCCTATCTGATTGGCACGCATCGTTTATTCAGCGCGCCAGCATGATCGCCACCGCGCCGCAATGATCAAAAATTAAAGCTGACGCCCATGTTCACCGCATTTGTGAACACGTCGGTTTCAACGGTGCCGCCGCTATCAAGATCAGCTTTGTTCGCTGAAAACGTGCCTTTGTATTCGCCGAAAACAGACCATTGGTCATTGATAGGATAGGTCGCGCCCGCGATCCACGTGGCAGCAGGCCCGGTCAATTGGTACCCGAATGTTTCCGAGGCACCATTCGTGACCTCTACATGTGGGATCGCAACGCCAATCCCACCACCGACGTAGGGGGTCAGCTCACCAAATGCACCATTCCATCGGTGATAGGCATTCACAGTCAGTGTATTAAGCCCATCTGTAAATTCAAGAACCTCATAGCCCGCAGGCAATTCGCCATCTTCCGGGTAAATCTTGTTATGCGCAAAATCGAGCCCGTACCCAAATGCATCGCTTTTCCAACGGGTCGCACGAATCCCATAATAAATAGGGGCCGAAAACGACCGTCCCTCCCAAGAAACTGAGAAATTATCGTCGCCAATCACGTCGTCACGCACAGATACATCTGACGAAGGTGCAGACTGTACACCGCCATAAAAGCTCAGCTCCACCTGAGCGGAAGCCGCTATTGGGGTCATAAAGATGAGTGCGAGAAGCGTAAGCGCGCGTGACATCGGATTGTCCTAAGGGTGAGTGGCAGTTCTTGTAACCGGACTATGTGGCGTACCCTTCACTAACAAGTCACCATTAAGCGAGCGTTAAATGTTCAAAGTAAAATGTGTCTACCGCGACACAAAAACCATATAATTCAGTGATACATCGGCATGAATCCGATCATCCTTGGCGAGAGTTGGCGCACCACAGCACAATTTGAATCACGAAAACCTATGTCGTGATTCTTTGGATCATGTTTACGAAGTCTTGGTTGTTTCGCCACAATAAAGACGACAATGGCGCCTGCGCCTTATTGTCCGCTGGACGGATCATGTTTTCATGGATAAACAGCGCCAGAATGGGCTAAATTTAATTTGGCCCGTCTTTCCCGTGGGCGATCGGCCCAACCAAAGAATCGGAGATGCAAGCCGTGTCACATGCAGACGATCATCAGGGCACACGCCGCGACTTTATATACTATGCAACTGCCGGAGCAGGCGTTGTTGCAACAGGTGCAGCGGTGTGGCCACTGGTCAACCAAATGAACCCCTCAGCTGACGTTCTGGCGCTTGCGTCAATTCGCGTCGATATCAGCGCCATTGCGCCGGGCACACAATTGACTGTGCTGTGGCAAGGTAAGCCTGTTTTCATCCGGTCACGTACCGAAGAAGAAATCGCTGCAGCCCGCGCTGTAGATGTATCGGAGTTGCCTGACCAAGGCGCCGAAAACGAAAACCTTCTTGGTGAAGCAGATGCCTCTGACGAAAACCGCGCATTGTCCGAAGATGGGACATGGCTGGTTCAGATGGGCATTTGTACGCACCTTGGCTGTGTACCTTTAGGCGAAGCAGGTGAGTTCGGCGGTTGGTTCTGCCCATGCCACGGGTCGCACTACGATACAGCTGGCCGTATCCGTAAAGGTCCTGCACCGCGCAACCTTCTCGTCCCTGTTGCGTCTTTTGTAGACGAAACAACAATTCAACTCGGTTAAGGAGCGCGCACCATGTCTGGTATTCCCCACGACCATTACGAACCTAAGACTGGCATCGAAAAATGGCTACACACGCGCCTGCCGATTGTCGGGCTTGTCTATGACACCCTGATGCTGCCGACGCCAAAAAACCTGAACTGGATGTGGATCTGGGGCATTGTTTTGGCGTTTACGCTTGTCTTGCAGATCGCAACCGGGATCGTGTTGGTCATGCACTACACGCCACATGTTGATCTGGCGTTCGCGTCGGTTGAACACATTATGCGCGACGTGAACGGCGGCCATATGATCCGCTATTTCCACGCCAACGGCGCATCGCTGTTCTTTGTTGCGGTTTATTTGCACATGTTCCGCGGCCTGTACTACGGGTCATATAAGGCCCCTCGTGAAGTCACATGGATCATCGGCATGCTGATGTACCTCATGATGATGGGTACTGCGTTCATGGGTTATGTTTTGCCTTGGGGCCAAATGTCGTTCCACGGGACAGCTGTTATCACAGGCCTATTCGGCGCGATCCCATTCATTGGTGAATCAATTCAAACATGGTTGCTGGGTGCATCTGCAGTTGGGCAACCTGCGTTGAACCGCTTCTTCTCGCTCCACTATCTGTTGCCATTCGTTTTGCTGGGCCTAACAATCGTTCACGTTTGGGCATTCCACACCACCGGCAACAACAACCCAACAGGTGTTGAAGTCCGCCGGACAAGCAAAGAAGACGCTGCCAAAGATACGCTGCCATTCTGGCCATATTTTGTGATCAAAGATTTGTTCGCGTTGGCCGTTGTTCTGGCTGTGTTCATGGCGATTGTCGGGTTCATGCCAAACTACCTTGGCCACCCCGATAACTACGTTCCGGCGAACCCGCTTGCGACACCATCACACATCGTTCCTGAGTGGTACTTCTTGCCATTCTACGCCATCCTGCGTGCCTTCACGGCTGACGTTTGGATCGTGCAATTGGTGAATTTTGTCAGCTTCGGGATCATCGACGCAAAGTTCTTTGGGGTTTTGGCCATGTTTGGTGCGATCGCTGTGATGGCACTAGCACCGTGGCTCGACACATCATCCGTGCGCTCGGGCCGTTACCGTCCGATGTTCAAATGGTGGTTTGCGCTGCTGGCATTCGACTTCATGGTATTGATGTGGGTTGGTGCGATGCCAACTGACGGTATCTACCCATACATCTCTTTGATCGCTGCGACCTATTGGTTTGGTTACTTCCTCGTTCTTCTGCCATTGCTTGGCGTGATCGAGAAACCGCTACCGCAGCCAGCAACAATCGAAGACGACTTTAACGCGCACTACGCGCCGAAAGCGGAGGCTGATGCCTCTGCGAAATCGGCCGAGTGAGGAAAGGACCAATGAATATGTTCCGCACACTCACACTGACCGCCGCAACAGCGCTTGCCCTGACGACAGGGCAGGCAATCGCCGAAGGCGAGTCGCACGTCCATGATTACGATTTCTCGTTTGAAGGACCTTTCGGCAGCTACGATCAAATGCAACTTCAGCGCGGTCTTCAGATTTACACTGAAGTTTGTTCTAGCTGTCACGGCCTTGAATTTGTTGCTTTCCGCACATTGCACGACGAAGGCGGTCCAGCGCTTCCCGAAGATCAAATGCGTGCCTATGCCGAATTCTACGAGGTCTACGACCCAGAAATCGACGATTACCGGCTCGCGACACCTGCGGATAAGTTCCCCGCAGTCACAAGCGCAAACGCACCTGATCTATCATTGATGGCCAAATCTCGCGCTGGTTTCCACGGTCCTTTGGGCTCAGGCATTAACCAATTCGTAAAAGGTATGGGCGGCGCAGAATATATCGCGTCAATCCTGGCCGGCTACGAAGAAGCACCTGATTGTGCCCCCGAAGATTTCGACGGGTACTACAACGTGGCATTCGCATCGGGCGGCTTTCCGGAAGAATGTGTCGATGATCACGGTCACAACATGGTACCAGGAAGCTGGATCGGGATGGCACAACCGCTTTGGGGTGACGATGTTGAATTCGCCGATGGCCATTCAACAGACATCGAACACGAAGCGCAGGATGTTGCGGCCTTCTTGATGTGGACCGCTGAACCAAAAATGATGGCCCGCAAGCAAGCTGGGCTTGCTGGGGTGATCTTGCTAATCATGTTGTCTGTTTTGCTATATCTCACAAACAAACGTCTGTGGGCACCGCACAAACATAAAGACTGATCTGATCCGTCACCGAATTAAAAAAGGCCCGCCAAATTGGTGGGCCTTTTTCGTAGCGTAGGGTGGATCAAGATCCACCTTACCTGCCAAGATATGCGGCCAACGCAGACGGCGGATTATCAAACAGCGCAGCTGTCGGAGCAGGGTCCGAGACGACCCCATCCGCCACAACTGCAACCGCATCCGCAATCCGTTTTGCGTCATCAGGGTCATGGGTCACCATCATCACAGTGCGCCCTTGATCCGCCAATCGCTGTTTTACAAGATCAAGCATCTCACCTTTAAGGTTTGGCCCCAATGCGGCAAAGGGTTCATCCAATAAAACAAGCGGACGATCTGCCAATAGAACCCGCGCCAATGCCGCCCGACTTTGTTGGCCACCCGAAAGCGCGGCCGGTTTACGTGTTCCCATCCCCGCCAGACCCACGCTTTCAAGCACCGCATCTACTTGTGACATCTGACTGGAAGACAGGCGCAACCCGGGCCGCAACCCCAGCCCAACGTTCTGCGCGATTGTCAAATGTGGAAACAGGTTGTTGTCCTGAAATAGCATACTAACCGGGCGATCCGCAGGGGATTGCGCTGTTATATCCATGCCCGCCCAGGACACGCGTCCTGACGCAGGGGGCAAAAATCCGGCAATCGCTGCAAGCAACGTGGATTTTCCCGCGCCTGATGGCCCGATTAAAGCGGTAATCGCGCCCGCCGCAAATCGTACATCCGCCCGCAGAGAAAAATCATCATACCGCAGTTCAAGATCTTCACAAATCAACATCGCCACGCCCCCAATGATCGCAAATCCAAAAGATGAGCAAACTTACCCCCAACAAAAGCACTGCCGCACCTGCTGCGGCATCCATCCGGTAAGCTCCCATTAGGCGGTGCATTGCAAGCGGTAGCGTTTCTTCGGCCTTGCCAGCAAATAGGGCGATCACCCCAAGATCACCCATCGACAGCGCCGCCGATAGGCCTGCACCAAAACCCAAAGGTCGTCTAATTCGCGGCAAAACTACAACCCAGAGCCATCTCCAGCGCGTCAGCCCAACAGAAACAGCAAGCCGTCCGAAATCATCATGCACAGCAACAATCGCCGGACCAATTGCACGCAAGACAAAGGGCAGGGCAAGCGTCGCGTTCACCAACATCGTAATCACCAAAGCAACATCACTTGGGCTGACAAAAGGATAGACGATAAGAAATGCCCCCGTCCCAACAACAAGCCCAGAGGCAGCAAGAGGCAACACACCGACCACCGCAACAGCGCGCCCACCCAACAGGCCCAGCGCAATCGCCATCGTGCAGCACAACGTGGCTGAGCCGATAGCCACCAAAACAGACCGCACCGCAGCCAACCAGACAGAGCTTGGCATGATCAGCAACCCGGGCAAGCCGCGTAGAACAACCATCGCTAGCGGAATCAAAAGAAACAGGGCAGCCAAAGCGATTGCGAGGTAATCCCAAAAAGGGCGGCGCTTATCCCAGCGAGTGACCGTGCGGTCAAACCCCGCACCCATTGCATCAACCCCGGTCACGCGCCACGCAATCACTGCGGCCACGGCACAAAGGCCAAACTGAATACACGCCAGCATTGCCGCACGCCCAAGATCAAAATCAAACCGCAGCGCTTGATATATCGCCAATTCCACCGTTGTGCTTTTTGGGCCGCGACCCAAGGTGAGCGCGACAGCAAAGCTGGTCAAACAAATCAGAAAAATTACCAAAAATGTGCTGGGCACCACGGCGCGTAGCATCGGGATTTCCAGAACCCTGCCAATCGGCGCGTTCAAACTGGCCGCCAATCGAAACCGCTCGGATGGGATCGCAAGCCACCCTTGCAAAATAAATCGCACTGCCAGCGGAAGGTTAAAGAATACATGTGCCAAAATGACGCCGTGAAACCCATAGATCGAAATAGGCTCTATTCCGGCCCAAATCATCGTAGAATTCAAAATTCCGTTGCGCCCAAAGACGGCAATCAACCCCACGACAGCAACGATCACCGGCAATAGAAATGGGGCACCAAGCAGAGTTATAAAAGCCTGCCGTCCCCAAAATCGGCGGCGCGCCAAGGCCCGCGCAACCGGGATCGCAAGAACAACGCTAATCAGTGCGGACAAAAAGGCTTGTACGACGGTAAACCGGATCGCGGCCCAATCCGCCGTGCCAAGACCCGTTGTCAGTTCCGCTCGCAGCGCCACCGCCGCGAGCGTCCCAAGCGTCAACACAAGCACCAGTGCCCCCGCAAGGACGCCGGGCCAGCGTGGACTTATTGTGATAGCGCGTTGCGCCATTCTTCCAACGCTTCCGCCCGAATTGCCGCAGCATCCTCGGGTGATTTCAATAGCGATACGGCTGGCGTCACCAGGGTTTCGAACCCATCAGGAAGACCTGCTTCTGGTGTTACCGCCGGATACATCCAGTTGGTTGTCGGAATGACAGATTGGAACCCTTCGGACACGATAAACGCCATGAATTGGTCGGCAAGTTCGGATTGATCTGTGCTGGCAAGTTTGCCGGCAACTTCGACTTGCATATAGTGACCTTCTTCAAAGGGCCATGCCACTTTGCTGGCGTCTTCTTCTGCGATAAGATGATATGCAGGCGAAGTCGTATAGGACAGAACGGCATCAGCTTCGCCATCAAGGAACATGCCGTAAGCTTCGGACCAGCCGGGCGTGACTGTAACGATGTTATCAGCAAGCGCTTCCCAAATCGCAGCCGCGTCGTCTGGATGGGCTTCCTTAACCCACATCAGCAGCCCCAATCCTGGGGTTGATGAACGCGGGTCTTGGATGACGATTTTCAGATCGCTAACCGCGAGGTTGCGCAGTGAAACAGCTGCTTCAGCGTCTGCATTCCCAACAAATGCGAAATAACCCCAATCGAAAGGCAAGAAATCTGCGTCATCCCATGCGATTGGCAAATCAAGATCAGCGGTCACACCATGCGGCGCAAATAAGCCCGTTTCACGTGCCGCAGCGGTCAGGTTCGTGTCGAGCCCTAGTACCACGTCAAATTCTGTCCGTGGCCCTTCAAGCTGAATGCGTGCCAAGAGCGCAGCACCATCGCTGCTGCCAACAAACTCTAGATCACAGGCGCATTCGGCCTCGAATGCGTTTTCAATTGCGGGGCCGGGGCCCCAATCGCTGACAAAGCTGTCATATGTCAAAACTTGCAGTACAGGGGTCTCGGCCAATGTGCTTGTAGCACAAAGGGCAAGTCCCGCGACAACTGGCAGATAGATTGGTTTTTGCATCGTATCCTCCAAATGCGACGGGCGGAATGGGGGATAGCGTGATTGCCATACCTTCCCTCCGCCGGTCTTAACCGGTTCAGGTTCAACGGGTCCGCTTGCGCATCTCAGCCGAATTGGCCCCCCGAGGTGAGGCTTACATACGTCGCGATGTGAGAGATGAAAAGGGCTGCAATATTCTTTGCAACCCTTAAGCTTATTTATTAGGCTGTATGCCCGTGTGGCATTTCAACCTCGTCGTCATCAACAATACCGGCGTCAGGGTCTTCAAAGACATCAATGTCAATTTTTCCTTCACCCTTGGCGACAATTGACGTGACCACCGCATCACCTGTGATGTTCACGGCAGTACGGATCATGTCCATCAGACGGTCGACACCTAGGATAATGGCAATACCTTCGATGGGTAACCCAACTTGGCTAAGCACCATGGTCAGCATCACCAACCCAACACCGGGGACACCTGCAGTCCCGATGGATGCCAGCACAGCCATACCGATGACAGTCAGATAGCCACCCAACCCCAAATCAATTGCATAGACATTCGCTAAGAACACAGTGGCTACGCCTTGCATGATCGCGGTGCCATCCATGTTAATCGTTGCACCAAACGGGACACAGAACGATGCAATAGATTTGTCAACGCCAACACGTTCCGTAACCGAACGGTATGTCACAGGGATTGTCGCGTTCGAACTTGCAGTAGAAAACGCGAAAATCTGCGCTGGACGCATCTTGCGCATAAAGGTGAGCGGGTTCAGACCAGCAAGTACTTTCAACATTGTCGGCAGCGTAATGAACAGGTGGATGAACAAAGCTGCAACAAGTGTAATGACATATGCCATGACCGGAATGAAAAGCCCGATACCTTGCTCGGCAAACGTCTTAGCGATCAGACAAAATACACCGTAAGGCGCAAAATGCATGACAATCGCCACAACCTTCATCATCAATTCGTTCATGTATTCACATGCTGCAATAAATCCTTCGGACTTCGCGCCCAGCATCAAAACGGCAACGCCCAAAACAACCGTATAAAAGATCACCTGAAGCATTTCGCCATTTGCAAATGCCGCAATCGGATTTGTTGGCACGATATTCGCAAAGACGCTCCAGACAGTCGGTGCATCGCGGCCAGTCACGCCAGACGTGTCGATGCCTTGCATATCAAATCCCTTGCCCGGACCAATCAACAAGGCCAATGAAATTGCGATGGTGATCGCAAGCGCGGTTGTCGCAAGGTATAAAAAGAACGACTTTGTCCCGACCCGACCAAGGACACGAATGTCGCCGATCCCTGTTACCCCGCCCAGAAGTGAAAAGAACACCAATGGCACAACAAGCATTTTCAACGCGTTCACGAACATCTTGCCTATCATGCCTAATAGTCCGGCAACGATATGCGTATTGATGAACGCGCTGTTAATCTGATTGAATATGACGCCGACCAGTATCCCGACCCCCATCGCAATCATGATTTTCATCGTCAGTGACATTCCGTGGCCACCGTGTGTTTTAGTTGTCATTTTAGTCTCCCTCTTATTATTAAGGTTGAGCTTGGCACAGTTTTCGTTTTTTGCAAAATGCCTCCAAAGATTGAACAAGCGCAGGGCTTCCTGTAGTCGGGTTCCAACCAAAGAGGCGCGCACATGTCGATCAACAGTTTCGGTCATCTATTTCGGTTTACCACTTGGGGCGAAAGCCACGGGCCTGCGTTGGGCGCAACCGTTGACGGCTGCCCACCTGGTGTCCCAATTGACGCAGCGATGCTGCAACAATGGCTGGATAAACGTCGCCCCGGCCTGAACAAAAATACGACCCAACGCAATGAACCTGATGCGGTTGAAATTCTGTCCGGGGTGTTTGAGGGTAAATCAACCGGCACCCCGATTCAGTTGATGATCCGCAATACAGATCAACGGTCCAAAGATTACGGCGATATCGCCAATACCTTCCGCCCCGGTCACGCAGATATCACCTATCACCAGAAATACGGTATCCGAGATTATCGTGGCGGCGGACGGTCGTCTGCGCGTGAAACTGCCTCGCGGGTTGCCGCAGGCGGGGTTGCGCGCGAAGCGATCAAAGCGATTGCGCCTAATGTCCAGATCAGAGGCTACATGACCCAAATGGGAAGCAAAGCTATTGATCGTGCCAATATCGATTGGGATCAGATCGACCAGAACGATTTTTTCTGCCCAGACGCGCAAGCCGCCGCAGAATGGAACGACTATTTGGCCTGGCTACGCAAAGATGACCACAATTCAGTTGGTGCGATCATCGAAGTTGTCGCCCGCGGGGTCCCTGCTGGGATCGGTGCCCCAGTTTATGCTAAGTTAGACACTGATTTGGCCGCCGCGATGATGTCGATTAACGCTGTTAAGGGCGTCGAAATTGGCGAAGGAATGGCCGCCGCCGCGCTGACCGGGCGCGAAAACGCGGACGAAATATTCATGGGGTCAAATGGACCTGAGTATAGTTCAAACCATGCCGGTGGGATCTTAGGTGGGATCAGCACTGGGCAAGACATCGTCGTGCGCTTTGCAGTCAAGCCGACATCGTCGATCCTAAGCCCGCGCAAATCCATCCGCATGGATGGATCCCCGATGGAAGTCATCACCAAAGGCCGCCACGACCCTTGCGTCGGGATCCGCGCAGTGCCTGTTGGCGAGGCGATGATGGCCTGTGTTATCTTGGATCACCTGCTCTTGGATCGCGGTCAAACAGGTGGCACACGCGGAAAAATCGGGTAACAAAGCCTGATCGCCAAAGTGAGACCTGTTGCAAAAAACCCCTCGCGGCCAAAAATTCCCCGAAATTATTGACTTACTCCCATAAATGGGCAACAAAATTGGCGTATGGTTTATATCTTAACCACACGTGATAGAGTACGAAACTTAAGGCATATAAAATGAAATTGTTTACCGCCGTCTTTGGTACATCAACCGTTGCCGCCGTCACTGCTTACGCAGGCGGTGTTGCTGATATGATTGTTGAAACCGCTCCTGTCGTTATGGAACCCACCGAAACAGTTGGTTCAAGCGCACCAAGCTGGGTTATTCCAGTCATTATCATCGCAGCCCTCGTTGGCGCAGCAGCATTGTCTGGTGACGATGATGATGATGATGACAACGGAGGCCTATACTAAGGCTTTTAGTACCAATTTACATCTTTTGAAATTGGTCTAGGAAACGATCATGATCGGTGAAAAGCCACATATTGTGATCGGTATATGTACGCGGCAGCGGAACACGCTGCTGCGTCGTCTAATTGATGGCATCCAAGATCAACCCATGCCCGCAGGGTATATCGTTGAGATCGTTGTCGTTGATAACAACGATGTTCCTACAGCAGAACCTGCGCTAGATGGCGCCGCAACCCGCTTTCCCATTTCTGTCGAACATGAACCGCAAGCAGGTCTGGTTTTTGCGCGCAACCATGCGCTAGATGCCGCTACTGCACGCGGTGCAACCTGGTTTATCGGGGTCGACGACGATGAATGGGTCGATGAAAACTGGCTGGCGGAAATGGTTGATGGCTTTGAGACGCTCAGCTCTCCAGTGTTGATCGCACAATGTATCTATGAATATGACGAAACGCTCAGCCCCTACCGTCAGGCACGACAACTCCAATCGCTGACCAAAGGCAAACGCCCGTCAGTCCTTGCCAGCGGGAACTACGCCATACATCGCCGCATTTTTGCAGATGATGACGGGCTGAATATGCGCTTTGACCCGTTTTTAAACGAAAGCGGCGGCGAAGATGTTGATTTCTTTTTGCGCATTCAACACATCCACGGCTATGTAGCCGAATCTGTCCCCGATTCAATTGTCTACGAAGCTTGGGATGGCGAGCGCGCGACGCTTCGTTATCATTTAAAGCGATGCCTGCGTAATCAAGTAGCGGGCTACCATATTCTACGACGACATCGGCAGTTGGGGCTCTATGGCAATGCTATTCAGAATGCTTTTCGTGTGATCGTAAAAACGAACCGGCATTTAGTCTACGGCATTGGCACGCTACTGCTTGGTGCTATGACCGTTCCATTCAAGCGTGACGGCGGTCAGAAGTTAATCGGGCTCGGGATAGAAAGATGTGTTCTCGCGTTAGCCCTTGGGGTGTTTTTGTTTGGGATGTTACCCGTCGGCTATGGGGCAAGTGTTCAGGGGTCGCCTGATGGCATCAGACCAAACAGCTAAGGCGCGACCGGCTGTTTCGACAATTGCACCGCCAGAATCCCGCCCGCAATGATCATAACACCGATAATATCCAAAACACCTATTGCTTCGCCCAACAGCACTGCCGCGATAGCTACGCCTAGAAATGGATTCAAAAAGTGGAATGTCGATGCTTTGACGGCGCCAATCCGCCCCACCAGCATGAACCAAACCCATGTCGCCGCCAAACCGGGGATCAGCGTTGTATAGGTAAACGCCACGATCAGTTGCCAGTTCCAAGTGACGACCCAATCCTCGAGCATCAATGCCGGGCCCGCCAAGATCGTCGCGCCTACAAGCATTTGCAACCCGACGATCATCAAGACATTCCCGCCTGATGCCGCACCCATGACGGCCAGCGTCGCAATCGTCAGCGATACGACTCCGATCACACATAAAAGCAAACCAAACGGATCTACACCTCCTTGCAGCCGCGCCCCCATGATCAGGGCAACACCGATCACCCCAGCAACCAACCCGGCTAGCCCTAGCCGCCGAACCTTGGTCCCAAAAACGACCCAACCGACAAGCGCGACAAGCAATGGCATTGTCGAGGCGATAATTGCGGCCAGTGACGCAGGCACAGTTTGCATCGCGACAAAGTTCAAGCCCAGATAGAGCGCGTTTTGGCACAGACCAAAGATCAACACACCGGTCCATTGTCGGCGGGTTAGTTTGGCCGACTGTCCAAGTGCAAAGGCGATCATAACGCCTATCAACCCGGAAATGAAAAACCGAAGCGCAAGCGCGCTGAGCGGCGGGGCATATTCAACGATCACGCGTGCAGAAGTGAAGGCCGAAGACCACATCGCCGCAAAAGCGAGCCCCATAAAAATTGCTTTGATATCCATGGCGCGACGTTTGCTGAACACCAATGAAACGTCAATCCAAGTTCGCAATTACATTGTATCAATACGATTGCGCAACCGCACCAAAACGCTCATAAATAAAGGCCGCCCAATCTGGGCGACCCTCATAAAATTTACATTTGGCATAAGGCCAAATGATTTAGCCGTTCACGCTGTCTTTCAACGCTTTGGCAATTGTCATTTTGACAACCTTGTCGGCTTCTTTTTTGATCTGTTCGCCCGTGGCGGGGTTACGGACCATACGCTCTGGGCGCTCACGGCAATAGATTTTGCCAACACCTGGAAGCGTCACAGCACCTCCACCGGATACTTCTTTGGTGATGATGCCGGTCACGGCGTCCAATGCAGCGCCAGCTGCTTTTTTATCTGTGCCAAGTTCATCAGCAAGTGCAGCAACAAGTTGCGCCTTCGTTAGTGGTTTAGTCGCCATTTTCTGGTCTCCCTTAATTGCCCGCCCTATGGGGCCTCTACCCGCGCATTTAACGGTATGTTGTGGCACACCACAACGATTAGTATGCGATTTCAAGTGAAAATAGCGACATTTCGCCCGTTTATTCCGACTTTAGAGGAACGCGGTCTCTTCAAAACTGCGTAATTTGCGGCTGTGGATGCGTTCAAGCGGCATTTCACGCAACCGTTCCATCGCCCGAATTCCGATCATTAGATGCGCTGCGACCTGCGTTTTATAAAAACTAGATGCCATGCCGGGCAGCTTTAACTCTCCGTGCAACGGCTTGTCGCTCACACAAAGCAGGGTGCCATAGGGTACCCGAAACCGGAACCCATTTGCCGCAATTGTCGCACTTTCCATGTCCAAGGCGACAGCCCGCGATTGCGACAACCGTTGCACCGGTCCCGACTGGTCACGCAGTTCCCAGTTACGGTTATCGATGGTCGCCACGGTACCTGTCCGCATGATCCGCTTTAGCTCATACCCTTCGAGCTCGGTCACGTCGGCTACGGCGGTTTCCAGCGCAATCTGGATTTCAGCCAACGCAGGGATAGGCACCCAGACAGGAAGATCATCATCCAATACATGGTCTTCACGCAGATAGGCGTGCGCCAGAACGAAATCGCCCAAGCGTTGGGAATTGCGTAAACCGGCGCAATGCCCCACCATCAGCCACGCATGTGGACGCAGCACCGCGATATGATCGGTTGCAGTTTTGGCATTCGAGGGGCCAACACCAATGTTGACCAAGGTGATCCCGCCACCGTTTTTGCGTTTGAGGTGGTAAGTCGGCATTTGCGGCAGCTTTGCAGGTTCAGCGATCGCCGTATCCGCATCTGTAATTTCCACATTTCCGGTGCTTACAAAGCTAGTGTAGCCGCTGTCGGAGTCGGCCAGCATTGCCCGTGCATAATTTTCAAACTCTTCAACATAGAACTGGTAGTTGGTGAAAAGCACATGGTTTTGGAAATGCTCTGCAGCGGTCGCAGTGTAATGTGACAGACGCGCGAGTGAATAATCCACGCGCTGCGCGGTAAAGGGCGCGAGTGGCTGCGCGCCATCAGGATAAGCAAACCCTTCGCCATTCACGATCGCATCATGCGTTGTGGACAGGTCTGGCACGTCAAAGTTATCACGCAGGTTGAAATCCAGTGACCCATCTTGGGGAACCGTCAATTTTGGATCATTTGCGACCGCAAAATGTACAGGCATCACCGTATCGGATGGACCAATCACAACCGGCACACCGTGATTGTTCAGCAAAAGCTGGATTTGTTGTTCTAGATAGGATTCAAACAGGTCCGGTCGCGTAACAGTCGTTGCATAGGTTCCCGGTTCCGCAACATGACCAAACGACAGGCGCGTGTCCTTTTTGGCGTGGGTTGTCGTGGTCAGGCGAATTTCAGGGTAATAGGCACGCACGCGAGCATCGGGTTGGCCGTTATCCATGGCTTCTTGGAAGCGCGCTGACAAAAACCCTGCTGCGGTGTCGTACAGGGACCGCAACCGTGCGACGGCAGCTTTGGCATCGGTAAATGCTTCGTGTCCGGGCACATCGGGTGTCCGGGTCTTGACCTGTTGGGTATTGTTCATAGGTCGTCCTCAAATAAATCAGTCAATTCAAATTTCTCTACATCTACCAGTCCCAGATCAGAAATCCGCAACGAGGGGATGACAACAAGCGCCAAAAGCGAATGCTGCATATAGGCGTTGTTTAACGTGCAGCCGCATTCCGTCATCGCCGCGACCATCTTATCAGCCTTGGCGGCGACTTGGGCGGCAGGTTGATCAGACATAAGCCCGGCGATAGGAAGTTCAACAAGCGCCAATTCCTTGCCGTCTTTCCAGATAGTGACACCGCCGCCAACTTCGCCCAGTCGGTTGGCTGCCGTAGCCATGTTTTCTCGATCGGTGCCCACGACAATCATATGGTGGCTATCATGCGCCACGGTCGATGCCATCGCCATCTTACCCGTGTATCCAAAACCAGAGACAACAGCGTTCACGACTTTACCCGTGCCCTGATGTCGTTCGACCAACGCGATTTGATAGGTATCACCTTCGCCTTCGACCAGCCCATCAACAACGGGAAGTTCAGCGGTAAGTGCTTCGGTCGGGGCCTGGTTTTCAACGACTCCAATCACCTTGACCTTAACACTGTTTTTTCCTTCGGGGGCACGGATCGCAAAATCATCGCTGCCCAATGCCTTACCCATGTTTACAGTTTGGCGTGCGTCGGTGGGCCAATCGTAATGTGGGCAATCAACGGCTATTTTACCATCATTAGCAACCGTGCGACCACGCGCGATGACCTGTTCAATCGGCAGCGTCACTAAATCTGACGTCAAAATCACATCCGCCCGACGCCCGGGTGCGATTGAGCCCAATTCACGTTCTAGCCCAAAGTGCGTGGCCGTGTTGATCGTGGCCATTTGCAACGCAATCAACGGATCACACCCGCATGCAATCGCGTGGCGTACAACACGGTTCATATGGCCGTCGTTCACCAGCGTCCCTGAATGGCAATCATCCGTGCAAAGGATAAAGTTGCGCGGATCAAGACCGCGTTCCGTAACTGCTGTGATTTGGCTTTCGACATCATACCACGCGGACCCAAGCCGCATCATTGATTTCATGCCCAACCGCACACGCGCGATTGCGTCGGCTTCGGCTGTGCCTTCGTGGTCATCCGCCGCACCACCTGCAACATAGGCCGCAAAAGCATTGCCTTTGTCCGGGCTGGCATAGTGGCCGCCAACAGTTTTACCCGCATTCATCGTCGCGGCCATTTCGGCCAACATTTGCGGATCGCCGTTGATCACACCGGGGAAATTCATCATTTCACCAAGACCGATAATACCGGGCCATGCCATGGCTTCGGCCACATCTTCGGTGGATATTTCGAAACCTGTTGTTTCAAGCCCCGGCGCAGAGGGGGCGCAGGATGGCATTTGCGTATAGATATTAATCGGCTGCATCAAAGCTTCGTCATGCATCATGCGTACGCCGCGCAGCCCCAGCACGTTGGCAATCTCATGCGGATCGGTGAACATCGTGGTGGTGCCATGTGGAATAACGGCTGCAGCAAATTCAGCAGGGGTCAGCATCCCGCTTTCGATATGCATATGTCCGTCACACAGACCGGGGATAAGATACCGGCCCTTGGCATCAATGATTTCAGTGTCAGGGCCAATGCAATGACTTGCGTCGGGGCCAACATAAGCAAAACGCCCGCCCGCAATGGCGACTTGCCACCCGTCTAGCACTTCGCGGGACTGCACGTTAACAAGTTTACCGCCAGAAATGACAAGGTCAGCATGCGCGCGCCCTGCAGCAACGGCGACCAAACGGGGGGCCAATTCAGCCCAAGATTTGATGTGATATTCCATCCCCAATGGTTTCACCGATTTTGGCTGGTTTCAAGAGGGGAAAGGCCGCAAAAAAGGAAAGGGGCCGCACTGGATTTCCCAATGCAGCCCCAGCGGCAATCCGTGTTTAAGTGGCGTTAAAGCGTCCCCAAAAACGCGTAGATGTCAGCCGCTTGCTGTGCATCGCGGACCTGATAGGCCATTTTACCGCGTGCGCGGCCATCGCCGGTTGCTTCGCGCAGATAGGCTGTTGGATTTTGCACATAGGCAACAAAAGATTCTTCGTCCCATGTCGCGCCTGTTTCGCCCAGCGCAACCAGCGCATCGCCATACCGGAAGTCTTCGATCGCGCCCAATGTGCGACCATCCAGACTGTAAAGGTTTGGACCCGTGCGCGCATTGCGACCAGCAAGCACTTGGCCAGCATCGTCACGCACAACATGGCAAGCAACGCATTGACGGCTAAATTGCTGCTCGCCAGCTGCTGCGTCACCTTCGGCAAGCACAGGAGAAGCAAGTGCGGCCAGAGTTGCGGCGATTGTTATCGTTTTCATGATCGTTGTCCTTTTTCGATCTGATCAATGACTGTTTGCCCCAGTCGCGCAAAATATAGTGCGCCGGGCAGTCTAAACCAACCTTAAAGGCAATTTTGCTTGACTGCGATGCATCAAAACATCGCAGTTTTGCTGCCATCGCCGAGAGCGTGGCAGCAATTTTAGTTTCGTTACGATTTGGTCGACCTTTGAACATGCGCGCGCAGTTGGGCTTCTTTGCGTTCAATTTCATAGGTTTTTTGTGGACGTCCATCGTGGATCCAATTGTTTGGGGCGTCCCAGCGAGCATTGCGTGTTGCGGTCAGGAAGCTGTTGGATAGTATTGATAGCATGACTATTCCTTTCTGAATGTTGATGACCAACAAATAAAAGGATTGCAGTGCTTATGCGACTCTGTAAGATTTTCATTATGTTAGCTGAGCTTTCATATGAACTGGCGTGATGTCCCATCACTTGCTGCGCTGCGCGCGTTTGATGCCGCCGCCCGCGCGGGGTCATTTTCGCAAGCGGCCCGTGAATTGAACGTCACCCACGCCGCTATCGCCCAACACGTGCGGTCGGTCGAATCTGATCTTGGGGCGTCATTGCTCGTGCGTCAGGGGCGCGGCGTTGTCCTAACGGATGCGGGTGCGCGTTTGGCAGATGCGCTTTCGGATGGGTTTGGGCAAATCATTGCAGGTGTAAAATCCGTGCGCGCTGATGTGGACTCCCGGCCGCTGTCGATCACCGCAACCCATAACTTTGCAGAAAGCTGGTTGATGCCACGGATCGGGAAATTTTGGGCGAAATACCCCGAAATCGCGCTGTCTATTGTTCCCAGCAACAAGCTTGTTGATCTGCGCAAAGACGGATTTGATGTTGGTATCAGATACGGCGATGGGAACTGGCCAGGCCTAGAGACAACACACCTGCTGGCCGCTGACTATACGGTTGTTGCGGCGCCAGGTGTTGTCAAAACTGATCAAATCGCGCAATCCGGCGCAACATGGTTTTTCGAAGACGCCCATCAGGAATCGCAGCGCTGGGTTCGCGAGGCTGGGTTAATCGGGCCCTCGCAAAAATCTGTCACCGTTTCCACATTGGGCATGGCCCTATCTGCCGTGCGCGCAGGCGGTGGCATAACTATCGCTGCCAGCGCATTGGTAAGCGATGATATCAGGGATGGGCGGCTGATCGCGCTAAGCCAAACCCAACCTGAAGGCATTGGGTATTACATCATTCATCCGCCCGGTGTTCTATCTGACAGAGTTAAGACATTTAAGAAATGGCTGTTAAAAGCGCTTTAGCGTGGGCTACGCTTTGCCAGAATGCGTTGCAAGGTCCGGCGGTGCATCGAAAGCCTGCGCGCCGTTTCAGACACATTGCGATCACACAGCTCGTACACCCGTTGAATATGCTCCCAACGCACGCGATCCGCGCTCATTGGGTTTTCGGGTGGTGGGGGAAGTGCTGCATCGCCTGCCAACAATGCGTTGGTCACATCATTTGCGTCCGCAGGTTTTGCTAGATAGTCGGTCGCGCCAATTTTTACAGCCGCCACTGCAGTTGCAATCGCACCATATCCAGTCAGTACGACAATCCGACTCTCGGGGCGCTTTGCACGTAACAGCTCAACCACATCCAACCCGTTCCCATCTTCTAGCCGCAAATCAACAACCGCATAGGCTGGCGGACGCACATTTGCGATTGCCTTGCCTGCCACCACAGATTCAGCCGTTTCAACTGCAAATCCGCGTTTTTCCATCGCCTTGGCAAGTCGCCGCAAGAACGCTTCATCATCATCAACAAGAAGAAGGCTCTTATCGTCGCCCAGATCCAATGGCTCGGTCATTATGGTGCGTTCCTCGCTAGTGTGCGCCTAAGTGTAGGTTTATAGCACCCTTCGTCAACCTGTGATCATGCACGCGGCGACCTGAGCAACGTGATCTGCGCTGTCGTCACGTCCGAATATGGCTACAACACCAGATTCAGGAAGCGCCAAATAGGTCGATGTCGAATGGGCGATCAGATAGTAATCCGGGTCACCGTCCTCTTTTTGATAAAATATACGATAGGCTTGCGATGCGGCTGCGACCTGTGTGTCCGTTCCCGTGAGCCCGATCATTTTGGGATGAAAATTATCGGCATAGTCCCGCACCACGTCCACGCTATCACGATTTGGGTCGATTGAGATGAACACTGGCGTCGCGCTCAGACCTTGGTCGGCTAAGATATCAATTGCCGCTGCGTTGCGCGCACTATCAAGCGGGCAAACATCAGGGCAAAACGTGTAGCCGAAATAAATTAATGTAGGCTCAACGATCACATCGCGATCCGTCACAATCGCCCCGGTTTCACTACGCAAGGTAAACGGCCCACCGATATCACCACCAACCGTGGCGCCACAATCTGGCGCCGGAACAAGCTGAGTGATCGCAAAAGTCGTGCCAAGCATGGCAACAACCGTTGTTCCTGCGAGCACTGCGATCAATTTAGACATCTACGTCCCTTTCCCTATTCGCGCATTGATCCCCCAAGCAGCGCTGCTTATCAATGATCTACCTTGCCAACGGGATCACAGGATATGTCTGTTTCAGACTTTAGCCAATTTCAACAACAGCAACGTAGCAATTGGATACGGCTGCGCACCCTGACGTCGCTACGCTGGGCCGCGACGACTGGTCAGGCCGCTGCGATTATGGCGGCATGTTTGGTCTACGGTCTTCAAATTCACCTTGGTCTCGCGGCTATATTTATCGGCGTTTCAGTTATAGCTAACCTTGTTGCGACGGTCGGCTATCCGGAAAATACGCGTCTCTCTGAACGCGGTGCATCGCTTTGGCTTGTTTTTGATTTGGTTCAGCTTGGTCTATTGCTTGCAATCGCTGGCGGGTTAAACAACCCATTTGCAATGCTGATGTTGGCCCCAGTGACGATTGCGGCCACCGTTCTACACTTAAACACCACCGTATTTTTGGGGCTGACGGCGATAGCCATCATCACAGCGATCAGCCAAATCCATATCCCAATCACGATGTTGGATGGCACGGTTTTGGTGCTGCCGGGGATTTTCCAATTTGGATTTTGGGCATCTATCGTCATTGGGATTGTGTTTTTATCCGTCTACGCGCGCCAAGTTACCACAGAAATGCATGCAATGCGCGAAGCCTTGGCAGCCACGCAGCTTGCGCTCGCCCGTGAGCAAAAGCTCACGGATTTGGGCGGAGTTATCGCGGCAGCGGCACATGAACTCGGCACACCTTTGGCAACGATAAAGCTCGTTGCCAGCGAAATGAAAGAAGAGCTTAGCGGTCATCCTGATCTGTTTGAGGATGCCAACCTTATCGGTCAACAAGCTGACCGATGCCGCGATATTCTGCATTCAATGGGGCGAGCCGGAAAAGACGATCTGCACATGCGCCATGCACCACTAGAAGCCGTTGTGCGCGAAGCCGCTGAACCGCATATGGAGCGCGGGAAATATGTCCACTTTCAAATCGATACATACCAAGATCAACCTACCATCGCGCGGCGCCCCGAAATCATCCACGGATTACGCAATCTGATCCAAAACGCTGTCGATTTTGCGCAAACCGAAGTCTGTGTCGCCCTAAGCTGGACCGACGCCACGCTGAATGTCCGTATTTCAGATGATGGTCCGGGGTTTCCGGGATCTGTCATCGGGCGGATCGGGGACCCTTACGTGCGGCGACGGCGGCAATCTGATGATACGTCCCGCCCCGGCTATAAGGGCATGGGATTAGGATTGTTTATCGCCAAGACCCTTTTGGAGCGCTCTGGCGCAAGGCTCGCATTTGCGAACAGCCGCAGGGCTGGCTTGGGTGAAGGCGGCGCCGTCATCGACGTGACCTGGACGCGCGATGTACTGCCAAACAGCGGCGACCGCGCAAGCACACCCTTGGGTGAAAACCAACAAAACAGCCCTGTTACTTAGGTCCGGGGACAGGCTTAACCTCACATTAACCTCAATTGGCGATGTTCAATCTTAGTTTTATTGAGGGTGTCGTCAGATGGTCGTTAGCTTCTTCGTGATCACAGCTATGGGCTGTTGCTTGGTGCTCCTATGTGCCGTTACCTACAAGTCGCGGCGTGACCTGCTGCACCTTAATCGACAAATTGAATCGTCCACTGTCTCCTCTGAAGACAAAGCCATATTTCTTTTTCATGATTGCGATTTAGTTGATACGACACCGCAAGCCACGGAATTGTTTTCTGGCGGTACCGACGGGCTGTCAGACCTAGATGCGCTTGTCCAATTGCTTGCTCCGCATGTCCCCAATCTACGGCAGATCGCAGAAAATCCGCCCGCCACAAAAACACGAATCGACGGGGTGACGACGGATTCAATCTGGATTGAAATCAATGAAATTGGCGGCCGGACGCGCATTGTCGTCAACGGAGCCCGCGACAAAATTGGCATCGAAAAACCGGCAACGATCGCGCAAGAAATACAGCTATCCGAACTTACGATGCTACGCGACCTAACCCAGCACAGTCCGCAATTGATCTGGCAAGAAACGTCTGACGGTAGGCTTCTATGGGCAAATCAAACCTACCTTACATTCGCGGATAACATGCTTTCACCCGCCAACGACGCCCCAAAAACCTGGCCTAGTACGTCAATATTCCCCGGCCTACACGAAACGCTTGGGGGTGGCACGACGAAGGCGCGTCGCCTTTCGGTAAAGTCACACGACCAATCAACCGAGCATTGGTTTGACGTCACGAGCAACCCGTTTAACGCAGGTTTCTTACACTATGCGAGTGACGCAAATGGAATCGTACGCGCAGAACGTGAACGACAGAATTTCAAACAAACCTTAGGGAAAACATTCGCAGAGCTTGCTTGTGGGCTTGCCGTTTTTGACAAGAACCGTCGGTTGACCACGTTTAACCCGGCGATCCTTGATCTCACCGGGCTGCAGTTTGAATTTCTGAGCAACCGGCCAACGCTTGACACGGTTTTGGACAGGTTACGCGAAAAACGGATGCTACCGGAACCCAAGAATTACGCGGATTGGCGTGCGCAGTTCACCGCGGTCGAAGAAGCGGCAAAAAATGGAAGCTATCGCGAAACATGGGCGCTTCCGGATGGGCAAACTTACCGGGTCTCTGGGCGGCCACATCCCGACGGGGCATTTGCGTTTATGTTCGAAGATATTAGCGCCGAGGTTTCGCTGGCACGTAGGTTTCGTGACGACATTGAAACGGGGCAATCTGTGTTGGATGCTATGCCGGATGCGGTTGCTGTATTTTCAGCTGCGGGAACGTTGCTTATTTCCAATCAGGCTTACACGGATCTTTGGCAAACAAATCCAGCCGTTTACCATGAACAACGCGCACTACAGACTGAAATGAAAGTTTGGAAAAACCACAGCGCAACGACGCAGGTTTGGTCGCGTATTCGAAATTTCATCTACCAGACAGGCCAGCGTGACCCGTGGAGCGATATAACAATTCTGGATGATGGTCGCCAATTAACCTGCCACACTAACGCAATTGCCGCTGGCAAAACGCTGGTTCGGTTTACAACAACCGCTCAGGTCAAACCCGAAATTCAGAAACTGATGATGCGCGACCCAGCGATCCAGATTGGAAAACGCTGATTTCACCTTGCAGACACGGTGACAAGCAATAGTGTTCCGCAATGACTACCATTGCTCTTCCAACCGAAACAGAGACCGTAAAACTCGCCCAGCGCATCGCGGGCATTTTGTCTCCTGGCGATACTTTATTGTTATCCGGCGAAATCGGCGCTGGAAAATCTGCTTTTTCGCGCGCGTTGATCCGTGCCAGACTTGGCCGCATGGAAGACGTGCCATCGCCAACATTTACGCTTGTACAAACCTATGATGATCCGTCAGGCGATATCTGGCATTGCGATCTTTACCGTCTAACCCACCCAGATGAGATTTTCGAACTTGGTTTGGACGAAGCCTTTGCCACAGCTATTTGCCTCATTGAATGGCCGGATCGGTTGGGCTCAGATGCGCCAGATACCGCGTTGCAGCTGAAATTTCGCGCAGGCGATACTGCGCATAGCGTTGAAATTACCACACCGCCCGCTTGGGCCGACCGATTAGAGGGCGTATTATGACAGTGCGCGCCGATATCATCGACAGATTTCTTTCGGAATCTGAGTGGGCCAATTGGCAGCGCCACGCACTGGCCGGCGACGCATCAAGCCGCCGGTATGAACGGTTAAGCAATGGTCGATCTCAGGTGATCTTGATGGATGCACCGTCCGAAAACGGCGCGTCAACGGAACCTTTCGCACGTATCACGAAACTACTGCAGGATATAAATCTAAGCCCGCCCGATGTATTGGCGCACGATAAAACACTTGGGATCATGGTTTTATCGGATTTAGGCGCGGATGACTTCGCGGAATGGCTGAAACAACACCCAACAGAATCTTTGGGGCTTTATCGCGCCGCGACGGAAATTTTGGTACATTTGCAAAACGCGCAGGTGCCCGATGACCTTATCCATATGACGCCAAAGATGGGCGCACAAATGGTCGAAATCACCGGCGAGTTCTACGCATCAAAGCCGACACCCGACCTAACCCAAGAAGTGCAAAACGCAATGGTTGCTCTTGCCCCTGTCTCCAACACGTTGTCGCTACGCGATTTTCATGCGGAAAACCTGATATGGCGGCCAGATCAGCACGGCCTCGCACGGGTGGGGTTACTTGATTATCAAGACGCATTTGTTGCACCGAAAGGGTATGATTTGGCCTCTCTTTTACGCGATGTCCGGCGCGATATTGACCCTTCGCTTGCACAAGAAATCACAGGGTATTTTATGTCCAAGACCAAAGCAGGTCGCGATTTTCCAGCGCAATTGGCATGTCTTGGTGCCCAGAGAAATCTGCGCATTTTGGGCGTGTTTGCACGCCTATCAAAGGTCATGGGCAAAAAACGCTATATTGATTTGATCCCGCGCGTCTGGGCGAATTTAATGGCTGATCTGCGGCATCCCGCGCTGAAGCAGCTAGATCAAGCGGTACGCGATACGCTTCCCACGCCAGATGAGGCCACATTGATCAGGTTACGCAGATGACAACACCCATTCTTTTATTCGCGGCCGGGCTAGGCACACGTATGGGCGCGTTAACCAAGACCATGCCGAAGCCATTGGTGAAGGTCGCGGGTAAACCTTTAATTGATCACGCGCTTGCGTTCACACAAATATCGGCAATTGGAAAAAAAGTCGTGAATGTGCACTACTGTGCTGATCAAATGCATGCGCATTTAGCCGGGCACGATATCGCTATATCAGATGAGACAGACCTGCTACGCGACACGGGAGGCGGATTACGTCATGCGCTGCCGCTGTTGGGTGCAAGCCCCGCGTTAACCATGAACACCGATGCAGTCTGGCGCGGGCCCAATCCAATCGAAACCGTTCTGGGGGCCTGGCGCGATGATATGGAAGCCCTGCTTTTGGTGGTCGAAAAGTCCAACGTGCATGGGCATTTAGGAAAAGGTGATTTTCGCATAGATGATAAAAGCCGGCTGCACCGCGCCCCTGATACGATTTACACTGGGGTTCAAATGATCCGCACAGAAACGATTGATCACATTGACGACCCTAGCTTTTCGCTCAATCTTGCATGGAATGATATCGCCGCGCGCGGCGGGCTTTATGGTGTAAAATATGACGGCCAATGGTGTGACGTCGGCCAACCATCTAGCATCCCCGTTGCCGAGGCGATGCTAAATGTTTAGCCCGACCGACAGCCCCCGTGTTTTCGGCAGTGCGTTGGGCGTGGATTTCGCGCAATCATTGGTCGATGGGCTGGTGGCACGCGGGCGCGAAATGCCCCCAGAAGAATGGGCGAAAACCGAAATTTACGTCAACACCTCGCGAATGCAGCGCCGCATCCGCGAAGTGTTTGACGCAGGCCCAGCACGGCTTTTGCCGCGCATCAAACTGATCACCGATCTTGCGGATCATCCTGTGGCGCTTGCCATCCCGCCCGCGATTGCCCCTTTGCGCCGCAGGTTTGAACTGCTTCAAGCCGTTGCCAAGCTGATCGAACAACAGCCCGATATTGCGCCGCGCGCCGCGCTTTATGACCTGTCAGATAGTCTTGCAAAGCTCATGGATGAAATGCAGGGCGAAGGCGTTAGCCCCGACACAATTGCCAATCTTGATGTTTCGGATCAATCGGGGCACTGGGCGCGGTCGCTCGCATTTATCAAGATTATCTCGGCGTATTTCGGCGCTTCTCAGGATACCCCTGATAAGGAATCGCGCCAAAGGTCGGTTGTCGAAACACTTGCACAAAATTGGGCAGAGAACCCGCCAACGCATCCGATTATTGTGGCCGGTTCAACCGGATCTCGTGGCGCGACCGCGCTATTTATGCAAACGGTCGCTGCATTGCCCCAAGGGGCGATTATCCTGCCCGGGTTTGATTTCGACCTGCCTGATCCGGTTTGGGACGCGATGGATGATGAAATCACCGCAGAGGATCATCCCCAATTTCGGTTCCGGCGTTTGATGGATTTGATAGGGTTTCAGCCTGAAGACGTACGCAGCTGGTCAGATAATTTGCCAGCGCACCCGGAACGCAACAAGCTGATTTCACTGTCTCTAAGACCCGCACCCGTCACCAGCCAATGGCTGACCGAGGGACCGAACCTTGGTGACCTTTCGGTAGCGACCAAAGGGTTAACCCTGGTCGAAGCGGCTTCGCCCCGTGCAGAGGCCGAAACAATCGCGCTACGCTTGCGCCAAGCGGTCGAGGATGGGATCACCGCTGCGCTCATCTCACCTGATCGGATGCTAACCAGACAAGTGACCGCCGCCTTGGATCGTTGGGATATTCGCCCAGACGACAGTGCAGGCACGCCACTGCAATTGTCGCCGCCGGGTCGCATGCTGCGCCATGTCGCGGATATGCTGGGTAAACCGCTGACCGGTGAAATGCTGTTGGTCTTGCTCAAGCATCCTTTGTGTAACTCGACCGACACCGAACGCGGGCCGCATTTGCGCCACGCCCGTGAATTAGAGCTTTATCTTCGGCGCAACGGTCCACCTTTTCCCACGCCTGAAACGCTCCGTGATTGGGCAAAGCTTAGCGAAGATCGCGACGATTGGGCCACGTGGTTGGCCGATACGGTTTTCGATTTCGCCACGCCGCGCGAAATGCCGCTGGCCGATCACCTTGCAACGCATATTGACCTAACGCAACGCCTATGCGCTGGACCTGCGGGCGGCGAAGCCGGTGCATTGTGGCTCGAGGCAGCTGGCCGCGCAGCGCGTAAGACTTGCGATGAAATTGCCCAAAACGCAGCATTCGCTGGCGAAATGCAAAGCAAAGATTACGCAGCGCTTTTTGGTGCGATCCTTTCCGAAGGTTCCGTGCGCGACCGCGATAAGGGCCATCCGCAAATTCTGATCTGGGGTACGCTCGAAGCCCGCGTTCAGGGTGTTGACCTGACCATTTTAGGCGGGATGAACGATGGCACTTGGCCCGAAGCCCCAACGCCTGATCCTTGGTTGAACCGGGTCATGCGTGCAAAGGCCGGGCTGCTATTGCCCGAACGCCGGATTGGCCTATCCGCGCATGACTATCAACAAGCGGTCGCTGGCAATGAGGTCTGGATCACCCGTGCAAAACGGTCGTCGGATGCCGAAACCGTGCCTTCGCGTTGGGTAAATAGATTAACCAATCTTTTAAGAGGCTTACCGCAACAAAACGGTGCGGTCGCTTTAGAAGCGATGTTGGATCGCGGGCGCAAATGGTCCGATATGGCCGCGGCCCTTTCACGCGCTGATCACCGCAGCGAACCGGCACCGCGACCGTCGCCTTGCCCACCTGCGGACGCGCGGCCAGATCAGCTTTCGGTGACACAGATCAAAACGCTGATCCGCGATCCTTTTGCGATTTATGCACGTAAGGTGCTGCGCCTTGATCCGCTTGATCCGCTTGCACCCACAGCTGACGCACCACTGCGCGGCACGATTGTGCACGAGATTTTGGAAAAATTTATTGCGGGCGGCTATCCGCCTGATGATCGGGACGCATTGATGATGATTGCCCGTGAATGTTTCACCGCCAACTGCCCTTGGCCCACGATCCGCGCGCAATGGATCGCCCGTATGGATAAATCTGCCGACGCGTTTTTGGCGGATGAGGTCACACGGCAGGCCCTTTCTGATAGCCGCGTCATCGAAAAACGGGGTGCAATTATGGTGCCCAACGTCGGGGTAAAGCTGACGTGTATGGCCGACCGGATCGACATAACGCCAGACGGGCAGGCGTTGATCTACGACTACAAAACCGGTGTCGTCCCAAGCGAAAAACAGCAAGAGAATTTTGACAAACAACTTTTGCTTGAAGCCGCAATGGTTGAGCGTGGGGCCTTTACCGACATCGGTATCAAACCCGTGCAAGCCGCGACATTTATTGGGGTGAATGCAACAATGAAAACCAGCCCGGCACCGCTTGCGAAAAATCCGCCTGATCAAGTTTGGGCTGAGTTAGAGACGCTTTTTTCACATTGGAAGCGTATCGACAGGGGGTATACCGCCCGCATCGCCTTGTTTTCGAAAACCGACTACAGCCCATATGATCACCTGTCGCGGTTCGGTGAATGGGACACAAGCGACGATCCAAAACCGCTGGTGTTGACATGATCCGCGATGCTGCCTCCCAACGCCAAGTAGACGCTGCCGATCCACAAACATCCACGTGGCTTTCTGCCAATGCTGGATCAGGCAAAACCCGCGTGCTGACAGACCGCGTGGCGCGGTTGCTGTTAGAAAAAGTATCGCCACAAAACATCCTGTGTTTGACCTATACCAAAGCCGCGGCGACCGAGATGCAGAACCGTTTGTTTAGGCGGCTAGGGGCGTGGGCAATGATGGCCGATGCGGACTTGCGTGCGGATCTGCAATCGCTTGGCGTTGATCGCACGATTGATGACCAGCAATTGCGCGAAGCACGGACCCTGTTTGCCCGCGCGATTGAAACGCCCGGCGGTCTAAAAATTCAAACAATCCATTCGTTTTGCGCCGGCGTTTTGCGTCGATTTCCACTGGAAGCCCAAGTCAGCCCCCAATTTCGCGAAATGGAGGATCGCGCGAGCGAGATTTTACGCGCCGAAGTGATGGATGAATTGGTTACCCGTGAACACGCCCCAATTATCGACGATCTGCTGCGCCATTTCACGGGCGCAGAACTGTCATCTTTAACGGCTGAAGTGGCGCAAAAGCGCGAGGCCTTTGCCAACGAAATGCCGCGTGAAACAATTTGCGATCTTTTGGGCATTGATCCCAGCTTATCCGCAAATTTGCTCGTGTCGCGGATTCTGGACCAATCGACCCTTGATACCATCCACCAACTTGCCGCGATTTGCCGCAAAGGCAGCGCGACTGAGGCAAAAGCAGCAGCGCAGCTTGATAAGGTTTCGAAAACCGCGCCGGCATCACTTAACGACTTAGCGCTTTTAGAGGGAGTGTTTCTGTTTGGCAGCACCGCCAAGCAGCCGTTTGGCGCAAAGGTCGGCAAATTTCCGACCAAAGCCACCCGCGACGCCCATGCAGAACTGATGGATGATGTTGAAACAGTCATGATCAGCCTTCAAGACGCGCGCGAGGATCGTCTGAACCTGCTTGCCCTCGAACGCTCGCTTGCGATTTACCGTTTTGGCAGCGTTTTTCTGCCTGCCTACGAACGGCGGAAATTGATGATGGGCGCATTGGATTTTGACGATCTCATTCGCAAGGCCAAATCACTTTTGACCGACCGTGATGTCGCGCAATGGGTGCTGTTTCGGTTGGATGGGGGAATTGACCACGTTTTGGTCGATGAAGCCCAAGATACCAGCCCAACCCAATGGGCAGTCATCGAACAGTTGACCCAAGAATTCGCCAGTGGCGAAGGCGCGCATCCCGATCGCGCACGAACTGTGTTTGTTGTTGGTGATAAAAAGCAATCAATCTACTCGTTCCAAGGCGCTGACCCTGCGGCGTTTGATGCGATGAAATCGCATTTTCAGGGCGCACATCAAGCAGTTGCAAAACCGTTTGAAGTCACATCGCTAGATCATTCATTCCGGTCTTCGCAAGCCATTCTATCGGTCGTAGACGCGACATTCACCGGGGATCGCACCGCCGGTATGGACGATCACCTGACCCATATTGCATTCAAAGAAAACATGCCCGGCCGCGTTGATCTGTGGCCTGTCGTTGAAAAAGCCGCCGTCGATGATCCGCGCAACTGGTTTGATCCCGTCGATTTGCCGTCCGACACGGATCACAACGTATTGCTGGCCAACCGTGTGGCTGCGCAAATCAAACGTATGATTGCGCAAGAAACTTTGCCTGATGAAATTGGCAATAGCGGCACCTATCACCGCCGCCCGATTACTGAAGGCGATTTTTTGATCCTTGTACAGCGCAGATCCGATCTGTTTTCTGAAATCATCCGTGCGTGTAAATCTGCCGGGCTCAAGATCGCAGGGGCGGACCGTTTGCGGGTTGGTGCCGAACTTGCGGTAAAAGACCTTGCTGCCTTGATGAACTTTTTAGCGTTACCCGAAGATGATCTGTCATTGGCTGCGGCGCTACGTTCGCCTTTGTTTGACTGGTCCGAACAAGATTTGTTCACGTTGGCGCACCATCGCCCGCAAAAAGGATATCTTTGGTCTGCACTGCGGGGTTCAGACCATGTGAAGACACTCGAAATCTTGCGCGATCTACGCCTACAAGCGGACTTTTTGCGCCCTTATGATCTGATTGAACGCATTTTGACCCGTCATGACGGACGCCGCAAACTGCTCGCGCGGTTGGGGTCAGAGGCCGAAGATGGGATAGACGCATTGCTGTCACAGGCGCTTGCCTACGAAAGCACGGGCGTGCCTAGTTTGACTGGTTTTCTTACTTGGATGGAAACCGATGATCTTGAAGTCAAACGCCAGATGGATAGCCAAGGTGACCAGATCAGGGTGATGACCGTACACGGATCCAAGGGGCTTGAGGCACCGATCGTTATTTTGCCCGATACCGCAAAGCGCCGTGTTGATGTGCGTGACGAATTGCTGCCTGTTGGCGATCACGTTGTTTGGAAAACCCCGGCGCAAGGCTCTCCCACTGTAATGCAAGACATCCGCGACGATTTTGTCGCCAAACAAGTTCGCGAACGCATGCGGCTTTTGTATGTAGCAATGACACGGGCCGAAAAATGGCTGATCGTCGGTGCCGCTGGCAATGTCGGCGACGGGGATGACAGCTGGTACAATATCGTTGCAGATGGCATGGCCGCGCGCGGCGATAGCGAAGTGCAAATTGATGACATGGACGTGCGCCGGGTCGCGCATTTGAATTGGAATGCAGGCGAAATGTATCGGCCTGAACCGAAGCCAATCGTTGAAATCGATGTGCCCACATTCGGCCCCATCCCCGAACCAAACATAATTACAACAATTTCCCCATCTGAATTTGAAGGAGCCAAAGTCATGCCCGGCGATCCAGCATCGATGGATCATGAGGACGCGCTAGAACGCGGAACTAAAATTCACCGTCTACTGGAATACCTGCCGCAAGCTGCACCAAACACACGCCATGCGCTGGGGCTGCGTGTGCTGAATAACCAAGACGCCGATCTTGTGGCCGAGGTTATCTCGCTTTTGGAACATCCAGAGCTTGCCGCACTTTGGCACCCCGACGCGTTGACAGAAATCGACATCACGGCTGATTTGCCAGGTATCGGCCGTATCCACGGCACAATTGATCGGTTGATTATCACCGACACCGAAGTCTTGGCGATTGATTATAAGTCAAACCATGTCGTTCCGAACGCGCCCTCACAAACACCACTTGGCGTCCTGCGACAAATGGCAGCTTATTTTGCTGCGCTGCGCCAAATCTATCCGGACCGCGTCATTAAAATGGGCATCCTTTGGACGGCAACCGCTAATTTTGCAGAACTACCGAACGATCTTCTTCACGAAACCCTGAACGGTCTTACCGTCCCTTGACCAAAGCGGGGCAGGTACATAGGTTCACAATCCAATGATATTCGCCAAGGAGCAGCCCAATGGCAACTGTAGCAGTAACCGACGCAACCTTTGACGCCGAAGTGCGCCAGTCAGACATCCCTGTTGTCGTAGACTTCTGGGCAGAATGGTGTGGCCCATGTAAACAAATCGGCCCAGCGCTCGAAGAATTGTCCGCTGAATACGAAGGCAAGGTCAAAATCGTCAAAGTCAACGTCGACGAAAACCCAAATTCACCATCACAAATGGGCGTGCGCGGCATTCCTGCCTTGTTCATGTTTAAAGGCGGCGAAGTCGTTTCAAACAAAACAGGCGCGGCACCCAAAGCGGCCCTGCAAGGCTGGATCGACGAATCCATCTAAGCAATTAAAATTCTGAATATCGGGCGCCCAATGTGGCGCCCTTTTTCGTTTTAAACTGGCCAACCATGCCGCAAAAGCGCGTCACGGATGGTCGCTTGCGTTTCAGGGCGGCCCGCGTTGATCGCTTGTTTTTGTAAAAACCAATAGAGATAGGCAGCATAATCAGGCGCATGCTTTCCGCGCGCGGCAAAGGCATTTGCTACGCCCATCTGATCCACATTCAACGCGATATGATGGAAATCTGTTTTGCCAAATAAGACCAGCGGCTTTTCAAGAAAATAGCCGTGAAACCCAAGACTCGAATTCTGGGTAACTATGTAATCGCAATCCCGTAGCAACGGATCCGTTTTGCCTGTTTGCACTGATAGCTGATCATAAGTTTCGGTCAGCTTCGTCAACGCGTCCATTTCGGTTTGGCTATAGGTTTCTGACGGGTGCAGCGTCACGATGATTTCGCGCTTTGGTTCATGCTGCAAGGTGGCTTTGACCATATCGATGGGACTACAAAACTGAAATGAACGCCGGGTGGTAAGCCGCCCTTGAAGCGGCATGAACACAAACCCACCCTGCTTGGGTTCCCCCCAAAAAAGTTTACTGCGCCATCGCCGGTAAAATCTTTGCGCCCTTTGTGAATCCACCAGAGCGCCGTCAAATGCGGTGCGTGCAACGGGCCAATCCCAACGTTTGCTTTGCTTTTCAATATGCCAAAAGGGACCCACGTAAGTTTTGCGCAGCGTCAGCCCACGCGCGTCGACCGGATCATCCATTAAAAACAGGCTGCGCCCCGGTCGCGACATCGCTTGCAACCGCCCCAATTCATCGTTGTGATCATAAGCCAGATCAAAACCCGCCGCCGTAAGCACTGCACCCATTTGGCCAATAAAATTCTGGTTGCCGCTCTCGGCTTGCCGGCGCATTTTTGCGTTCAAATAAAATGTGACTGTCTTTTCATCGCTCATAATCCCGACGCTACAACCACATCATCATCTGAACAAGCTGTTGGGGTTGTCTGCACGAACACGTGCAGCCATATAGAAGCCAACCCGCAAGGAGACGATTATTATGACCCGCGAAGAATTCCCCGGTTGGCACGGCACCACAATTATTGGCGTGCGCAAAAATGGTAAAGTTGTGATCGCGGGCGACGGGCAGGTCAGCCTTGGCCAAACCGTTATCAAAGGCACCGCGCGCAAGGTGCGCCGCCTGTCACCGGGTGGTCAAGATGTGGTTGTCGGATTTGCCGGATCAACCGCTGATGCATTTACCTTGCTGGAACGGCTTGAAACAAAGCTAGAAGCGACCCCCGGCCAACTGGCCCGGGCGAGCGTCGATCTTGCCAAGGACTGGCGCACCGACAAATATTTACAGAAACTAGAGGCAATGTTGATCGTCACCGATGGCAAAGATCTGTTTGTGATCACGGGTGCAGGCGATGTTCTAGAACCCGAACACGACATTGCTGCGATCGGATCAGGCGGAAACTTTGCCTTAGCTGCTGGGCGCGCGATGATGGATACCGATCTAGACGCCGAAGAGGTCGCCCGCAAAGCGATGGCAATTGCCGCTGATATTTGTGTTTATACCAACGGCAAATTGACGGTCGAAAGCATCGGTTAACCGATCGGCGCGATTGCTAAGCCGACGCTGAATTCTTCGCACCAAACCCAGACTTCGTTGTAGTCAGAAGTATCGATCCCCTCGGGGGCAGTAAACTGAGATGCGCCTTCAAAGTTTTCGAGTGGCCCCATGATTGTGGCTGGATCATATACACCATCCTTGCCTAGTGCGATTTTAGGATCTGGCGCGCCATCAAAGACAAAATCAGACAGAAGATTCACGGAGCTACCCGCAATCTCGGCTGTACCGGTGACCGTGTGCCCGTTTATCCCTTCCCATGTGCCCAAACGGCCATGACCACCCGCAAAGGCAGGCGCGGCGGCAGTTCCAAGTAAAACGGCGATAAAGTTACGTCTGTTCATTTAAACTCTCCCCTTCATATTTGGTTGATCCTACAGTGGGCTGATTTTCAAACAATCACCCCCACGCGTTTGTGAAGCTTTGCAATTTACAGCAAAAGAAACGCGGCACACTTGGCGTTATCCATCACAACGCTTAGGTATGGCCCAACCAAAGGAATGCCGATGATTGAACATGATGATATTCGCGCTGCCGTAGCAAGCGGACTGATCAATGAAAAGCAGGCCGCGGGACTCATTACGCTGACTGATAGCCGACGTGGAGCGCGTGAAAATCTTGATCCCGGAGATGAACCGTTTGAGCTGTTCAAAGGTTTCAACGAAATCTTCATTGTGATCGGGATGCTGATCCTATCGGTTGGATGGATGGGGGTTGTCTCGCTTGCGCTTGGTGACAGCATCGTTGATTTACAGGAATACGCTGCAGTTGTTGCGCTCATTGGGGCGGGGCTTTTGTGGTCGCTGTCTGAATATTTCGTGCGCAAACGACGCATGGTTGCCCCTGCAATCGCGCTATCAGTTATGTTTGCATCAAACGCCGCCTTTGGATTCATCGCCGTGATGACCGAACCGTTTATGATCGCGCAGAATGATTATTCCAGCGTGCCCTTGCCGCTGTTTATCGCAACGCTTGCGCTATTCGTCTATTGGTGGCGGTTCCGCGTGCCTTTTGCGATGGCGATGATCGCCGTCGGATTGTTTATCGTTGCTATTGTCTATGCGGCCAGCCGCGGTGGGCAAGTAAATGACATCAGTGATTTCTTCCTTTTGTCCGCTGGTGGGCCATTTGCGTGGATCACCTTGGCCTTGGGGTTGCTGGTCTTTGCCGTCGCCATGATATTCGACATGAGCGACCCGCACCGCGTCACCCGGCGCAGCGCCAATGGGTTTTGGCTGCATGTTGTCGCCGCGCCCGCGCTGGTAAACACTGTCGCACTTTCACTGTTGGACCGCGATTCATCGGGGGCAAATCTTGTGCTGCTTGCATTCCTTACGCTTTTTGCAATTGTCGCCATTGTCATCGATCGGCGATCATTCTTGATTGCCGCTATTGGCTATATCGTTGCGTTGGCCGCCACGATCCTTGATGGGGACGGGGCCGCCCTGACGGTTCTGATCCTGGGAATTGTGCTTCTATTGCTTGGTGCGTTCTGGGAACGGATCCGTGCCCGTGTGCTTAAACTGATGCCCGGGTTTATCCCGCTGCATCGTCTACCTCCATCTCATGCTTAAGGACTGACATGACAGACCTGACCCCCCGCGAAATCGTATCCGAACTTGATCGGTTTATTATCGGCCAGAACGACGCCAAACGCGCCGTGGCTGTGGCACTGCGCAACCGTTGGCGCCGCAAGCAATTAGGCGATGATCTACGTGATGAAGTTTACCCAAAGAATATCCTGATGATTGGGCCAACTGGCGTTGGCAAAACCGAAATCAGCCGTCGCTTAGCAAAACTCGCCCGCGCGCCATTTATCAAAGTTGAAGCCACCAAATTCACCGAAGTTGGCTATGTCGGTCGTGATGTTGAACAGATTATACGTGATCTGGTCGATACGGCGATTTTGGACACCCGCGAACATATGCGCGAAGACGTCAAAGCCAAAGCCCACCAAGCCGCCGAAGACCGCGTTATTTCAGCTGTTGCTGGCACTGACGCCCGCGACGCCACGCGTGATATGTTTCGCCGGAAACTTAAGGCCGGCGAACTTGATAACACAGTGATCGAACTTGAGCTGACCGATACATCCAACCCAATGGGCGGTTTTGAAATCCCCGGCCAGCCCGGTGGCATGGGCGGCATGATGAACCTTGGTGAATTGTTCGGAAAAATGGGCGGTGGCCGTACAGTTAAGAAACAGATGACTGTCGCCGAAAGCTATGAAGCCCTGATCGCAGATGAGGCCGACAAACTGCTGGACGACGAAACCGTGACCAAAGCCGCACTAGAAGCGGTTGAACAAAACGGCATCGTTTTCTTGGATGAAATCGACAAGGTTTGCGCAAAGTCCGATGCGCGTGGCGCTGACGTTTCCCGCGAAGGTGTGCAGCGCGATCTACTGCCGTTGATCGAGGGCACAACCGTTTCCACCAAACACGGGCCGATCAAGACCGACCATATTCTATTCATCGCATCCGGTGCATTCCACGTGGCCAAACCTTCGGATCTGCTGCCTGAACTTCAGGGTCGCCTACCGATCCGCGTTGAATTGCAAGCGCTGACCGAAGGTGATTTCGTCCGCATCCTGACCGAAACAGACAACGCGCTAACTCTGCAATACACCGCGCTAATGAACACAGAAGAAGTCACCGTGACATTCGCTCCCGAAGGGATCACTGCGCTTGCCAAAATAGCTGCCGAAGTCAATGAATCCGTTGAAAACATCGGTGCACGGCGGCTTTACACTGTGGTGGAGCGTGTGTTCGAAGACCTATCCTTCAACGCGCCAGACCGAAGCGGCGATGAAATAACCGTGGATGCGGCGTTTGTCGAAGAACACCTTGGTGCGCTTTCCCGCTCAACTGACGTCAGCCGCTACGTCTTGTAATTTTGTGACATCACGCGATTGGGGCTTCCCTTTTGTGTGATGCACGATCACCAAATGCGCATGACATCATTCGCCCCTTATATCCGGTTTATCCGTGACAATGCGCCCTATCTCGCGGTTGGGGCGCTTTTGTCATTCCTATCAAGCTTTGGACAAACCTTTCTGATCGCAGCCTTCGCCGGAGAAATCCGTGCGGAATATGGATTATCCAACGGGGATTGGGGGCTGATCTATATGGCCGCCACGATGGTGTCGGCAGGCGTTATGGTCTTTGCTGGTGGGCTCACTGACCGATTTCGGGCGCGATCCATCAGCGTGGTTGTTCTGACTTGTTTAGCGTTTTCATGTCTTGCAATGGCGCTGAACACCCATGTTATCGGGCTATTCATCATCATATTTTGCCTCAGATTTTTTGGCCAAGGCATGACCAGTACAATTTCCATTGTCTCAATTTCGCGCTGGTTCATCGCGACGCGAGGACGCGCGCTCGCTATTTCTACGGTTGGATTTGTTACCGCAGAGGCAGCTCTTCCACTTTCAAGTGTTTGGCTTAAATCATATCTTCCATGGCGCATCATTTGGATGGGATTTGCTGGGTTCATCTTGATCATGATCCCCGTGATATGGCGATTGCTAAAGCTAGAACGCACACCCCAAGCAACTGCAAAAACAGACAACGCTGCCGGGATGGACGATAAGCACTGGACCCGCGCGCAGGCATTACGTCATCCGCTATTCTGGACACTAGCCCCAACGATGGCGCTATTCCCAATGTTCGCCACGACGTTTTGGTTCCACCAAGTCCATTTTGCTGAGATTAAAGGATGGGAGCACCTGAACCTTGTCGCTGTCTTTCCTTTGGGGACATTCACTTTCATGGGGTCCACGTTTTTGTTTGGCTGGGCCGTGGATAAATTTGGGGCCGGGCGGTTATTACCGCTTTATTTGCTGCCCTATTCTATTGCCTTCATCGTGCATGCATTCGCCCCAACAATCGCCTGGTCAGCGTTAGGCGTGATCTTGATGGGGCTTGCGGGTGGTGGCCAGTCGACATTGCCCGGATCTGTCTGGAGCACATATTTCGGCACAGCCCACATTGGATCAATCAAATCAGCGGCGGTTGCGCTCATGGTGTTGGGGTCTGCTATTGGGCCGGGGCTGTCTGGTTGGTTGATCGATATAGGCGTCAGGTTTGAAACACAGTTGCTTTTCTATTCGGCAACATTTGTGATTGGGTCGATTGCCATGATCCCAGCGCTTCGCGCGGCGACCCTACGGCTACCTGCTGCGCCGTAGATAAACGTAATAGGCGCCATGCCCGCCGTGTTTCAAATGCGCGGGCGTCACCTGCAAAATAGCATGATTTAAAGGCGGAAGCGCCAGCCATTGCGGCACTTGGTGACGCAGCACGCCTTGACGCGTTGGAATTGGGCCACCGTCGTCGCGGTCCTTGCCTTTACCCGTAATCACCAAAACTAGCCGCCGACCAACTGCATGTGATCCCAAAATAAACGCCACCAATTCGGGGTGTGCTTCGTTCATTGTCATACCATGCAAATCGATCCGCGCTTCTGGCACCAATTTCCCGCGCCGCATTTTACCAAAGGATTTATGATCCATATGCACGGGCGCACGGTTCAACCGCTCTGTCACACCCGGCAATATATCATGCGGGCGGTGCGCGTTTGCTTTTTGGCCAACCTTGAAATTTGGAAGCGGCGTATGCCCAATATCGCGTGGCTTTGGCTTTGATTTGATCGGTTTGGGTTCCGGCGCAGCAGCGTTGGGTTCAAGCGGGACTGCACGTTCAGCGACCCGATCCCAAAGTGCGCGTTCTTCGTCAGAAAGATTACGAGGGCGACGCATTAGGACATCCGCCCAATCAATTTACGTGCATGTTTGCGTGGGATGAGGGTAATCATCCGCCCCCCGTCATTGACCTGTCCGGCCATTGCACCCGCCTTTGCACCTGTGCCAAAAAATATATCTGCGCGCTGCGCTCCTTTGATCGCGGATCCTGTATCTTGGGCAACCATCAACCGTTCCATGCCATCGCGTTCAATCCATACCGGTGACCCAAGCGACGTAAAATTGGGGTCGACCGCAATCGACCGGTCAGCTGTTATTGATTTTCCCATTGCCCCAATTGGTCCTTGATCAGCAGGCACTTGCGTAATTTCGCGGAAAAACACGTAACTTTCATTTTCCCACAAAAGCGCTGTTCCGTGTTCGCGTACCCATGTCCGAATTGTCTCAGGGTTCACATTTGTTACACCTCGGGCAATCAGTATCTTACCGATAGAGGTATAGTCTCGGCCATTTTTACCAGCAAATCCGACGCGCATCATTGACCCATCCGGCAAACAAATCCGGCCCGATCCCTGCACTTGCAAAAAGAACAGGTCAACGGGGTCAGAAAGCCATGCAATCTCTAAACCTTGTCCCGCAAGCGGCGCGTGCTCGTCGATTTGGCGGCGTGAATATGCTGTAGGATCTTGCGGGAGCGCATAGACCGGCACATGAAATTGATCAGTCTTTTTACGCGAGCCGCTGAGTTCAGGTTCAAAGTACCCGGTGAAAACCATAGCTGCGCCATCTTCAATCAAAACGGGTTGAAAATGCTCTTCAAAGAAAACACGCGCCGACGAAGCAGAAGCCGCAATTTCTGCCCATCCGGCACTGCTATGTAGAAAAACATCAAGGGCGGCCTGATGATCATCAGCCGCCCATCCGTTTAAATCGTCAAACGATTTTTCCGTATATGTCAGTCCGGCCATAGCCTGCCTGCACCTTATTCGCCTGTCGCGACCAACTTCCAATTTGGATCATCTGCATCCATGTGATGTGAGAATGTCCAAGTATCTTTCTGACGCTTCACTTCTTTATCGCTACCTTCGACGATATCACCGCCAATATCGCGCACAACTGAAGTCATTTCAGATTTAAAGCGTACTGAGATTTCTGCCTCTTTCGTGGCATCGTCAAATTCTGCCTCAACCAGTGACATATCGCTTACACCAATGAACGTGGCATCAACGGTCAGCCCTTTGGCTTTGCGATCTTCGACAACAAATGCAAATGCTTCGTAGACTTCATCTGAAATGAAGGCTTTGATTTCATTCAGGTCGCCTTTTTCAAACGCCATCAAAATCATTTCATAGGCGCCACGCGCGCCGGTCAAGAATTCAGAAACGTTGAACGATGGATCAACGCGTTTCATCGCGGCCAGCGCGATCGCGGCATCACTTCCTTCGGCTACGTGATCGTTGATATCCCAATCGGGGCCATCTTGTACGATTTCAAGATTAGGTTTTTTACGGCGGTCTTCTTGCGGTTGGCGTGCGACAGGTTTTTCGAAACCTTCGCGCGTGCCCAAAACACCACGCAGGCGCAGGATCAAAAAAACGGCGATGCCAGCAAGCACCAAGAGTTCAACAAAAGAGTTCATCAGGGCCTCAATCAAGGTGGGGCATGGAAAACTGCCCGGTCCAACCCTATGTAGGTGCTGTATAGGGCCAAGTCCACCTTGCCCGGAACAAGTTTAGAAAGGCACCCCACCCATGTGGCTATTGCTCGCATTTATCGCGGTCCCCATGATCGAAATTGCACTGTTTATACAGGTTGGCGGAATAATCGGGATTTGGTGGACGCTTTTGATCGTCCTGACCACCGCCATCGTAGGGTCGTACTTAGTGCGCCAACAAGGGTTGCGCGAACTTGGCAAGTTGCAACAATCGTTTTCGCAGATGCAAGATCCCTCTGAATCTTTGGCCAATGGCGCGATGATCCTGTTTTCTGGGGCTCTTTTGCTAACACCAGGTTTTTTTACAGATATTGTTGGGCTTTCTCTTTTGGTGCCAAAGGTGCGCCAAGCGGCCTATGTCTGGGGGCGTTCCAAGGTAAAAGTCGCGACATTTAGCACTGGTGGGACGCAACAGCGACCGCACCACCCTCAAGATCAAGTCATAGACGGCGATTTTCAGGATGTAACTGGAGATAAAAAGCCAACACATCCGCCATCTGGCTGGACGCAGCATTGAGCCTTGCCAGATTGGCTGTTAGGAAAACGCCAACAGAATTTAACCGGAGCAGTTTATAATGTCTGATACCCCTGAAAACGGTGCCGCCGCAGCGCAGGCCCCTCAAGTCACTAGCCGCGTGATCGCGCAATACATTCGCGATATGTCTTTCGAAAACATCCTTGCCCAAAAAGGTGTTTCTGGCGACGCACAGCCTGAAATTCAGGTCCAAGTAAACCTTGATGCGCGCAAACGTTCAGCGGACAACCAATACGAAGTCATCACAAAGCTGAACATCACAAGCAAAACCAAAGAAAAAGGCGAGGCGCTGTTTGTTCTTGAGCTTGAATACGCTGGCGTTTTCCAAATTGAAGGCGTGCCAGAAGCACAAATGCACCCTTACTTGCTGATCGAATGCCCACGCATCACGTTCCCATTCGTGCGCCGCATCGTCAGCGACGTCACACGTGACGGTGGTTTCCCAGCCTTGAACCTCGAAACAATTGATTTTGTTTCACTTTACCGTTCTGAATTGGCGCGCCGCGCCGAAGCTGAAAAAGCAAAAGAAACAGTTAACTAAGCTTTTTCCACAAAGCATCGTCGCCCAGTTTGTCTATAAAGGCATCATGGGCGGCGGTTTCCTCTGCCGTGCGCTTTGACGCCAAAGGCTGAGGCCGCGCCGATGGGCGCCATTCTTCGGATTGATTGTTATTTGTTTTTGCACGCCCATCAGAGGCAAGCGCAAAATCTGGCTGACGGCCACCGATCAGTTCTAGGTACACTTCCGCCAGAATTTCACTGTCAAGCAACGCGCCGTGCAATGTCCGCGATGAGTTGTCGATGCTAAAACGGCGACAAAGCGCATCAAGTGACGCAGGTGATCCGGGGAATTTGCGCCGCGCAATTGCCAAAGTATCCAACGATTGATCCATCGGCAAAAGGGGAAAACCGAGCCAGCCCAGCTCTGCGTTCAGGAATTTCATATCAAACGCAGCATTATGAATGACCATCCGCGCATCGCCGACAAAATCGACAAAGCTTTGTGCGATGTCTTTGAACACTGGTTTATCGCGCAGGATGACTTGGCCGGGTTGGGGGTCTTGTGGGGGTTCTAATAGATCGGGACCAATCCCGTGAATAGCAAACGCATCGGCGGGCATTCTGCGTTCTGGATTGATATATTCGTGGTAGGTTCGACCAGTCGGCATATGACCAATAAGTTCAATCGCACCGATTTCGACGATACGGTCGCCGTCACCTGGTTTTTCGCCAGGTTCAAACCCTGTCGTTTCAGTATCAAGTACGATCTCGCGCATCGGTTTGCCCTTTTAACTTTGCAATCAGGTTTTGCACGGCAAGGGCGGTCGCGTCTAGCGTCAGCGTTTCAATTATGTGATCGGCCCGGTCACGTTTTTCAGCGTCAGGTATCTGTCGCGCGAGGATTGTTTCAAATTGCGCTTCGGTCATGCCGGGGCGCGCCAAGACCCGCGATTTTTGAACATCCGCAGGGGCCGACACAACCATAACGGAATCGAGCCATGCATCCGCCCCAGTTTCAAACAACAGCGGAATATCAAACACAACAAGCGGGTCGTCGTGATCTGCAATAAACTGTTTGCGGTTTGCTGCAACAAGCGGATGCACGATCTCTTCTAATCGAAAAAGCACTTTTGGATCTTGCGCGAGAACGGATTTTAGCGCGTCACGTGACACTGCATCATCAACGATTGCCGCCGGCAAAAATCCGGCTATTGGCGCCACGGCTGCACCGCCTTTTGCATAAAGATCATGAACCGTTGCATCAGCATCCCAGACAGGGACACCCGCATCGCGAAACATTTGCGCCGTCGTGGATTTGCCCATGCCAATGGACCCGGTCAAACCCAATAAATGGGTCACGCTAAAACTGCCCGACGGGTTTCATCGTCAACCTCGGGTCTCTGGCCAAACCAACGTTCAAATCCGGGGACGCCCTGATGCAACAACATGCCCAAACCATCAACTGCTGTGCACCCGACGGCTTCGGCGGCTTTTAAAAACGGGGTGCGTAGTGGGTTATAGACAATATCCGTCACAACCGTTTCAGGGCGCAGCGCATCAAGAGAAACTTTAAAATCTGCTGCGCCTTTCATTCCAAGCGACGTCGTGTTGACCAGCAAATGTGCGTCGGCCAAAGCCGTGTCAGCTTGTACCCAATCAACAACGCGAATCCGCGCGCCGAAATCCGCGCGTAGTGCTTCTGCCTTGGCACGGGTTCGGTTGCTGATGATAATTTCGGGAACACCCGCACCGGCTAGCGCTACAATAATTGCGCGCGCAGCACCCCCAGCGCCAAATATCATCGCTGGACCAGATTTAGGGTCCCAGTCGGGCGCTCCCTGCTGCAAGTTGGAAATGAACCCATAACCATCTGTATTATCTGCAAAAATACGTCCGTCTTCTGTGAAGGTCAGCGTATTTGCCGCACCGATAAGCGTCGCGCGGTCCGTAATTTTATCTGCATATTCCATCACAGCAACCTTGTGAGGAAGCGTGACGTTCATACCAACGAACCCTTGATGGGGCAGTTCACAGAGCGTTTTTTCTAAATCTTGTTCACTAACTTCCAGCGCCATATAGGCGCCCTCGATCCCGTACCGATCAAGCCAGTAGCTGTGCAATTTAGGAGACAGCGAATGTGAAATCGGATTGCCGATCACGCAGGCACGCGGCGCATTGGTCATGAAGGTAAATCCCCACGCAACGTCAGATATGATAGTAGTTCCAAAAGTGGCAGCCCCAACACGTTGAAGTAATCCCCATCAATGCGCGTGAACAAACGCACGCCTTCTTCTTCAAGCTTATAGGCTCCGACACTGTGGCGGATGCTTTCCCAGTTACGATCGACATAATCCTGAAGATATGTGTCGCTTGCGTCACGCATTTGCAGCCGAACGGTGCCAACATGACGCCAGAGCGGCTTGCCTTCGCCATAAATGACTGCCGCTGAGAGAAGCTGGTGCTTGTCACCCCGAAATGATTGCAACTGTTCAAGCGCATGGGCCGGGGTTTCAGGCTTTGAAAATATCGTCCGGCCCTGCGCTAATATTTGATCGCATCCGATAACAAGAGCATCTGGATGTTTGGCCGCAACGCGCTGTGCTTTGAGTTCTGCGAGCGTATCAGCGATATCACGTGGAGACGCATCTTCGGCGATCAGCGATTGACGGATCAGATCTTCATCGATCCGTGCTTTGACAACGGTGAATGGCACAGCCGCATTGCGCAGCAAGGTCGCACGGATTTCTGAACCGGAAGCCAAAATGATCGGGGTGGTCATGTGGATAACCCTTTGGAAAAACGATGTGTCAGCCTGCGGACGATCAGTGGGGTAAAGATCAAGGCCCGTGAGCCTGTGTGAAAGTCACAAGTTATGCCACCCGTTATGCCGATTTTTCCACCGTGGGAAAGCATAAGTCGACCCTGTGGAAGAATCGACACCTAGATCAGAGTCAATATGATATCATTGCGTATAATCGAAAATATTTTTCATTTAACTTATTAATAATACAATGTTTTTACTCAAATTGGCAATCTATCTTTATAGGTCCTATCTAGTGATTGCCTTGGGATAAGTCTGCGGATGAAAAAACAAACCACAGAAATTACTCGCACTATCATCATCATCATCTTTTCTTTCTTTATATATTTATTAAGAGTGACTGACCGAAAGTGAGGCGATGACATGCTCGATTTCCTAAGCGCATATTATGATTGGATCAAAGCGATCCATATCATGGCTGTAATTTCATGGATGGCTGGGATGTTTTATCTTCCGCGGCTGTTTGTTTATCACGCAGAACGAGCAGAAGTTGGTTCAGAGTTAGATCAAACCTTCCAAATTATGGAAGAAAAGCTGTTACGCGTCATTATTAATCCTGCAATGATAGTCACATGGGTAGCTGGTTTGCTCATGCTGTCGATGGGCGCTTTTGATTGGGGCTCTGTCTGGTCGTGGGCGAAGATAGTCGCAGTGCTGATGATGAGCGGATTTCATGGCTGGTTGAGTAAGCGCCGCAAAGAGTTTGCTGTAGGGGCGAATACGCGCTCTGGGCGGGTCTATAGGCTTGCTAATGAGGTTCCGACAGTGCTGATGGTGGTTATCGTTGTCGCGGTCATTGTAAGGCCGTTTTAGCAGCGCGTTGACTTGGGAAGGCGGGTTGCGTATATCGGGCGCAGCTTCCCGTCCGGGAAAAGCACTTTCCATTTCTAAAACTGAATGACACTGACCTACGGGTGAGTGCTGGATTTTATCATGTCACTACATCGTTTAAACCTGTCTGACCTAAAGGCGCAAAGCCCTAAGGATCTGTTGTCACTAGCTGAAGAGCTGGAGATCGAGAACGCGTCTACCATGCGCAAAGGCGATATGATGTTCGCCATTCTAAAAGAACGCGCGGACGAAGAATGGGTGATTGGTGGTGATGGTGTTCTTGAAGTTCTTCAAGACGGGTTTGGGTTCTTGCGGTCGCCAGAAGCTAACTATCTGCCGGGACCAGATGATATCTACGTATCACCAGATATGATCCGCAAACATTCATTGCGCACCGGCGATACCGTCGAAGGCGTGATGAAAGAGCCAAACGATACCGAGCGTTATTTCGCGTTGACGGTCGTTGAGGCAATCAATTTTGAAGCACCAGAAAAGGCGAAACACAAAGTTGCCTTTGATAACCTGACACCGCTTTATCCAGAAGAGCGTTTGAAAATGGAGGTCGAAGACCCGACGATCAAAGACCGGTCTGCCCGGATTATTGATCTGGTATCGCCAATCGGGAAAGGGCAACGCGCCTTGATCGTGGCGCCACCGCGGACGGGTAAGACGGTTCTGTTGCAAAACATCGCGAATTCAATCGAGAAGAACCACCCCGAATGCTATCTAATCGTTTTGCTGATCGATGAACGCCCAGAAGAGGTGACCGACATGCAGCGGTCTGTGAAGGGTGAAGTTGTATCATCAACATTTGATGAACCCGCGACGCGCCACGTTGCCGTGTCTGAGATGGTGATTGAAAAGGCAAAGCGCCTGGTCGAGCATAAGCGCGACGTGGTTATTTTGCTGGATTCGATTACGCGACTAGGCCGTGCATTTAACACGACTGTACCGTCATCCGGCAAGGTTTTGACCGGTGGTGTTGACGCGAACGCGCTGCAACGTCCAAAGCGTTTCTTTGGGGCGGCGCGGAATATCGAAGAAGGCGGGTCACTCACGATTATTGCGACTGCGCTGATCGATACCGGATCACGGATGGACGAAGTTATCTTTGAAGAATTCAAGGGAACGGGTAACTCTGAGATCGTGTTGGATCGCAAAGTCGCGGATAAGCGCGTCTTCCCAGCAATGGATATCTTGAAATCTGGGACCCGGAAAGAAGAGCTGTTGGTCGATAAGGGCGATCTAGCGAAGACATATGTGTTGCGCCGGATTTTGAACCCAATGGGAACAACAGATGCGATTGAGTTCCTGATTGGGAAGTTGAAGCAGACGAAGACAAATTCGGACTTCTTCGATTCAATGAACACGTAACTTATTGTTATAAGACAATGGGTTGAATAATGGATACGATTTTTGCCTTAGCGACAGCCAAGGGCCGTGCCGGTGTGGCCGTGATTCGATTGTCTGGACCTCATGCCGTTCGTTCAGCAGGTCGGTTAATGGGTGATGTACCCGTAAGCCGTGGCGTGCGTGTGCTGCGTGATCAGGAAGGGCAACTTCTTGATGAGGCTTTTGTGCTGCGATTTGCAGAGGGCAAGAGCTTTACTGGGGAAGAGGTTGTAGAGCTGCATCTTCATGGGAGTCCGGCGGTGCTTGCCGCGGTGCTGTATGAGCTTGGCAACGATCCGGAATTGCGGCCAGCTGAGGCTGGGGAATTTACACATCGTGCAATGGATAATGGGCAGCTTGATCTTGCACAGGTTGAAGGCCTGGCAGACCTGATTGACGCCGAAACCGAAAGCCAACGCAAGCAAGCGGTCCGCGTTTTTTCGGGCGCGTTGGGGACGTTGGCAGATGGTTGGCGGGTAAAATTGATCCGGGCGGCGGCTCTCTTAGAAGCCACAATTGATTTCGCGGATGAAGAAGTTCCGGTTGATGTTTCGCCTGAAGTTCGAGAACTTATCGGCGTGGTGAAGCAAGAAATGCGGCGCGAAGCCGAAGGCGTGCGGATTGCGGAAAGATTGCGCGACGGTTTTGAGGTTGCGATTATAGGCGCGCCAAATGTTGGAAAATCAACTTTGTTGAACCGGCTGGCCGGGCGCGATGTTGCAATTACCTCTGAAATTGCGGGAACAACGCGTGACGTGATCGAGGTCCGGCTTGATCTGGATGGCATAGCGGTAACTCTTCTTGATACGGCTGGATTGCGCGAAACGGATGATATTGTCGAGGGTTTAGGCGTTAAGCGAGCGAGAGAACGGGCCGGCCGCGCGGATCTACGAGTACATATGTTGTTACCAGGAGATTTAAGACCTCAAAATATTGGGGTAGATGATATCTTAGTTCAGGCAAAATCAGATTTAGTCCATGGTGATGGACTTGCTGTTTCCGGTCAAACTGGGGCGGGAATCGATGCCTTAGTTGATCAAATATCAGGGATTTTGAAGGAACGTGTGGCTTCTGTTGGTATTGCAATGCGGGAACGGCACCGCGTCGCTATGTTGCGCGCGATCAACTTTCTTGAAGTGGCAGAGAAAGAACTGAGTAGCGAATTGGGGATGACTGACCTGATTGCTGAAGAACTACGGTCGGCAATTCGCGCAGTGGATAGCCTTGTTGGACGCGTTGATGTAGAACAGGTCCTTGATGAGATATTTTCGAGTTTTTGCATCGGTAAATAGGAGTGTTTCACGTGAAACATTGTGACTTCGACGTGATCGTAATTGGTGGCGGACATGCGGGCGCCGAAGCTGCCCATGCATCCGCACGAATGGGTGCGCGCACGGCTCTGGTGACTCTTACGAAGCAATCTATTGGCGTAATGTCCTGCAATCCTGCTATTGGCGGACTTGGTAAAGGACATCTCGTACGCGAAATTGATGCACTGGATGGCGTCATGGCGCGTGTCGCAGATCGGGCGGGCATTCAGTTTAGACTATTAAACCGCAAAAAGGGGCCTGCTGTACAAGGCCCGCGGGCGCAAGCAGACCGCGAAATATACCGCACCACGATGCAAGCTGAACTAGATGTAGTGGAAAACCTCACGATCATTGAAGGTGAAGCTATCGATCTCATTATGGGAAGTGGCCGCGTTGCGGGTGTTGTTATGGCGGAGGATACGCAACTTTCTGCAAATAGTGTGATCCTAACGACTGGTACATTTTTGCGCGGCGTCATTCATATTGGGGATGTCTCACGCCCGGGTGGTCGCATGGGTGACAGACCATCTGTCAAAATGGCGGAACGTCTAGATAGTTTTGAGTTAGCGCTCGGGCGACTGAAGACGGGTACCCCGCCGCGACTTGACGGGCGTACAATCCGCTGGGATTTGCTGGAAGCGCAACCAAGTGATGCGGATCCAACGATGTTTTCGTTTATGTCCAACGGCGTGTTTGCGCCGCAAATTGATTGTGGGATTACGCATACAAATCAACGGACTCACGATATTATCCGCGCGAATCTTGACCGGTCGGCTATGTATGGGGGTCATATTGATGGCGTAGGCCCGCGATATTGCCCTTCTATTGAAGATAAGGTTGTGCGGTTCGCCGATAAGTCGTCGCACCAGATTTTTCTGGAACCCGAAGGCATAAATGATGACACGGTTTATCCGAATGGGATTTCCACGTCGCTTCCAGAAGAGACGCAATGGGATTACGTAAATTCTATTTATGGTCTTGAAAATGCTAAGATATTGCAGCCCGGATACGCGATTGAATATGATTATGTGGATCCCAGATCGTTGACAGCAACGCTAGAACTGCGGGATGTGCCGGGGCTCTATCTTGCTGGTCAAATTAATGGCACAACTGGTTATGAAGAAGCGGCGGCGCAGGGCCTTGTCGCTGGCTTGAATGCTGCCGCGCATTCGCTGGGTGCGGAGCCGATAAAGTTCAGTCGCCGCCATTCCTATATCGGCGTAATGATCGACGACCTGATTACAAAGGGTGTTTCGGAGCCATATCGCATGTTTACTTCTCGGGCAGAATTTAGACTCTCGTTGCGGGCGGATAACGCAGATCAAAGGCTAACGGCGCTTGGGCATGCAATTGGTTGCGTGAGTCATGAGCGATGGGCGCAGTTTTCTGACAAGATGGACAAAATCTCGGCAGCGCAATCATCGCTGTCGAATATTTTCCTTTCATCACGAGATATTGCAGCCCAAGGCGCAAATTTGAACGTCGACGGGTCGCGTCGGTCAGCGCTTGAAGCGCTGGCGTTGACCGATTTCGATTTTCCTCAGTTGATCCGTATGGCACCCGAGTTGTCAAATATTTCGATCGCTGTTCAAGATCAGATTAAAAAGGACGCGCTGTATGCACACTATGTGCAACGCCAGCAGTCAGATGTCGCTGCGATGGAGCGCGATGAAAAGCAGATTATTCCAGACAAAATCAATTACCGTGCGGTAAAAGGACTTTCAAATGAGCTTGTGAGTAAGCTTGAATCCATTCAACCGGCCGATATTGCGCAAGCGGGACGCATTGAAGGCATGACACCAGCGGCGCTTATGCTCATCGTTGCAATGATAAAGCGTGATCAGAAAGCCAAGACAGGTAGCTAGAATGGGACATGATGTAGGTGGGGTGAATGTTTCACGTGAAACATTTGATGATTTGCACAGGTTTTCGGAACTTGTTCAAAAGTGGACTGCCAAAATTAATCTTATCTCACCAAGCACGGTGAGTTCATTGTGGGAGCGACATATCGTTGATTCTGCGCAAATATATGGGTCAGCACCCAAAAGTTATAACAAATGGGTCGATATTGGCAGCGGTGGTGGGTTTCCTGGCATTGTTGTCGCAATAATTGGTAAAGCTGCGCAGCCAAATGCAAAGTTTGTCCTGATCGAAAGCGACCAGCGTAAAGCGACGTTTTTACGTTCAGCCATCAGAGAGTTGGATTTACCAGCCAAGGTGCTGGCTGAACGCATCGAAAGTGCGGCGCCTCAAGATGCAGATATAGTATCCGCTCGGGCGCTATCTACCTTATCTATGTTGTTGCCATTTGTAGAACGCCACCTAAAACCCGAAGGGCAAGCTATTCTTCACAAAGGAAAAAGGGCAAGGGAAGAAGTTGCCGATGCCGCGAATAGCTGGCGGTTTGCGCTTGAAGACTCACCCAGTTTGACCGATCCTGATTCTCAGATTCTTATCGTCAAAGGGATATCCCGTGTCAGTGAATAGCTGCAAAATTATCGCGATCGCGAACCAAAAAGGTGGAGTCGGTAAAACGACGACGACGATCAATTTGGGCGCAGCGTTGGCTGAGAAAAAGAAAAAAGTCCTTTTGATCGACCTTGATCCGCAGGGAAACGCATCAACCGGACTAGGTATTGAGCATGATCAGCGCGGTATCACTACATATGACCTGTTATCCGGCGATGCGACAATGGAGGAGGCGGCTGGCGCAACCTCAATTAAAAACCTTTCCATCATTCCCGCGACGACCGATCTAAGCTCTGCCGATATAGAGCTGATGGACAACGAAAAGCGCAGTTTTTTGCTGCGGTACGTGCTGCAAGAGGCATCACAATCTGTCGCAAAATACGACTATATATTGATAGATTGCCCACCATCTCTCAATATATTGACAGTAAACGCGATGGTGGCCGCTGATTCCATTTTGGTACCGCTGCAAAGTGAGTTCTTCGCGCTCGAAGGCCTATCCCAACTTATTCTCACTGTGCGCGACGTTCGCCAATCAGCGAATCCAGATTTACGTATCGAAGGCATCGTTCTGACAATGTACGACAGACGTAATAACCTTTCGATCCAAGTCGAAGACGATGCTCGCGAAAATATGGGCGATATGGTTTTCAAAACAGTCATCCCGCGCAATGTTCGGCTAAGCGAAGCACCGTCGTTTGCAATGCCCGTATTGGAGTATGATGGAACCTCAAAAGGGGCTATCGCTTACCGCGCGCTTGCGCGTGAAGTCATTCAAAAAAATACAAAAAAAGGGGCGTAAATCATGGCAGGAAATGCAAAGAAATCACGTGGTTTAGGGCGTGGCCTGTCAGCTCTGATGTCTGATGTCGGGCAGGATGATACCTCAATTGATAGCCCGCGTCGCCCGGATCTACTTGTGCCGGTTGAACATATTGTCCCCAATCCCGATCAGCCGCGCCGCACATTCCGGGATGAAGCGCTTAACGATCTAGCTGCGTCGATTGCCGAAAAAGGCATTATTCAGCCGCTTATTGTACGTGTATCGCCCAATAATCCCAGCACTTATGAAATTGTCGCGGGTGAGCGCCGCTGGCGCGCTGCGCAGATGGCAAAACTGCACGAAATTCCCGTTCTTTTGCGTGAATATACGGATACCGAAGTTCTCGAAGTTGCAATTATTGAAAATATTCAACGCGACGATCTGAATGCCGTGGATGAGGCGGCCGGGTATCGTCAATTGATGGATCGCTTTGGACATACGCAAGAACAGCTTGCGACTGCCTTAGGTAAAAGCCGCAGCCATATTGCCAACCTTTTGCGTCTCTTGAATTTGCCAGACGAAGTTCAAACCTATCTTGTGAAAGGTCAATTATCCGCAGGTCATGCGCGTGCGTTGGTAGGGAATGAGCGCGCAAAAGAAATAGCGCGCGAAGTGATTCAGCGTAATCTCTCAGTGCGCGAAACCGAAAAATTGGTCAAGCAGGGTCCAGCGGTCAAACGGCGTTCGGTTTCTGGTGCGCCCGTCGCAAAAGATGCGGATACAGTGCAAATTGAAAATGAGCTTACCGCCGCATTGGGGATGAAAGTTACGATCGATCATAAGCCCGGCGAAGAGGGTGGTAAACTTGCGGTTAGCTACAAATCGCTCGACCAGCTTGATGATCTTTTGCGCGCGTTATCGGGCGGTTAATCCGCAAGAAGTTCACGCAGGACAGCGTTAAGGATAGGGCGGCCTTGTCCCGTTAAGACGAGGCGATCGCCACGTGATTTCACCATACCTAAATCATTTAAGCTATTGATATTTTTTTCAATTTTCTCTGTAATCTCAATTCGTTTGATCAACACACCTTCGCGTAACCGCATCCCCATAAGCAACAACTCTGACCGCTGATCCTCCGCAGATAACTTGCTGCGCAAACTATCGCCAATTCCTGTCTTACCGACCTGTGCCAACCATTGCATTGGTGCGAGCGGTGCCTCTGTCGCGTATCGGTCCCCGCCAAGCGTTAACCGTCCATGCGCGCCGGGACCAATTCCGGCATAATCGCCATAGCGCCAATAGATTTGATTGTGGATGCTTTCATATCCGGGGCGGGCATGGTTGGAAACTTCGTAGCTTTCAAAATTGGCGGCGGCGCATACGTCTTGCGTCAACGCATACATATCCGCCGCCACGTCGTCATTGGGTAATCCGCGTAGTTTCCCGGCGGCGTAACGATCGCCAAAGGCCGTGCCGTCTTCGATTGTCAACTGGTAAAGCGATAGGTGATCGATCGCCAAACCCAATGCTTGGGTTAATTCTGCCCGCCAATCCGCCAGATTTTGTCCCTGACGGGCATAAATCAGGTCAAAACTGACCCGATCAAACGTCTCTCTGGCCGTGCTGAAGGCCGTCAGCGCCTCCTGGGCGGTGTGAAGGCGCCCTAAGGCACGCAAATCTGTGTCGTTTAGCGCCTGAATTCCCATCGAAACACGGTTAACACCCGCATCACGATACCCGACAAAGCGACCGGCCTCGACCGAGGTTGGGTTTGCTTCAAGAGTGATTTCAATATCATTGGCCAGTGACCATGTCGCGCGCACCTTCGTCAGGATTGCGTCGACAAGATCGGGGTCCATCATGCTAGGTGTGCCGCCACCAAAAAACACGGATTTCAACACGCGTCCTTGGGTCTCGGCACCGACTCGATCAATCTCGCTCAGGTAGGCATTACACCATGCCTTCTGATCGATTTGCGCGACGACATGGCTATTGAAATCGCAATAAGGGCATTTCGCCTGACAAAAGGGCCAATGGATATAAAGCCCAAAGCCGCCATGTTCCCAATCTTCACGCAAAGCAACCCGCGATCAGTTTTTGGAACGCGTCGGCGCGGTGGCTAATCTTGTTTTTTTCCCAACGATCCATTTCACCAAATGTAATGTCGTATCCATCTGGTTGGAAAATTGGATCATATCCATGCCCTTGATCGCCGCGCATTGGCCAGACAATTTGCCCTGGCATCACACCCGGAAACACCTCATCATGCCCGTCAGGCCATGCCAGAACCAACGTACAGCAAAACCGCGCGGTGCGTGGATAAGGCGCTGAAACAGACTCTAACTCTGCCCAACTTCGCTCCATTGCCATAACAAAATCGCGACCATTGGGGGTTTCAGCCCAGTCAGCGGTATAAACACCTGGAGCCCCATTTAGCCCGTCGATCTCGATGCCACTGTCATCCGCAAGCGCAGGTAAACCTGTTGCTTTGGCGGCAGCATGTGCCTTAATTCGTGCGTTGCCTACAAATGTCGTTTCTGTTTCATCGGGTTCAGGAAGTCCGTGATCATCGTTTGATGTCAGCGATATACCATAGGGCTGCAAAAGATCAGCAATCTCTTCCAGCTTCCCTTTGTTATGGGTCGCTATGACCAGTTCTTTTTCACTAAATTTGCGCATCAGCTGACCGCGGCCAATTGCGCGGCGGTCAATTCTGACACGCCCTTTTCAGCAAGATCCAAAAGCGCATCCATTTGTGCACGTGAATAGGTAGAACCTTCGGCTGACATTTGTACTTCGACCAGTTTTCCGCCTGTCATAACAAAGTTTCCATCGACGCCTGCTTCGCTATCTTCGGGGTAATCAAGATCAAGCACCTCTTGTCCGGCATAAATACCGCAAGAAATCGCGGCGACCGGATCAACCAGCGGATCAGAAATCACATCACCGGCTTTCATCAGCTTTTGCACGGCCAATTTCAACGCAACCCAACCACCAGTGATCGACGCACAACGTGTCCCTCCATCTGCTTGAATGACATCGCAATCGACGATGATTTGACGTTCGCCCAAAGCCACGCGATCAACCCCAGCACGCAGAGACCGCCCAATAAGCCTTTGAATTTCTTGGGTACGGCCCGATTGACCGTTCTTAGCCTCGCGGCGTATCCGCGTGTTGGTTGCGCGCGGGAGCATCCCGTATTCGGCAGTGACCCAGCCCAGTCCGGAATTCTTCAAAAACGGCGGCACGCGGGCATCAATTGTCGCGGTGCATAAAACATGTGTGTTACCGCATTTGATCAAACAAGAGCCTTCCGCATGCATGGTTACATCAGTTTCGATGGAAATTTCACGCATTTCGTTCGTTTGACGTCCAGATGGGCGCATCGGGTTACTCCTTTTGATTTCTTGATTGGGATACGCTGCCCACATGTGAAATCCAACCCCGATTGACGCCGAGGCAGAGTTGGTTTTAATTGCGCTGCCTTCACCCGAGGATCAGATGTCTGACCAAACGCCTAACATTGCCGATATGAACGACCGATCCCGCGAGGTATTCCGCCGTGTGGTCGAAGGATACCTCGAAAGCGGTGACCCGGTTGGCTCGCGCACGTTGACCCGTGATTTCACTGAAAAAGTAAGCGCAGCAACGATCCGAAATGTGATGCAAGATCTTGAATACCTTGGTTTACTTGATAGCCCCCATGTTAGTGCGGGCCGGATTCCGACGCAGCTAGGGCTGCGGATGTTCGTTGATGGCCTACTTGAGGTTGGCGATTTGGATGGTAAAGACCGCCAAACCATTGACCGGACTTTAGGTGGAAATGACAATGACGTGGCGTCTGTGTTGGATCAGGTGGGGCAGGCGCTTTCGGGTGTGACCCACGGGGCCAGCCTTGTTTTGACGCCAAAACATGAAGCGGCAATCAAACATATTGATTTTGTTTCGCTGTCACGTGAACGCGCGCTTGTGGTGTTGGTGTTTGCCGATGGCCATGTAGAAAACCGGATTTTCACGCCACCCGCTGGCCAAACCCCGTCTTCCATGCGCGAAGCCGCAAATTTCCTGAATGCGATTGCCGAAGGGCACACGCTATCCGAGTTAGGCAATGTAATCTCGCGGGAAATTGCGGCGCGCCGTCAGGAAATCGATAGCCTTGCCGCTGATCTGGTCGAAAATGGCTATGCGCTTTGGGAAAATGAAGGTGAGCAAAGCGAGCGTCTTATCGTGCGCGGCCGCGGGAACCTGCTTGCCGATGGTGAAAACGAAGCCGACCTTGCCCGGATTCGAACCTTGTTTGATGACCTTGAACGCAAGCGCGATATCGCGCAATTCCTCGATTTGGCCGAAGATGGCGACGGTGTACGCATTTTTATTGGCTCTGAGAACAAATTGTTCTCACTTTCGGGTTCCTCTTTGGTCGTTTCACCTTATATGAACGCCGACCGTAAGATAATTGGCGCCGTGGGCGTCATTGGTCCGACCCGCCTGAACTATGGGCGTATCGTCCCAATTGTGAACTATACCGCACAGCGGATCGGCAAACTTGTCGCTGACCGCTCCTAAAGGAAAAAATTGATGGCTGACAACGAAGAGCAACTGCAAAGTCTTGATGAACTCGCGGCTGAAGGCGATGAAATGGAGCTTGCTGCGGAAGCTGGTTTCGAAGAAATTGAAGCGCTACGTGCAGAGCGTGACGAATTCAAAGACAAGTTTATGCGTGCCTTGGCGGACGCTGAAAACATGCGCAAACGCTCTGATCGTGATCGCCGCGAGGCTGAAAACTATGGTGGGTCAAAACTGGCCCGCGATATGTTGCCCGTCTACGATAACATGCGCCGTGCTTTGCAGTCGTCCGAGGATGCAGACAAGGAAACGAACGCAGCCTTGCTTGAAGGTGTTGAATTGACGATGCGCGAATTGATTAGCGTCTTTAAGAAACACGGGATTGATCCCATCGTTCCCGAAGTTGGCGATAAATTCGACCCAAAAATCCACCAAGCGATGTTCGAGGCACCACTACCGGGCACCAAAGCTGGCGACATCATTCAGGTCGTCGCTGAGGGCTTTATGCTGCACGATCGTTTGCTACGCGCTGCACAAGTTGGCGTGTCATCGACACCTGCTTAATCATAAATCGCATCAAAGCAGGGCTGTTTGCCCTGCTTTTTTGTATTGGCCCGGCGATTGCGCAGATCTACCCGGAAGACCAAGATCTATATGTAAACGACTACGCCGATCTGCTGGATCATGCCCAAGAATCCCAACTACGTAACCACCTGCGCAGGTTTCGCGCCGATGACGGTGTCGAATTCACGGTTCTGACAATCAACACGATGTCCGATTATGGCCATAGCGGCGCGATTGAGCCTTTCGCAACGGGGCTTTTCAACGCTTGGGGTATTGGCGACGCCGACCGCAATGATGGCTTGTTGCTGCTGGTTTCCCGCTTTGATCGCGAACTGCGCATTGAGGTCGGTGCAGGTTATGGCAGTACGTTAAACGCGCCAATACAGCGCATTATAGACGATGTAATTGTTCCGCAGTTCAAGCGTGATGCCTATGCTGATGGCATTGCAGCCGGGGTCGACGCGGTAATCGCCCATGTCACGGGAAACATTGAACCACAGTCTTTCGTGGAAAAAGTTGGTGAAAAAGCCAGAGCGTTCATCGTATTTGTCATTGCTGGCGTCGTTTCTATCCTAATTCTAGCGGTAAACCTTGGCCGGAAATTTTATCGCCGTTTGCGTCGGAATGCACCGCGCAACTGCCCTGTTGATGGCTCGCGATTGCGAAAATACCTTGAAGAAACCGAAGACGAACAGCTTTCTTCCGGCCAAATCGCAGAAGAACATCTTGCAAGCGTTGATCATGACGTTTGGTTCTGCACCAAATGCGACCATATCGAAATCGAATCCTATAAGGCGTTTTTTACCAAATTCGGTGCCTGTCGCGAATGCGGCTACAATACGGTAACGGGCAAAAGCCACGTCATCCGCCACGCGACTTATTCATCATCGGGATTGCGCGAAACCTACTATAATTGTCGCCATTGCCATGCAGGCTATTCGGTTATCTCGACAATTCCGCAAAAAACGCGGTCTAGTAGCAGCGGATCGCGCGGTGGTGGACGGTCCAGCGGGGGCGGCGCAAGTGGTAGCTGGTAGCTACACCATTCCACGTAGCTCATAGATCAGCGCGAGCGCGTCTTTGGGGGTAAGCTCATCCGGAAGAACGTCTTTCAATCGTGCCTCAACCTCGGATTCTTTGGCTTGCACGGGGGCAGGCGCAGGGGTTGCCGAAAACAGTGGCAGATCGTCGATTAACGCTTTTTGCGCGGTGCCGCCTTCGCGTTCACCCTGTTCTAACGCCTCCAACACGACCTTGGCCCGCGCGACCACTGCGGATGGCAACCCGGCAAGACGCGCGACCTGTACACCGTAGCTACGATCAGCTGTCCCGCGTTTGACCTCGTGCAGAAAAATCACATCGCCGTCCCATTCCTTAACGGTCACGGTCGCGTTCTCGACGCCATCCAGTTTGTTCGAAAGGGCAGACATTTCGTGGTAATGCGTCGCAAACAAAGCCCGACAGCGGTTCACATCGTGCAGATGTTCTAATGTGGCCCAAGCAATCGAAAGCCCGTCATAAGTGGCTGTACCGCGGCCAATTTCATCTAATATGACCAAAGCGCGATCGTCGGCTTGGTTCAGGATCGCAGCGGTTTCAACCATTTCGACCATGAATGTGGACCTGCCACGCGCCAGATCATCTGATGCGCCGACACGGCTGAAAATCTGGCTAACAGTGCCTATATGCGCCTTTGCGGCGGGCACAAATGCACCCATCTGCGCAAGGATCGCAAGCAGTGCATTTTGGCGCAGGAAGGTCGATTTACCCGCCATGTTCGGCCCGGTCAGTAGCCAAATAGGTGCGTCAGTCAGACCACAATCATTTGCGATAAATGGCTGCCCCGATTTTTGCAAAGCCGCCTCTACGACAGGGTGGCGCCCGCCCGTGATCTCAAACGCGCGGCTGTCGTCGACAATGGGCCGGGTCCAGTTTTCAGCCACAGCCAAATGCGCGAGCGACGCCGCCAAATCAAATTCAGCTAAGGCCCGCGCAAGCGCGCCCAGCGGTCCAGATTGAGCCAAAATGGACTGAGTTAGGCTTAAATAGAGTCTCTTTTCAATCTCAAGCGCCCGCCCGCCTGCGTTTAGAATCCGCGTTTCGATTTCTGATAGTTCAACGGTTGTGAACCGCACCTGATTGGCGGTGGTTTGGCGATGAATGAAGGTTTCGTTCAGCGGGGCTGCAAGCATTTTTTCGGCATGGGTTGCCGTTGTTTCAATGAAATAACCCAGCACGTTGTTATGTTTGATCTTCAATGACGCGATGCCTGAAAGCTCAATAAACTGCGCCTGCATCGTGGCAATAACTGATCGGCCTTCATCACGTAGCTTGCGCACCTCATCAAGCTCGTCGTTAAAGCCGGGTGCGATAAACCCGCCGTCGCGCGACAATAGCGGGGGATCGGCGATCAACGCCTCATCTAGCAGCTCCAAGAGCGTGTCGTGACCTGTGAAATCTCGGCCAGCCTCGGATAGAATGGCAGGCAGATCATCGGTCATAAGTGTGGATAGCGCTGCGGCCTGTCCCAATGTGTTTCGAATGGCGGCCATATCGCGCGGACCGCCGCGATCAAGCGCCAAACGCGACAACGCCCGATCAAGATCATGCACGCTGCGCAATTGATCACGGATATCTGCGGTCAGTCGTGTATTTTTAGTTAAAAATTCAACGCAATCTTGTCGGGCATGGATGGCGGGCAGGGCGCAAGCGGGCGATGACAAACGCCGTTCTAGCAAGCGCGCGCCACCAGCCGTTACGGTCCGATCAATACAGTGCAAAAGCGACCCTTGCTTGCCGCCATTCATCGCTTGAGTAAGCTCAAGCGAGCGCCGGGTTGCGGCGTCAATCTGCATAGCAGCAGATTGCCCTTCTTGAATTGGCGGACGTAGCAACGGTAGGTTCCCACGCTGGGTGATATCAAGATATTCTGCGACCGCGGACATGGCGGAAATTTCAACGCGTGAGAAACCGCCAAACGCGTCTAATGACCCAACTTTATACAGACCACACAGCCGCTTTTCGCCTGATGTACTGTCAAAGGCAGCGGCCCCTAAGGTGGTGATAGTTGCACCATTTTCAGAGACTATTTCAGCCCAACCTGTATCGTTTCCGTCAATCACGATCACTTCACGCGGGGTTAGACGCGCAAGCTCAGGCCCTAGCTGCGCCCCGCTACAAGGCATCACGTGAAATGCACCGGTAGAAATATCCACCCATGCCAGCGCGCGCTGATCACGTATCACAGCATAGGCCGCAAGATAGTTATGGCGCCGTGCATCCAGCAGTGAATCCTCGGTCAATGTGCCGGGGGTAACAAGGCGCACGACCTCGCGTTTGACCACGGCTTTATAGCCGCGCTTTTTGGCTTCGGCGGGGCTTTCCATTTGTTCGCAAACGGCGACGCGGAAACCTTTGCGGATGAGCGTCAAAAAATATCCTTCGGCGGCGTGATGCGGTACGCCACACATCGGGATGTCCTCGCCGTTGTGCTTGCCGCGTTTGGTTAATGCGATGTCCAAGGCTTCGGCTGCGGCAATCGCATCATCAAAGAACATCTCGTAAAAATCACCCATTCTGTAGAACAGCAGGGCATCGGGATGCTCTGCCTTGATCTCTAGGAATTGCGCCATCATGGGCGTTACGCTGGATTTATTGGTGCTCATTCATGCCCCCGCATCATCGAGGCGACATTACCGAGCCGATGTTAGCGACGAAACCCCGAAATGAACCCGTTGCGGGTTCATTCGAGAAACCGTTATGAATGTCGAACTAAATTGGGGGATACCATGGCTAGAACAAAAATGACCCGCGAAGATGCGCTGCAGTTCCATATGCAGCCGAACTCGGGCAAATGGGAAATTCAGGCCACTGTGCCGATGACGACACAGCGCGATTTGTCGCTGGCTTATTCCCCAGGCGTGGCGATCCCCTGCGAAGAAATTCACAGAGACCCCTCAACGGCTTACGACTATACCAACAAGGGAAACTTAGTTGCGGTTGTGTCCAATGGTACCGCAGTTTTGGGTCTTGGGAACCTTGGTGCGCTGGCGGGTAAGCCGGTGATGGAAGGGAAATCAGTGCTGTTTAAACGGTTCGCCGATGTGAACTCGATCGACATTGAATTGGACACCGAAGACCCGGATGCTTTTTGTGACGCGGTACGCCTGATGGGGCCGACGTTTGGCGGCATTAACCTTGAAGATATTAAAGCGCCTGAGTGTTTTATCATCGAACAACGGTTGAAAGAGGAAATGGATATCCCCGTTTTCCACGATGATCAGCACGGAACGGCGGTGATTTGTGCGGCGGGATTGCTGAATGCGTTGCATCTGTCTGGAAAGAAAATTGAAGATGTGAAAATCGTGTTAAACGGTGCGGGTGCTGCAGGGATCGCTTGCCTAGAACTACTAAAATCAATGGGCGCAACCCACGACAATTGCATCATGTGCGACACCAAAGGCGTTATTTATCAGGGCCGTACCGAAGGTATGAACCAATGGAAATCGACCCATGCCGCGCATACGGATGCGCGTACGCTTGAAGATGCGATGGAAGGCTGCGACGTCTTCCTTGGCGTTAGCGCAAAGGGGGCTGTTACGCAGAAAATGGTGCAAAGCATGGCACCTAACCCCGTGATTTTTGCGATGGCAAATCCTGATCCTGAAATCACCCCCGAAGACGCCCATGCCGTTCGCGAAGATGCCATTGTTGCGACTGGTCGTAGCGATTACCCAAACCAAGTGAACAACGTATTGGGCTTTCCCTATCTGTTTCGTGGTGCGCTCGATATCCATGCCCGCGCAATCAACGATGAAATGAAAATCGCCTGCGCCGAAGCATTGGCGGGCCTTGCCCGCGAAGATGTCCCTGACGAAGTTGCCATGGCTTATGGTAAAAAGCTGACCTTTGGGCGTGATTACATCATTCCGACACCATTTGACCCGCGCCTTATTCACCGTATCCCAACGGCTGTTGCGCGTGCGGGCATGAAAACCGGCGTTGCGCGTCGCCCGATTGTCGACATGGATGCATATGAGGCAACGCTGATCGGCAGGATGGATCCGACCGCGTCGATCTTGCGCAGCTTGAACGCCCGTGCGCGTGCAAACCAGTCTACCGTCGTTTTTGCAGAAGGTGACGATCCGCGTGTTTTGCGCGCTGCTGTGATGTACCAGCGCGCTGGGCTTGGTCAGGCGCTTGTTGTTGGGCGTGACGCGGATGTTGCTGAAAAATTGACAGCCGAGGGGCTTGCTGACGCTGTTGCGGAATTGACCGTCGTCAACGCGGCTTCGACGGATCATCTTGAGACCTACAAACAGTTTTTGAACACGCGGTTGCAGCGCAAAGGCTATGATGGTCAAGATATTCACCGGCTTGCCGCCCGTGACCGCCACGTTTTTGCAGCTTTGATGGTCGCCCATGGTCATGCAGATGGGATGGTGACCGGGGCGACCCGTAAATCGGCGCATGTGCTAGAACTGATTAACCACGTGTTTGACGCGCAGCCCCATGACGGCGCGGTTGGTGTTACAGCTGTATTACACAAAGGTCGGATTGTTTTAATCACTGATACGTTGGTACATGAATGGCCGGATGAACAAGATTTGGGCGATATTGCGGAACGTGGAGCATCGGTTGCACGTGCGTTGGGTCTTGAACCGCGTGTTGCGTTCTTGTCGTTCTCGACCTTTGGCTACCCTGTGTCTGAGCGGGCCGAAAAAATGCACAAAGCAGCAAGTGTGCTTGATGGGCGTAATGTTGATTTCGAATATGAAGGCGAAATGACCGTCGATGTGGCGCTTAATGTGCAAGCGCAGGAAAATTACCCGTTCTCACGTCTGACGGGCCCCGCGAACGTGCTTGTGGTGCCGGCGCGGCATTCTGCGTCGATTTCTGTCAAGCTGATGCAAGAAATGGCGGGGGCGACGGTCATCGGTCCAATTCTTTCAGGTGTTGGCAAGCCGGTTCAGATTTGTTCAACTGTCTCTACAGTAAACGATATCATGAACATGGCTGTCATCGCCGCTTGCAAGGTCGACTAATGGCAATTTGGAATCTCGGGTCGATCAACGTTGATATCGTCTATGCAGTGCCGCATATTTTGGCACCCGGTGAAACGATTGCGTCAACACGGCGTGACACGTTTCTAGGCGGGAAAGGTGCGAATATGTCTGTCGCTGCAGCCCGCGGTGCAGCTCGGGTAAATCATATTGGCGCGGTTGGGCACGATGGGGTTTGGGCATCGGATAGGTTGCTTGAGTACGGCGTCGATACCCGAAATATTGCTGTGTTAGACACTGATACAGCGCAAGCGATCATCATGGTTGATGCCCAAGGTGAAAACGCGATTGTGCTACATCCGGGTGCGAATGTTGAAATTCCGCAGACGGTTTTGCAGACTGCGATGGCCGAGGCGCAGACAGGCGATTGGATCGTTCTACAGAACGAAACCAACTTGCAACGCACTGCAGCGCGTATGGGTAAAAAAATGGGCCTTAGGGTCGCCTATGCCGCCGCGCCATTTGATGCAGACCGTGTGATGGCGGTGTTGCCTTACCTAGATTTTTTGATCCTGAACGCTGTCGAAGCTGCGCAGCTTCAGGCGGCGACCGGGCAAGAACCGCAAGACCTGTCTGTCCGCGATGTAATCGTGACTTTGGGCGCTGATGGTGCGGATTGGTACGGACCCAGTAAGAAACAGCATTTTGACGCGATTAAGGTTGATCCTGTGGATACAACCGGCGCTGGCGACACGTTTACAGGTTATGTTCTAGCAGGGCTTGATCGCGGCATGACGATGGAACAGGCTATCGGGCAGGCGACCAAGGCGGGCGCCTTGATGGTCACCCGCCGTGGTACGGCCGATGTGATCCCGGATTTGTCCGAGGTCACAGCGTTTCGGCCTTAGTGCGTAAACGGAGCAGCATCGCCCCATAGTTCTGACACACGTTGATCCCGCCCGCAGGCGTTGCGGTAAAATGCATAGGCTTCGCTTTGGCGTTTTGGCCCGCGGCGGGTCAGAACGATGGATTCCCCCGCATAGTAATCTTGGTGGTATGATTCGGCCTCGTAAAACTGTGATGCTTGCAAAATGGGCGTTACAATGCGCTGGCCAAGATCGTTTTGCGCGGCGGTCAAAGCGGCCTGAGCAGATTCGTTTTCAGCAGTGTTAGAGACGAAAATAGCCGTGCGGTAGACATCCCCACGATCACAAAATTGTCCACCCGCATCGGTGGGATCAACAGATCTGAAAAACGCGTGAAGCAATTGATCATAGCTCACGATTTCTGCGTCATAAGTGATTTGGACGGCTTCATAGTGACCGGATCCTTTGATCGTCTCATAGGTCGGGTTGGCCGTTGTGCCCCCGGTATAACCTGACACGACCTCGATCACGCCGTTGACCTTTTCAAAGTCACTTTCGACACACCAAAAGCACCCACCAGCAACAGTGGCAGTTTGGATATCTTCGGCGGCGACCATTTGGGCCGCAGGGATCATAAGAACGGCGGCAATCATTGATTTGAACATTAGGGTTCTCCTTTAGTCGCATCCTGTTTTCTCGGACGTGCGGGCGCAATGCACGGCGGCGTGATCTCACGCGGTGTTTATCGCTTGGAACATTTGACGACCTGTCTTAGCGTCCATTCGAAGGAGCTCATAATGACCGAAGTCACCACCCATCTAGCCGCCGAAGATGTGCGGAACGAAGAAATTCTTATCTATCTCAATGGGCAGATCGTGCCCAAGGCTCATGCCACTGTCAGCGTATATGACAGTGGGTTTATGTTGGGTGACGGTGTGTGGGAAGGTTTGCGGTTGTACGATGGAAAATGGGCATTCTTGGACGAACATATAGACCGGTTGTTTGAGGCTGCAAAAGCAATTGATCTTGATATCGGGTTAGATCGAAAAGGCGTCATTTCAGCTTTGTTAGAGACACAAAAAGCGAACGAAATGACCACAGACGCCCATGCGCGATTGATGGTGACACGTGGGATAAAAACAAGGCCCTTTCAGCACCCGAGCCTGTCCCAACAAGGCCCGACATTTGTGATTATCATGGAGCATTCGCAGCCAAAAATCCCGCGTCCAATCACTTTGGCGACAGTCCCGCATCTACGTGGGCTGCCGATGACTCAAGACCCGAAGCTCAACAGTCATTCCAAGTTGAACTGTATCCTTGCCTGCATTGCTGCACAAAAGGCCGGTGCGGATGAGGCACTGATGCTCGACCTGCATGGGTTCGTGAATACCACGAACGCTTGTAACTTTTTCATAGTGAAAAAAGGTGCTGTTTGGACCAGCACGGGTGATTATTGCATGAATGGTATTACCCGCCAAAAGGTGATCGATCTGTGTCGCGCCAACGATATTCCCGTATTCGAGCGCAATTTCAGCCTTGTTGATACATATTCTGCGGATGAGGCGTTTCTGACTGGGACCTTTGGGGCGCAAACCCCGGTCAGCAGCATTGATGGGCGCGTGATTGGGACGGGCGAATTGGGGGCAATGACGATACGGATACGCAAGCTTTACAAAGATTTGGTGGATCGCTCATGAGAATTGTAATGTGGTCCGGGCCGCGCAACCTGTCGACGGCGATGATGTATAGCTTTGGGAACCGTTCCGATTTCGCGGTTTGGGACGAACCATTCTATGCGGCTTACCTCGCGATGACGGGTTTGGATCACCCGATGCGCGATGAGATATTGACCGCCCATGAGGCAGACCCAAACAAAGTGGCTGCGCGGTGTATCGACACTATTCCGGCTCAAAAGCCCCATTTTTATATGAAACATATGCCGCATCATATGATCAATGGGATGCCGCTTGATTGGGTGCAGGACTGTATAAACATACATCTGATCCGCCACCCAGCGCGGGTGATCGCGTCTTATGGTGAGAAGCGGTCAGAAATGAATTTGGACGATATCGGTTTTGCACAACAGGGCGTTATCTATGATAAGTTCGGCGGTCACGTGATCGACAGCGCGGATATTCGGGCCAATCCTGAAAAAATGTTGCGCAAACTGTGCGCGGCAATTGGATTAGATTTCGATCCAGCGATGTTGTCCTGGCCAGCAGGTCCGCATGAAGGGGACGGGATCTGGGCGTCACATTGGTATAATGCCGTGCATAAAAGCACAGGGTTCGCGGGGGCTGAAGGGCCGTTGCCAGAACTTGATGGCGCAGCCGCCGACCTTTGCGCGCAAGCCTTGCCACATTATGAAAGGCTTGTGGCGCTAAAGCTATGATTTCAAAAGTTGGCCCAGCTTCATCGCCACGGACACATCGCCCGAAACTTTGATCTTGCCCATCGCAAAGGCGGTCATTGGGTTCAAATCACCCTTGATCAACTTGGATAGGTTGGCTTCAGAAAGATGAATTGTGCAATCCGCAGGAAGGTCAGCCAATTCGGCTTTTTGGTCCACAAGAGTGATCGCGCCGCTGTCCTTGCAGTCGAATTTGATCACCTTATCCAATTCGACCTTGTCCAACCCACGCTGCATTTTCGCTGCGATTTCTTCCAATGGCATGCTGACTCCTGTGCACTGCTTTGCCTTGAATTTGCAGCCAATAAAAGACGATGTCTATGAAGACGTTACGGCGTTGGGGAGAGCAACAGGTTGGGAAGCGAAGCGCGCTAACTATGGCGCGCTTCGCGGGTATTTTAGGCTTTGCGGTTACGTGCCGCCAGCAGTTTTAAACGCAGCGCGTTCAGCTGGATAAAGCCTTGGGCGTCTGTTTGGTTATAGGCGCCCGCGTCTTCTTCGAATGTTACGTGCGCTTCTGAATAGAGGCTTTGATCAGACCAACGAGCGACCGTGTTCACGGAGCCTTTGTACAGTTTCACGCGCACGGTGCCGCTGACGTGTTCTTGCGATTTGTCGATCATCGCCTGCATCATTTCGCGCTCTGGTGAGAACCAGAAACCGTTGTAGATCAGTTCAGCGTAGCGCGGCATGATGCTGTCTTTAAGGTGCCCAGCGCCGGAATCCAGCGTGATTTGTTCGATCCCGCGGTGCGCTTCTAGCAGAACAGTCCCGCCCGGCGTTTCATAGATGCCGCGTGATTTCATACCGACAAAGCGGTTTTCAACAAGATCAAGACGACCAACACCGTGTTTGCCGCCAAGCTCGTTCAGCTTGGTCAGGATAGTCGCGGGTGACATTGCTTCGCCGTTGATTGCAACTGCGTCGCCTTTTTCAAAGGTGACTTCGACCATTTCAGGTGTGTCAGGAGCGTCTTCTGGGCTGACGGTGCGTTGGTAGACGTATTCTGGCGCTTCTTGTGCTGGGTCTTCCAGTACTTTGCCTTCGGACGATGTGTGCAGCAGGTTTGCATCGACGCTGAACGGGGCTTCGCCGCGTTTGTCTTTGGCAACAGGGATTTGGTTCAGCTCTGCGAATTCCAGCAACTTGGTCCGGCTAGACAGATCCCACTCACGCCAAGGCGCGATGACCTGAATGTCGGGGTTAAGCGCATAAGCCGCGAGTTCGAACCGGACCTGATCATTGCCCTTACCGGTTGCGCCGTGGGCGACCGCATCGGCGCCTTCTGCGGCAGCGATTTCAACCAGACGCTTGGAAATCAATGGACGGGCGATTGATGTGCCCAGCAGGTAAATGCCTTCGTACACAGCGTTTGCGCGGAACATTGGGAACACAAAGTCGCGCACGAATTCTTCGCGCAGGTCTTCGATATAGATGGCGCTTGCACCCATCATTTCAGCCTTTTTACGGGCTGGTTCCAGTTCTTCACCTTGGCCAAGATCAGCCGTAAACGTAACAACCTCGCACCCATATTCCGTCTGAAGCCATTTCAGAATGATCGATGTATCGAGGCCACCAGAATAGGCGAGAACAACTTTTTTCGGAGCGGTCATGCGAGGGGCCTTTTTTGTCAGGGTTATTTACCTCGCGCGATAACGGTTTTCTGCCGGTAGAGCAAGGATAGCGCCGTTGACGAACACCATGTCGCATGCGACGAAGTGGCAACTCGCTTAAAAAGGGATTATTTTCATGGCTTTTCAGATAATACGGCATGCGTTTGCCATGATTTTCAACAATTTTGGGCAGGCATTGCGTGTGTCCATTGGGCCGTATCTGTTGCTGGTTATTGCAGCGGTAGTGGTTTTTGGAACCGTGAGTTCGTTTGAGCAATTGAGTGACATTGCTTCTGGAAACTTACCGCCCGAGCAGTTGGCAGCAGCTGGAGGTTCCATCGTTTTTGGTACTTTGGTCCTTTTGATCCTGCTTGTTTTTGTCGCGGCTTGGGTCGCCGTTTCTTGGCATCGGTTTATTCTGCTTGAGGAATACAGCGGAATCATTCCCGCAATTTCTGGGCGGCCGATTTGGCCCTATATCGGTAGATCATTTGTCTACGGACTTGTTATCGGGGTGTTCGCCTTAATTCTTGGGTTTGTGGTTGGCCTTGTCACCGCCGTTCTTTTTGCAATTTCGCCTTCCCTTGGTTCGATTGGTGCGATGGGGCTGGGCCTGATGCTTGGTGTCGTTTTGTCGTTGCTTTGGTTTCGGATCGGCGTTGGGCTACCAGCGGTCGCAGTTGGCAAACCAATAACAATGGGCGAAGCGTTGGCCGCAACAGCGAAAATCAACGGGACAATTCTTGGTATTGGCGTGACGATTGTCGTCGTTAGCATGATCGCAGGCGTTGCTGTTCAGGGCTTGTATGGGATCAGCGCGATATTGGGCTTTGCCGTCGACCTATTCGTTCAATGGCTGACCTTGATGGTGGGCGTCAGCATTCTGACCACGCTTTACGGTCATGTGATCGAAGGGCGTCCGTTAATCGACTAGTCCCGCCACAAACGCCGCGTCGCCGTCATTGGAAAGCTTATGAATGGCGACGCGAGCGGCATAGTCGATGTTTTAGCTGTTCGTCACCAAAGGAAATCCTAAGTGGCCTTTCTAGTTCTAAGACACGCAATTTTTTCCATACTTTCGAACTTTGGGACGGCGGTGAAAGTATCACTAGTTCCGCTAGTACTCCTAATTATATTGGTGGAAGTCGCAGAGCGATATTTCAACACGTACTGCACTGTCATTCTGTTTGACTACAATTTCTTTCGCGCAACGCATGCGTCGTGCTACGCGGAAAATAATCAATCGATTGACCTAATTGTGACAACAGTGAGCCTGTTCACGCCCGCTTGGATCGCCATCGCATGGCATCGATTTGTCTTATTGAAGGAGCCCGTTGGTCTTCTTCCTGGTGTATTTCCGCGAGCGATAGCTCAATATATTCCGCGCGCGTTACTGATTGCTGTGATCCTGTTCATTTTTAAAGATTTTATGGGATTGGGTCTTTTAGAAGCTCTGCGATGGGTGCTTTTTAAGGAATATCTTGTATTTCGGTTTACTTGGATGGCTGAATACTCAAGTTACATGCAGGACTCAATTGGGCTGGTGGCGACTATTTTAGTATTGGTGCTAGTCACGCTGCCACTTACCTATGTTTGGTTACGCATCGCATTGATTTTTCCATCAATCGCGATCGAGCGGCGTATTTCGACTATCTCAGCGGTAAGCACTACTGCAAAGCACCGGAGGACCATTCTTGGTGTGGCAGCTATGGCATTAGCGTTAGCGTTTTTCACAATTCTTTTAGTGGAATATGTGCCGGGGCGCATCAGGGACATTATTGATCCACAATACAGATTTTCCAATTTGTATTGGCCGATTGTGAACTTAGTTTACTACGCCTTGCGTTGGTTCTTTTTTATGGTCGGCGTCAGCATCCTCACCACACTTTATGGCCACGTGATCGAAGGGCGTCCGTTAATCGACTAATCCCGCCACGAAAGCCGCGTCGCCGTCATTGGAAAGTTCATGAATGGCCGCGCGGGGGTCCATCCAGACGGCGTGATGCCCGTTTTCAGTTGGGGGGCCGTGCGGGCGCACCGGGCGTGCTAGATAGATATGGCAGATTTTTTCGGCGTTCAGGTCATATTCGGGCATATAGACAAACCGCCGGAACGCGCCGAGCCGTAAGGGCCGCGCAATCCGCCAGCCAGTTTCCTCGAAAACTTCGCGGTGGAGCGCCTGAATGGGGCTTTCGCCGGGGTCTATTCCGCCGCCGGGCAATTGAAATTCGTAATGTGGATCATCTTGGTAGGTCAGCAGCAATTGCCCATCGCGCGGCAAAATTGCATAGGCGCCGGGGCGTAATTTGTAGCTGTGACCCTGAATTGGGCTGTTTCCGTACCGTTTGATCATCACTTACCCCTTGGACCGTGGCTTGTCCTGACTATATAGGCGCGGTATGCCAATTCCTGACATGTAAGGAAACCCTATGAGCCACAGCGCCAAAATCGCTTGGGACGATACCGTCCTGCCATTTCAACTTGATGCTTCCGACATCCGTGGACGGGTGGCGCGGTTGGATGGTGTGCTAGAACAGGTTCTGGCCCAGCATGACTATCCACCGATGATCGAAGGTCTCATCGCCGAAATGGCATTGCTGACTGCAATGATTGGTCAATCAATGAAAACCCGCTGGAAGCTTTCGCTTCAGGTGCGCGGCGATGGCCCGATCCGTTTGATCGCAACCGATTACTACAGTCCTGCGAAAGACGGCGAGCCTGCACAAATCCGCGCCTATGCGTCATTTGATCGGGATACGATTAACCTGAAAGCCGACCCAGTGAGCCAGTTTGGCAAGGGTTACTTTGCGCTGATGGTTGATCAAGGGCAAGATATGGCCCCATATCAGGGCGTTACCCCACTTGCGGGCGGGTCACTTTCGAACTGTGCCGAAGCCTATTTCGCGCAATCAGAACAATTGCCGACCCGATTTTCACTGACATTCGGGCGGTCGCAACTGCCTGGTGAAGCCTCCCATTGGCGCGCTGGCGGGATCATGTTGCAGCATATGCCCAAAGCATCACCATCTGTGACTGGCGAAGGCGGCTCTGGTGAGGAAGGGTTGCTCGAAGCGGCTGATCTGCTGAACGATGATGAATCTGAAAACTGGACCCGCGCCAATGCGTTGCTAGATACCGTCGAAGATATTGAGCTGATCGGCCCAACTGTGACCCCGACGGATTTGTTGGTACGCCTGTTCCACGAAGAACAGCCACGCGTTTATGATGCGCAGCCTGTTAAATTTGGGTGTACCTGTTCCGAAGATCGCGTGCGCCAAAGCTTGTCGATCTATTCGGCCAAAGACATCGCAACGATGACAACCGATGAGGGCACAGTGACCGCTGATTGCCAATTCTGCGGCGCACATTACGTTTTCGACCCCACGACATTGGGGTTTGAAGCCAAAGAAAACGGTGCCTGATTTACGCACAAAAATTGATGATGCGCTGTCATTTACTGGCGGCGCGTCGTCTGATTTTGATCTGAATAAATCGATCAAACCTGCCGGATTGACCCAAACACCAGCAGCAGTTCTTTTGGCTATTCACCCTGTGTTAGAGACTGTTATTCTCACAAAACGCTCAGCACGGCTTAAGCACCATCCGGGCCAAATTGCGTTTCCCGGTGGTAAGCAAGATCCGACAGATGCAACGCTGACAGATGCCGCTTTGCGCGAAGCCCACGAAGAAATCGGACTGCCCTATGGGATTGTGGATGTCGTGGGGGCATTGCCGGCCCATCAAACGGTCACAGGTTACCAGATGACGCCAATCGTTGGCGTGCTGACCGCAGATTTTGATCCGATTCCTGAGGCGGGTGAAGTCAGCGAAGTGTTTGAAGTTCCCCTCGCGCATCTCGCCAATCCTGAAAACTACCGGATCGAAGGGCGGCATTGGCGTGGGCAACGCCGCGAATATTACGCTGTGCCTTACGGGCCCTATTACATCTGGGGCGCAACAGCGCGGATTTTGCGCGGCTTGGCGGATCGTTTGCAATGACCCGGATTAATGCGCCTTGGTTGACGGATGCGGCCGCCCAAAAGGTCTGCGGTATGTTAACAGATGCAGGCTATCAGGCTTGGTTTGTTGGCGGTTGTGTGCGCAATGCGCTTTTGGATGCGCCGGTCGCGGACTTGGACCTATCGACAGACGCGCACCCTGACACCGTCAGCGCGCTAGCAAAGGCAGCTGGGCTTGCGGTTATCCCGACCGGCATTACCCACGGAACAGTCACTGTTATTGCCCAAAACGTACCTTTTGAGATCACGACCTTTCGCCGCGACGTCGCTACAGATGGGCGGCGGGCAACGGTCGCCTTTGCGGATAATATGATAGATGATGCTCGGCGTCGCGATTTCACGATGAACGCGCTTTATGCGGGGCGTGACGGTGTTGTTGTTGACCCCTTGGGCGGCTTGCCCGACCTAAATGCGCGCCGCGTACGGTTTATCGAAGATGCAGACCAGCGGATCAAAGAAGACTACTTACGCATCCTGCGTTATTTTCGGTTTCATGCCTGGTATGGCGACGTGGATGAAGGGCCTGATCCTGATGCGCTGGCGGCTTGCGCCGCGAATGTCGAAGGGCTGCAATCATTGTCGTCGGAACGGATCACAAGCGAATTGCTAAAACTATTGGCGGCCCCTGATCCTGCGCCGGCGGTGGGATCAATGAACGCGACGGGTGGGTTGGCACAGATATTGCCGGGCGCAAATGCGCCGATGCTCGCGGTACTCGTGCATGTCGAAGGGAAGGCAGGGTTGGCGCCCGATCCGCTCAGGCGGCTTGCGGTTATCGGGGGAGACACTGCTGGACTGCGTTTGTCAAATGACGCGAAAAAGCGGTTGGATCAAATGCATAGCGACTTTGATGCTGGTGCGCTTGGCTACTACTTTGGGGCGCAAGCCGCGCTTGATAATTTGGCCGTGCGGGCAGCAAGTTTGGGACAAGAAATAGACCCTAATTCAGCTCAATATGCAATTTTTGCGGCAAAGCAAACGTTTCCCCTGAAAGCCGTTGATTTGATGCCTGAACTGCAGGGTCCGGCGTTGGGGGCCGCATTGCAAGCTGCCAAGACGCGCTGGATCGCGTCAGGATTTACTTTGACCAAAGCCGAATTGATGGATGATTAGGGCGGGATGACGCTTGGGTAATTCCGGCGGTTTTCCTTGCGGTGAAACCTTGCTATGTCGGGTAGGTATTCGAAAGGCAGGTCCATGTTTCGATTTTTCGAAGGTCTGATCGATCCTTACACACCCTACAAGGAAACGGATGTGCCGCCGACGCGGCTCTACCCATTTTTGCGGGCCTATGCGCAGCCATTTATGCCGGTGTTTTATCTGACGGCGGGTGTATCTGTCGTCATCGCAGCAGTAGAAATTTGGCTTTTGGGCTATCTTGGGCGTCTGGTGGATATGTTGACCGGTACACCCGAAGAGGTTTGGCTTAAAAATGGAACTGAGCTTATTCTGGTTGCGATTTTTATCCTGACGTTGCGCCCAGCGGTGCATATTTTTCAAGTTCTTCTGCTGAATAATACGATTTTGCCAAATTTTGGGACCTTGGTGCGTTGGCGCGCCCATCGCCATGTTTTGCGACAATCTGTCGGTTGGTTCGAAGATGATTTCGCCGGGCGGATTGCCAATCGGATCATGCAAACGCCGCCAGCCGCTGGCGAAGTCGTTTTCCAACTTTTTGACGCGATTACATTTGCGCTTGCCTATGTGATTGGCGCGATGATCTTGTTGGGGCAGGCCGATTTGTGGCTGATAGTTCCGCTTGCGCTTTGGTTCGTGCCCTATGTATTTTTGTTGCGTTGGGTTGTCCGGCGGATTGGCCCAGCGTCCGAGGCATCATCAAACGCACGTAGCGCGATTACGGGCCGCGTGGTCGATAGCTACACAAATATTCATTCGGTCAAAATGTTCGCGCATCACGACCGCGAAGTCGCTTACGCTAAGGATGCGATCGAAGAAGCCAGGCGCACGTTCCAAATCGAAATGCGCCTGTATACGATCATGGATGTCGCGCTGATGACCTTGAATGGTCTGCTGATCGTTGGTGTTGTTGGTTGGTCGCTTTACCTTTGGATGCAAGGCATTGCGTCGGTTGGGGTGGTTGCTGTGGCCACGTCACTCGCATTGCGATTGAACGCGATGTCGGGGTGGATCATGTGGGCTGTTAGCAACTTTTTCCGCGAATTGGGCGTTGTGGCCGAAGGTATGAAAACCATCGCACAGCCGATCGCCCTGTTAGATGATGCCGACGCGCCAGCGCTGCAATCAGGGACAGGTGAAGTTAAAATAACCGATCTTTCGCATCACTATGGCAAGCAAAGCGGTGGCTTAGATAAGATCAACCTGACCATCGCGCCGGGTGAAAAGGTTGGGCTTGTTGGGCAGTCAGGCGCCGGTAAATCGACGTTAGTGAAATTGCTTTTGCGGTTTTACGACGCCGAATCCGGTCAGATCGTGATTGATGGGCAAAATATCGGTGCTGTAAGCCAAGAAAGCCTGCGGCGTGTCATTGGGATGGTGCAGCAAGATTCGTCACTATTGCACCGGTCTGTGCGCGAAAACATCCTGTATGGAAACCCAGAGGCAAGCGAAGATCAGATGATCGCCGCCGCCCGCAAAGCCGAGGCGCATGATTTCATCCTTGGGCTCGCGGATGCCGAAGGCAACACGGGTTATGACGCGCGGGTTGGCGAACGGGGGGTCAAATTATCGGGTGGGCAGCGGCAGCGGATCGCGCTTGCGCGCGTGATCCTAAAGGACGCCCCGATCTTGCTGCTGGATGAAGCGACCAGCGCCCTTGATAGCGAGGTAGAAGCCGCAATTTTGAAAACACTTTATGGCATGATGGAGGGGAAAACGGTCATCGCCATCGCCCACCGTCTGTCCACGATTGCGCAGATGGACCGCATTATTGTTATGGACCATGGTCAGATCATTGAAGACGGCACGCACGACGCATTGCTGGCGGCGGGTGGTCAATATGCACGTTTCTGGGCCCGTCAATCTGGCGGGTTCTTGGGTCAAAAAGAGCAGGATAAATAATGAAACCAGAAAACTGGATCGACCCCTTTTCGCCTGCCAAAGGACCGCCGCCACAAACCCTTTTGGCGTTCTTGCATTGGTGTACGCGGGGCAGCTTAAAAATTGTAACTTTAGCTGGAATAGTCTCTGCTTTGGCGGGGACGATTGAGGTCGCAACCGCTGTGATGCTGGGTTGGATCATTGATGCGGCGCTGGGCGGTGCGGCCGAAACGTATTTCTCGCAAAACGCGCTGTTATTGCTTGGTGTCACAGCATTTTTTATCGTTGCGCGGCCCATATTGTTGGGGATGTCGGGCGTGTTGCAAAACGTGGTGGTAGCACCTTCGTTAGGTAACTTGATTTTGTCACGTCTCCATCGTCATACGATTGGACAGGCGGTGACATTCTTTGACGAAGATTTTGCTGGCAGGATCGCGCAAAAGCAAATGCAAGCGGCACGCGCCGCAACGGATCTAGCCGTTGATATGATCCACACTGTTGCATTTGCACTCGCGTCTCTTGTTGGCTCTGTGCTGTTATTGATGACAATTGATGTTCGTTCAGCGGCGGTACTGACCGTTTGGGTCGCCGCATATTTTGGAATGATCCGGTATTTTATGCCACGCATACGGGTGCGCGCCAAAGCACGTGCTGCAATGCGAGCGACAGTGACCGGACAAGTTGTTGATACGATTACTAACATCAAGACCGTGAAACTCTTCGCACATGATGAATTTGAAGATCGCGCAGCCCTTGAATCAATGGAAAACTATCGGGCGCGCGCCATACATTATGGCTGGCTTTCTGCGACTTTTCGGTTTTGCCTGATGGGTTTGGCCGGGTTTTTGCCAGTGCTTTTGGTCGGGATCACGCTGTATTTTTGGTCCGTTGATGCTGCGTCTGCGGGGGATATTGCTGTTGCAGGCGCGATTTCGCTGCGCCTGTCGCAGATGACAGGTTGGGTCAGTTTCACGCTGATGGGGATGTACGCCAATGTTGGTGAACTCGAAGATGCGATGAACACGTTAAGTCCCAAACACACGTTGACCGATGCACCAGAGGCAAAGGAGCTTCGTGCGGATCAGGGTGCTATTAAGCTGAATGATGTTAGTTTTCGCTATGGCGGCGGGCCTGGCGGGCTTGATGGTGTGACGCTTTCGGTCAAACCGGGCGAAAAACTGGGGCTTGTTGGTGCCTCTGGTGCTGGGAAATCAACGTTGGTTGCGCTTTTGTTGCGGTTATATGATGCCGAAGATGGGTCCGTGATGATCGATGGGCAGGATATCCGCGATGTGACCCAAGCAAGCTTGCGCAGCCAAATTGCGATGGTCACGCAGGAAACTGCAATGTTCAACAGGTCCGCCGTTGATAACATCCGATACGGCAACCCGGATGCATCGCAAAACGAAATTGAAGCAGCCGCGATGCAGGCCGAGGCGCATGAGTTCATCGAAAAACTCGTCGATCACAATGGGCGTAGCGGATACGACGCACATCTAGGCGAACGCGGTGTCAAGCTATCAGGCGGTCAACGACAGCGGATCGCAATTGCCCGCGCCATCCTAAAAGACGCCCCGATTTTGGTGCTGGACGAAGCGACAAGTGCGCTCGATTCCGAGGTGGAGGCATCGATTCAAGGCGCGTTAGAGTCTATAATGGACGATAAGACCGTCATTGCAATTGCGCACCGATTGTCCACACTGGCGCAGATGGATCGGATCATCGTGCTTGACTCGGGGCGTATAGTTGAACAAGGAACACACGACGAATTGCTAGCCAAAGACGGGCTTTATGCGCGCTACTGGCATCGGCAATCGGGTGGATTTATAGATGCGGCGGAATAAATGTTAACAATCGAAAGCCTGACACACCTTGGTATGGGGCGCGCATCTGATGGGCGGTCCTTGTTGCCGCGCGTTTTACCGGGCGAAGAAGTCGATGTTGCCCAAGACGGTTCTGTAAGGATTGTGACCCCTTCGGCGGACCGGGTCGCGGCCCCGTGTCGGCATTACAAATCATGTGGCGGTTGCGCGATGCAACATGCGACTGATGCGTTTGTTGCTGATTGGAAACTAGGGATTGTCGAAAAGGCAGTGCATGCGCACGGGCTTGCGCCTGAATTCCATCCTGTGCAAACCTCGCCAGCTAATTCGCGACGTCGTGCTAAGTTTTCTGGGCGGCGCACTAAGAAAGGCGCGATGGTTGGTTTTCATGGCCGCGCCTCGCATACGTTGTTTGCGGTGCCGGATTGCCAGTTGGTGACGCCAGCATTGTTGGATATCTTGCCCGCCCTTGAAGCGTTGACCGTTTTGGCCTGTTCACGCAAAGGCGAAATTGACCTAACCGTGACCGATGCGCCGCTTGGACCCGATGTTCTGGTCATCACCGACAAAGAACTGACGCCACAATTACGTATCGAGTTGGCAGCTTTTGCAAACCATCACGGGCTGTCGCGGTTGGTATGGAACGACGAACCCGTTGTGACCATTAACGCCCCAGCCCAAGATTTCGGCGGAACCAAGGTCACGCCACCGCCCGGTGCGTTCTTGCAGGCGACTAAACACGGGGAAATGACGTTATTGCAAGCGGTTGAGAAAATCACAGGCAAAGCGCAGCGCGTAGTTGATCTGTTTGCCGGGTGCGGCACGTTCACGCTACCGCTCGCCAAGCGTGCAGAGGTTCACGCGGTTGAAGGCGAAGCTGAAATGCTTTCTGCGCTTGATCGCGGATGGCGCGCTGGGCATGAGTTGCGCAAAGTCACGACAGAAACCCGCGATCTGTTCCGTCGTCCGCTTGAACCCGATGAGCTGCGCCATTTTGATACGGCAGTGATTGACCCGCCGCGCGCAGGGGCTGATGCACAAATCGCGACGCTGGCAAAGTCAGAGATTAAAACCATCGCGATGGTGTCTTGTAACCCGATCACATTCGCACGGGATGCAAATACGCTGGTGGACGCCGGGTTTGAAATGCCTTGGGTGCAAACCGTGGATCAATTCCGTTGGTCCCCGCATGTCGAAATGGTTGCAGCCTTCACGCGAAAATGAAGACCAGTTTGAAAAAACCCTACCTTTTGCCACAATTCACCGCTAAATAGGCAAAAAACGGCGTAGACCGGGACAAGTAGGCAGTAGATATGATTTCAAGACGATCAGTGATGGTTGGCGCGGCAGTAGGCGTGGCCGGATGCAGCGCGGCACCGCGCGCATATGCAGGACCAGAAGTAACCCGCATCCAAATTTTCAAAAGCGAACGGCGGATGCAGTTACTGCATAACAATACATTGCTACGCGAATACGGGTTCGAGCTGGGCTTTACCCCCGAAGGTCATAAGGTCCACGAAGGTGACGGGCGGACGCCTGAAGGTTCGTATCGGATTGACCGGCGCAACCCAAACAGCCGTTATCATCTGTCACTTGGCCTTTCTTACCCAGACGCGGATGATGTTGCATATGCGCGTAGCCAAGGGCTTGATCCAGGTGGTGACATTTTCATTCACGGAACACCTGATGAGTGGGTTGGGCAGACGGATTGGACTTGGGGCTGTGTTGCCATTTCAAACGATGAAATGGACGAAGTATATGCCATGGTACAGACAGGCACGCTGGTGACGATCTACGCTTAAGTTGCGGCACCACTACCAAAGTTCATGCACCACCATAGTTTCCCAGCGGATTCTTGATACCATGAAATCCCCATCGCACGCGCGTTGGGGTCCAAAATCACGGCACGTGTGTCAGACTGGGCCATCCAAGCGGCCAGCGTTTGCAACTCAGTTTCATAGGATTCCGATATGTTTTCGCCTAACAACTGACCTTGGAATCCAGCGCGTCGCGCTCGGTCAAGCGGGCTAGACCCGTCGGACCCAAACAACCAAGGGCGGTTCTGAAGTGACATATCGCGGGCATGCGTTGCGGCAGCCGCATTGAGCTGCGCATTGAGCTGCACCGGTGCCACCCCTGCGCGCGCGCGCAACGCGTTTACACTATCAAGCATACGAAACTGAACTGCAGCAGCGTTTGACGCGCTGATCCGGTAAATCGTCGCGGTGGGTAGGCCATCCGCGCCAACAGCGCGTTGCGGTTCACAAGCGGCAAGTGCAGTTGCAGCCAGTCCAAGAATTAGTTCGCGTCGGTACATCAGTCACCCAATTCGGTTGTATTTGTTATCTTTATCGACATCAGTACGACACTTCAAACCTACTTCGTACAGTTGACGTTTGTTTGAATTGCGGTGGCAGCTTAGACACATTAGATTGTGTGTATAAGTGAAGTTTCGACCTGAGCGGAGAACGCAATGAAAAACCAACTGTCACGCCGTGGATTTTTAGCGACAAGCGCGGCCATGATTGGCACGGGCGCAGTGGCGCAGACTGCCAACTCGACAGAAATCGAAAGTGATCTTTCGGGGCAAGTACAGCGGAATATTTCTAGCTTTCGGTCGCTGGATTGGCAGCCATATTTCAGCAACCTGAATAAAGGTGCGATTTTAGTCGATATTCAATCGCGTGCGCTGCACTATTGGTCTGAGGATCAGTCGATCTACAAGCTGTTTCCAACCAGCGTGCCACTGACCGATGATCTGACCCGTACTGGCCGAACAGAAGTCACGCGCAAGGTCGAAGGACCAAGCTGGGCGCCCACCCCATCAATGCGTATTCGGAACCCTGAGTGGCCAGATTTTATTGGTCCGGGTCCAGATAATCCATTGGGAACACATGCGCTTTACCTATCGTGGCAATACTACCGGATTCACGGTACACATGACACGCGCAAGATTGGTCGCCGGTCATCGAATGGCTGTATTGGCTTGTATAACGAACAAATCGCAGAACTATTTGGCTATGCCCAAGTTGGCACCCAAGTTCTGCTTATCTAAGAGCTAAACCGGCGTACAAACCACATTCCGATGCGCGACCGAGGTCGGGTCGGTTGTGGAACGGGTGGCGTATAGATCGGCGCAGTTTGCGCAGGTGATTGCGCACGCGTTTTCCCACTATTGACGATTTTCGATGTCTCTTCGTTGAATTCGAGCACCCAATCGGGGATCTGTTTGACGGGTGTTTCGATCTTGCGTTCGCTTGGGCGGCGTTCAATCGTCTGCGAATTGCGCACATACTCGTTGGTCTCGGACACAAGCCGCGTCAAAACCGGCCCCAGATTATCTGGTTGCGATAGAATTAGGGGTTTGATGCGTTCGCTTTGTTCGCCATCAATTAAGTCAGACCATTCTCGTGCGGACTGCAACCGGTCTTTCGGCAGAATGTTCATCGCCTTGTCGATTGCTGCAAGGAAGGCCGGATCATATTCGTCGAAACGCCCGGCAAGTGGCACGCAAGGATCAGGGTTCTGACTCGCAAATTCGGCCATGCGTGTTTGGCTGTTTGGTGGTGCCTCGCCTGAAATCAGATGGTAAAACGATGCGCCCAGCGCATAAAGGTCACTGTTTGGGCTTTGCTTGCCGCCGGCAAAGTAGAATTCTTGCGGTGAATACCCATCTTTGACAACCAAAACGGCAGAAAGCTCGCGCGTTTCCCGGCTTGCTTCTTCTCGGGCGGCACCAAAATCGATCAGAACTGGGCTGCCCCATTTATCAAGCAAGATATTGTCAGGCGAAATATCGCGGTGCAGTAGGTCTTGGCGGTGAACGGTATCAACAGCGTCCAGCAACTTGATCAATATTTCCTGGACCTGTCGTGGCTTCAGCTTTTGGTCACCCTTCTTGATAATATCAAGAAGGTCGCGCCCTTCGATAAGGTCAAGCACCATATAGGCTGTGTCGTTATCTTCAAAAATGCGATGCACGCCGACAATATTCGGGTGCCGCATCTTTGCAATTGTCCGTGCTTCACGCATGAACATCGTGACGATTGACCGGTATTTTTCATAATGTTGATCTGATCGCACATAGACGCTTTTACCGTCGCGTCGGCAAAACACCTCTGGATAGCATTCTTTGACCACGACGTTGCGCCCAAGGTAGTTGTCCTGCGCAAGATAAGTGATACCAAACCCGCCGTTACCAAGGCGTCGCTTAATGGTGAACTGGTCACCAAGCAATGCTGTCCCATTCGGGAGCGCTTCGCCCTTTGTAGACGAATTGGTCAGATTTTTAGAAGGCGCTGCCGTCGTCATGATTCACCAATAACCTGCACCGAAACAATGGCGCGTTCAAAAAAAATACAGCCTAATAGTTACGCGATAAATGTGGTGGCAATGGGGCCAACAAGCAAAAAATCGCCGACGAGAGGCATCAAAAAAATACAATGGCCTTATAAATAGCACCATTGTATCGTAAACTTACGTAAATTACCCAAAAGTTCAAGCGCATTTTGGCAAAGTGAACGGTACCGATTCTACGCTTGCCAGCCTTGTAGATTGTGCCGGATGATGTCTGATAAGGCATCGATATGTTGCGGGTCATCATTCAGGCACGGCACATAGGTGAAATCTTCGCCACCTGCTTCTTCAAAGCTTTCTTTGATCTCTTCGTTGATCTCTTCAAGTGTCTCGATGCAATCCGCTGAAAACGCTGGTGCGCAAACGGCGATGTTCTTTACGCCATCCTCGCGGGCAAGCCGGGCAACCTCTTCGACGGTATAGGGTTTGAGCCATTCTTCGGGCCCGAATTTTGATTGAAAAGTAGTAACAATTTCGCTGTCAGCCCAGCCCAACCGTTCCTTTAGCAGGCGGGTCGTTTTCTGGCATTGGCAGTGATAGGGATCGCCTTCTTGCAAATACCGTTCCGGGACACCGTGGTATGAACAAATCAGCTTTTCTGGCTTTTTGTCCGCCGCCGCATAGGCCCGTTCAATAGATTGCGCGAGCGCATCAATATAAGCGGGGTCTTCGAAATACGGCTCAACGATCCGCGCGATAGGTTGCTGTTTCTGGTCGATCAACGCACGGAAAAACTGATCATTGGCCGTCGCCGATGTTGGTCCGGCATAGTGCGGGTAAAGTGGAAAAAACAGGATTTTGGTGCAGCCTGCGGCAACCATTTCAGCAACCTTGGATTTGGTTGATGGATTGCCATAGCGCATACAGAAATCCACGATCACGCTGTCCCCATAAGTCTCGTGCATCTTGGCTTTGATTGCGCTTGTTTGTTGCTTGGTGATTGTCAGCAGCGGGCTTTCATTTGCCTCATTGTTCCAAATCGACTTGTAAGCTGCCCCTGATTTTGACGGGCGTGTTGTCAAAATAATCAGCTGCAGGATGGGTTGCCATTTCCACCAAGGGTAATCGACGACGCGTTTGTCTGACAGAAATTCACTAAGATACCGCCGCATTGGCCAATAATCAGTTGAATCAGGTGTGCCAAGATTAGCCAGCAAAACGCCGATCTTAGCAGGTTTGATCGCAGGGTGATCTTTGGGCGCGTGTGCCGGGCAGGTTGCGGGCTGGGATGTGTCGGACATTGGCATCGCCTTTGGCTGGGATTTGTTAGGTATCGGACGGATCAAGCGGCGTTTCAACCGCATCCAGTGCATCGGCAAGTCTGGTTGTCGCGCTGCCGGGGCGCAGGGGTTGTTGCTGTCCGTCTCCGGGCGCCCAACCTGTCAGCGTGATCAGCTCGAACGTGGCATCGACACGCCCGTCCTCATTGGTGAAATGCTCAGCATAGATGCTGGCAGTTTCCGTCATGATATTGCGCCGGGTCAAGTGTTTCACCCGGTCGATCATCGCATTGGTTTCGCCCATCTTGCGCAGATCATGCATCAGGTGGAACGCGTTCATATAGCTGGCGGTCAGGGGTGTGCCATCAGCAACTGGCAGCGCAAACCCGGCACGCTGCAAAAGCGCTCCTAGATCGCGGATTTCGCCCATCGGCGCAATTCGTGGGGAAATGCCGCCCGCCACAATCGCTTCTGCCTCGGCTAACGAGGCGCGCAATTCGTGCAATGTTTGCCCACCTAAGAACCCGCAAAGCAGCAGCCCATCGGGTTTGAGCGCATGGCGACATTGCACCAATTGCCCCACTGGATCATTCGCCCAATGCAACGCCATAACGTGCAAAACAAGATCATGGCTACCCGGTTCCAGCTCCAGAACATCATCATCCCCGACAATCGTAGCAGCGGGAAAGGCTTGTGCCCAAAAATCGGGAAATCCAGTCACAATCGCGATTGATGTAAAGGTTCTGTTAACCTCGTTCAGTCTTTCTTGCAGTTCAGCGGCCAATGTGTCGTGCAAGAATAGTGCGTCGGCATCTGCGCGGGCGCGGTTGCGTTGCAGGGTGCGGCGGTCAAATAGGGTTGGCATTTTTTCCATGTCCCCCATCTAGGGTGCAATTATGCGAATGCAAAGCGTGATCAGAGCAATTTACCCTGCGCAATGCGTCGCATGTGATGCACAGACCGATTCAGAATTTGGCTTATGCGGGGCGTGTTGGCGTGAAACGCAGTTTATTGGCGGGGTGGTCTGCGACAGTTGCGGAACGCCTTTGCCTGGCGATGATCCCGGTGAAACAGTGCAATGTGATGATTGCATGAAAATAGCGCGACCTTGGGATCATGGCCGTGCGGCCTTGGTATACACTGGGGTTGGGCGGCGGTTGGTATTGGGGATGAAACACGGGGATCGTACCGATTTAGCGCGGCCTGTTGCGATTTGGCTGGCGCGCGTGGCACGACCGATTTTGCGCGATGACACGGTTTTTGTGCCTGTGCCGTTGCATTGGCAACGCCGTGTGAAGCGGCGGTACAATCAGGCCGCGTTGCTTGCTTTGGCGCTGGGCCGCGAGCTGAATGTGCCAACCTGTGCAGATGCGTTGTTGCGCCCCAAAAAGACCAAACCGCTTGAAGGGCATAGCCGTGAAGCCCGCTTTGCCGCGCTATCAAATGCGATCTCGCCAAACGCAAAGCGCGCTGGCGCAATCGAAGGCAATTCAGTGATTTTGGTCGATGATGTGATGACCTCTGGCGCGACCCTCGCTGCCGCTGCCGAAGCTGCGAAAACAGCAGGTGCCACAAACGTGTCAATTGTTACGCTGGCAAGGGTGGTCAAAGATGCCTAAATACATCCAAGCAAATTAGGGATGATATAGATGAGAACTGTTGAGATTTACACAAAAGCCACCTGTGGGTTTTGCCATATGGCCAAACGGCTTTTATCTGCAAAGGGCGTCAGCTTTGCCGAAGTTGACATTCTTAAGCAGCCCAAACGCCGCCCAGAGATGATCCAGCGTGCCAATGGGCGTAGCACAGTGCCGCAGATTTTCATTGGCGGAAAACACATCGGCGGCTGCGATGATCTAATGGCGCTTGATCGCAATGGTAAATTGGATGCTATGCTGACGGTATGAAAGCCGCATTGATCCAATTGAACTCGAGCGACGATCCCGTGCAGAATTTGGCGGACACAGTCGCCTTGATTGCCCGCGCAGCGGCACAAGGGGCAGAGTTTGTTGCCACTCCAGAAGTCACAAACTGTATTTCGATGGACCGGGATCATCAGCAACGGGTTTTGCAGCACGAAGGTGATGATCAAACGTTGATCGGGCTGCGCGCGGCCGCAAAGGCGCATAAGCTTTGGTTGTCGGTTGGGTCACTTGCATTGAAAACGGGTGATCCTGACGGGCGATTTGCCAATCGGTCATTTGTGATTGACCCGGCTGGGGATATCGTCGCGCGTTATGACAAGATCCACATGTTCGATGTCGCCGTGTCAGAAACGGAAACCTACAAAGAATCTGCAGGCTATCGGCCGGGTACGCGTGCTGTGGTTGCGCAAACGCCCTTTGGGGTGTTGGGACTTAGTATCTGTTTTGACCTACGGTTTCCTTATCTTTACCGCGCCTTAGCGCAAAGTGGCGCTGAAATCTTGCTGGTGCCCGCGGCGTTTTCGCCTGTCACGGGGGCCGCGCATTGGGAAACGCTGCTGCGCGCACGGGCGATCGAAACCGGATCTTACGTTTTGGCAGCGGCGCAAACGGGCGCACATCCGTCATCAACTGGGCGCATGCGCCAAACTTACGGGCATTCGTTGGCTATCTCACCGTGGGGCGAGGTATTGGCGGATTCCGGCACGTCGCCGGGAATCACGATGGTTGATATTGACCGGACAAAAGTGGCACAAAGCCGCAAACGTATTGCGGCTCTTGCATCTGATAGGGCTTTTGAAGGTCCATAATGTCTGAAAGCACCAAAAACCTTGCTGTATCGCTTTTTAGCGAAATTTTGGTCGTTGATCAGCTTGCCCGCGCGAGCGTGGCACGTGTTTTGCCCAAAGGGATGGAGCTTTCACATTTTTCGGTGCTAAATCAACTTGCACATGCTGGCGTTGAACGTACCCCAGCGCAATTGGCAAAGACATTCCATCTGACCCGCGGTGCAATGACAAATACGCTGAATAAACTCGAGCGTGCCGGTTGGGTGCATGTGCGCCCAGATTGGGATGATGCGCGTCGCAAACTGGTGGCGATTAGCCCCGCAGGCCAATCAGCGCGTGACGCTGCCTTGGATGTGATTGCCCCGCTCATCGCCGAAGTTGTCACCACCGTTGGCGAAGAAAAAGTGCGCAGCGCTCTGCCAGTGATGCGCGAAATGCGCCTTAAGCTGAGCGAGATCGACTAGCACCATCGGTTTGCGCCACGATCATTTGCACCAACCCATCATCTAGGGTGACTTGCGGTGCCCACCCCAATATTGATTGTGCTTTGGATATGTCAGGGCAGCGGCGGGTTGGATCATCAACGGGTCTCGGATGAAACTCGATCGGTGTGTCGTGCCCAAAATATGCATTCACGCGGGACGCGATATGTCCGATTGTGACTTCATGAGGGTTCCCGATGTTGATCACTTCACCCTTAGCGCTAGGTTCACTGGCAAGCCGCATCAACCCATCAACGGTATCTGAAACATAGCAAAAGCTGCGGGTTTGGCTGCCATCACCATGAATGGTCAATGCGCGATTTGCTTGGGCCTGCGCGATGAAATTTGGCAAGGCGCGGCCATCTTCGCGGGCCATGCCTGGCCCGTAGGTATTAAAAATGCGGGCGATGCGGATATTTGTCCCGCTATGTCGAAACGCGTCCATCAGCAGGGTTTCGGCGGCACGCTTGCTTTCGTCGTAACAGGATCGTGGCCCCACAGGGTTCACGTTGCCCCAATCAGATTCCTTTTGCGGATGCGACAGTGGATCGCCGTAAACTTCGCTGGTTGAGGCCTGAACAAAGCAGGCGCCGCACCGTTGCGCGTGGTCAAGCAAGTTGGCAGTGCCATAGATATTGCTGCGCCACGTCTGCAGCGGATCAGCTTGATACTGCGGCGGGGATGCGGGGCTTGCCAGATTGAAAATGATATCAACCTGTGGAAATGCCCCAGTCGTTGCGATGTCGCGATCGGTGACGGTAAGCTGATGGTTGCCAAGCAGTGCAACACCTTCACGTGACCCGGTCGAAAAATTATCGACAACGTTGACGCGCGCGCCTTGCGCGATCAATGACCGGACGAGATGCGTCCCGATAAACCCGGCACCACCTGCAACCAGAACTGATTTGTTGGTCCAAAATGTCATATAGCGCCTTCTGTCGTGTTGATGATGTCCGCAGCTACACGGGTTTCCGTTTCAAATGTCATAGCCCGTGCCAATTCCTGACCAGCTGCCGCAATCGCGCGCGCTTTGTCCGGGTTAGATTTCACCCAGTCAACGTTTGCCGCTAAATCGGACATATCGGCGCTGATTGGCACATAGTGTTCCCATGCGGTTAGTTTGTGATAATACCACTGCCGAAACCCAAATTGGCTTTCAACTTTGAGAACACAACAGCCTAGCTTGAGCCGTTCCATGAAATTGCACCAAGCATTGGTAAACCCATCAATATCAATCGCGTATTTCATGCCGCCCCAATCATGTGTGGGAATAAACTCCCCGATCAGCCCGACAGCCGCGAGCGGCCCGTGAACCATTGCGTTGACGTCATCCACAAACCGAAAATCGATCCCGAGTGCTTGGCATTTTTGTGCCATTCGGAGCCGTTGCATTACCCCGGGATTGTCCTGAAGCGCTGGATCAAGGGAAAAGAGGCCAGAATTATTCACACGTCCACGCCAGACAATCTTGTCAGAACGATCATCCCATTTGAGCGCTTTGGTCGACGCAAAGTAGTTGGTTGCTTTGTAGCCATGCGAGCGAAAAAAATGCGGATCAGGCAACATTGAAACGCTAGATGAGCAGCTAGAATAACTGTAGTCCGCAGTGCTTGGACCCTGTCCATCATCGCCAAATAAAGTGATAGATTTAACTTGAGAGTCTGTGTGTTGCATCCAGTAAGACGCAGCTGCAATCTTGTTTGTAATATCTGCAAATCCATAGACTGGTGTGTCCTTGTTCAGATAAACACGGAGCGCGTTGCCGTGTTTATCGATTGTGAAGTCCAGCCCACCGGTGCCCGTTTCCGATCTAATTAATTGGATCGACGGGCGTTTGGCGCCCGCCTTTACATACTCATCAAGCGTACATTTATGCAGCCATTTGATGAGCTGATCTTCTTTGGTTCGGTTGGCCCGGTTTCGTTTCCAGGTTTGAATAAGATTACTCAATTGGGGCGACTTTCAATCTAGATACACTTATAGAGTGCATGAAAAGAACGGGATGTCACGTCGCGGGCTTCAGTGCCGTTGTGACATAATTTACCGATAGATCCCGATCAGAGATTGACCAAGTGAATTGCGCAAAGTTAAAGACAAACCCTTTGCGGTCAACCGGTGTAAGGCCAGCGTCTTCTATCAGCTTATAAAGCTCATCAGGTGTGATGAATTTTGCCCACTCGTGCGTGCCTTTAGGAAGCCACCTCATAATCCATTCGGCACCGATAATTGCCATGCCAAAAGACTTTGGGTTGCGATTGATGGTTGAACAGATTTGGATGCCTCCTGGCTTTAGCAGCTGTTGGCAGGCGGTCAAAAACCCGAGAGGGTCGGCCACGTGTTCGATGACCTCCATGTTGAGAACGACATCAAATTGTTCCCCATCCGCAGCAAGCGCTTCGGCAGTGACAAAGCGGTAATCAATGTCTAGCCCGGATTGGGCCGCATGAACCTTGGCGACGGAAATATTGCGCTCAGCCGCGTCAGCCCCGACAATTGTTGCCCCCAACCGCGCCATTGGTTCACAAAGCAGCCCGCCACCACATCCGATATCAAGGATGCGTAACCCTGTGAATGGCTCCGGTTTGGTCAGGTCACGCCCAAATTCAGCGGCAATTTGGCTGGTGATATAGTCCAACCGCATCGGATTCATCATGTGCAAGGGCTTGAATTTCCCGTTCAAATCCCACCACTCTGCGGCCATTGCTTCGAATTTGGCGATCTCGGATGGGTCGACGGTATTGGTGGCAGACATGTGCTGGCTCCGGATGGTCAGTGCGTTATACGTAGGATATAGGGTGATTATGGACAAAACCGTAGGGCATAAAAGCGCATACGCGTATCTTTATCCAGCTTTGGACCCGTTCGACCGCCGTATGTTAGATGTGGGCGACGGGCACACGGTTTATGTTGAACAATGCGGCAACCCGCATGGCATTCCAGTGGTGGTCTTGCATGGTGGGCCGGGCGGCGGTTGTAGCCCAGCGATGCGTAGATATTTTGATCCATCAATCTACCGGATTGTCCTTTTTGATCAGCGCGGCTGCGGGAAATCGCGGCCCCACGCCAGCGTTGTCGCGAATACCACCTGGCATTTGGTGGCGGATATTGAACTGATCCGGCAAACCCTTGGCATCGATGGTTGGATCGTGTTTGGCGGCAGTTGGGGGGCGACGCTGGCGTTGATCTATGCGCAAGCCCATCCTGAAAACGTACGCGCATTGGTTTTGCGCGGGGTGTTTTTGATGACGCAGCCAGAGCTTGATTGGTTTTATGGCGGCGGCGCGGGCCGATTTTGGCCAGAGCTTTGGGACCGCTTTGCATCATTGATTCCGGTAGATGAACATGATGATTTTGTAGCAGCCTATCACAGACGTCTTTTCAGCGGTGACCATGCAGAAGAAGTGAAATACGCGCGGGCATGGACGGCGTGGGAAAATGCGCTTGCCGCGATTGGAAGCGATGGAATGACTGGCGATGCGCCTGCGGAATATGCGCGCGCCTTTGCGCGGCTCGAAAACCATTATTTCGTAAACGGTGGTTTTTTAGACAAATCTCAACAAATTTTGCATCCTGACCAACTGGCAAAAATCGCGCATATTCCCGGTGTGATTGTTCAGGGGCGATACGATATGATTTGTCCGCCGGATTCTGCGCACAAACTCTCTAAATTATGGGAAAAATCGCGCTTAATTATGGTTGCGCGCGCTGGGCATGCATTGTCAGAACCGGGGATTACTGCGGCACTCGTGCAGTGCATGGATCGTTATAATTCCGCACAATCTTTCACCGGGCTTTAGGATTTACAAGGGTTTACAAGTTGTTTCACGCCGTTAAGGTGTCGCTTAACCAATTGGGAATGCGATACTTTGCACACCGTTCTTAAGATTATCTTGCAGCGCCTTGCGCTGGGCTTGGTCACTTTGCTGATCGTTTCCATGGTCATTTTTGTCGCCGTGAACATGTTGCCGGGGGATTTTGCGCAAGCGATCCTTGGTCAAGGCGCAACCGAAGAATCTGTCGCTGCAATCCGCCGTGATCTGGGTTTGGACCAACCGCTTGTGACACGTTATTTCAGCTGGCTGGCTGGTGTTGTGCAGGGTGACTTTGGGTCCAGTTTTGCAAGCGCAAACGCTGCCAGTTTCAGTGGGACTTCGTCAGGGGTCACGACGGTTGCGCAACAAATCGCGCCGCGCTTTGCCAATACGATGTTCCTTGCTGCGATTACAGCGGCATTCGCCGTGCCGCTTGCTGTGGGGCTGGGGGTCTTGGCGGCGCTGTACCGGAACTCAGTATTTGACCGGGCGGCCAATATTTTCACGCTGACGTCAATTTCAAGCCCGGAATTTTTTCTCGCATATGTGTTGATTTTGTTTCTGGCGGTGCTGAACCCAATTTTCCCGTCATTGTCGAATATCTATGATGGGATGGCGTTTGGCGAACGATTGAACAAATCAATGCTACCCGCGCTTGTGCTGACGCTTGTGGTGACAGCGCATATGATGCGGATGACGCGTGCCGCGATTATTAACCTTCTTGCCAGCCCTTATATCGAAATGGCGCGGCTTAAGGGGATGTCGCCGATGCGCGTGATTGTGAAACACGCGCTACCAAATGCACTTGCGCCGATCATTAACGTCGTTGCGTTGAACCTTGCCTATCTAATCACGGGTGTTGTCGTGGTCGAAGTGGTATTTGTTTATCCCGGTATTGGGCAGCTGTTCGTAGACAGTGTGAAAACCCGCGATATTCCAGTGGTGCAAGCCTGCTGCATGATTTTCGCCGCCGCGTATATTCTTTTGAACCTGACGGCTGACATTATGTCGATCCTGTCCAACCCACGTCTGAGGCACCCGAAATGATCTTATGGTTTGCAGCGACATTGGTCGGCATGGGCGCATTGGCGTGGGCATTCCGTTTTGCGGGCCAGCAGGTGACCGGGCAAAAACCCCTGTTTCGCGATATGCCGTTTGGGGTGGCTTACGGCTATATTGTCGCCGCCCTTGTTCTGGTTTGGCTGGTATGGGCCTATATACAAGGCCGCAGCAGCGATCCGGCGATTGCAAATAAATTCTTCTTTTTGCGGATCGGCATCGAAGGGTTCATCATCTTTGCGATTGCCGCATGGCTATTTCGGACCGCAGGGCGCGCTGTTGGAACAGCATGGTCACGCAAAATGTTCCGCGACATGCCGTTAACGGCCGCCTTTGGTGTGCTGATTATCTTGATCTACGCTATTCTTGCTATTTTTGCTGGTGTTTTGGCCCCCTACGGCCAAGAACAAATTATCCCCGGTGTTGCAGCTAATATCACCCCGGGTGGTGATCCTGCGCTGGGCGGCAACCCCGACTTTCCTTTGGGTACGGACCAAATTGGGCGCGATATCCTAAGCCGGTTGATTTACGGCGCACAGAATACCGTTGGCATCGCCTTTGCGACGACATTGCTCGCGTTTTTTCTTGGCGGCACGTTTGGGTTTCTCGCGGCGACCTTTGGCGGCTGGCTTGACCAGATTTTGTCGCGTTTGGTTGATGTTTTGATGGCTATTCCATCGCTGATTTTCGCGCTTTTGTTGATGACAATTGCAAGCGTTTGGGCCCCGCAATTGGGTATTCCGTTGACCGTGTTTATGGTGCTGATCATCGCAGTAATTGATAGCACGCGTGTCTTTCGTCTTTCGCGAGCCGTCGGGCAAAACATCGTTGTGATGGATTACATCGAGGCCGCAAAACTGCGTGGTGAGGGTTTTGGATATATCATCTTCAAAGAAATCCTGCCCAACGCAACGGCGCCGTTGCTTGCTGAATTTGGGCTGCGCTTTTGCTTCGTGTTTTTGACCATCGCGGCGCTGTCGTTCCTTGGTGTGGGTATCCAACCACCTTTGGCTGATTGGGGAACCATGGTGCGCGATCTTAGTGGTTTTGTGAACTATGCGCAGTTTGCACCATTGGCGGCCACTGCGCCACTTTTGGCGGCGGGCGCAATTGCGCTGCTAACGGTAGCCGTGAACTTTGTGGTGGACTGGATGCTGTATAAATCTTCGGGGCTCAAAGAATGACTGAACCGCTTTTAAAAATGCGCGGCGTCGAGATCGAAGGCCGCAGCGACGAGACATGGAACCCGATTATCAACGGTGTTGATTTGACGCTCCAACGTGGCGAAGTTCTTGGGCTTATCGGTGAATCTGGCGCAGGCAAGTCGACGATGGGTCTGGCTGCGATGGGCTATACCCGTGATGGCGTTCGGATTAGCGGTGGTAGCATTGAATTCGACGGGATCGATTTGCTGACCGCGTCTGCTGCGGTAAAGCGTGATCTGCTAGGCAAACGTATCGCATATGTCGCGCAATCGGCCGCCGCCAGCTTTAACCCCGCGCATCGGTTGATCGACCAGCACGTCGAAGCCCCGATGCAACACGGTGTTATGGACCGTTCCGAAAGCGAAGAAGACGGAATGGAGCTTTACCGCAAATTGCGGCTGCCCAACCCGGATGAAATCGGCTTTCGCTACCCGCATCAGGTGTCCGGCGGGCAATTGCAGCGCGCGATGACAGCGATGGCGATGTCGTGCCGCCCGGATCTGATTATCTTTGATGAACCGACCACGGCGCTTGATGTGACCACGCAGATTGAGGTGCTTTCTGCGATCCGTGATATTGTGACCCAATTCCGCACGGCAGCGATTTATATCACGCATGATTTGGCTGTTGTTGCTCAAATGTCCGACCGGATTAAAGTATTGCTGAAGGGTGATGAGGTCGAAACCTCTGACACGCGCACCATGCTAAATGCGCCAACGCAGGAATATACAAAATCGCTCTGGGCTGTGCGTAGCTTTGAACGCCCAAAGAAACCAGCAATTGCGACGGGCGCAGTTCCGTTGGTCAGCATCAAGAATGTTGACGCATCTTATGGCACCGCGAAGGTCTTGCACGATGTCAGTTTTGATATGCATGCGGGGCGCACGGTTGCGGTCGTTGGTGAATCTGGTTCAGGCAAATCCACGACGGCGCGGTGTATCACCGGATTGCTGCCGCCAACGGTGGGTCAGGTTTTGCTTGAAGGTGAACCGCTGCCTGCCAGCTATAAGAAGCGCAGCAAAGATCAGCTGCGTCAGGTTCAGATGATTTACCAGATGGCTGACACGGCGTTGAACCCGCGCATGTCGATCGGGCAAATTATCGCGCGGCCTGTGCAGTTTTACCTAGGTTTGACAGGTGCTGAAAAACGCCGGCGTGTCGACCAATTGCTTGAACAGATCGAGCTAGAGCCGACGGAATACTACAACCGTCTGCCTTCGGAACTGTCTGGCGGTCAAAAACAGCGGATCGGCATTGCACGTGCTTTGGCCGCAGAGCCAAAGTTTATTATCTGCGATGAGGTTACATCCGCCCTGGATCAGCTCGTTGCCGAAGGGATTTTGCGGCTTTTGGCGGATTTGCAAGATGATTTGGGCCTGACTTATATGTTTATTACACATGACTTAGCGAAGGTGCGCGCGATCGCGGATGAAGTCGTTGTCATGAAAGATGGGCGCGTTGTCGAACAGGGTCCCAAGGACGAAATGTTCAGGCCGCCCCACCATGCCTATACAGATTTATTGCTCAGCTCGGTTCCAGAGATGGACCCAAATTGGCTCACAAATCTGCTTGAAGAACGCGGCGTCGATAACATCGGCGATGCAGCAGTCGGTAAGATGTAAAACGAATCGCCTATTTTTGAATGGAATAAACGGGCAGACTATCGCTCGAACTAGCTAACTAGGAGAATGACAAATGAATGGAATTAGTAGACGGGGTCTATTGAAAACGGGTGTCGCAGCTGGCGTCTTGGGCCTGACTGGCCTGCCTGCCCGCGCTCAAACGCGTGGTGGCAAGTTCACCGCTGGCCTTAACGGTGCCAACACATCTGACAGCTGGGATGGGCGCACGCATTCTGATTTGTTCATGATTGCTTCGGCCATGGGCTGTGTGTTTGATTGTCTCACTGAAAACGGTGCAGATGGCCTGCTAAAGGGCGAATTGGCGGAAAGCTGGGAAGCAAGCCCAGATGCAAAAGTGTGGACATTTAACCTGCGCCAAGGTGTGACATTCCACAACGGCAAGGCATTTGGTGCAGACGATGTAATTGAATCGCTTCAGATGCATGTAGCAGAAGGTTCTAAATCTGCCGCGCAGCCGATCGTTGCAGCGATCACTGAAATGACAAAAATTACTGAACATCAGGTGCAATTCACATTGGAATCTGGCAACGCCGATTTCCCATATCTGATGTCTGATTATCACCTGCTGATTTATCCTGCAGGCCAGATCGAAGAAGCGATCGAAAAAGGGATTGGTACAGGTCTGTACGAAGTTGTCGCATTTGATCCGGGTGTGCGTTTTGTCGGTAAGCGCTACGAAAACCACTATAAAGGCGATGACGCCGGCTTCTTTGAAGAAGTCGAATACATTGCGATCAACGACAACACCGCACGTATGAACGCGTTGCTGACGGGTCAGGTCGACGCCGTTAACCGGATCGACTTTAAGTCCGAGGCACTGCTCAAGGCTAACCCTGCTGTGCGTATCCAAGAAGTTACCGGCAACCAGCACTATACGTTCCCGATGCTTACAAAAACGGCGCCATTTGATGACGTCAACGTGCGTCAGGCGCTGAAATACGGCATCAACCGTCAGGAAATGGTCGACAAAATTCTGCTTGGTCATGGACAAGTTGGTAACGATAGCCCCATCGGCCCAGCGAACCAGTACTATAATGCCGAAATGGAGCAGTTGGCCTACGACCCTGATAAGGCGCGTTATCACCTGCAACAGGCTGGTCTGGATAGCCTGAGCATCGATCTGTCAGCTTCAAATGCAGCTTTTGAAGGCGCGGTCGACGCAGCGCAATTGTTCCAAGCATCTGCATCTGCGGGCGGGATCGATATCAATGTGGTCCAAGAACCTGCTGACGGCTATTGGTCGAATGTCTGGTTGAAAAAGCCGTTCTGCGCATGTTACTGGTCTGGCCGGGCGACCGAAGATTGGATGTTCTCATCTGCTTATGCGGCAGGGGCACCATGGAACGATAGCCAATGGGATCATACGCGGTTCCAAGAGCTGCTGATCACTGCACGTGCTGAGCTCGACGATGATACACGTCGCGGCCAATACTATGAAATGCAGCAGATTCTTAGCTCCGAAGGCGGCGTACTTGTTCCAATGTTTGCAAACTACGTGCAAGCGGTTAACAACCGGATCGCATCACCTGAAGTGATCGGTAACCTATGGCAGATGGATAACTGCCGTATGGCTGAACGCTGGTCTGTCGCGTAATTAGCGTTGCGCATTAGGATCTTTGAAACGCCCTATCAATTGATGGGGCGTTTCTTTGTTTCGGCAGCTGGGGGTTGCAGACTCATCCCCTTAGGCGTATACGACGCTTAATAGCGGCGCTTTGGCTTCCAAACCCAACGCTCCACCGGGAAACATCAACGGGCCGCGCGCCCGTTTTTTTGTGCTTGAGAGAAATATGAACGACCTGATCGCCAAAGCGGCCATTGACCGCCGTATCGCGGAAATTGTGACCCCCGTTGTCGAAGACATGGGGTTCGAAGTCGTACGTGTTCGTTTGATGACCGGCAAGGAAAGCATCCTGCAAATCATGGTGCAAAAAACTGATGGTACGATGGAAGTCGACGATTGCGGACACGTGTCCACTGCGCTCAGTGCGGTTTTGGATGTCGAAGACCCCATCGTTGATGTCTATAACCTTGAGGTGTCCAGCCCCGGAATCGACCGCCCGCTGACACGGTTGAAAGATTTTGACCAGTGGGAAGGCTTTGAAGCCAAGATCGAAACCGATGAATTAATCGACGGCCGCCGCCGCTTTAAGGGCGCATTGGCGGGCACTGAAGGTGACGAAGTGTTGATCACGATCCCCGAAGGGACGATCGGTCTAAAATTTGAATGGCTGTCAGACGCCAAATTAGTGCTGACAGATGAGTTGATCCGCGATGTTTTGCGCGGTCGTAAAGATGCGGGCCAAATCGACGAAGCCCAATTTGATGAGATTGAAACCATAATTGATGGTGAGGAGAACACCTGATGGCATATACTTCCGCGAACCAGCTGGAGCTTTTGCAAACGGCCGAAGCCGTCGCACGTGAAAAAAACATCGAGCCCGGCTTGGTTGTTGAAGCGATGGAAGAATCGCTCGCGCGGGCTGCAAAGTCCCGCTACGGCGCTGAAATGGACATCCGTGTGGATATCGACCGCAAGACCGGCAAGGCCACGTTTACCCGCGTGCGCACGGTTGTTGAAGAAGAAGAGCTTGAAAACTATCAGGCTGAATTCACCGTCGAACAAGCCCGCGAATACATGGAAAACCCCGAAGTCGGGCAGCAGTTCATCGAGGAAGTACCGCCCGTTGAATTGGGTCGGATCGCCGCGCAATCTGCCAAACAGGTAATCTTGCAAAAAGTCCGCGAAGCTGAGCGTGACAAGCAATACGAAGAATTCAAAGACAAGGCTGGCACAATCATCAACGCGCTGGTCAAGCGCGAAGAATACGGCAACGTTATCGTGGATGTGGGTGCTGGCGAAGCTGTCTTGCGCCGCAATGAAAAAATCGGCCGCGAGGCTTACCGCCCGAACGACCGTATCCGCTGCTACATCAAAGAAGTTCGTCGCGAACAGCGTGGTCCACAGATTTTCCTTTCACGGACAGCACCAGAATTCATGGCTGAACTGTTCAAGATGGAAGTGCCTGAAATCTATGAAGGTGTGATCGACATTAAGGCCGTTGCCCGCGACCCGGGTTCACGCGCGAAAATCGCTGTGATTTCGTATGATGGATCTATTGATCCCGTCGGTGCCTGTGTTGGTATGCGTGGGTCACGTGTTCAGGCTGTTGTGAACGAATTGCAGGGCGAAAAGATCGACATCATTCCATGGAATGAAGATATGCCGACGTTCCTTGTGAACGCGCTGCAGCCGGCCGAAGTATCCAAAGTTGTTTTAGACGAAGAAGCTGGCAAAATCGAAGTTGTTGTGCCTGACGAACAGCTGTCGCTTGCGATTGGCCGTCGCGGTCAAAACGTCCGCCTTGCGTCACAATTGACTGGCCTCGACATCGATATTCTGACCGAAGAAGAAGAGAGCAAGCGCCGTCAGGCAGAGTTTGAACTGCGCACGAAATTGTTCATGGACACCCTTGATCTGGATGAGTTCTTTGCCCAGCTATTGGTTTCTGAAGGGTTCACCAACCTCGAAGAAGTAGCTTATGTCGAGGTTGACGAACTGACCGTGATCGAAGGCGTTGACGATGACACAGCCAGCGAATTGCAGGCACGTGCGCGCGACTATCTTGAAGTCAAAGCGAAAAAAGCAATGGATGCAGCCCGCGCCTTGGGTGTCGAAGACAGCCTCGTGAATTTCGAAGGTCTGACACCAGATATGCTAGAAGCATTGGGCAAAGACGGCGTGAAAACGCTGGAAGATTTCGCAACCTGTGCTGACTGGGAATTGGCTGGCGGCTGGACCATCGTTGATGGTGAACGCAGCAAAGATGACGGTGTATTGGAACCATTTGATGTGTCTTTGGAAGAAGCGCAAAACATGGTTATGACCGCACGTGTCATGTTGGGCTGGGTTGATCCCGCCGAACTTGAAGCTGAGGCCGAAGAAGAAGAGCTGACAGAGGAAGAAGAGGCCTAATCAGGCCCTTTGAGGGAATAGATCATGGCGCGTGGCGGCCACAACAAAGCAAAAGACGACGCGGCGACACGCAAGTGTATCGTCACCGGAGAAGCGCAGCCAAAGGCTGGGCTGGTTCGGTTTGTTGTGGGCCCTGATGATCAGGTCTATCCCGATGTTCTTGGTAAATTGCCCGGTCGCGGCATGTATGTTTCGTCAACACGCGAAGCGTTAGATGCGGCGAACAAGGGGCAGTTTTCACGCTCTGCCAAACAAGCGGTCACCGTTCCTGACGGTCTGACTGACGAAGTAGAACGACAAATCGCACGTCACGCGGTTGATTTGATCGCGATGACGCGTAAATCGGGCCGCGCGGTCTGTGGGTTTGAAAAAGTTAAAGGGTGGCTCGCTGGTGGCGAGCGGGTCCGTGTCTTGGTTCAGGCATCCAATGGATCTGAACGGGGCAAAGCGAAATTATGGACGCCCGAAGGTGCCCGGTACTTTGGCTGCTTCACAGCCGAAGAATTGGGTTTGGCTTTTGGGCGGCAAAGTGTGATACATGGCGCGCTTGCGACTGGCGGACTCAGCAATCGTGTTGTAGAGGAAGCCACAAGGCTACGTGGCTTACGCGAAGTGGACGGTGGCGATACGGCCTCCGGGAAGGATATAGAAGCTAAATGAGCGATAACGACGGTAAAAAGACACTCGGTCTCGGTGGTTCGCGTCCAAGCAACGTGAAGCAAAGTTTTAGTCATGGGCGGACCAAGAATGTCGTGGTGGAAACCAAGCGCAAACGCGTTGTGGTACCAAAACCCGGTGCGGCCAAACCAAGCGGTGGTTCTGGCCCCATCGGTGGTGACCCATCAAAGCGTCCCGCAGGCATTTCAGATGTCGAACTCGAACGCCGGATGAAGGCGCTCGCGATGGCGAAAGCCCGCGAAGCCGAAGAAAAAGCAAAGCGCGAAGCCGAAGAAAAAGCCCGCGCCGCCGAACGTGAAGCACGCCGCGCTGAGATCGAAGCAAAAGAAGCTGAAGATCGCGCACGTGAAGAACGCGCAAAAGCTAAAGCTGAAGAAGAAGAGCGCAAGCGCGCCGAAGCTGCAAAAGCCAAAGCAAAGGCTGACGCACCTGCCGCAGCCCCTGCTGCCGCAGCCGTGCCCGGCGAAACCGCAGTTACACGTCCTTCTTCAGCGCCCCGCAAAACGGACCGCGATGCACCAAGCCGTGACAAAGCAACCAAGGCCAAACCTGGTCGTGGCGGCAATGATGGCCGCCGCTCTGGTAAGCTGACTTTGAACGATGCGATGGCTGGCCGTGATGGCGGGCGTCAGCGTTCTATGGCCGCGATGAAGCGCAAGCAAGATCGTGCACGTGCAAAGGCAATGGGCGTTTCTGCTGAACGTGAAAAGGTCTTCCGCGAAGTGGCGCTGCCCGAAGCGATCACCGTTTCTGAATTGGCAAACCGGATGTCCGAACGCGTGGCAGACGTTGTTAAGGCGCTGATGACAAACGGCATCATGGCAACCCAAAACCAAACCATCGATGCGGACACAGCTGAGCTGATCATCGAAGAGTTTGGCCATACTGTTGTGCGTGTTTCGGATGCGGACGTCGAAGACGTGATCACTAAGATCGACGATGATCCAAAAGACCTGAAGCCGCGCCCGCCGATCATTACGATCATGGGCCACGTTGACCACGGTAAAACATCGCTTTTGGATGCAATCCGCAACGCGAAAGTTGTTGCTGGCGAAGCTGGCGGGATCACGCAGCACATTGGTGCTTATCAGGTCACGACTGATAGCGGCGCTGTTCTGTCATTCCTTGATACGCCGGGCCACGCTGCATTTACGTCAATGCGATCACGCGGTGCGCATGTCACTGATATTGTTGTGCTTGTTGTTGCTGCAGATGATGCGGTGATGCCACAAACCATCGAGGCGATTAACCACGCCAAAGCGGCCAAAGTGCCGATGATTGTCGCGATCAACAAGATCGATAAGCCGGAAGCAAACGCGGACAAAGTGCGGACAGATCTGTTGCAGCACGAGGTTATCGTCGAAAAAATGTCTGGCGATGTGCAAGACGTTGAAGTGTCTGCAATGACCGGCCATGGTCTGGATGCACTGCTTGAAGCGATTGCATTGCAAGCGGAAATTCTTGAACTGAAAGCCAACCCTGATCGCTCTGCCGAAGGTGCAGTGATTGAGGCGCAGCTAGATGTTGGTCGCGGTCCGGTCGCTACTGTTTTGATCCAAAACGGCACCCTGCGCCAAGGTGATATCTTTGTTGTCGGTGAACAGCACGGTAAGGTTCGTGCGCTGATCAACGACAAAGGCGAACGTGTGACCGAAGCTGGTCCTGCGGTGCCTGTCGAGGTTCTTGGCTTGAACGGCACACCCGAAGCGGGCGACGTTCTGAACGTAGTTGATACCGACGCACAAGCCCGTGAAATCGCTGAATACCGCGAGAAAGCAGCGAAAGAAAAACGCGCTGCGGCCGGTGCTGCGACGACGCTTGAACAGTTGATGGCAAACGCCAAGCAAAACGAAAACGTCAGCGAATTGCCTGTGGTCGTGAAGGCCGATGTGCAAGGCTCTGCCGAAGCGATCGTGCAAGCGATGGAAAAAATCGGCAACGACGAAGTTCGCGTGCGGGTTCTGCATTCGGGCGTTGGCGCGATTACAGAAACGGACATCGGTTTGGCCGAGGCATCGGGCGCCCCAGTATTTGGGTTTAACGTGCGTGCAAACGCCTCTGCCCGGAACACAGCCAACCAAAAAGGCGTCGAAATTCGTTATTACTCGGTGATCTATGACCTTGTGGATGATGTTAAGAAAGCCGCCTCCGGTCTGCTTTCCGCAGAAATCCGCGAGAAATTCATCGGTTACGCGTCAATCAAAGAAGTCTTCAAGGTTTCGAATGTCGGTAAAGTTGCTGGTTGTATTGTGACCGAAGGTGTGGCGCGCCGGTCTGCTGGTGTGCGTCTGCTGCGTGACAACGTGGTGATCCACGAAGGAACACTGAAGACCTTGAAACGCTTCAAGGACGAAGTCCCCGAAGTGCAGTCAGGTCAAGAATGCGGTATGGCATTTGAAAACTACGATGATATCCGCCCAGACGACGTGATCGAAATTTTCGAGCGCGAAGAAGTCGAACGCAACCTGTAAGGGTTATAGCGGCAAGAATTAAAAGGGCGGTCCATTGGGCCGCCCTTTGTCGTTTATAACCAGTCGCGCAAGATGGGGATCAACGGCACATCTGCCGCTGGCATCGGATAGTCGCGCATTTCATTAGCGCGCACCCATTTAAGCACTTGGCCTTCGCGGGCTTGCGGTGTGCCCGCCCATTTTCGGCAGGCAAATAGGGGCATTAGCAGATGAAAATCATCGTAGCTGTGGCTCGCGAAAGTAAGCGGAGCGAGGCAAGACCCCCAAGTTTCAATACCCAATTCTTCGTGCAATTCACGAATGAGCGCGGCTTCGGGGGTTTCACCGGGTTCAATTTTGCCGCCTGGGAACTCCCATAGCCCGGCCATCGCTTTGCCTTCAGGGCGCTGCGCCAACAGCACGCGCCCATCGGTATCAATCAACGCAACTGCGGATACTAAGACAGTCTTCACGACCGATAATCCGCGTTGATGTCGATATAGCCATGGGTAAGATCACAGGTCCAAACGGTTGATGCACCATCACCAAGCCCAAGATCGACACCAATCGTCAGCTCTTGGTTCTTCATATAGGCGGTGGCGACCTTTTCGGAATAATCGGGTGCGCGCCAGCCGATTTCAGCGACCAAAATATCGCCAAAGCGAATGGACAAAAGATCACGTTCTGCCGCGGCCCCTGATTTACCGACTGCCATGACGATGCGGCCCCAATTGGCATCCTCGCCTGCGACGGCGGTTTTGACCAATGGCGAATTTGCGATGGCCATCGCAACTTTACGTGCATCTTTGGCATTGGCCGCGCCGGTGACATCGACGGTCACAAATTTTGTCGCCCCTTCACCGTCGCGCACGACTTGATGCGCGAGATCAAGCATCACACCATGTAGCGCGTCAACAAAGTCGACATTGCCCGTGACATCAATTCCGGAAGCACCAGTTGCTGCAAGAATTAGGCTGTCAGAGGTCGATGTATCGCTATCAACTGTAATGCAGTTGAAGGTTTTGTCGTTCTGTTCGCTGATGATTTGTTGCAAATCGGCTTGTGCAATCTTGGCGTCGGTAAACAGATAGACCAGCATTGTCGCCATATCGGGGGCGATCATGCCTGACCCTTTTGCGATCCCAGCGATTTTTACGGGTTTACCGCCGATCATCACTGTTGCGCTTGCACCTTTGGGAAAGGTGTCCGTGGTCATGATGGCGCGCGCCGCGTCTTCGATCTTGTCAGCGCTTTGGTTCGCAGCAAGCTCTGCGATCTTTGCCGTAATCCGATCATGCGGAAGCCGTTCGCCAATCACCCCGGTAGACGCAGTAAAGACGCGCCCGGCGTCAATTGACAACGTTGATGCCACGGCATCGCAAATCGCGGCAACACTATCGTCGCCACGCTTTCCTGTGAACGCATTTGAGTTCCCTGAGTTCACAATAACCGCCGCAGGGCCGCTTGGATCGCGGCCCAATTTGGCCTGACAATCCAAGACATTGGCTGACCGCGTCGCTGACCGCGTAAAGACGCCAGCAACAGCGGTGCCGGCGTCAAGGCAAGCCAACATCACGTCGGTACGCCCAGCATAGTGAACCCCGGCAGCAGCCGCAGCAAAAGTCACGCCGTCAATTTCCGGAAGGTCCGGAAATTGCGCGGGAGCAAGTGGTGATATAGTCACGCGATTAGTCCAGCAGGTCGAAACGACTGATGATGGTGGCGTCGAATTGGCCTTCTTCGGGCTTAACGACATTTGATTCGGCGGCAAGTTCTTCAAGATGCGCGGTGATCGCGGCCTCTTGTAATTCGCCGGTCAACTGCGGGGTCATTTCTTCGAGCGTCGGACGTGGCTGCACGCGCTCTTCAAGCAATGTTGCAAGGTGCCAACCAAACTGGGTTTCAAACGGGTCGGATACGCCGCCGACTTCAAGCGCGGTGATCGCGGTTTCAAATTCAGGAACCATCGCACCGGGGCCAAACCATCCTAGATCGCCGCCATTCGGGCCTGTTGGACCCGTGGACACATCACGTGCAACATCAGCAAATTCTTCGCCTTCATCGATGCGGGCCTTTGCGGCAGCTGCTTCTTCTTCGGTTTCAACCAAAAGATGGGCTGCGTGAAACTCCGGAAGCTCTTCGGCGTCCGCGAAACGTTCGTCGTAGGCGGCTTGAATGATGTCTGGCGTAATCGCGGCTTCGGCGACAACGGTAATGGCCTCGCCTGCAAGCAACGTGCGTTCTTCGTTTTTGAGCGCATATTGCACACTGGCAGAAGCTTCTTCGACAGTATCAGCGAGAAGCTGTTGTTGGATCAATTGGTCAATCAAACCCTCAAACAACACTTCTTCAGGAAACTGCGCGTATTGTTCTGGCAACTGGGTGCGTGCGATGAGCACTTCACCCAATGTGATTTCAGTTTCGCCGACAGTTGCGATGACGGTGTCGACTGTTACGTCGTCTTGGGCAAATGCGGTTCCTGACAATGACATTGTCAGTGCAGTTGCACCCAAAAATGTAACATGTTTCAGCATAAATCGTTCCCTAAATGATCCACGCGGGTGCGTGGCGTTGACACTGCATATCCGGCCCCTTACATCCCTAAGATGCCTCGACGGGGCTGGCTCTTGGCCCTTTGTATGTGGCCAGTCGCGGGCCTACAAGCGACCTCGTCTTAATTTGATGTCAGACAGGCGCAGATGCGCCGCCGGAGTGAATATGCTGGGTATTGGAACGATTACCAAAAAGGTGTTTGGTACCGCCAACGACCGCAAGGTGAAGGCTGTTCGCCCGCTGGTCGCGAAGATCAACGCGCTTGAGCCTGAGTTCGAAGCCCTTTCTGACGATGACATTAAAAACAAGACCGAAGCGCTTGCAAAACGCGCTATGGGCGGCGAAAGCCTTGATAAGCTTTTGCCCGAAGCCTTTGCAAACTGTCGCGAAGCGGCCAAACGTGCCTTGGGTTTGCGCGCCTTTGATACGCAGTTGATGGGCGGGATTTTTCTGCACCAAGGTAACATTTCCGAGATGAAAACCGGTGAGGGTAAGACCCTTATGGCGACATTTGCGGCCTATCTAAATGCGCTGACAGGCAAAGGCGTGCACATCGTGACCGTGAACGATTACCTTGCCAGCCGCGACGCTGAATGGATGAGCAAAGTTTACGGGGCTTTGGGTCTGAAAACGGGCGTTGTTGTGCCCAATCAACCGGATGACGAAAAGAAAGAAGCCTACGCCTGTGACGTGACCTATGCCACGAACAACGAGCTTGGCTTTGATTATCTGCGCGACAACATGAAATCCGAGCTGTCACAGATGTACCAGCGCCCGCATAATTTCGCGATTGTGGACGAGGTCGATAGTATTCTGATCGATGAAGCGCGGACGCCGCTGATCATTTCAGGCCCCGCCGAAGATCGCAGCGAAATGTACGCGACCATGGATAAGGTCATTCCGGAAATTCTCGAAGAGCATTACACGCTGGACGAAAAGACCAAACAAACGACATTCACCGATGAGGGTAACGATTTCCTTGAAGGTCGATTAACCGAATTGGGTCTGCTTCCTGAAGGTCAAACGCTATACGATCCAGAAAGTGCGACGTTGGTCCATCACGTGAACCAAGCGCTGAAAGCGCATAAGCTGTTCACGCGTGATGACAACTACATCGTCCGCAACAACCAAGTAGTTTTGATTGATGAATTCACCGGCCGGATGATGGATGGACGCCGGCTGTCCGACGGGCTGCATCAGGCGATTGAAGCCAAAGAAGGCGTCGCGATCAAACTCGAGAACGTCACATTGGCGTCGGTCACATTCCAGAACTATTTCCGCCTCTACGAAAAGCTGGGTGGCATGACCGGGACCGCGACAACCGAAGCCGAAGAATTCATGGAAATTTACGGGCTTGGCGTGGTCGAAGTGCCCACCAACCGTCCGATTGCGCGTGTTGATGAACACGATCAGGTTTATCGCACCGCCAAAGAAAAATTCGAAGGTGTCGTCAAAGAAATCAAAGAGGCACACGCGACCGGGCAACCGATTCTGGTTGGGACGACCTCGATTGAAAAGTCAGAGTACCTTGCTCAACTGCTTGGGGCTGAAGGCATTAAGTTCAACGTGCTTAACGCGCGCCAACACGAACAAGAAGCACAGATTGTTGCGGATGCAGGCCGTTTGAACGCTGTAACCATTGCCACGAACATGGCGGGCCGCGGGACTGATATTAAGCTTGGCGGGAATGTTGAGTTTAAGATCATGGAGGCGATTGCCGCCAATCCAGAGGGCGATCACGCGGCGATCCGCGCGCAGATTGAAGCCGCGCACGAAGCGGATGAAAAGGCCGTCAAAGAAGCAGGCGGGCTGTTTGTTTTGGCGACAGAACGCCATGAAAGCCGGCGGATTGATAACCAGCTGCGCGGCCGTTCTGGCCGTCAGGGTGACCCGGGGCGGTCGTCGTTCTTCCTTTCGCTTGATGATGATCTGATGCGCATTTTCGGATCTGAACGGCTTGATAAGGTGTTGTCCGGATTAGGTATGAAAGAAGGCGAAGCGATTGTGCACCCTTGGGTCAACAAATCGCTGGAACGCGCACAAGCAAAGGTCGAAGCGCGCAACTTTGACATCCGTAAGCAGCTGTTGAAATACGATGATGTGATGAACGATCAGCGCAAAGCGATCTTTTCGCAGCGCCGCGAGATCATGGAAGCAACGGACCTGTCCGACATTACCAAAGATATGCGCGATCAGGTGATCGACGATCTGGTCGGCGACTACATCCCTGCAAAAAGCTATGCGGATCAATGGGATGGTGAAGGGCTGCAAGCGGCCGTGAAAGAGCAGCTAGGGCTTGATTTGCCCGTTGCTGAATGGGCGTCTGAAGAAGGTGTAGATGATGGTGACATCATCGAACGCCTTGAAGATGCTTGCGACAAATTCATGGATGAAAAAACGGAAAGCTTTGGCGATGAAACCATGCGCCGTGTTGAAAAACAGATATTGCTGCAAACAATCGATAGCAAATGGCGCGAGCATCTTTTGACGCTAAACCACTTGCGATCGGTTGTTGGTTTCCGTGGGTATGCACAGCGCGATCCGCTGAACGAATATAAAACCGAAGGTTTCCAACTGTTTGAAAGTCTTTTGGATGGTTTGCGCGCGGATGTGACAAAACAACTGTCGCGGATCCGCCCGATGTCAAAAGAAGAGCAAGAGGCCATGATCGCGCAGGCAATGCAACAGCAGCAGGCAGCCGCAGCGGGGGTGGCCGCGACTGATCGTGCGCTTCCTGGTTTTGATGAAAATGACCCGACTACATGGGGCAACCCTTCGCGAAATGATGATTGCCCCTGCGGATCAGGCAAAAAGTTCAAGCATTGCCACGGTCGCTTCGCCTGAATTAATGCTTAGCCCCGTTGCAAGAGGCTGTTAGACTGTTCGCCACAGTGAGGGATAAACGGAATCACGATGGCGCGCACGATCACATATAAAACGGTCTTTTTGACGGTTGCGGTCGCGCTTGGTCTTGGGTTTGTGGTGCAAATTGGGGAAACGCCACCGGATGGAGCCAGCACACCGGCCCGTACAGCTGTGCCACGGGCCGTGACGGTTGTGACAAACAGCCAAACGAGCTCGGTTTTTGGTGTGCCCGAAAACGCGCACAGGCTTGTCGACCACATTTCAAATGTCCAACACGTGGCGCTTGTACGCGAGACAAATACAGAAGAAACCGCGCCCGCCATGGGGACGATATCGGCTGTACCCGCAATCGAAGATGTCTGTAAAGTGATGCTTTCAGCGACCCAGATGCCTGCCGAAATGGCGCGTTTGACGGTGCTGGCGCCATGTCACCAGAATGCAGATTTTGTCGTTTTGCATGAAACCCTGCGTTTCTCATCGCGCACAGATAAATTGGGCGCAGCTGAGGTTAATCTGCCGATTATGACGCAAGATGCGCAAATATCTGTTTTATTTGATAACGTTGAATTTGCGCGCGTGACGATCTACGCGCCGGATGTTTCGCAATATGACCGCACAATTCTGCAATGGCGTGGCGCGGATAAACTGCAACTGCATGTGTTAGAGGTTGGGGCAAGCATTGGTCAACCTGGGCATATTTGGACCGGCTCTAGCCATACGGCAGAGCTAGCGACGATGGGGCGGCATGGATTTGTGACGAGCCATGGAACGCACGACGCCGAAATTCCTTATCAGGCTGAAGTTTACTCGTATCCGGCGCATTTTGATCGGGCTGATATTTCCGTTAGGATGCCTGTTGGTCTGATGGTAACGCTGCAAAACTGTGGCCGCCTGTTTGATGCGCAACTTATCCACGTCGTTTCAGGGCGGATATGGGTGCCGATTGACGTGTCAATTCAGGTCCCTTCCTGTCGTTCGGTGGGTGAATTCGTTATGCTGCCGGATGCGATTGCGCCCTATACAAGTCTCGTGCGTTAAGCATCTGCGCCCAAATACCCCTGCGCCCGAAAGCTGGTTTCGCAAGACTTTCCAACAATAAGATGATCATGCAATGTGATGCCAAGGGCCTGCGCCGCACGGTTAATCTGTGCGGTCATATCGATATCGGCAGCTGACGGCGTTGGGTCACCTGAAGGGTGGTTATGCACCAATATCAACGCAGCTGCGTTTAGTTCCAACGCGCGTTTGACCACCTCGCGCGGATAGACCGGCACATGATCAAGCGTGCCTTTTGCCTGTTCTTCGTCGGCAATAATTGTGTTCTTCGTATCTAAAAACAGGATGCGAAATTGTTCTGTATCGCGGTGGGCCATTGTGGTGTGGCAATAGTTTAAAAGCGCGTCCCAACTGGATACCACATGGCGTTGCATTACTTTGGCACGGGCAAGACGGTGCGCCGCTGCTTCGACAATTTTCAGTTCAACCGCCACAGATTCGCCGACGCCTTGGACCTGTGTTAGTTGATGCATGGGCGCTGATATGACGCGATTAAAATCACCGAAGGTCTGGATCAGCAAGTGGGCCAATGGTTTCACATCTTGGCGCGGGATCGCCCGAAAGAGAATAAGTTCAAGCAGTTCGTAGTCGGGGACGGCTGTCGCGCCGCCGTTTAGAAACCGCGTGCGCAACCGTTTACGATGGTCGCGCAGATAGGATGGCGCGCGCGCCTTGGCGGGTACCACAACGTCATCAATATCAGAAAAAAGCGAGCGCGATTCGGCAAAATGGGACATATCCCAATTGTTCGCCGGTATCGGTTAATGAAGCGTGAATAAGACCCCGGATCGTGCCGGGGCCCTATTTTAACCTTTCATGGAGTCCCAAAAGCTTTTGACCGAGGTAAAGAAACTTGACCCTTGTGGGTTATTTTCTTCGCTTAACTCGTCAAATTCTTTGAGAAGCTCCCGCTGACGCGCCGTCAGTTTAACAGGGGTTTCAACAGCAAGTTCGATGAACATGTCGCCGTTGCCAGCCCCACGAAGGGCGGGCATCCCCTTGCCCCGCAAGCGCATTTGCCGCCCTGATTGCGACCCTTCGGGTACTTTGACGCGGCTACGGCCACCATCAATAGTCGGCACTTCAATTTCGCCACCCAAAGCAGCGGTCGCCATCGATACAGGCACGCGACAGAATAGATTATTGGCTTCACGTTCGAACAGCGCGTGATCTTTGACTTCGATAAAGATGTAAAGATCGCCAGTTGGCCCGCCGCGCATCCCCGCTTCGCCTTCGCCCGCAAGACGGATACGCGTGCCAGTTTCGACGCCAGCAGGAATGTTGACGGAAAGCGATTTTTCTTTTTCAACTCGGCCCTGACCATGACAGGTTTTACATGGGTCCTTAATGGTTTGCCCCATGCCAGAACAGGTTGGGCAGGTGCGTTCAACAGTAAAGAAACCTTGTTGTGCGCGGACCTTGCCCATGCCTGCACAAGTTGGGCAGGTTTGGGGTTCAGATCCACCTTCGGCACCTGTGCCGTTACAGCCATCGCAGCTTACTGCGGTGGGAACATTCACGGTCTTTTTTAGGCCAGCGAATGCTTCTTCCAAGCTGATACGTAGATTATACCGCAGATCATTGCCGCGCTGTGCACCGCCGCGACGCCCACCGCCACCACGGTTGCCGCCCATAAAATCGCCAAACAGGTCGTCGAACACATCCGAAAATGCGCTGCCAAAATCGCCTTGGCCGCCGCCGGGGCGTTGTCCGCCACCGCCCATGCCGTTTTCAAAGGCTGCGTGCCCATACCGGTCATAGGCCGCCTTTTTCTCGGCGTCTTTTAGGACTTCGTAAGCCTCGTTCGCTTCTTTGAACTTGGCTTCTGCGGTCGGGTCGTCGGCATTGCGATCAGGGTGCAATTCTTTCGCCTTTTGGCGATAGCCCTTTTTGATTGCCGCAGCATCGGCGCCCTTTGCGACACCAAGAACCTCGTAATAGTCTCGTTTTGCCATGATAATTTTCCCCTTGGGAATGGAAAAAGACCGGCCCGGTGGTGGGCCGGTCCTCTTTCCTAAGACAGCGCTGGCTTAGTTGTCGCGCTTGTCGTCATCCAGATCTTCGAAGTCAGCGTCGAGAATTTCTTCATCGGCGGCTGGCGCGTCGGGTTCTGCCTCTCCGGCCTCTTCTTGGCTGGATTTGTAGATGGCTTCACCCAGTTTCATCGCAGATTCTGTGACGTTCTGGATGCCCGATTTGATCTTTTCGGCGGTGCCGTCTTCAAGATCGTCTTTCAACGCGGCGATCGCCAATTCGATGGCTTCGATGGTTGTTGGATCGACCTTGTCAGAATGCTCTTCCATCGACTTTTCGGTAGAGTGGATCAAGCTTTCGGCTTGGTTCTTTGCTTCGATAAGCTCGCGACGATCTTTATCGGCCTCGGCGTTATCTTCCGCGTCTTTCACCATTGCTTCGATGTCGTCATCTGACAGACCACCAGAGGCTTGGATCGTGATTTTCTGTTCCTTGCCGGTACCTTTGTCCTTGGCGCCTACTTCAACGATACCGTTGGCGTCGATGTCAAAGGTCACTTCGATCTGTGGCAGGCCGCGTGGTGCGGGCGGGATTTCTTCGAGGTTGAATTGACCCAACATTTTGTTGTCAGCGGCCATTTCACGTTCACCTTGGAAGACACGCAGGGTCACCGCGTTTTGGTTGTCTTCGGCAGTTGAGAAGACCTGCGATTTTTTCGTTGGGATGGTTGTGTTGCGATCGATCAGGCGTGTGAACACACCACCCAATGTTTCGATGCCCAAAGACAGCGGTGTCACGTCCAGAAGAACAACGTCTTTCACGTCGCCTTGCAGAACGCCGGCCTGAATGGCGGCACCCATGGCAACAACCTCATCTGGGTTCACGCCCTGGTGTGGTTCTTTACCGAAGAATTTACCGACTTCTTCTTTGACGCGTGGCATCCGGGTCATACCACCAACAAGAACAACCTCGTCGATGTCACCAACGGAAAGACCGGCGTCTTTGATCGCGTCTTTACATGGTTTGATCGAGTTTTTGATCAGGTCCAGAACAAGCGATTCCAGTTTCGCGCGGGTCAGTTTCATGACCATGTGCAATGGCTGGCCGTTTGATCCCATAGAGATAAACGGCTGGTTGATTTCAGTGCTGGAAGACGAAGACAGTTCGATTTTCGCTTTTTCCGCAGCTTCTTTCAAACGCTGCAACGCCATCTTGTCTTGGGTCAGATCGACTGAATGCTCTTTTTTGAACTCATCCGCGAGGTAGTTCACGATGCGCATGTCAAAGTCTTCACCACCAAGGAATGTGTCACCATTGGTAGATTTCACTTCGAACAGGCCGTCGTCGATTTCGAGGATGGTCACATCGAATGTACCACCGCCAAGGTCATAGACCGCGATTGTCTGTGTGTCTTCTTTATCAAGGCCGTATGCTAGCGCTGCGGCTGTTGGCTCGTTGATGATGCGCAGCACTTCAAGGCCAGCAATTTTACCGGCGTCTTTTGTTGCCTGACGCTGTGCGTCGTTAAAATACGCAGGAACTGTAATAACCGCCTGTGTGACGCTTTCGCCAAGGTAGCTTTCGGCGGTTTCTTTCATCTTACCAAGAATGAAAGCAGAGATCTGACTTGGGGAGTATTTCTCACCCTTAGATTCGACCCATGCATCGCCGTTGCCGCCATTGACGATATCAAACGGCATGTTTTTCTTTTCTTTTGCCAAATCCTCGTCGTCGAACCGACGGCCGATCAGGCGCTTTACAGCAAAGATTGTGTTTTCTGGGTTGGTGACGGCCTGACGTTTTGCAGGCTGACCGACAAGGCGTTCGTCGTCGGTAAACGCAACGATAGATGGCGTTGTGCGCGCGCCTTCGGCGTTTTCAATCACGCGTGGTTTTGAGCCATCCATGATGGCAATACAAGAGTTTGTCGTTCCGAGGTCGATACCAATAACTTTGGCCATTTTTCAAATCCCTTACTTTAGGCAGTTTGAGTAGCGCGAACCCGTTTCGGCACCCGCACCAGTTACGTTCTGTTGATCAGGGGAACCCCCCTAAACAAGTGATCTAGGCGTATATAGGGATGCGTAATCGGGGCTGCAAGCGCCCTAGGCTCAACAAAACAGCAAAAAATCTGTTTTTTGTTCAGGGAAAGTTAAGAGATGTTGGCGGACGCCCTACTTCCCCATGCTCCAACTGGCAGAAACATGTTGCCGCGTGAAAAACATGCCCATCATGCCGAGAACCAAGAAGACCAATGATACCTGCAACGGGTATGAAATCGTGGTAAAATGCGGGTTATAGTCTAGAAAAACGAACCCTTTGTTTTGGTCAATAATATGGAACAGTGGGTTCCAATCAAACATCGCGATCATCGCTGATGGGAGCGCGTTGACCAAAAACATTTTACCCGAAGCAATCATGTTCATGCGCCGATAGAGTTGCCCAACAATGGCCATTGTGCGCGGAAACCACGGCGTAATGGCAAGAAATAGAACCCCGATGCAACATCCTGAAAACCACGCGAGCAAAAACATTCCCATCGCGCCAATCGGGTTGTCGATATAGATCGGGGTAACTGCGCAATGGTAGACTGTTAAGACGACCAAAATCGCCAAAAGCTGTTGATACAATGTTGCAAGCGCTGATGCGCAGATCGTCACAATCGGGTTCATTGGCGCATAAAGCATCATCGGCGCTAGCGCATCGTTAGCCCCTTGGGTTGCCTTAACGGATTGGACATGTGTGCGAAACAGCATCACGCCGGCCATGATATAGATCAGAAAATCTTCACCAGGTATCGGACAACTGCGCACCCCGACGACCATGAACATCACCAAGAATACGGCCACCAAAACAAGGCTTTGTAAAATAGTCAAAACAAGGCCGACGACAGCATTTCTGTGGCCCCCGCGCACAGATCGCACGGTGACTTCGTAAATCAGGTCGAGGTTGCTGAAAAAGCTTCCTAAGGTCGACACATTCCGGCGGGTTTGAAACATGGTGATGCTTTCGCTCTGCGCCTGCGCTAGGATTGGCTTGCCGACATCGGATCAAGCCTTCATAACCGCCACACCCTAATTATTCAATAAACAGGACCCCGGCGATGGATTTTGAAAAACTGAACACCGTGATGCGGGAGCTCGCGCTTTTGGCGGGCGATAAAATTATGGAAATCTATGCCGCCGATGATTTTGATGTGCGCGCGAAAAGCGATGAAAGCCCGGTGACTGCAGCAGACGAAGCCGCCGATGCGATCATCAGCGCAGGCCTGCGTGCGGCATTCCCTGATGTCCCGCTTGTCACCGAAGAACAATCAGCCTCGCACGGTCAATCCGTTAGCACGTTTTTAATCGTTGACCCGTTGGATGGGACCAAAGAATTCATCAAACGGCGCGGCGATTTCACAGTGAACATTGCTTATGTCGTTGACGGCACCCCCGTCCGCGGGATCGTTTATGCCCCTGCAAAAGGGCGCCTGTTTTATACCGATGCCGCGGGTGTTTCTGTCGAGGAAACGGGTGTGTTTGCGAAAGATGCGGTCGGTAAAACGGCGCCATTGCAGGTTTCAAAGCCGGACAATAACGCACTTTTGATCGTTGCATCTAAATCGCATCGGGATCAGGCTACCGATGATTATATTAATAAATACAACGTCCAAGATATGAAAAGCGCAGGATCATCGTTGAAGTTTTGTCTGGTCGCAACGGGCGAGGCCGATCTTTATCCACGTCTTGGGCGCACGATGGAATGGGACACGGCTGCTGGGCATGCCGTGTTGACAGGGGCCGGCGGGCAGGTGGTGCGCTTTGATGATCATACGCCGTTGACCTATGGCAAACCCATTTTCGAAAATCCATTCTTTATCGCACTGTCGCCGGGTGTCACATTGGAGCAAGCGTAATGCCTGTCCTTATTGTTGTCCCGGCGCGTTATGCCTCGACCCGCTATCCCGGCAAGCCGCTTGTTGAATTGCGCGGGGCTGACGGGATTGCGAAAACGCTGATCCGCCGGTCTTGGGATGCCGCGATGCAAGTGAAAGGTGTCGACCGGGTTGTAATTGCGACGGATGATGATCGCATCGCAGAGGCTGCGCGCGGTTTTGGCGCGGAGGTGGTGATGACATCGGTCGATTGTCAAAACGGGACCGAACGTTGCGCCGAGGCGGTCGCAAATATCGGTGGCGGCTATGACATTATCGTGAATTTGCAAGGCGACGCGCCGCTGACACCGGCGTGGTTCGTCGAAGACCTTGTTGCCGGACTACGTGCCAACCCGCAAGCAGATGTAGCAACGCCCGTTTTGCGAACCGAAGGGCGCGCCTTAAACAACTTTTTGTCTGATCGCCGGGAAGGGCGCGTTGGGGGCACCACGGCCGTATTCGGAACAAACAACAATGCGCTCTATTTCTCAAAAGAGGTGATCCCCTACACCGGTAAGACCTATGAGGACGTAGATGAAACGCCTGTGTTTCACCATGTGGGTGTCTACGCTTATCGGCCTGACGCGCTTTCATCCTATCCGACATGGGACGCAGGACCGCTCGAACAGCTTGAAGGGTTAGAGCAGTTGCGCTTTTTAGAACGTGATACACCAGTGCTTTGTGTCGAAGTTGACGGCAAGGGCCGCCAGTTTTGGGAATTAAACAATCCTGAGGATGTGCCACTTATTGAGGCAATGTTGCAAGAAATGGGCGATGCTTAGCCGCCGAGACATTAAAGGTGGATAAATCCCCTTTAGGCCGACGAACATCAGCACTACGCTGGGTCTAAGCAAAAAAGAGGCACGGACATGAAAAGAAAAGTAACCAAAGCAATTTTTCCAGTGGCTGGCATGGGAACGCGGTTTTTGCCTGCTACCAAATCTGTCCCCAAAGAAATCATGACCTTGGTTGATCGCCCGTTGATCCAGTACGCGATTGACGAGGCTCGCGCTGCGGGAATCGAAGACTTTATTTTTGTGACGTCACGCGGAAAATCCGCGCTCGAAGATTATTTTGATCATTCTCCTGAATTGGCATCATCCTTGCGCAAATCGGGCAAGACTGAACTGCTTGAAACCTTGCAAGCCACCAATATGGAAAGCGGAGCAATTGCCTATATCCGTCAGCACAAGGCGCTTGGCCTCGGGCACGCGGTATCTTGTGCGCGTAAGCTGATTGGTGACGAGCCGTTTGCGGTTATCTTGCCGGACGACGTGATCGCGGCGGAAAAGCCATGTTTGCAACAGATGATCGAAGCCTACCAAGATACAGGTGGCGCAATGGTTGCTGCGATGGAAGTCGCGCCAGAAAAAACATCGTCCTATGGGATTTTGGACGTAATCAGTGACGAAGGATCGGTTGTTGAGGTTAAAGGCATGGTCGAAAAGCCTGCCCCCGGCACGGCGCCATCAAATCTTGCGGTGATTGGGCGCTATATTTTGACGCCGCGCATTATGCAAAACTTTGACAAGATCGAACGTGGTGCTGGTGGCGAAATCCAGCTCACTGACGCGATCGCATATGAGCTGACCACTGGGCGTGATATCTTTGGGTTTAAGTTTGAAGGAGAACGGTTCGATTGCGGATCTAAGGCAGGTTTTTTGCAGGCGACGGTGTCCTTTGCATTGGATCGACCAGAACTACGTGACGAGTTAACAACGTTCCTGAAAGATTTGAAATTGCCTGCTTAGGCAGCAAGGGGAAAGATTGCGCGCAAAGTTCAGTGATGCATGGTTAGCCTACCGTTTGCGTTGGAAACGGCGGCGCATTCTGTTGCGCATTTGTCGTAGTCGAAAGCAGATTGACCTGCGTTCGGATCGTACAAAACAGATCGCACCCGGCGCAGTTCTGGCGTTTTCGACGGTGCGCAATGAAATGCTGCGGCTGCCATATTTCTTGGACTATTACCGCAGACTTGGCGTCGCCCATTTTCTTATCGTGGATAACGCTAGCACGGATGGCACGGCCGACTTTCTAGCCGCGCAACCTGACGTTTCACTGTGGACGACATCGCATAGTTACAAGCTATCGCGGTTCGGCATGGATTGGTTGGGTTGGTTGCAATGGCAATATGGGCAGGGTCACTGGTGTTTGACCGTCGATGCAGATGAATTGCTGGTTTATCCGCACTGCGACAGCCGCGATTTGCAGGCGTTGACGGCCCATCTCGATTCACAAGGCTTGCCCACATTTGGTGCGTTGATGTTGGATATGTACCCGCGGGGGCGGTTAACCGATGTAGCTTATACACAAGGGCAAGACCCGGTGACTGCGCTGGGCTGGTTTGATGGATCAGGCTACCGGCACCGGGTGCATCCGGTATTTGGCAATCAATGGATCCAAGGCGGGGTGCGTGACCGCGTGTTTTTCCGGGCTGACCCAGATCGGGCGCCAAGCCTGAATAAGACCCCACTGGTGAAATGGCATTGGCGCAATGTTTATGTGACCTCGACCCATCACATGCTGCCGCGTCGGTTAAATCAGGTGTTTGACTGGCCATCAAAGACAAAGATGACGGGTGCCTTGTTGCATACTAAATTTCTGCTCGATATTGCTGCGCGATCATCCGAAGAGTTGGACCGACGGCAACATTTTGAGAACAGCGCGCTTTATGCGGGGTATTATCAGGATCTTATTGCAGGCCCAGATTTGTGGACCGATAGGTCTGTGGCCTATAAGGGGTGGAAGCAGCTCGTTGAACTTGGGCTGATTACGCCAGATGATTGGCGTTAGAAAGGGATACATTTGGGGGTTTGGACATCATATCGGCTGCGATTGCGAAGGAAACGTTGGAAAATCCGCGCACGCCGTAAAGGGCGTGAATTGACTGCCGTCGCAGACCGCACGGCGCAAATATCCCCTTCTGATATTCTGCTCTTTTGTACGTTTCGAAACGAAGATATCCGACTGCCGTTTTTCTTGGACTATTACCGCAAGCTGGGGGTGAACCACTTTCTTTTGGTCGATAATGGCAGCGATGATGGCGGTGACACCTATGTCGCAGACCAGTCGGATGTGTCGCTTTGGAAAACGGATGCGCACTATGGTAAATCGCGTTTTGGGGTGGATTGGCTAACCTATTTGCAGGGGAAATACGCACATGGGCACTGGGTATTAACTGTCGATGTTGACGAATTTTTTGTATACCCGTTTTGTGACACGCGGCCTGTACGGGCCTTGGCTGATTGGCTTGAGGCATCAGAGGTGCGATCGTTCGGCGCAATGATGCTGGATATGTACCCAAAGGGGCAAGTCAGTGATGCGGTGTACCAACGTGGCGCGGATCCGTTCAAGCTTGCCAATTGGTTTGATCCTGGCAATTACACTTTAAAGCGCAACGATTTATACCGCAATTTGTGGATTCAAGGGGGGCCGCGCGCGCGCGTGTTCTTTGCTGAAAAACCCAAACAAGCCCCAGCATTGAACAAAATCCCCTTCGTTAAATGGGATCGTGATTTCACCTATGTCAGCTCTACCCACATGCTATTGCCGCGTGGGTTAAACCTTGTTTACGGGCAAAATGGGGGCGAAAAAACGTCTGGCATTTTGCTGCACGCAAAGTTTTTAAACACCTTTGGTCCGCGCGCCAGCCAAGAAGCGGAACGCGCCGAACACTATAACGCTGGGCGAGAATATAAATCCTATGCCAGTGCCGACAATGACCCGGAAATCTGGTGCCAGTGGAGCGAGCAATATTTGAATTGGCGCCAGCTTGAGGCGCTTGGCTTGATGTCCAAGGGGAACTGGGCATGAGCTTAGGTGTCGTCATGTTGGTTCACGCGGATTTTGACCGTGCAGAACAGATGGTGCGTCATTGGGCGGCGGGCGGTTGTCCGGTTGTGATCCATGTTGACAGTAATGTTGATGACACAGCTTATGATCGCTTTGTTGCCAATTTGGGTGATCTGGCCGACGTCCGGTTCAGCACGCGCCGCCGTTGCGAGTGGGGCATGTGGGGGCTGGTTGCGGCCACGCAAGACGCCGTGCAGCATTTGTTGGCTGATTTTGAACAAGTGGGGCGCGTCTTTTTGGCGTCCGGTTCCTGCCTGCCACTTCGCCCAATTTCGGAACTGCGCGCATTTTTGGATGCCAGCCCACAAACTGATTTCATCGAAAGCGCCACGACCGCTGACGTCCCTTGGACTGTCGGTGGGCTTGATCGCGAACGGTTTACCCTGCGCTTCCCTTTTTCTTGGAAACGGCGGCGGCGGTTGTTTGATGGCTATGTGCGGCTTCAACAGATCCTTGGGGTCAAGCGACGTATTCCAAAGGGTTTGGTGCCACATATGGGATCGCAATGGTGGTGTCTTACGCGCAAGACACTTGAGGCGATTTTGAATGACCCAAACCGGCGCAGATATGATCGATATTTCCAGCGGGTTTGGATCCCTGACGAAAGCTATTTTCAAACACTTGTGCGCAAACACGCGACGCGTATCCAAAGCCGATCCCTGACCTTGTCAAAATTCGATTTTCAGGGAAAGCCACATATCTTTTACGATGATCACGCCGAAATTTTGCGGCGCTCTGGGTGCTTTGTCGCGCGTAAGATCTGGCCAAATGCCCAAGTACTCTATGAAAGCTTTCCCTGCGCTACCGATAAGGCTGCGAGTGCTGTAAGGCCGAGTACGGGTACAGTGGACCGCATTTTTGACAAAGCGGTTGAACGCCGTACGCGCGGGCGGGCAGGTCTATATATGCATAGCCGTTTTCCGAATATGGAAAAGGCAAACGGGATCGCTGCCGCCCCGTTTTCGGTCATGCAGGGCTTTGATGCATTGTTCCCAGATTTCCAAAACTGGCTTGCCCAACAAACTGAGGCAACCGTTCACGGACACCTGTATGCAAAGGATAGGGTGCATTTTGTAAATGGTGCGACGGTATTTCGCGGCGCGCTGTCTGACAGCGCACGCTTGCGCGATTATAATGCGCAAGGATTTTTAACAAATCTGATGTGGACCACGCGTGATCAATATCAATGCTTTATGTTCGGTCCTGCGGATACACAATCCATCAGGTGGTTGCTGGCACATGATACAAACGCGCGCGTTTGGGTGATCTCTGGCGCATGGTCGATTCCATTGTTCTTATCAGGTCAATCTGCGGCCGAGGTGCGGACTGAAGCCGCGCGTTTGCAACATCGTGAAAACCAATTTCTGAAGGCACTCCGCGCGCCTGACGCACATGCGCGCATCCATATCTATACTTTGGCCGATTTTCTTGAAAACCCGCACGATATTTTGCAAATGCTCGTTGATCAAATCGGAGGCCACAAGGCGCATGCGCTTGGGCAGCTTCCTGAAATGGTTGATTTAAGCGGCTTGCCAGCGTTTCTGCAAGAGCTCAAAAATCAAGGAATGCACCCTTATTTAACAGGTCATCTTTCGGAAGAAATGCATCGTCAGGCGAATGTGGTTTCTGAACCGCGATCTTATGTGGTTGGCCATAAATGACAAAGTTTGACTATTTTATCATCCTAGCGGAAATGCGCACAGGGTCTAACTTTCTTGAGGCGAATTTGAACGCGCTCGAGGGTGTGGCCTGCCACGGTGAAGCCTTCAACACGGCGTTTATCGGCTATCCTAAGACGGATGTTTTGCTAGGCATGTCGAAAGATGACCGCGATGCCGATCCCGCTGCACTTATCGCAAAAATCGTCGCGGAAGACGGATTGGCTGGATTTCGGTTTTTTCATGACCATGATCCGCGGGCATTGGCGATTTGTATGGAAGACCCGCGCTGCGCCAAGATTATTCTGACACGCAACCCGCTAGATAGCTATGTGAGCTGGAAATCCGCGCGGGCGACGGGACAATGGAAGTTGACCAATGCGACGAATGCAAAATCGTTGCAGATTTCTTTTGATGCAGAAGAGTTCGAGGCCTTGCTTGCGCGGTTGCAAGGTTTTCAGTTGGATATTCAACGCAGGCTACAGACTAGCGGGCAAACGGCATTCTATGTTGGTTATGACGACCTACGCGACGTAGAAATCTTAAACGGTTTAGCCGCATTTTTGGGCGTTGATGCGCGTCTTGAAGGGCTTGATAAAAAGCTAAAGAAACAAAACCCAGAGCCGCTTGATCAACGCGTGAGCAATTTTGACACGATGAAAGCGGCGCTTGGGCCGTTGGATCGGTTTGATCTATCGCGGACCCCGAATTTTGAACCACGGCGTGGTGCGGCTGTGCCAACATATGTCGCGTCAGACAAAGCGGGGCTTCTGTTTATGCCGTTACGGTCGGGGCCGGATTGGGCGGTGCGGCGCTGGCTCGCTGATGTTGAAGGGGCGCGGCCACGCGAATTGCGTCGCAAGTTTACCCAAAAAACACTGCGCACATGGCAAGAAACCCATGCCGGTTATCGTAGTTTTACTGTGCTGCGGCATCCGGTGGCCCGCGCCCATGCCGCGTTTTGCGATTGTATTTTATCTGATGGACCGGACAGTTTTCCCGGCATTCGCGCCAATTTGCGCAGGGTACATAAACTACCGATTCCAGATCCGCTGCCGGATCTTACGGATACGAATGCATATAGAAATGCGGCTCATCGTGCGGCATTTTTGGGATTTCTGCAGTTTTTGCGTCAAAATCTGGCGGGGCAAACGGCCATTCGAGTTGACCCCGCTTGGGCCAGCCAGCTCGCCCTTTTGCAAGGCATCGCTACACTCTCGCTCCCTGATATGATTTGTCGAGAAGACAGTCTTGAAGGCGAACTTGCAGCTCTCTCTGCACAGGTGGGGACTGATTCAATGCCGCAGCTGGGCGGTACTGATCATCAATACCACAACCGATTGGTTGCGATCTACGATGCAGTGATCGAGGATGCGGCGCGTGCTGCCTATGCGCGTGACTATGCTGCGTTTGGGTTCGGAAACTGGGCTTAAGCGGCTTGCGAAGACTGTTCTGCGGTCAAAATTGTGTGCAGCGTGGCGGCATCGCTATTCGCGCGCAGCTTTGCGCAAATCGCTTCATCACGCAGGGTGCGCGATACCAGCGCGAGCGCCTTAAGGTGTTCAACGCCCGCGTTTTCAGGTGCAATCAGGCAAAAAACAAGGTCGACGGGCTGGCGATCAACAGAGTCAAAGTTCAAAGGCTTTTCAAGACGTAGAAAAATACCCTGGACTTCATTTACGCCGGGCAGGCGGGCATGGGGCAATGCGATACCATGTCCGACGCCGGTTGGCCCAAGTCCCTCGCGTTCGATAAGAGCATCGATAACATGGGTCGCGTTCAGGCCATAGCTTGTGTTCGCCAGCTCGCCCAAGTCGTGAAACAGCCGCTTTTTGCTGGTGCAAGACGCGATGGTTTTCACCGCGTCCGGCTTGAGGATGTCTGCAACTTGCATCGGATGTTTCTTTCACCAAATTTGCTGGGGGTTAGCCCAATGATTTGGGATCAATCCAGCCAATATTCCCGTCGTCACGTCGATAGACGACGTTAATTCCATTGTGTTTCTCATTGCGGAAAACCAGTACCGGGGCACTTGCGATTTCCATTTGCATCACGGCTTCGCCGACCGAAAGAGATTGAATTTTTGTCTCCATCTCCGCCACGATCATGGCGTTTACGGTGTCTTGCGTGGCTTCATCTGACTCGTCTCTTGGTTCGAGGATATACGACCCAGCATCAGAAAGTTCAACAGGTTGTGACCGACCGGAATGATGGTCCTTGAGGCGGCGCTTATAACGGCGCAGTTGTTTGTCCATTTTTTCGCCGCTACTATCAAATGCGGCGTAGATTTCTGACGCCTTCCCAGTGGCTTGAGCCGTCAGACCGGTCGAAAGATGCACAACGGATTCGCAAACATATTCATGCCCAGACTTGGAGAAAACAACATATGCATCGGTTGGGCGCCCGGCGTATTTTTCAAGAATATCACCCAGCTCTGATTTCACATGTGTCTGCAGTGCTTCGCCAATGTCGATTTGCTTACCGCTGATTTGATACCGCATCGTTTCTCCTATCTTGTGGTTGCAGATACGCAATACACCTCAAATATAGAGGTGATGTTAACGCGTACCTAGTCTATGGAAAACGATAACACCCCAGTTTCATTCGCTTTATTCTCAGACCCCGGCGCAGGCGCCAGCCAAGTCGTGAGAGAAGAAATCGGGTTAGTCATCTTCTACAGTTGGCGACGAAAAACGAAACTTGTCAATATCTCAGCCACTATTGTGAACAAAGAATCAGATCACGCGGAAACTATCGCCCAGATATACGCGCCGCACATTTTCATCGGCGATGACTTCTTCGGTGGTGCCATTCATCAGGACCGTGCCGTCATGTAGAATGTAAGCGCGGTCAACGATTTGAAGTGTTTCTTGGACGTTGTGATCGGTGATCAGCACGCCAATTCCGCGGTTTTTTAGATCAGCAACAAGATGTCGAATTTCACCAACAGCGATAGGGTCAACACCTGCAAATGGTTCATCAAGCAACACATATTTTGGCCCGGCAGCAAGGCACCGCGCGATTTCAACCCGGCGGCGTTCCCCGCCCGACAGCGCCATCGCCGAGGCGCGCCTTAGATGTTCGATTGAAAATTCGGAAAGCAATTCTTCGAGCCGTTCGCGCCGTTTATGATGGTCTTTCACCGCGATTTCGAGAATCGACATGATGTTATCTTCGACGCTCATACCCCGAAAAATTGACATCTCTTGCGGTAGGTATCCAATACCGAGCTGCGCGCGACGGTACATGGGCAGCAGTGTCACGTCGCGTCCGTCAATGATGACTTTGCCGCCTTCGGGGGTGACTAGACCAGCGATGGAATAAAAGCAGGTTGTTTTACCGGACCCGTTTGGGCCAAGAAGTGCGACAACCTCTCCGCGGCCCAAATCAATCGTGACATCGCGGATCACGGGGCGCTTACGGTAGCTTTTGCGTAGGTTAATGATTTGGAGGCCAGTGACGCCATCCATAGTGGAGCCGTCCATCAGTTGTTGCCCTGTTGCAGAACTGTGCGCACGCGCCCTTCCATAGACGCCGTTCCGGTTTCGACATTGACGACCATGTTTTGCGCGGAAATTGCGCTAGGACCTTGGGTTAGCAAAACGTCACCCGTCAGGGTCAATAGCCCCGTTGTGATATCGTATTCGGCGTTTTGTGCCTCTGCAGCTTCGGTTGCGGTAACAAAGGTCACGCCGCCTGTCGCGATCAACTGTGCAATCTCGCTGTTTTCTGTCCCATATACGACTTCGACGGCACCCGCGGATAGGCGCAGATCGCCTTGCTCAATGATGACATTGCCGGTGAATTGGGCGGTGCCGTTTTCTTGGTCGACATCCAAGCTATCAGCGGTGACCTCGATCGCTGCCGATGTATCAACAGTCATGCCGCCTAAATCAATGTTGGTCTGCGCCAGTATCGGGCCTGCGAATGGCAAAAGGAAGGTCGACAAGATCGCGAATTTTCTAAACACTTGGCTCGTTTCCTATTTTGAACGCATCATTCTTGCGGTGTGTATATCAGTTTGACGCCATTGGTGAATAGCATCTGCTGGATCGAACCGCCGCTGGCCATTTGAAACGTGACCTTGCCCGCAGTCAATTCACCCAAGGGAGCGCGGACCTCAAGACGACCATCAGACGTAATCACCCCGGTGTCTAGTTCTGCGGTAATCCCATCGGTTTCCATCGCATAGCCAGACGAAGTTTCCAAACGGGCAATACCAAAAAAACGCGCGGTTTTCTCGGGTCCATTTAGTTCTCCGCTGGTGGTGCTAATGGTAATATTGCTGCCATCAGGGTTATCCATTTGTATGCGCATGTCGTCGGTGTGAATAACAGAGGGGGCTGCCGGGTCAGGATGCGCGGCGCGTGCTGAAATGGTGAGGGTCGCTCCATCGTCAGTGACGCCCGAAAAGCGCGGCGCGGAAAGCCGCTGTTCGCGGGCGATTTCAGTCACCTCTGTCATGTCTATCTGCGTCGGCTCGCCCGGGGCGCGCGCAAATAAGAACAGTGTCGACAAAAGCCCGATAGCCCCAATCGGTAGAATGATCTTCGCTAGGTTAACGATTTGCGAGTAGATGTTATCGCGTCCGCCCATTTTAGACGACGCCTGCACGCAAGCAGTCATGGATATGCAAGACCCCGGCCAGCTTGCGCGGGGAATCTGGGTGAGCGGCAAATAGGCAAGTAATCTTACGATCGTTCATGATCGCTAGCGCCTCAGCGGCAAGCGCATGAATTGATACTGTCGCCGGATTTCGGGTCATAACCTCACTGGCTGTAAGATCAAGCAAACCGTCCATGTGCCGCCTCAAATCCCCATCGGTCACGATCCCAACAAGTGTCTGATTTTCGTCCACTACGGCGACAGTGCCAAAGCCCTTTTGGCTGATCGCAAGCAATGTTTCAGTCATCGGCGTATCAACGGATACCGTTGGCACGGTTGCGCCAACATGCATGAGATCCGACACGCTGGCCAATTGTGCACCCAATTTACCGCCGGGATGAAATTTGCGGAAATTTTCAGTGGTGAACTTGCGGTGTTCCATAAGCGCTACTGCAAGCGCATCACCCAGCGCAAGGGTCATGGTCGTCGAAGTGGTTGGCACCACGCCTGATCCGCAGGCTTCGCCGCATTTGGGTAAAAGAATTTGCACGTCAGATTGCTGCAACAAGGTACTTTCTTCCCGGCTGGCGATGCCAATCATTGGGATACCAAAGCGCCGTGTATAGGTCACCAAATCTGCAAGTTCGGGTGTTTCTCCCGAATTGGACAAGACAAGCACAACATCATCTTCAGTCATCATGCCCAGATCGCCGTGGCTTGCCTCTGCGGGGTGGACAAAATGTGCCGGTGTGCCGGTGCTGGCAAATGTCGCTGCGATTTTGCGGGCGATATGGCCTGATTTGCCCATCCCCGATACGATCACGCGGCCCTTTGCGGTTAACAATAGGTCAACCGCCGCGGTAAACCCGCGACCAAGATCATCTGCAAGCTGCGTAAGACCTGCGGCCTCTTCGGTTATGACCCGGCGCCCTGTGGCGAGAAATTTTTCTGTGTTTTCCATCAATGCGCGAAAATATCTGTTTCGGGCCAACCTGCAAGGTCAAGTTGTGCCCGTGTTGGTAGGAAGTCAAAACATGCTTGGGCGATCTGCGTGCGGTCTTCGCGCGCAAGCCGTGTATCAAGCGCCGATTTTAACTGATGCAAATACAAGACGTCAGAGGCCGCATAGTTTAGCTGCGCCTCCGTAAGATCGGCTGCGCCCCAATCGCTTTGTTGTTGATATTTGGAAATATCGACGCCGACCATTTCTTGTAACAAGTTACGCAACCCATGGCGTTCGGTATATGTGCGTACCAATTTTGAAGCGATTTTTGTGCAATATACTGGGGAGGCGAGGGCGCCAAACGCGTGAAAAAGTGCCGCTATATCAAAGCGACCGAAGTGAAACAGCTTAAGCACTTCATGGTTGGTCAACATTGCGCTCAGATTTGGGGCGGTTGTTTGCCCAATTGTGATCTGAACCATATGGCAATCGCCGTCACCTCCGGACATCTGCACAAGGCATAGACGGTCGCGATGTGGGTTGAGCCCCATGGTTTCGCAGTCGATCGCGACGACTGGCCCAAGGTCAAGCCCGTCAGGCAGATCATTTCGATAGAGATGGTTAGCCACGGTGGAATCCTTTTGGCGATGCTTCTCGTCAAATAGAGGCTACTATATCATTCCTCAAGGCTACTGGATCATTTGCGCGACGCGTGGCGCGATATGTAGCGGGGCATTTGCATGGGATTTGAGCCAAACACGGAATTCTTCGGCCGGCATGGGTTTCGCATATCCGTACCCTTGAGCAACTGCGCATCCGCGTTCGTTAAGATGCGTGGCTTGGATGTCTTCCTCGACGCCCTCTGCGATGACTTGCAGCCCAAGTTCTGAGGCCAAAGCAAGGATTGCGCGCACGATACTATCGGCCTTTGTGTCCGGAAGCGGGGCTACTAACGAGCGATCCAGCTTAATCCCATCAAGTGGCAATTGTGTGAGTTTCGCGAGCGAGGCATAGCCTGTCCCAAAATCATCGAGTTCTAGGCTGATGCCACATTCAGAAAGGCTATCGATGTTGATTGCGGCCATGTCATCCGCGCCGTTGATAAGCGTGGTTTCAAGCACCTCGACAATAATCTGATCGACCCCAAGCCCCGAGCGCTGCAGCTCTAACAAAAGCCGTTCAATGAGATGCGGATCGGAGATTGTTTCAGGTGCGGCGTTTAACGAAATACAGGGATGCCAAAGGTTTTCTTTTCGCCACAACACCGCATGCGCCATCGCGGCGCGCCAAATACTGTGATCCATGTCGATGACGAGCCCTGCGCGTTCTGCTGCAGGAATGAAACCATCAGGGGTGAGTAATCCACGCGTTGGGTGGCGCCACCGTGCCAGAACCTCGGCACCATGCAAGTGCCCGTCTGACAGCCGGACCTGTGGCTGAAACCAAGGTTCGATTTCACCTTGTTTGATTGCATCCGCAAGTTCAGCTTGTAAGGCGCGCATGCGTTCGACATCGTCCCGAAGTGATTTTTCAAACTGCAGTGTTTTGTTTTCACCTGAATTTTTCGCTGTTTGAATTGCAATCGACGCATCTGCAATTGTGTTGATCGGGTCTTCCGTATTTGTGGCAAGCTTTAGGTAGCCGATGCTTGCATGAATCGGAATGCGGCGACCCTTTACCTCGAATGGATCCGCGAACAATGCCCGCACCCTGTCGATCATCACATGCGCGGGCTCATGGGTGACAAGTACAAATTCGTCCCCGCCAACACGCGCGACGATATTGTCGTCGTCAACGCAACTTTGCAGCGCGCGCCCGACAATGATAAGCAATTCATCTCCAAAATCATGCCCAGCTGAATTGTTGACAGCCTTAAAATTATCTAGCCCCACAAATAGCACAGAAAGGCCGGTGCTTTTTTCTTCTTTGTTCATGCGCCCAAGATAGGCTGTCAGATGTGCACGGTTTGGTAACCCGGTGAGCGGATCTTGGTGGGCGGTATGTTTCAGCTTGCGGTTCATTTGCCGCAGTTCACTTTGTGAATCGCGGAGTGACTTTGTTTGCCTGTGTAGTTTCTTTATCGTGGATTGCACAGCGAGATGTGTGGGCACGAATATAAAGATCGCTTCAGCAAGTAGTGCAAGCGCTGAAACTATCAGCACGCGACGTTGCCATTTAGAGAGGCGAATGGCATCTGCATGTGCCTCTTGCTCCATCAGTGCGGCCGCGGAATCGAGCCTATTTCCCAAACCGCGGTGAGTGTACAGATCATCGAGTTGTCGCATTAACCCGCCATATTGCGCCGGGGTCGCCGAACTAAATCTCGATGAAATCTCGATAAATTCGGCGATGAGAGCGTGCAGCGGTTCAGCTGAATCAAAGTAGTGTGTGCGTTGCTGGCCTGACCAAAGCCCCCCAAAAACGGTCGTTGCGTAGCTGCGTTCAAACTGTTTGATCGCCTTTTCAATCGGCGCAGCAGAGCTGACGCGACCAGAGGTCATGCGTTCTGCGATTAACAATACTTCATGCGCGTAGGTGATTTGCGATTGCGAGGCCTTGATCCCGGTTTCCGCGATGAGCTGCCGCTCAATGATGGTGCGGTTGATATATTGGGTCGTGCCCAACAAGGCCAAGATGATGAGTAGCGCCGCACACGAATGAATCCAGAGCCGTTCTGGACGGCGCAGGGTGAATATTTTTCGGGCGCGATACGCAAAGGGTCGCAAAAATTGCATCAACCGAATCCTATGGGGTTTGGCCATGCAGGTTGAACTGGATTGCTTAAGGTAAGGTTAGGTGCCTGCGAACTCCTCCTATTAAGTAATCATTAACCACTCTTGGCGCATCCTGGGCGTTGGGGATGTTGGTAGGAATAATTTCATTTTGCTTGGTCAAGCCATTCACTATGTGCGCCTGTGGTTAATGCTGATCGCGGTCGTTGTTTTGCAGGGATGCGGAGCCGCATATGTATCGCCCAAGGTCCAAGCGGACGACGGGATAGTTACGGTTGTGCCATTGACGGCGCAGGCCATTGCAACGGCCAATCAGTCACCCTATAGCCCACGCGCTATTCCGGCGGCATTTACACAGCAAATCGCGGCGCATGATGGCAATGGGGCGCGGGGAATTGGGGTTTTGCCGGTGCTAGGCGACGCTCCGCAACCCCGGCAACTGGCGACGCGCATCCCGCCACAGGTTGACCCGGGACCCTATAAAATTGACGTCGGTGACATCGTCAGGTTAACGACACAGCCAGAAACAAACCGCGATACATCTTCGGCTCCGCATGATGTGCGTGCGACATATACGGTCCAAGATGATGGGATGATCTCTATTCCCTCTGTTGGCCGGGTGATGCTACTAGATCTGACGCTCGCGCAAGCAGAATCCCGCCTTTTTGAGAGCTTTGTGAGCGCGCGGATCGATCCGACATTTAGCTTAGAAATGGCAGAGTTTCATGCGCGATCCGTCGTGATTGGTGGCGCGGTTGCGGTACCTGTTTCGATTCCGATCACGCTGACGCCGCTATATTTGGATGAAGCAATTTCGCGCTCTGGCGGTATTGCCGCGTCTGAAGGTGCTGAGGTGTCGATCAGAATTTACCGCGATGGCTCGCTTTATCAGCTGCTGTTGTCCGAATATTTGACAATGCCGGAATTTCACAAAATACGACTTTTGGGCGGGGATAGTGTCTATATTGATACCGCATTTTCACTTGATCAGGCGCATCGCTATTTCGAGCAACAAATTCTTTTGGCCCAAACACGGCATCAAGCACAGGCGCAAGCATTAGCGGCATTAACGGCCGAGCTGAATCAGCGCCGCGCAACATTGGCGGTGCGTCGTACGAATTTTCAGGACCAACTGGCGCTTGATGCAGTAGCGCGCGATTATGTTTATTTAACGGGTGAGGTCTTCGCACCGGGGCGGTTTACCTTGCCGTTTGGGCGTGAAGCGACATTGGCAGATGCGTTGTTTTCGGAAGGGGGATTTACCAGCCAAACCGCGAACCCTGCGCAGATCTACGTGCTGCGCGCGGGCGAAGGTGGCGCTGTGACCGCGTGGCAGCTTGATGCACGCAATGTCGCCAATCTGGTCTTGGCGACGCAGATGAACCTCCGCCCCAACGATATCATCTTTATCGCTGAGCAACCGGTTACGCGGTGGCACCGCGTTGTGCAGCAGATGGTCCCATCATTGATCACCAGTGGTGCGGCACTCGCTGCGAATTAAAGATCAAACCGCTTACGGATTCGATCTACTTTCGTGCCGTCGCGCAGCGGGATATCGATTAATCGATCATAATCTTGGAACCCAAGCCCGCCGTAATAGCGCAATCCGGCGACGTTATCGGCACGGATCGTTGCGTCGATAACCGAAACACCCGCCGTTCGCGCCGCAGATTTTGTGGCAGCGAACAACCCCTGTCCAACACCTTTGCCTGCCGCCTTTGGCGCGACAAAACTGGCGATAACGGCCCACCCTTTTGGCATCGGATCATCGGGATTGCGGGGCCACCCAAGCCATTGAAACCCAACGACCTTGCCTGCGTTTTCAGCGACGTGACAACAAACTAATGCGGATGGGGCGATATAATGAGACAGCATCGTGTCTTCGGTAAACGGCGTTTCATGTGCCGTTGACCCGCCGAGGGCGATAATCGCGTTAAGCAGTGCGACCATATCAGCGGCGTCATGTGGTGTTGCAGGGCGAACGATCATAGCGCATCCATCAGTGTTTTGTGCCGGTTTGTGAAATCATCACGGACTTCCATCGGGGGTCGCAAATGAATTGAAAATTGCTTGGTCAGGGCCGGGTCTTGCTTGCCGAAAAGCTTGTTTGCCTCGACTTCCGTGAAGCCTGCGATCTGCACAGCCTCAAGCCAAGCTGATAGCTTGTCGGCCTTTTTGATTTGGCGCTTGATCGCGATGGGAATTTGCGCGGGCAACCCAAAGCGAATGTGGATAGCGGTCGTCAGCCGATCATCCAATGCACCGTAATCAGGGCCGACAGCCGCTTTGACCGGGCTAATCATATCGCCGATCACATATTCAGGCGCGTCATGCAAAAGCGCGGCCAGTTGCCATTTCACTGGGGCGCTGGGCTGCTGTTTTGTAAAGATATCAGTCACAAGCAGCGAATGCTCGGCCACAGAATAAGCAAAATCACCCCGCGTCTGCCCGTTCCAACGGGCAACAAAAGCTAAGCCATGCGCGATATCAGCGATTTCGATGTCGACCGGGGTTGGGTCTAGCAGGTCTAGCCTGCGCCCCGAAAGCATCCGTTGCCACGCGCGTGGTTGCTTCATAATGATTCTGCCTTAATCTAATATTGAATGATCTGGATAATACGCGGGTTTGGATTGTGGCAAGCCGTTTGCAATGGTATTGGCGCGCAACCTTTCTAGGAGAATGAATGATGTCGCAAGATTACGTCGTAAAAGATATCGACCTCGCTGCCTTTGGCCGCAAAGAACTGGATATTGCTGAAACTGAAATGCCGGGGCTGATGGCACTGCGGGCTGAATATGGTGATAGCAAACCGCTTGCTGGGGCGCGTATTGTCGGGTCACTACACATGACGATCCAAACCGCTGTGTTGATCGAAACTTTGGTCGCATTGGGCGCGGATGTGCGTTGGGCATCTTGCAATATATTTTCAACCCAAGATCACGCCGCCGCTGCGATTGCAGCAGGTGGCACGCCTGTTTTTGCAATCAAAGGTCAGTCGTTGGTTGAACATTGGGATTATCTTGATCGGTCGTTCCAGTTCCCAGAAGGGGCGAACATGATCTTGGATGACGGTGGCGATGCGACGTTGTACATCCTACTGGGTGCACGCGCCGAAGCTGGCGAAGATGTGCTTTCCGTGCCAACTTCTGAGGAAGAAGAAGCGATTTTTGCGCAAATTAAAAAACGTATGGCCGAAACACCGGGCTGGTTCACTAAAACCCGCGATGCGATTAAAGGTGTATCTGAAGAAACAACAACTGGCGTTCACCGCCTCTATGATCTGCACAAGAAAGGCCAATTGCCGTTCCCTGCGATCAACGTGAACGATTCGGTGACCAAGTCGAAGTTCGACAACAAATACGGCTGCAAGGAATCGCTGGTCGACGGTATTCGCCGCGCGACCGACACGATGCTGGCGGGTAAGGTCGCGGTTGTCTGTGGTTATGGCGACGTTGGCAAAGGCTCTGCTGCATCTCTGTCGGGCGCAGGTGCGCGTGTGAAAGTGACTGAAGTCGACCCAATTTGCGCGCTGCAGGCCGCGATGGACGGGTTCGAAGTTGTAGTGCTTGAAGACGTCGTTGATAGCGCCGACGTGTTCATCACGACCACGGGCAACAAAGACGTCATCCGGATCGAGCATATGCGCGAGATGAAGGATATGGCGATCGTTGGGAACATCGGCCACTTTGACAATGAAATTCAGGTCGCTGCGCTGAAAAACCACAAATGGACCAACATCAAAGAACAGGTCGACATGATCGAGATGCCATCGGGCAGCCGGTTGATATTGCTTTCTGAGGGTCGCTTGCTGAACCTTGGCAATGCGACAGGTCACCCGTCGTTTGTAATGTCCGCATCCTTTACCAACCAAGTTCTTGCGCAGATCGAAATCTGGACCAAAGGCGACGAATATGCGCCAGGTGTCTTTATCCTGCCAAAGCATTTGGACGAAAAAGTTGCGCGTTTGCACCTTGATCGGATTGGCGTGAAGCTGTCGACGCTTCGTAAAGAGCAAGCGGATTACATTGGCGTCACTGTCGAAGGTCCGTTCAAGCCTGAACACTACCGCTACTAAGCGATCATGCGGCACAGCATTCGTCAGGCGAAGGCCAAAGCCGCAGAAAAAAGCCAAAAACGCGACCATCCCATTTTGCGTGGGGTGGTCGCGTTTTTCTTTGCGATGACGCTGTTAGCGGGCGGCTATGGGGTAGTTGTTCATCCTGAAACGCCGCTGCCACGGGGTTGGAACCCGGTGCAGCCGCTGCGCATTGATGATGCGATAACGCCACTGACGCCATGGAAACTATCGCGCGCATCCGAAGATCCGGCGCTATGCCTTGCAGTACTAGATGGGTATGCGTCATTTACGCCGATGAGCGACATGATGATTTCCGATCAGTGTCATATCCAAGATCGGGTATCGTTATCCGCGGTTGGGCAGGCCAAAATGGCCGAGGTCGAAACAAGGTGTGCAATCGCACTGCGAATGGCGATGTGGGAACACCATAGTTTGCAACCCGCCGCGCAGCGGATCATGGGCAGTTCGGTGCAGGCGATAAACCAGATCGGTAGCTACAACTGCCGTGCGATACGGACAATTGCAGGCTCCAGCACAAGCATGAGCACCCACGCCACCGCCGAGGCGATTGATATCAGTGGATTTCAATTTGCAAACGGGGAACGGATATCTTTGATCCGTGATTGGGATGGGAACACAGCCCAAGCACAGTTTCTTCGGGCCGCGCGGGATGGTGCTTGCAGCTTTTTCAAGCTCACGCTCTCGCCAGAGTACAACAGGCTTCATGCGGACCATTTTCATCTACAATCGCGGGGTTGGGGGCTGTGTCGCTGACGGCGAAAGATTGCCGCATGTAGTGTTTTTTCTTTACGAGCCACAATATCCCCCGTTAACGTGCAGCAACGCGGCGAAAATGCGCGGCGTCGATCAATTCAAAATATCAACACTGGGGACAATTTCATGGGTAAACGAGACGATTTAATCGCTAAATATGCAGACGACCTGAAAAACAAATGCGGCATTACGCCAGATATGGATTTGCTGACGAAGGTTACAATCGGCTGCGGCCCTGCGATCTATAACGCCGACGCGTCAACCGTTGCCGCCAGCCAGCCCGATGAAATTGAAACTGTTAAAAACAACTTCCTGATCAAGAAACTTGGCCTGAAAGACAGCGCTGAACTTGATACAGCTATTGATTCTGTTCTGACTACTTACGGTCAATCAGAGCGCAACAAATACCGTGCAGTTGTATACTACATGCTAACAAAGCATTTCAGCAAAGAAGCCATCTACGGCTAAGTATTTGTTACTAGACTATGATACGCCCGCCTTTGCGCGGGCGTTTTGCATTTGAACTAAATGCATCGCGTTAAGTCTTTGCCAGATACCGAACTTTACGGTTAGGTAGGGATCAGGATCAGTAGGTCCGGACCTAGATATTCATATGCGTGTGGTGGCTTAGGAACACGCGGGGTGAAAAGGGGGTTCGGGCTATGTCTGGACCCCCTTTTTAGAACAGCGTTAGTACCAAACCGATGATTGCCGCGGCTGCAGTCGCATAGCCACCATCGATCACCGCAAGCTTCCATGGCCGATTAGAATAGCCTGTGTTGATGAATATCCAGGGCGTAATAAGAAACAGCCCGATACCTAGCCCGGCTTGCAGCCCCTTGCCCGCTGTTTCGATTCCTGAAAGTGCAAAAACATGCCGGGTCATCCCTGCGACAAGGAGAATGCAGATGAATGAAGCGATGTAGGGTGTCGGGCTTGCGCTGTTTTCTGGTTTTCCGTCTGCCCCGACCTTGATGCCCGCTGCTGCCATCCATGGTTTTGCCAGAGCCATGTAATAGGCCGCGCCAAATGCAAATGCTGCGATTGTCGCGACGACAATTGAAAGAATAGTCATTGGTAACCTCCCGTTTGGGAGGATTATGCGACGCTTTACCCCAGCAAGCTAGGGTTTTGTGTTGCCAAGCGCGCAGACGATATCCCATTCTGTATCGGTGACGGGCTGCACAGACAGGCGCGCAGATTTTACCAGCGCCATATCCTGCAAGCGCGGGTCTTCTTTGATTTGCGTCAGCGTCACTGGGGTTTCGAAGGGGCGGACCGCCTTGATATCTACGCAATCCCAGCGAGCGTCGTCGGTGGTACTATCTTGGTGGGCTTCGGCGCACACCTCAACAATGCCGACGATCTCAAGGCCGCTGCGTGAATGGTAGAAAAACCCGCGATCGCCTAATTTCATCGCGCGCATGTTATTGTGCGCTTGGTAGTTGCGCACACCGTCCCACTCTTCTCCGGCTTCGCCTTTGGCGACTTGCTTGTCCCATCCCCAAACGTCAGGCTCAGATTTGAACAGCCAATGTGCCATTAGCCGACGACCTTTTTCCACGCTTGGATACGCACGTCGCTGAAAAGCCCGGCCTTGGCATAAGGATCATTGTCGGCCCAGGCTTGGGCTGCGGCCAGATCAGCGACCTCTAGCACAATAAGAGACCCGCACATTTGATCGCTGTCGTCTAGAAATGGCCCAGCCATTTCGACAACGCCGGTATCTGTAATATAGGCCAAATGTGCGTCGCGATTATCAAGCCGTACCTGTAGCGCGCCGGGTTTATCTGTCGTCATGAGTGCAAAACGCATTTATTCTTCCTTTAGTGGCCGTGATAGCAGCGCATTTAGCGCGCGCATCACATCGGTTTTATCTTCGGTCAGATCCGCGACAACTGTGCAGATCGGCATATCAATGTCTAGATCGCGCGCAAGTTGGCGCACGGCGCGGGCGGTCGCAGCCCCTTCGACGGTGGTGCAGCTGTCAAAACTCTCACCACGCCCAAGCGCAAGCCCATAGCGAAAATTGCGTGATTGTTCGGATGTGCAAGTCAGCACGAGATCGCCAAAACCGGACAGCCCAGACAGCGTATCGGCCTGACCACCCAGTTCGGTGGCAAGCCGCTGCATTTCTGGAAAGCCGCGGGTGATCAAAGCCGCGCGGGCACTTTCGCCTAAGCCGGCCCCAATCGCCACCCCCGAGGCGATTGCCATCACATTTTTCAGCGCACCGCCTAATTCTGCGCCAACTGTGTCTGTTGTCCGGTAGATTCGCAGTGATGTGGTTGAAAGCGCGGTTTGTAAAATTGCCCCATGCGCATCATCTGCACAGGCAAGAGTGAGCGCCGTTGGCAGCCCGCGCGCAATATCCGCCGCAAAGCTAGGCCCGGTGAGCATCGCGGCGATGGCATCCGGTACGAGATCGCGGATTGTGCTGGCAGGTCCTGTCATCCGGGTCAGGTCGATGCCCTTGCAACAGGCCACCAGATATTTACCAGTTAGCCGGGGTGCATGTGTTTCCAAGAACGCGGGCAATGTCTGTGCCGGAATTGCCAAAAGCAGGGTGTCGCAATTAAAAACAGTGTCTAAATCATCGCAAATCGCTAGGTTTTGGGGGAGGGTGACACCCGGAAGTTTTGCGTTGTTATGTGTGGTTTGCATCGTTGCGACGGCTTCGTCATTGCGCGCCCAAAGCGCGATGTCGTTGCCATCAAGCGCAAGCGCCACCCCAAGTGCTGTGCCAAACGCACCGGCACCAACGATCCCAATCTTCATGCTTTCGCCCCTTTTTTCCCCGATCCGAGCATGGGCGCCGCCCGTTGGTCAAGGGGCCATCGCGGACGCGCAGAAAGCGTCAGATCATCACGGTGCCCCGTTTGCATCATTTCAATTCCGGCATAGGCGATCATTGCAGCGTTATCTGTACAAAGGTTCAGCGGTGGTGCAACAAAATCAGTGTCTAATCTAGCGCAAACCTGCTTCAATCCGTTCCGGATGGCCCCGTTTGCAGCGACCCCACCGGCAATGGCAAAACTGCGTTTTTCTGGGTTCATCACGAGATAAGCCTCCATCGCGCGCCGCGTCTTTTCGATCAAGACGTCAGTGACGGCTGATTGGAATCCCGCACAAAGGTCGGCTTGATCTTGTGGGGTGAGCCCGCCTTTTTCGGCGACCACACCATCGCGAGCGCGCAGAATTGCGGTCTTTAGACCAGAAAATGACATGTCACATCCCGGTTGGTTCAGTAGTGGTCGCGGGAGGTTGAACCGTTTTGCGTAGCCAGATGCCGCCGCTTTTTCTACCGATGACCCACCGGGTTGCGGCAGGCCTAGAATGCGCGCTGTTTTATCAAAGGCTTCGCCGGGGGCGTCATCAATTGTGCCGCCGATGCGTTGATAGGTGTCATGAGATTCGACAATCAAGAACTGACAGTGTCCGCCTGATACAAGTAGCATCAAATAGGGGTAGGGCACTTGATCAGTTAGGCGGGGTGTTAACGCGTGCCCGGCAAGGTGGTTTACGCCGATCAATGGCAAGCCTGTCGCGGCGGATAGCCCTTTGGCACACATCACACCAGACAGGACACCGCCAATCAATCCGGGGCCAGCGGTGACGGCAATTCCATCCAACTTGGGCAGTGTTAGACCCGATTTTTGCAATGCCTCGTCGATACAAAGGTCAAGTTTTTCGGCATGTGCGCGGGCTGCAATTTCAGGAACCACCCCACCGAAATCGGCGTGTAGCGCCGTCTGCCCATAAACCACAGAGGCAAGCACATCCGTGCCGCGCACCACGGCGGCGGCGGTATCGTCGCAACTGCTTTCTATTCCAAGAAGGGTCAGGGTCATATGTGGCTCTTTGCTTGTGTATGCTAGGCAGGTAACATCGTGCGACACTCCGAACAATGGTGAGCAGATGACCCCGACCCTGATCGTGACAAGACCCGCGCCAATCGCGAAGGCTTTTGTGGGTCAATTGCATGACAGGTTCGGCGAACAGGTTCGGTTTATAATGTCGCCTCTGATTGAAATCGTACCCGTGCCCGTAGCCGATGATTTGTCCGAAATCACCGGGGTCATTTTTACCTCTGCGCAGGCGGTAGATGTACTGGCGTTACCGCGCGGTTTGACCGCATGGTGCGTTGGCCCCAAGACCACTGAACGCGCTAAAAGCGCGGGGTTCCTAACAATTACGGGTCCGGGCGATGCAGCCGGGTTGGCGCAGATGATAATGCAGGCAGCGCCCTGCGGCCGATTGGCGCATATTCGGGGGCGTCATGTGCAAGCAAACATCGCGCAGACGCTAAACGAATCTGGCATCCCTTGTGCGGATATTATTGCCTATGATCAACGACCCCTTACCCTGACTCCCGAAGCAAAAAATGCGCTAAAGGGTACGCTTCCTGTCGTGTTACCCCTGTTTTCTGCGCGAACAGCCACCATATTGAATGAGCAGGGGCCATTTTTAGCGCCTCTACACGTTGTCGTAATGAGTGAGCAGATAAAACGGGCGGTAGGTCGTATGCATGCACAAACGATCGGCATCGCTGCGCAACCCAGTGGAAATGCAATGGTTGACGCGACCGTTGCGCGGCTGGATGCGTTATTGAAAGACAATACCAACGGTTGAGAGCATCTTGTTGCCGGGGTAAAGTAAGTGAATATTGGCGTAAACTGCGAGCTCTGTTCGCTGGAAGGGTATTATTGTGGCAAAGCAGCCATCCAAAAAGGCACAAAAAGCACCGGAAAACGTGACAACAGCAACGTTGGACGACGCAAAACCCCATATTGATTCTATCCCGGCCGAGGTTTACGCAACGGAATCCGTTCAGCCGGAGCCAGCGCCGTCAGAACCTAAGGCAGTTGCCCCAGAGCCAACACCTGCACCCGCACCTCAGCAGCAGCCTGTCCCGGAAAAGCGTGCCAGCGGGTTTATGCCCTTATTGCTTGGTGGCGTGATTGCGGGCGCGATTGGGTTTGGTGTTGCATCTTTGACAAAGCCAGCTGTCGATACGACTTATGCTGATCAGATCGCAGCTCAGGCGGGTGAAATTGATAGTTTGCGTCAGCAAATCGCCGAAATTCCCGATGTTGATTTAGCGGGCATTTCGATGGCACAGGACGAATTTGCGGTTGCGATTGATGCGCTTGAAACTGAAGTGAACGCTGCGCTTGATGCTCTTTCTGATCGGGTCACAGTGCTTGAAAACCAGCCACGTATTGTTGGCGAAGGTGCGGCACCTGCCACCGCTGCCTATCAGGCAGAACTTGACGCGCTACGTGCCCAAATCGACGATATGACAAATATTGCTGAAACGCAGTTGGAAACAGCCCGGGCCGAAGCTGCCGCAATCGAAGAAAACGCAGCCCTTGCGGCACGCAATGCTGCTGGGCGCGCCGCTTTGGCGCGTGTGCAATCGGGTCTGGAAACGGGCGCGCCGCTTGGCGCCGCGCTTGGTGATCTAGAAGCCGCATTGGGGCAAAGTGCGCCAGAGGCATTGTTAGCGGTTCAAGATGGTGTGCCGACATTGCAGAATTTGCGTGAAACCTTTGCTGATGCGGCGCGCGAGGCACTGGCGACGGCGCGATCCGAAGGCGTTTCAGGCGAAGACAGAGGCGGTTTTGGTGCGTTTTTGCGTGATCAATTCGATGTTCGATCGACTGCACCGCGCGAAGGTGACGATGCTGATGCGATTTTGTCGCGTGCAGGTGCAGCTATTGATGCAGGGCGTCTGTCTGAAGCGCTTGCTGAAATTGCTGGGCTTCCCGAAGTTGCGCGCGCGGAAATGTCGGACTGGCTCGCTCGGGCTGAAATGCGCGCGGCCGCGCAATCGGCAATCGATCTGCTTTCTACCACCCTTAGTGACAATTAAAGGCGATATTTATGCTCTGGTCTCTTATCAAAATTATTGCTTTCGTTGTCGCTGTGACTGCGCTGACATTTGGATCCACACTTCTGATGGATGTCGAAGGGGGTGCCACGATTGGCATCGCAGGCAAAGAAATCACGCTGAGCACCCTTGAAATGGTGTTTGCGCTGGTTGCTTTGGTGGTCATGGTTTGGCTTGGGTTGAAATTATTGGCGTTTTTGGTCGCCGGATTCAAATTTTTGAATGGTGATGAAACTGCGATTTCGCGCTATTTTGACCGTAACCGCGAACGCAAAGGCTACGAGGCCCTCTCTGAGGGCATGATGGCGCTTGCGTCAGGCGAAGGTCATCTCGCGATGACCAAGGCAAACCGCGCGGATAAATACCTTAACCAACCAGAATTGACGAACCTGCTGACGGCGCAAGCGGCGGAAATGACAGGCGACCATCGCAAGGCAGAAGAAACCTATAAGGAACTGCTGAAAAACGACAAAACCCGCTTTGTCGGTGTGCGCGGGATCATGAAACAAAAGCTGTCCGAGGGTGACACAGATACAGCAATGGCGCTGGCGCAAAAGGCGTTTGCCTTGAAACCAAAGCACGAAGAAACCCAAGATGTCTTGCTGCAGTTACAGGCGGAAAAGGCGGATTGGGCGGGCGCGCGCCAAACCTTGGGCGCAAAGCTGAAATCAGGGTATTTGCCACGTGATGTGCATAAACGCCGTGATGCGGTCCTGGCCTTGTCAGAGGCACGCGACATTATGGATGAAGGCAAAACAATCGAAGCGCGTGAAGCTGCGGTTGAGGCAAATCGCCTATCGCCAGATTTGATTCCGGCCGCGATTATGGCCGCCCGCAGCTATATTGTTGCGGATAATGCGCGCTATGCGACCCGCGTTTTAACTAAAACATGGAATGCGCAGCCGCACCCAGATATCGCGACAGCATTTGCCGAAATCGTGCCTGATGAAACCCCGCAAGAACGGCTCAAGCGATTCCGTACGTTGATAAAGGCGACACCAGATCATCCCGAAACAAAGATGCTTCTAGCCGAATTGCATATCGCTGCCGAAGATTTCCCAGCCGCTAAACGCGCTTTGGGCAATCTGATTGAAACAGATCCGACAGCGCGCAGCCTGACGCTGATGGCCGCGATCGAGCGCGGCGCTGGCGCAGAAGATTCCGTCGTGCGTGGCTGGCTGACCCGTGCGTTGACCGCGCCGCGTGGCCCGCAGTGGATTTGCGATAAATGCCAGCATATCCACGCGGCATGGGCTCCGACCTGCGAAAATTGCGGGGCGTTTGACACGCTTTCTTGGAAAACCCCGCCCGCAAGCGAGATAGCAATGCCGTCCGGTACTGAGATGTTGCCGTTGATTGTGGGGCAGGACGCAGAACCAAATCTGCCGGTGCCGATTGAAACGCCAGATGCAGAAATTATCGACCCAGATACTCCAAAACCCTAGGTGAATTATTGGTGATATACTGCCCCTCATGCGGCCCGTCTTATTGGCCTCATGAGGGGGAATAAACGTTGCAAAGATTTGGGTTTTTACCCGCGAGAATGCGCCAGCGGCGGATAAGGATTTGCCTCTGCCTATTCAGGGATAATTGCGCCGGGGATCGCGATGACGCGAGCCGCCAATGCATGGCCTGCTGCCATCGCTTGCAGCGGCGATTGACCAAGCGCGATTGCAGAAAGGTAGCCTGCGTTAAAACTATCACCAGCCGCCGTTGTATCAACAACATTGATCGGCTCTGCTGGGACTGCAAAGACATGGGTGCCCGAAAGGTCAAGCGGCCCTTGCTCCCCTCGTTTCAGCGCGCCTTTTGTCGCGCCGATATCGTTCAGCCGGGCGACTGTAGCCTCAGTGCTTGGGTCACCAAAAAGCGCCTGTTCGTCATCTAGTGAAGGCAAGGCGATATCGGCGCGCTGCCACATTCCTGTGTTCACGTCACGCGCGGTTTGAACGTCTTCCCAAAGCTGGGGACGGTGATTGCTATCGTAAACCAATGTGCCGCCCGTGGCGCTGAATTCTTCGGCCCATGCAATCACTTGTTCCCGAATTTTCGGTGGCAAAATCGCCATCGAAATCCCTGTCAGCAGCACCATGTCAAACCGGTTGAGATCATCAAACGACACAGTTCCACCCGGAGAGAACAATTGCCGGGCCGCCGCCGCAGAGCGCCAATAGCTAAAGCTACGCTCGCCCGTTTCATCAGTATCAATCGCATAAAGGCCCGGCATCTGCCCGGCGCGGCGTTCAACGCATGATGTATCCAAGCCGTGGCTTTGGATCGCAGCGTGAATGCGGTCCGAGTAAGGATCGGTGCCCAAAGCGGTGACATAGGATACCGTTATATCACTGCCGCGCAGCGCCCGCGCGAGATAAACAGCGGTATTATAGGTATCACCTGCAACGCCAACACGCGCGCTGCCATCTTGATTGGCGATCAGCTCTATCATTACTTCACCGATGCAGGCGATGCTGCGGATGGGTCGTTTAGTCGTCATTTAGATGTCTCCGAAAGTCAGCCGCACTTGGTCCCAAGCGTCGGCCAGATGTGAACGCAACGCGGCCTCAGCGGCATCAGGATCGCGTAATAAAATCGCGTCCATGATCGCGGTATGCGATGCAAAATTGACCCGGTTGCGGTCGACAAGACGGGGCATTTGCCCCCATTGCGGCGCAAGCCAAGTCGTATAGGCGCGGTGAATTGCAGGGTACACGGGGTTGCCCGGGATATCGTAAAGCACCGCGTGGAACTGTTGGTCAGTCTGGTAGAATTGATCGTTGTCATCAATAGCCGCGCCGTTCGCGGCAAGTGCGGTCTTTAGGTTCACGATGTCCTTTTTATCCGCAGATAAGGCAGCTTCACGTACCAACGCAGCTTCGAGCATGACGCGCGTGTTGAATAGATTGTGCACGCCACCGGGTTGCCGCAACAGGTTGCCAACGATTGATCCTGCAGCATCAAACGCAGCTTCGAAACCAGCCGTTCGGATGACAGGGCGGTGACGTGGCTTGGCCGTAATGAGCCCTTGGCTGGCCAAAATGCGTACCGCCTCGCGGGCGACTGTCCGACTGATCCCGAATTCCGCCATGAGATCACGTTCAGCAGGCAGCAAATCACCATCGGCAAGGATACCGCTGCGAATACGCGCTGAAATCGCTTTAACGACGCTATCTGCTGCGCGACCAGTCACTTTTTGCCAACCCCAGATTTGTATATTTTAGTATGACTAAATTTGATATATTTTTCTATTTACAGAAAATCAAGTGATTTTGGTATGACCAAAATATGTAATTCAGTTGCTGTTTTGTGGAAATTACAAATCTGTACTTGATTTTGTCGCGCGACAAGTTTTTGATAAGTTGCGCAAATTTGTGTCAATTATCGAACCGAAAGCGACTGAAGCGATGGAAACCAAGATCCGAAATATGGAAGATTTTGCAAAGGCGAGCGGCATTTCGCGCCCAACAATTTCCAAGTATTTCAATGATCCCAACGCCGTTCGCAACACGACGCGCGAACGGATTGAACAGGCCCTAGAGACCTACGATTACCGCCCAAATATTTTTGCGATGAACCAAAACCGCAAACTTACGCGTAACATTGGCGTTGTTGTCCCATCGCTTGCCGACCCATTCTTTGCTGAAATTGCGCGTAACGTCGAAAGGCGTTGTATCGACGCGGGCTATCAGCCAACGCTGTACAGTGCGCATGGGAACCGTGACCAAGAAGTTGAAATTCTTGATAGTCTGCGGTCGCTAAAACCTGCTGGGCTTTTGATTGCCCCATTGGGGCGCAGTTCGGACAAGGCGATGATCGAAAAATTCAGTCAAAAAGTTCCAACCGTGTTGTTCGATAGCTATCTGCCTGACATCGGGCTGTCGTTCGGTGGGTCTGATAATTTCCAGTTTGGTCGATTGATTGTCGACTACTTGTGCCGCACGGGCACGCCGCCGTGTTTCTTTGAGATGCAGAACCCTTCAAACCCCAACGCAAATAAACGTCGGCAAGGGTATATTGCAGCTATGGAAGCCCTTGGGCACACCCCGCAGGTGGTGAGTGTCACAGGGGAAGGTTGGAACTTTGAAGAGATTGGGCGGAACGGAGGGCTTGAAGTTATCGACAGTGATGGCTTCCCGAGTGACACAGTTTTGTGCAGTAATGACCGTCTTGCGATCGGGTTAATATCGGCCTGTTTTGCGCGCAAAATACCCGTTGGGTTCGAGAGTGACAGCGCGATTCGCATTGCCGGAATGGACGACCATCCGTTCTCAAGGTTCACTTGCCCGCCGCTTACAACAATTTCACAAGACTACGAAGCGATTTCTAAGCATGCCGTCGAGACATTGTTTGGAAATTTGGAAGGTGATGAAATTACAGACAAAGTTGTTCTTTTTGAGGGCAATCTGATCATGCGAAAATCGGCTTAATCCTGGCTACAAAGTTTCCGCGCGTAAAATTTTGGTTGACCGCGCGGCCAGAACTGATCAGGATAATTCTAGTGGAGATTTGTTTCTGGGAGGAAAAAGATGAAATCTTTGATGAACACGGCTGTCGGTCTGTCGATGACTGTTGCAACTGCAACTACTGCATTTGCTGAAGGTCACGCAACTGAGCTGACAATCGCGATCGTGAACAACGGTCACATGATCAACATGCAAACTGTCGCCGAAGCTTACACTGCTGAAACCGGTGTGACCCTGAACTGGGTATCACTGGAAGAAGGCGTTCTGCGCGAGCAGGTCACATCTGACACAGCAACTGGTGGCGGCCAGTACGACATCATCAACATCGGCATGCAAGAAGCGCCGATTTGGGGTGCTGCAGGTTGGATCGAACCACTTGAGTTTGGCGCCGACTATGACGTTGACGACATGCTGCCAGCAATGCGCAACGGTCTGTCTGCTGACGGCACGCTTTACGCTGCACCATTCTATGGTGAATCCTCGATGGTTATGTACCGTAAGGACCTGACCGACGCGGCCGGCGTATCAATCGCTGACAATGACAGCTGGGACAATGTGATGGCAGCAGCGGCTGCGATGCACGACCCTGACAACGGCGTTTATGGTGCATGTCTGCGCGGTAAGCCGGGTTGGGGCGACAACATGGCGTTCGTCACAACAGTTGTGAACTCTTTCGGCGGTGCATGGTTCGATGCGGAAATGCGTCCAACACTGGATTCAGACGAATGGAAAGCTGCGATCAACTTCTACGTTGAGCTGTTGGGCACTTATGGCCCTCCAGGTTCTGAAGGGAACTCTTTCAACGAGATCCTCGCGCTTTATAACGAAGGCAAATGTGGCCTTTGGATTGATGCGACAATCGCGGCTTCTTTCCTTGAAGTAGACGGTGTTGCATACGCGCAGTCTCCGAATGCTGGTAACCCTGTTGGTGCGAACTGGCTCTGGGCATGGGCAATGGCTGTTCCTGCGGGCACAGATACTGCTGACGAAGCCAAAGCATTCATCGAATGGGCCACATCCAAAGCCTATATCGAAGCTGTTGGTAACCACCCAGACTTTGGTTGGGGCTCTGTTCCAACAGGCACACGTGCGTCTACCTACGCGATCCCTGAATTCCAAGCCGCTGCACCTTTCGCAGCTGCGGAATTGGCAGCGATTGAATCTGCGGCACCAGAAGCCACAGACATCAAGCCATACGTTGGTGTTCAGTTCGCTTCGATCCCTGAATTCCCAGAAGTGGGTACAGCGGTTGCACAAGAAATCGCAGCGGCACTGTCCGGCGCGAAATCTGTAGACGAAGCATTGGAAGCAGCGCAATCTGCGGCTGATTCAATCATGTCCGAAGCGGGTTACTACTAACTCCCTTTGACAGAAATGGTACAGGCCCGGCGGTTAACGTCGGGCCTGTTACCCTAGCAGAACTCTTTATCGCTTGGCTTGATCGCGGCATATCCAACTTGTGCTGATCGCCGAATGAGCGCCCGCCCAATAATTACTACGCAACCCCGAATGAATAGGTGACCAGAGCTATGTCTAAAAGAACGCTCCCCCGCATCCTTCAAACGCCAGCGGTCATACTTTTGTTGATCTGGATGCTGGTCCCGCTGAGCATGACGCTCTATTTCTCATTCATTCGGTATGTGTTGAACAGCAACATCCGGCCCGAATGGACCACGCCCGCACTTAGCAACTGGCGCGGTTTTGGGAATTATGCCTACGTCCTGAAGGCCAAGGATTTCATCTTTGCGATCCAGAATTCGGTTCTGATTGTGGGCAGCATTTTGGTCATCACGGTTGTTTTGGGTCTTGCAATCGCGGTTTTGATTAACCGGAACTTCCCTGGTCGTGGGATCGTGCGTGTGCTTTTGATCTCACCTTTCTTTGTGATGCCAGCGGTGAACGCGGTTTTGTGGATCAACATGATCCTTGATCCGGTGCTGGGCCTGCAAGGGATCGCAGTTGGCGGCATCAATAATCTGGTCGATGGCTTGCGGGATTTCCCGGTATTGGGTTGGTTCTTTAACCTCTGGCCGACGCTTGAGCCGATTTCGTTCCGCGCCACACAAACCTCTGCCTATGCGGTGATCATGATGGTTGCTTGGCAGTGGACACCATTTGCCGTGCTGATCTTTATGACGTCTTTACAGTCCGAAGATGAAAGCCAAAAAGAAGCAGCAACACTGGACGGTGCATCCCCCTGGTCGCAGTTCATCAATCTGACCGTGCCGCATCTGGCCCGGCCAATCGCGATCGTTGTGATGATCCAATCGATCTTTCACCTGTCACTTTACGCAGAGATTGAGATTGTCAGCCGCGGGAACGGGAATAAAAACCTGCCGTATCTGATCGGCGAATTCACATCCAACAACATTGGTGCCGCAAGCGCCACGGGCATCTTTGCCGTCATCCTTGCCAATATCATCGCGATCTTCTTGCTGCGCATGGTTGGCAAAAGCTTGATGGACTAGGGAGAAAAGATCATGGCAGCCGTTACAGAACGTTCAAATTTTGGCAAAATCGCATGGCCCATCGTGGCATGGATTGTCGCCCTTATCTTCTTTTTCCCGATCTTTTGGCTGGTGTTCACTAGCTTCAAGACAGATGCCGACGCCGTTAAGCCAGAACACCTGTTCCGCTTTACGCCGACGCTGGAAAACTACACGAACATGACCCAGAACTACGATTACTGGCGGTTCGCGATCAACTCGGTGATCACATCGACCTTTGCGACGCTGTTTGCGCTATTCGTTGGTGTCCCGGCGGCCTATGCAATGGCGTTTAACCCCAGCCGTCACACCAAAGATATCCTGATGTGGATGTTGTCGACAAAAATGCTGCCCGCTGCGGCCGTGCTTTATCCGATGACATTCTTGACCAAGAACTTCCTTGGCATCTTTGATACGCATTTCTTGGTGATTGTGGTCTTGTGCCTGATCAACCTGCCGATCGTGATCTGGATGTTGTTCACCTATTTCAAAGAGATCCCGAAAGAGATCATCGAAGCTGGTAAGATGGACGGCGTTTCAACATGGGGTGAAATCAAGGATATCCTGATCCCACTCGCTTGGGGTGGTATCGCATCTACGGCGCTGCTCACATTTATCTTTTGTTGGAACGAAGCATACTGGACCGTGCGTCTCACAACAATTGATGCTGCAACCCTATCAAAACTGATCGAAGGTAACCGCGCACCTGAGGGCCTATTCTTTGGCCGCTTATCTGCCGTGTCTACAGCAGCGATCGCACCAATCGTGATTTTGGGTTGGTTCTGCCAGAAACAGCTGGTTCAAGGCCTAACATTCGGGGCTGTGAAATAATGTCGATTACGCCCTCTTTGAATATCTCTGCCACAAGCTACGATAGATCTGCATGTGACCTAGGTATTGTCCATCTTGGCTACGGCGCGTTTCACCGCGCCCACCAGGCGGTCTATATCGATGATTATATGGAAGTATCTGGCGATTTGCGCTGGGGCATCGCGGCGGTCAACCTGCGCGGTTCCGAGGCAGCACAGTTCGCCGCGGCAAAAGCTGACACCGAAACGCATGACGGATATTTTCTGAAATCCATATCGGCAGACAATGACGTCGACCTACGGCGTGTCCGCTCACATGTAAAATTTTTGGATTGGAGCATTGCACAAACCGAGGCAGAGCAGCTTTTGAGCACTGCATCAGTACATCTGGTGACCATCACGGTGACCGAAAGTGGGTATTATACCGACCCAAACGGCGACCTGAATACGGATGATCCGATAATCGCTGGCGAAGTTTCCGGCGGGCAGCCCCAAAGTGTCTATGGTTATCTGCGGGCTGCCTTACGCGCCCGGATGGACAGTATTGGGACATCGCTCACGATTGCGTGCTGCGACAATATTCGCCAAAATGGCAAAATGCTGCACCGCAATCTGTTGGCTTATTTGGAAGCTTGTAACGATGCAGCGCTTGCCGAATGGGTTACGCAAAACGTGGCATTCCCCTGTTCTATGGTGGATCGGATTACGCCACGCAGCTCGCAAGATCTGGCAGATGAACTAAGCAAGATTGTCGGCGCGACGGTTACATCACCGATCATGGCCGAAGATTTCACGCAGTGGGTATTGCAAGATACGTCGGCTGGGGAAATGCCGAATCTTGCACAAGCAGGCGTGACAGTGACGGCCGATGTCGATCCTTACGAGGAAACCAAAATACGTGTGCTCAATGGCGGGCATACCGCGCTGTGCTATCTTGCCGCCTTGGAAGGTGTTGAGACCTTTGATGCCGCGATGCGTGTTCCGCATCTGAACGATCATTTCCACGCGTTTGAACAAGACGAAGTCTTGCCCGCGCTGACGATTGCGCTGCCATTCTCGAAGGAAGACTATCTTGCTGATATCGCCCGTCGATTTGGGAACAAAGCGATCGGTGATACAGTCGCGCGGATCTGCGCAGATGGTATGGCAAAATTTCCGATCTTTGTGCGGCCCACGCTTGAGGGCTGCCTAAATCAAGGGATCATGCCCGTGCACGCAATCCGCAGCATCGCAAGCTGGCATCAGTTTGCGCGTCTTGTTGAAGCCGGTAAAATCCCGTTTGAATACGTCGAACCAAGTTGGGACGATCTGAAGGCCATGCTTGGCACAGATGCCTTTATCACTAGTCGCCAACTTTGGGGCGATCTACCTGAAACATACCCTGAATTTGCCGCTGAATTGCGGCGCGAAATTACTGAATTGGAGGCAACATGGCCGGTCTAACACTTCGCGATGTAAAAAAGCGCTACGGTGAAACGCAAGTGATGCATGGTGTCGATCTAGACATCGAACATGGTGAATTCGTCGTTTTTGTTGGCCCGTCGGGCTGTGGCAAATCAACTTTGCTGCGTATGATTGCTGGCCTCGAAGAAATCAGCGATGGCACTGTCGCTATTGGCGATACAGTGGTCAACCAAGTGGCGGCGTCAAAACGTGGTGTAGCAATGGTGTTCCAAACCTACGCTTTGTACCCGCATATGACGGTTTACAAAAACATGGCGTTTGGTTTGAAACAGGCCAAAACCGACCCGGCTGAGATCGACAAGCGCGTGAAAGCGGCCGCAGAAATCTTGCAGCTTGGTGATTACCTTGACCGCAGTCCGCGCAATTTGTCGGGTGGTCAACGTCAGCGGGTAGCCATTGGCCGCGCCATTGTACGCGACCCAGAGGTGTTCTTGTTCGACGAACCGCTGTCTAACCTTGATGCAGCGTTGCGGGTGCAGACTCGGTTGGAAATCGCGCGTTTGCACGAACGCCTTGGGAACACGATGATCTACGTGACCCACGATCAGGTCGAGGCAATGACCCTTGCTGATAAAATCGTTGTGCTGCGTGATGGACGCATTGAACAGGTCGGATCGCCGATTGAGCTGTACGAACGCCCGCAGAACGCGTTTGTTGCGCAGTTTATCGGCAGCCCCAAGATGAACTTCTTTGGCCCAGATGACCTTGCGGCAAATGCGGCGGCTGTTCTTGGAAAAGAATTGCCAGCATCGCAACAAGTTGGCTTGCGCCCTGAACATATGGTCATCAGTGATGCTGCAAACGGTGTGGTTGAAGGCAAGATGGAACTTGTTGAAAACCTTGGCGAATACGCGATGGTTCACATGATCACCGATACAGGTGTTGAATTTATTGCAAAGACAGAAAAACCACCGGCAGCCAAAAAGGGTGAAGTGATTAGCTTTACGATCAAGCCCGAGCTTGCACATTACTTTGATGCAGAGACCGGTTTGCGCAGCTAAGCCTATGTAGAACCTCCTAGCCTAAAGCGATTTAGGTTTTCAATGCATGGGCTTATGGCGTCGTACGAAATTGGTACGACGCCATTTTTTTGTTCACAAAGACCTTGGGTTGGTTCCCGCTTCGTTTCATGGCACGATATGTATATATCCGAACGAAGGACCAGTTCATGAAGACCAAATCCGTTGCTTGTTCTCCGATTGAAGGGCAGTTGCCCGGAACGTCTGGCCTGCGCAAAAAAACCCGTGTGTTTATGGCGCCCGGATATCTTGAAAATTTTATTCAAGCGACGTTTGATGCGATTGGTGGTGGCCAAGATAAGACGTTGATTGTCGGGGGCGATGGACGGTTTTTTAACCGCGATGCGATTCAAACGATCTTGAAAATGGCGGCTGCGAATGGCGTGACCAAAGTAATTGTTGGTCAGGATGGCATCCTGTCGACACCTGCGGCGTCCCACTTGATCCGCTTAAATCAGGCTGATGGCGGGTTTATTCTTTCTGCGAGCCATAACCCTGGGGGAATTGACGAAGACTTTGGTGTTAAATTCAATGGTCAAAACGGTGGTCCGGCCCCAGAAAATCTGACCGCGCGTATTTTCGAAGCTACGAAAACCATAGCGCAATATCATACGCTTGAGGCCGCTGATATTGATCTTTCGTCTATCGGTATATCCAGCTTGGGCGGCATGTCAGTGCAGGTCGTTGATCCCGTCGAAAACTATGAAGCACTGATGCAAAGCCTGTTTGATTTCGACGCTATCCGCACCCTGTTCAAATCTGGGTTCACGATGTGTTTTGACGCCATGCACGCGGTTACCGGCCCTTATGCGACGGCAATATTAGAGCGCACGTTGGGGGCCGTGTCGGGCACTGTGATCAATGGCACCCCGCTTGAAGATTTTGGTAAAGGTCACCCTGATCCGAACCCGATTTGGGCCAAGACCCTAATGGATTTGATGATGTCAGACGCGGCCCCAGATATGGGTGCTGCCTCCGACGGGGACGGCGACCGGAACATGATCGTGGGGCGCGGAATTTATGTTACCCCATCCGATAGTCTCGCGATCCTTGCGGCCAATGCGCACCTTGCGCCGGCCTATGCAGGTGGTCTAGCGGGAATTGCGCGTTCGATGCCGACTAGTGCGGCCAGCGACCGGGTCGCGAACAAGCTTGGGATCGGGCTGTATGAAACGCCAACAGGTTGGAAATTCTTCGGTAACCTGTTGGACGCTGGCAAAGTCACGATTTGTGGCGAGGAAAGCGCAGGCACAGGCTCTGACCATGTTCGTGAAAAAGATGGGCTTTGGGCGGTGCTATTGTGGTTGAATATTCTGGCTGTCCGCAAGCAATCAGTGTCAGAAATTGTGACCGATCACTGGGCGACCTATGGGCGCGACTACTATTCACGATTTGATTACGAGGCTATCGCGACTGAAAAAGCGAATGCGTTGATGTCAGATCTGCGCGCGCGGTTGCCTGAGCTTTCAGGGCAAACGGTGGCAGGTCTTACAGTCGCGTCGGCTGATGAGTTTTCTTATGACGATCCAGTGGATGGGTCCGTCAGCAAAAACCAAGGAGTGCGTATCGCGTTCACGGGCGGTGGCCGCGCTGTGTTCCGACTGTCGGGAACAGGCACACAAGGGGCGACACTTCGCCTTTATCTTGAACAGTTTGCCGATCAGACAGGGGATTTGACCGTTGACACACAAGACGCGCTGCAAAACGTGCGTGATGCCGCTTTGGTGATCAGCAAGATGCAAGACATGATTGGGCGCACCACGCCTGATGTGATCAGCTGATTGCCAGCTTAGCACGTCGGACCCGGCCAAAGTACCCTGATGGGCTTCCGCGAAAAGGCTGAACGGCTTTCTAAAACCGTGCTTGGCAATTGACCTGCGTCAATTAGCTGGTCCGTTTAGCCGTTAGTATAGCGGTAGCAGAATCGAGGTATATGATGACGACCGACCATACGACTTACATTAATATCCCTGAAGCAGTCGGCGTGTTCGACAGTGTTGAAACACTTCAAGCCGCCATCTATGACCTGCGCGCGTCAGGGTTTAGCCGCTACGACATCAGCCTGCTGGGTGACAAAGAAGCGATGGTCGAAAAGCTTGGATCGGCCTATTGGCGGGCTGCAGATTTGGAGGACAATCCAGACGCGCCGCGCGCAGCATTTGTGTCTGAAGAAGCCATTGGAGAGCTAGAAGGCGCCGTCGCAGGCGGGTTCTTCTTTATTGGTTCCGCCATTGCGATGACAGCGTTGTTGACGCCACTAAGCACATTAGCTGGATCAATCGCAGCGATCGCAATTGGTGGCGGACCTGCGGGTGTCGTTGGGGCGCTATTGGCGCGCCGGTTGGGCAACCACCACAAAGATTATTACGCGGATCAAATTCGGCAGGGCGGCATCCTTTTGTGGGTGCGGACGTCGGATAAGGACAAAGAAGACATCGCTGTCAAAATTCTGAACGGCCATTCGGGTCGTGATGTCCACATTCATGGCTGGAGCGAATAGCGCTATTTGCTGTGGCATATCTTCCCCAGATACCATTCGCGCGAAGGAAAATAACATGACAAGCAACCACGACGGATTTTTGAATATAGGACCCGCAGCTTTTGTGACAAAGATGCGCAAGGGCATTTTGTGGGGCGGGGTGGTGATGATCTTGCTTGGGATCGCCGCGATTGCGGCCCCGCTTCTAAGCTCTTTGGTTGTCGAATTGATGGTCGGTTGGTTGTTGACCGTAAGCGGGGCGCTTGCGGTGATCGGCGCATTTTCTTTGCGCGGTACGGGCGTGTTTGCGTGGAACATTGGTGCAGGTCTTGTCACATTGATGGGCGGGCTTTTGATGTTGTCTTACCCGCTCGAAGGGCTTGTTGCGCTCACGGTTCTTGTGGCTGTGATCTTGCTGATAACCGGGATCGTCCAAGCCATCTTTGCCCTGTGGGTCAGACCCGCGCTGGGCTGGGCGTGGGCGGCATTTTCTGCGCTGATCAGTATCGCTTTGGGCATCTATATCTTTGTGGCCTTACCCGAAGCCTCTGCGGTGGTCTTAGGGTTGATGGTAGGCATTGATTTTGTGAGCACCGGCACGGCTATGGTGTTGATTGCCCGCTCGGCCGCTGTGGTGCAGCGCAATATACGGGGGGCGTGATCTGCATGCGGAATTGTTCTGAAATCGCCGTGTCTCTCAAAGCGCAAGAACTGACCGCGATTGAAACGCGCTGTAATCATGCCGTCTTCTTAAAAAGCCAGAACCATTGGGGAAGGATATAACCGTGTCTGATGTCGTCGACCAAATTCGGGCGCGTATTGCGGCCTTGGAAGCCGACCTCGATGCTGAAGTTGCGCGCCATCGGCGTGATTTCAAATACCAGATCAAGCAGCGGCGCATTGTCTTTGAGCGCGATATTCAAAAACACCATGCAGCAGCGAAGCAAAGGCTCGGGTCTTACCTGTCCGAGGCACGTCCATTGGTCGTGCTGACGGCGCCTGTCATCTATGCAATGATTATTCCGTTTGTTCTATTGGATGTGTTTGTAACGATTTATCAGACCATTTGTTTTCCTGTATACCGCATCCAAAAGGTCAGGCGCGCGGACTATATTACCTTTGACCGCAAGCATTTAGCCTACTTGAATGGTCTTGAAAAATTCAATTGCCTGTATTGTTCGTATGGCAACGGTTTACTGGCCTATGCCCGTGAAATTGCTGGGCGCACGGAAAAGCATTGGTGTCCGATTAAACACGCCAAGCGGATGGAAGGCATGCATCCACATTACCCTGAATTTTTGGAATTCGGCGACGCCGAAGGGTACCAAAAGACAAAACAAGCATCACACGAATCCACAAAATAAGAGCACCCGGTCACGGAGGCGTGACCGGGTGCTTAGGCGCCCATCTTCGGGGAGGGAAGTGGTCAGTGCGCCATAAACACGGCTTGGTCGGTTTGCTTGATCAAATCCCGTGTTGTACCGCCAAAAACTGCTTCTCGGGTTCTGGAGTGACCGTAAGCGCCAGAAACGATAAGATCGGCACCTGCCTCTTTTGAAAGATTTAAAATGCAGGTTGCGATGCCCTGACCACCGCTTGGGAACTGGCGCAGGGTGACATTACAGCTGTGATGCGACAGCCATTTTGCAATATCGACACCGGGGTCTTCGCCGTCGCGCCATTCTGTCTTTACGGGGTCGATTGAACCGATGATCACTTCTTGAGCGCGGCGCAAGGCTGGCAATGCCA